>QCDJ01000008.1 GCA_003280935.1 Prochlorococcus sp. AG-355-B23
TCTTTATCCTTTTCCTGTAGAAAAATTTCTCACCACAATTTTGGCAAGTTCCTATGTATTTTAATTCTCTTCTTTCAATAGGAAATGAGTGCCTCACAGAAATTTTAAAATTCTTCTCTTTCTCATTAATTTCATTCATCTTTTCTAAGAAATTTGGACCATGTATCTCATTTTTTTTTAATATCCTATCTACCCATGCATGAATCATTTCATGACATAGAGTACTGTTTATTTCACTAGTAGATAATTTACTCAAAATAGGTTTCGATAAGATAATTTCAGAATCTACAAAACCATTAATTTGTTTTCTTTTATAAAAACCAGCAGTAGTTTTTAATCTATTGTCACTCCATCTAACTTTTACTAAAGGTTGCTTATTAACCGCTAGAGAATTTTCAAAATATTGACTATTAAATTTATGAAATAAAGGTAAAAGAGGAATTAAAGGCATTATGGATTAAAGTTAGTATTATTTTGACAAAAAAAGCCATCAAAAACGATTTCTTTTCTTAAAGTAATAAAAAACTCAAATCAACATGGATGCAACACTAGTTAAAGATATCGGAATCAAAGCATTATTAGTTGGCGGAGCGGTACTAGTTTCTTTTTGGACTTTTAATGCAGTCAAATTAGTTATAAGCGCCAGAGGAATTAATCCATTAGTAAGAAAGTTTTTTGATCAAATAGCTGCAGGAAGAATTGATGCAGCTTATGGTTTGACTACAAAAACTTATAAAACGCATGTGAAGCGCCAAGACTTTCTTAAATTTTTAGCTAGTTTAAACCTCAATAAATACAGAAATTTAAAATCAGGAAGACCTAGAGTCCAAGAAGATCAAATCATAATAACTTTGAATTTAAAATCAGAAGATAAACAAGACGAGCTCCCATTAGACTTTACTTTCACCAAAACTGACAATGATTGGAAAATAGACAGAATAGCAAAAGTGAATTAATAATTTCTTGTGAGGCAAAAAAAATTGTTTAAAGAAGAGATAATACATCAATTAGCATTACACCCAAGTAGATTAGATAAAGAAAAAATCATCTCAGAAGCAATGGAAGAAGGTCTAGATGATTTTTTTGAAGGAATCCGTATGGCACTTGATCCATTGGTAACTTTTGGTGTAAAAATTGTTCCTGAAAAAGAGAGTGAAAAAAGTCAAAATTTTTTATGGAAAGACTTTAAGGAATTAGCAAATAAGCTTATTCAAAGAAAACTTACTGGTCACGCTGCTCGCGATGCAATTATTACGGCTATGGAATCTGCCACAAAAGAAGAGTGGAATGGATTTTATAGACGAGTTTTAATTAAAGATCTTAGATGTGGTGTATCTGAAAAAACAATCAATAAGATAGCCAAGAAATTTCCCAAATATGCGATTCCTATTTTTTCTTGTCCTTTAGCACATGACAGTGCAAATCATGAAAAAAAAATGATAGGAAAAAAGCAAATTGAAATCAAATTAGATGGTGTACGGGTCTTAACCATTATTAGACAAAATAAGGTAGAAATGTTTTCTCGCAATGGGAAACAATTCCATAATTTTGGTCATATTATCTCGGAAATAGAAAACGTCTTAAAAGAGGATCCTCCACCTCATGACTTAGTCCTAGATGGTGAAGTAATGAGCGCTAACTTTCAGGATTTAATGAAACAAGTTCATAGAAAAGATGGCAAGCAAACAAAAGACGCAGTTCTACACCTATTTGACTTATGTCCCCTTAAAAACTTCCAAAAAGGAAGATGGAACACTAGTCAAACAGTAAGAAGTTTATTAGTTAAAGAATGGGTAGCAAAACATTCTCTGCTTCTAAAGCATATAAAAACACTTGAATGGGAAAATGTAGATCTCGATACCATTGAGGGACAGAAAAGATTTGTAGAGCTTAATAAATCTGCAGTTGAAGGTGGATATGAAGGAGTAATGATTAAAGATCCTGATGCTATGTATGAATGTAAAAGAACACACAGTTGGTTAAAAGCAAAACCTTTCATTGAAGTCACTTTAAAGGTTGTATCGGTTGAGGAAGGTACAGGTCGCAATAAAGGTAGACTAGGAGCTGTCCTAGTTGAAGGGGAGGATGATGGGTATGAATACAGTCTTAGTTGTGGAAGCGGATTTAGTGATATCCAACGTGAAGAATATTGGTCAAAACGGAATCAACTTATTGGTCAACTTGTAGAAATCAGAGCTGATGCTAAAACTCAATCCAAGGATGCGGTGGCTTTTAGTCTTAGGTTTCCTAGATTCAAATGCTTTAGAGGATTTAAAGCTGGAGAAAAAGTTTAAATTATAAAAAATAATATTAAACAAAGTAGTAAATGAAAAATATGGTTTTTAAGTAAATAAACTGAAAATCTTGGCTATAAAATGTAAGAATAATTATCAGGACTTTTTGAGAGACTTATGACTAAGAAAACAGTTTTCAACTTCATAAAAACACCTTGTGGACAGGCAAAATATATCGAATTAGAAGTCAACAAAACTTTACTAGGTAAATTTAGACTTTTGTGGTTTATTTTAATTGCATCTATTAGAGATTGGAATATTAAAGAGTAAATTATTAGGAGTTTTGAAAATATTCTCTGGAGTATTTAGCAGAGAAATATACAACTAAAAAAGTTGAAATAATTCCAACAATAGTGATATATAAATTATTTGGTGATTGCACATTTTTTAACTCCTGGATACTTTTTGCCAAACTACCTATTGAGCAATAAAGAAAAGTTCCTGGAATTATTCCAAGAAGACCAAGAGCGAAATCTCTAAATTTAACATTATTCAAACCATAAAAATAATTAAGAATACTGAAGGGAAATATCGGCGATAATCTTGCTAAAAAAATTAATTTAAGTCCGCCTTTTTCTACTACTTTTTCCATAACACTTAATTTTGGATAACGGCTAAAAAGATTTTTTAGCTTATTTGCAAAAAAACTTTTTGATACAAAAAAAGCAACTGATGCTCCTATGGAAGCAGAAATGAAAACGATAATTGAACCAAAATATGAGCCATATAAAAACCCTGATAATAAAGATAGCCAAGAAGCTGGAAGTATTAATAAAACAATTAAAATATAAATGCAAACAAACGAAAAGATCCCAATTCCAGTATTAAAAAAAAAAGACAGATTATAGAAATTTTCAAGAAATATATTCATTCTCAATTCAAAAGTTCAAGTTTTTTAGTAATTCTCTCCATTTGTACCGAACCTTCGTTTAATTTAAATCTACATTCATCAACAATATCTTTTGGAGCCTTATCCACGAAATTTTTATTAGATAATCTCTTATTTAAATTATCTAATTCAATAGTCACCTTTTTTAAATCCTTGTTTAACCTTTCCTTTAATGCATCTATATTTACAAACTCCTGAAAAGGTAAGTAAACCTCTAGATCACTAATTATCCCAGAAAAAGATTTAGCAAACTCTTTTTTATCAACAGCATTAGGTTTCAAAATAAATACTTCAGAAGATTTAGTTAAGGTTTGAATATCATCAACTAAAATTTTTAGAAAATCAATCAATTCATCATTATCTGAAATTAAGTAAACAGGAACTCTTTCTGATGGCTTGAGGCCTAATTCAGCTCTCAAATTTCTAATCAATCTAATAATTTCAAAGAGTTGCTGAAAAGAATTATCAAGCTTATTATCAACAAATTTATTTTCTTGGGTTGGCCATTTTTGAAGAGATAATAATTCTTTCTCTGATTTAATTTGAAGTACATGCCAAAGTTCTTCAGTAATGTGAGGCATAAAAGGATGAATCATCACCAAAATATCATTGAGCACTTTTATTAAAACCTTTTCAGATATTTGTCTATTATTAATCTCTTTATTATTAAACTTTTGTTTAGCAAATTCTACATACCAGTCACAAAAATCATTCCACGTAAATTCATATAGAAGTTTCGCAGATTCCCCCAATTTATATTCTTTCAACAAAGCAGCAACTTTTATATTTACTTGATTCAATTTCGATAAAATCCACTTATCACATAACTCTAAAGAATTTTCATCACTCTCATTAAGCGAATTATTATTAGAAGTTTTATTGATTAACACAAACTTAGTTGCATTCCATAATTTATTCGCAAAATTTCTTGAAGCTTCAACTGTTGAAGATGTATCTTTTTTCCTGTCAAAATCAAGCCGGATATCTTGTCCAGCGCCTGCAACTTCTCGAATTAAAGCAAATCGTAGAGCATCAGAACCATATTTATCAATTAATAGTATTGGATCAATACCATTACCTGAACTTTTACTCATTTTTTTATTGTTTTCATCTCGAACTAGACCATGAATATAAACATCCTTAAAAGGAATATTATTCGTAAAAGTATTGCCCATCATTGTCATTCTGGCCACCCAGAAGAAAATAATATCGAAACCAGTAACAAGAACGCTATTTGGATACCATTTTTTAAAATCCGGATCATTTGTATTTGGCCAACCGAGAGTTGAGAATGGCCATAAACCACTTGAAAACCATGTATCCAAAACATCTTTATCACGCACCAATTTAATATTTAGTCCAAATTTTTTATTAGCTTCGATTAAGGCATCCTCTTCATTTCTTGCAACGATATATGGAGTATTTTGTTCTATTGAGTCTTGAGATTCATCTAAAACATACCATGCTGGTATTTGATGCCCCCACCACAATTGCCGACTGATACACCAGTCATTAATTTTCTCTAACCAATCCTTATAAACTTTCTCCCAGCGTGGAGGAATAAACGATGGTTTTTTAGAATAAATTTCATTAAGACATCCTTTTGATATTTCATTCATTTTCAAAAACCATTGTGTTGACAATAAAGGTTCAATTGGAACCTTACCTCTATCAGAAAAAGGAACAGTATGTTTATACTCCTCTATCTTTGTCAAAAGGCCTAAGTTATCCAATTCTTTGATAATTTTCTTTCTAGCCTCATATCTATCTAAATTTTGAAAAATACCTGCATTAATATTTAAAGTTCCATCTTTGTTCATTACATTAATCTGTTTTAAATTATGCCTTTTTCCTATTGCAAAATCATTTGGATCATGGGCTGGAGTAACCTTTACACAACCTGTACCAAAATCTTTATCAACATGTGAATCAGCGATAATAGGTATTTCTCTATCAACGAAAGGGACTTTTACTTTGACACCAATAAATTCTTTATATCTATCATCATCAGGATTAACTGCCACAGCAGTATCACCCAAAAGAGTTTCTGGTCTTGTTGTTGCAACTTCTAAGTACTTATCTAACTGTTCACCACTTTCAGAAATTAAAGGGTATTTAAAATGCCATAAATGACCATTTACTTCTTGCATTTCAACTTCAAGATCACTTACGGCAGATTGAGATTCAGGACACCAATTAACCAAATATTCACCTCTATAAATTAAATTCTTTTTATAGAGAATATTAAAAGCCTCAATAACTGCTTCATTTAATTTTTGATCTAGAGTAAATCTTTCTCTAGTCCAGTCAACTGAATATCCTATCCTTTTTAATTGAGAAACTATTCTTCCACCACTTTGTTCTTTCCAGTTCCATGCTCTTTTAAGAAATTCATCTCTTCCAATATCCTCGCTTGTTTTGCCTTCACTTTTTAATTGTTTTTCAAGAATAGTTTGAACAGCTATTGAAGCATGATCAGTACCTGGTAAGCACAAAACATTCTTACCTAAAAGTCTTTGAAAACGTACTACAACATCTATCAAAGCCGTATTAAATGCATGCCCCATATGCAAAGATCCAGTTACATTTGGTGGTGGAATAACAACACAAAAGGGCTCCCCATCATCCTCAGGGTTAGGACTAAACGCTTTTAAACTTTCCCATTTTTCTTGCCACTTTTTCTCTACTTCAAAAGGTGAATAATTCTCTAAAGATAATTGATCATTAATCTCTGTCATGTCCAAATTTTATTTCAATAAACTTTTTGTTTATTTTATCTTGAGAGCAGCCAATTAATGAAAATAATATTAGTTTGCAAAAAAGACACACCCATTCTACAAAAGTTTGAAGCCAGAACCGCAGGAACAACGTTTTGCATTTTTTGGTGTTGAAATAAGAAATCCACCACCGCTCAAATCACCGTAATAATCTAATTTTAAATCTTTAAGTAAATTAAACTTTTTTAGATCCGCGTATAAAGTTACTCCTTCAGTTCTTGAAATAGGGGATCCATTACATGTACCTGGCCTTAATTTGATATGCATCCATCCTTCGGAACAATTTTTATCCTCTACCAAATCAATCGACATTTCTCCTGGAGAACCTCCAAAAGAAGCTTGCCTAGAAAGTTCTGAAGCAGCGCTTTGACTGATTGAAAGATTGACGATCTCAGTCATTAGAAAAATAATAAATGGGCGATCCAGGGTTCGAACCAGGGACATCCTGCTTGTAAGGCAGGCGCTCTACCGCTGAGCTAATCGCCCTTATAATAAAACATTCTAATAGATGAAGTTGAAATATTTAAACTAAGTATTTAAATATTTCATGATTGAGGCAAAATTAAATTAATAAAATATATCCTATGTCCTCAAACGATAGATATAACTTACAAAAAAATTCCAATTTAGAGACTTTAGAAAGTTTTAGAATTTTAATATCTAATATCAAATCATTAAAAGATAAAACTTGGGGATGCCCTTGGCAGAAAATACAGTCTCATAAATCATTGATCCCATTTTTACATGAAGAAAGTAATGAGTTTATAGATGCGATATATGAAAAAAAGGCGGATAACATATGTGAAGAGTTAGGAGATCTTTTATTACAAGTAATGCTTCATGCTGAAATCGGTTACGAAAAAAAAGAATTTGCACTAAATGATGTTATAAAAAATCTAAACAAAAAAATTATTAATAGACATCCATATATTTTTAAAAAAAAAGAGAAAGTATCTCTAGAAAAATCGCAAACGATTTGGGAAAACATTAAAAATTCAGAAAAAGAAACACCTCATATGGAATCATCAATTAGTAAAAATTTAAATATGAAAATCAAAAATTTACCACCGATAGTTGGAACAGACAAAATCACAAATGTTGTTAAAGAATATGGTTTTAAATGGGAGAGTACCGATCAGATTTTTAATAAGTTAGAAGAAGAGATTAATGAATTAAAGGAAGCAATTAAAAGTAAAAATTATTTAGAAATAAAAAATGAATTTGGGGATATTTACTTTACCCTTCTGAATCTCTCAAACTTTTTAAAAATAAATCCTGAATCAGCTCTTCAAAAAACTAATAAAAAATTTTTAGACAGATTTTCAATCATTGAACATCATGCAGGCGATAATATTAAAAAACAAACTCCTAAAGACTTTCAACGGCTTTGGCAAATAGCCAAGCGAAAACTTAAAAGAAAAAATTCTTAAAAAGCAAATGACTAATATTTCAATATGGATAGATGAATATCATAAAGGCTCAAGATTCGGTCTAAATGGAGATGTTTTAATTAAACAAAAATCACAATATCAAGAAATTATTGTTATCGAAAATGAATACTATGGCCGAGCTTTAATGCTTGATGGTTGTTGGATGACATCACTAAAAGACGAGAAATATTATCATGAGTGTCTTGTACATCCAGCATTAAGTAGCATTGACGAAAAATCTAATGTACTAATTATTGGTGGAGGAGACGGCGGTACAGCGAGAGAATGCGTTAAGTATTCTCAAATATCAAAAATTGATCTAGTAG
Organism: Prochlorococcus sp. AG-355-B23; assembly: GCA_003280935.1. Lineage (GTDB taxonomy): Bacteria > Cyanobacteriota > Cyanobacteriia > PCC-6307 > Cyanobiaceae > Prochlorococcus_A. Next base: position 7,717 of record QCDJ01000008.1, read on the forward strand.
AAATTGATGAGGAGGTAATCAAAATATCTAAAAAATTTTTAAAAGAAATTGGAGGCGAAGCATGGAATGACAAAAGATTAGAAATACATGTTAATGATGGTGTTAAATGGGTAAAAAAAACAAGAGATAATTTTTACGACGTTATTTTTATAGATTGTTCAGATCCCTCAGAATTTTCAAATTTATTATTTTCAGATTCTTTTTATAAAGAATGTAAAAGAATACTTACACCAAAGGGGATATTAGCAACGCAAAGCGAATCTCCTGAATCCTTCAAAAATATTCACATAAATATTTTGAAAACCCTAAAAAATATATTTAAAGTTTCTGAAACTATGTATTCCTTTGTGCCTATATATCCAAGCGGGATTTGGAGTTGGACATTCGCTTCTTCAGAAGATCTAAATTTATCAAAGCAAAATTATGATGAAGTCCTAAAAATAGAAAAAGGATGTGAAATTTGGAATTTAAATTTTCAAAATGCAGCATTCAAAATGATGCCAAATAAAATTGTAAAAGAACTATATTCATAAGATGACAAAAAATTTATTTGATAACGAAAATGCAATTTATATGGGAGCAAAAAGAAGTCCCGAGAATTGCTCAATTGGTATATTTGGAGTTAATTATGACGGGACATGTTCGTTTAAACCAGGAGCAAGATTTGGTCCAGAAGCAATAAGACAAGTCAGTTCTTGTTTAGAAACATATTGTCCAAAAATAAAAAAAGACTTAGAGGATATTATGTATGTTGATTTTGGATCAATACTAATTGATAAAAATGACTCAAAGTCCGTTATTGAATCGGTTAAATCAGCAACAAATTATTTAATTAGTAAACGCCTTAGTCCTATTATGCTTGGAGGAGAACACTCTATTACAAGAGGTGCTATTGAAGCATTAGTAAAAAAATATCCAGATTTGATATTGGTTCAACTTGATGCTCATGCAGATTTAAGAGAATCATATATAGGAAATGAACATAGTCATGCTTGTAGTATGAAAAGATGCTTAGAAGTGCTACCTGAAAAAAAAATTTTGCAAGTAGGAATTAGAAGTGGGACTAAAGAAGAATTTGAAATTATGCATAACAACAACCAATTAGTTAACTTTTGTCCAGGCGGAAATGCACATGAGTTAAAACAAGCTCTTCTACCTTACACGAAGTCTCCAATCTATTTAACAATTGATTTAGATTGGTTTGATCCCAGTTTACTAGCAGGGACAGGCACTCCAGAACCGGGAGGATTTTTTTGGAATGATTTTGAAGAAATACTGAAAACTTTAAAAGACCTTAAAATTGTGGCTTCAGATATTGTGGAATTATCTCCAGAAATTGATAAAAGCGGAGTAAGTAGCATAGTTGCAGCCAAAGTACTTAGAAGCTTAATTTTGTCATTAGAAAATATGCAATAAAAAATTTCTAAACTACAGTGTAAAAATACTAAATACAAACTAAATATTTCATGGATTTGCTAAAAAGTCCTCTTTATTCAAAATATGTTGAATCTAATGCAAAATTAGTGGATTTTGCAGGTTGGGAAATGCCCATATCATTTTCAGGATTAATTAAAGAGCATGAATCAGTTAGATCTTCAGCAGGATTATTTGATATTTCTCACATGGGTGTGATTTCTATAAAGGGAATCAATCCAAAGGATTATATTCAAAAACTTTTTCCTACTAATTTATACTCCTTTTCTGAAAGACAGGGTCTTTATACAGTAATGCTCAATGATAAAGGAGGAATAATAGATGACTTAATAATTTATGACCTTGGTATACAAGAAAATGACATATCAGAATTATTGTTAATAGTTAACGCAAGTAGATATGAAGAAGATTTTCTGTGGATAAAAAATAATTTAAATATGTCTGAAATTTCGATAACAAACTTTAAAAAAGACAAAGTACTTTTAGCACTACAGGGAAAAAACTCATTCAATTTATTTGAAGAATGGATTGAATCTTCGATCTCACATATCCCTAACTTTGGATGCGAATATAAAATTTTTGAACATATTTCACCTAAAGAAAAAATTTTCTTTTCAAAGACAGGCTATACGGGGGAAAATGGTCTAGAAATACTTTTATCTAAAAAAGCAGCAATTAATTTATGGGATTTCTCAATTTCCAAAAATGTTGCACCTTGTGGTTTAGGAGCTAGAGATACTCTTAGACTTGAAGCAGGCATGCATCTTTATGGTCAAGACATAAATGAAGAAACTTCTCCATATGAAGCAGGGTTAGGCTGGCTAGTACATCTAGAAAATAATCACGAATTCTTTGGAAGAAGATTTCTTGAAGAGCAGTCAAGATTAGGTATTCAAAAAAAGTTAGTTGGTCTCTCTATAGAAGGTAAAGCAATAGGAAGAAAAGGTTGCGCAGTTCTTAAAGGTGAAGAAAATATTGGGTCTATCACAAGCGGCAGTTGGTCTCCAACTAAACAACAAGCTATAGCTTTTGCATACATCAATACTTCGCATGCCTTAATAAATAATGAAGTTCAAATATCAATAAGAGGCAAAAAATTCAAAGGGGTAGTAACAAAGAGAGCGTTTTATAAAAAAAATTATTAACTAAATTTACCCTTAAAGAATTATTATAAGTTATTGATAAATAAATCATACTTAGATGAGAAACAAAATTTGCAAAGAACTCAATAATACAGATATTGGTAAATTAGTTAATTTATGCGGATGGGTAGATAGAAGAAGAGATCATGGTGGTGTAATTTTTATTGATTTAAGAGACCATAGTGGATTTCTACAAATAACAATTAACCCCGATGATGGTGCAAATCTATTTAAACAGGCAGAAACTCTAAGAAATGAAACAGTAATAATGGTCAGCGGAATTATTAACGAAAGGCCAAAAGATTCAATAAATAAAAATTTAAGTACTGGAGAGTTGGAGCTTAAAGTTAAAGAGTTGCAAATTCTCAACCAAATAAAAAATAACCTACCTTTTCCAGTATCTATACATGATTATGAAAATACAAAAGAGGAACTCAGATTAAAATATAGATACCTTGATTTAAGAAGAGGCAAATTACTAGAAAATTTAAAAACAAGACATAAAATTATTAAAGTTGCTAGAGAATTTCTTGATAATTTTGGATTTACAGAAGTAGAGACTCCATTACTTACAAAATCAACTCCAGAAGGCGCTCGCGATTTTCTTGTTCCTGCTCGTCTTTCTAATGGAGAATTTTTTGCTCTGCCTCAATCCCCACAACTATTTAAACAACTTTTAATGGTGGGAGGCTTAGATAAGTATTATCAAATCGCAAAATGTTTCCGTGATGAAGACTTAAGGGCAGATAGACAACCAGAGTTTACGCAATTAGATATTGAAATGAGCTTTATTAGTGAAGAAGAAATAATCTCTTTTAATGAAAGTCTTATAAAAAAAATATGGAAAGAAGTATTAAATATTGATTTTAATAATGCTTTTCCAAGAATGTCATGGCAAGCAGCAATGGATAATTACGGCACTGATAGACCAGACACTAGATATCAAATGTTATTAAAAGATTTAGGAGAAGTATTAGGTGATATTGGCTTTAATATTTTCACCAAGGCAATTAAGTCTGGAGGTTCTATAAAATCCATAACAGTCAAAGGAGGTAATTTAAGTATTAGCAACGTAAGAATTAAACCCGGAGGTGATATCTTCCAAGTAGCTCAAGATGCAGGAGCTGGTGGTTTGGCCTTTATAAGGGTCAAAGGAGATGAGCTTGAGACTATTGGGGCAATTAAAAATAATCTAAATGAAGAACATGTAGCTGATATTTTAAGAATCACCGAAGCGCAAGATGGAGACTTAATCCTCTTGGGTGCTGGAGATAAACAAATTGTCAACCAGTCATTAGATAGAGTGAGACAATACATCGCAAAAGACTTAAATCTCATAGATAAAAGTAAATGGAATTTCTTATGGGTAACTGATTTCCCGATGTTTGAGAGAAATGAAGAGGAAAATAGATATGAAGCTTTACATCATCCTTTTTGTTCTCCAAAAAATATAAAATCTAAAGATCCTGAAAACTTACAAAAAGAAATCGAGGACTCTATAGCAAATGCTTATGACTTAGTTCTTAACGGCTTGGAATTAGGAGGTGGCTCTTTACGTATTCATGAAGCAAACTTGCAAAGAGAGGTTTTGAAAACGGTAGGACTTAATGCTAAAGAGATTAATGAAAAATTTGGATTTTTAATAGAAGCCTTAGAAATGGGTGCTCCTCCTCATGGTGGAATAGCGTTTGGATTAGATCGTATTACCATGCTGATCATAGGTGCAGATTCAATCAGAGAAACAATAGCGTTTCCAAAAAATCAACAAGCAAAATGTCTTCTCACAAATGCGCCTTCAAATGTCTCAGAATCACAATTAAAAGAATTAGATATTGAAATAACAATTGATGAATAAGAATATATATGGATGTTCTAAAAGTTTTTTGTTTAAATAAAATATAAGGAGGCAGCGCTTAATTAAAAATATTTAATGTCAAAATTTGTTTTTGTCACCGGAGGAGTAGTTTCTAGCATTGGTAAAGGAATTGTAGCTGCAAGCTTAGGGAGATTATTAAAGTCTAGAGGATATAGTGTTTCAATATTAAAACTAGATCCATATCTAAATGTTGATCCAGGCACAATGAGCCCTTTTCAACATGGAGAAGTATTTGTAACCGAAGATGGGGCTGAAACCGATCTAGATTTAGGTCACTACGAAAGATTTACTGATACTGCAATGACTAGGTTAAATAGTGTAACAACGGGATCTATTTATCAAGCAGTTATTAATAAAGAAAGAAGAGGTAATTATAACGGTGGAACTGTGCAAGTAATACCTCACATAACGGGAGAAATTAGAGAAAGGATTCATAGAGTAGCCGCTAACAGTAATGCAGATATTATTATTACTGAAATTGGTGGAACAGTTGGTGATATTGAATCTCTACCTTTTTTAGAGGCAATAAGAGAATTCAAAAATGATGTCAATAGGAACGATGTTACATACATACACGTAACATTACTTCCTTACATCAAAACCTCTGGCGAAATAAAAACTAAACCAACACAACATTCTGTGAAAGAATTAAGATCAATTGGAATTCAGCCAGATTTACTTGTATGCCGAAGTGATAAATCTATCAATGAAGCTCTTAAAAAAAAGCTTAGTGGTTTTTGCGGTGTCAGTATCAACTCTGTAATTGAAGCTTTAGACGCAGACAGTATTTATTCTGTACCTCTTTCTCTAAAAAAAGAAGGGTTATGCAAAGAAACCCTGAAGTATTTAGACCTTGAAGATAAAAAATGTGATTTGAAAAATTGGGAGCAACTAATACACAACCTAAGAAATCCTGGAGATCCAATAAAAGTTGCCCTTGTAGGCAAATATATTGAACTTGGAGATGCATATTTATCCGTTGTTGAAGCTTTAAGACATGCATGCATTGAACAAAAGGCTTTATTAGATTTACATTGGGTAAGTGCTGAAATGATAGAAAAAAATTCAGCAAAAACTTACTTAAATGAAGTTGATGCAATAGTCGTACCCGGGGGATTTGGCAATAGAGGAGTCAATGGAAAAATTTCGGCTATAAAATTCGCAAGAGAAAATAAAATTCCCTTTTTAGGTTTGTGCCTTGGTATGCAATGTGCAGTCATAGAATGGGCCAGGAATGTAGCTAATCTTCCAGATGCATCTAGTTCAGAACTTGATCCAAACACTCCAAATCCAGTGATACATTTATTACCAGAACAAGAAGATGTAGTTGATTTAGGTGGGACAATGAGACTTGGAGTTTATCCATGTAGATTGACAAAAAATACAACTGGGAAAAACTTATATGATGAGGATGTCATTTATGAGAGACATCGACATAGATACGAATTTAATAATTACTACAAACAAAGTTTTTTAGATTCTGGATACAAAATTAGTGGTACATCACCAGATGGCAGATTAGTTGAGTTAATTGAGTTAGAAAATCATCCATACTTCTTAGCCTGTCAATATCATCCTGAGTTTTTATCACGACCTGGCAAACCTCATCCTTTATTTAAAGGATTAATAAAAGCCTCTCAAGATAAGTTAACTCAATCAAATTAATATTCTTTATTTTTTTGAATGAAAATGACAAATTTTTTACCCTTAGTCGAACAATTTCATTCATTACAAGGTGAAGGTTATCACGCTGGAAAAAGTGCTTTTTTTATAAGATTAGCCGGATGTAAAGTTGGATGTTCATGGTGCGATACAAAGAATTCATGGGACGAGAAAAAACACCCTTTTATATCAATTGAAAAAATAATAGATCGCATAAAAATTGCCAGACAAAAAGGAGCATCTTTTTGCGTTATTACAGGTGGAGAACCTTTACAACATAACTTGGATAATTTTTGCAAAGCCATAAAAAAAATGACGATGGGAGAAGAAAAAAAGCCAATGAAGATTCATATTGAGACAAGTGGAGTTAATTCGATATCAGGAAGCTATGACTGGATTACTTTATCTCCTAAAAGACACTCACCTCCAAAAAATTATTTTTTAAAAAACTGCAATGAAATCAAAATAATCATAAATGAAATAGAAGATATTGAATTTGCTATTCAAATAAAAAAAGAAACTTTAAAACAATATCAACTCTCAAAAAGCGAAGATGGCTTAAAAAAAGAAGATAAAATTTTTTATTTACAGCCAGCATGGAATAATGCGAATGGTTTTTCTCTTGCTATCGATTTCGTAAAAAATAACCCCGATTGGAAATTGAGCCTTCAAACTCACAAATACTTAAAAATTAATTGAAATCATATGACTCTTAAAAATAAATCGATAGTAGTTTTATTATCTGGAGGTTTAGATTCTTCTACAGTTACTGGTATCGCCAAAAATTCCGAAGCTAAAATTTTTGGCCTTTCATTTGACTACGGTCAACGTCATAAAAAAGAATTAAATTCTGCATCAATAATTGCAAAACACTTTGATATCGAAGAATTTAAAATCATTAAGCTTGACTTATCTTTATGGGGAGGCTCTTCATTAACTGATACTCAAAAAAATATTCCAATAGAAGGAGTACAAACTAATAAAATTCCCAATACTTATGTTCCTGGGAGAAATACTATATTTATTTCCGTTGCACTAAGTTATGCCGAAGCAATAGATGCTGATTTGATTGGATTAGGAGTTAATGCACTAGATTATTCTGGTTATCCAGATTGCAGACCTGACTACATCAAAAAATTTCAAGAATTAGCAGATTTAGCCAATAAAAGAGGAAGAGAAAATAATCCAATAAAACTTTGGACACCACTATTAGATTTAAATAAAGAGGAAATTATTCAATTAGCTTTTGCTAATCATGTCCCTTTAGATAAAACATGGAGTTGTTATTCGGGTAATTCAAAACCATGCGGTAAGTGTGATAGCTGCAGAATTAGAAATACTGCTTATGAACAATGGCTTAATAAGAATAATAAAAAATGAAAATAAAAAAAATAATTCTAGAAAAATGGATAGATCCAGCACTGATTACACATGATCTAACAAAAAAATTCGGAGACAAAGGATTAGCTTGGCTAGACAGTGATGGCAAAGAAAATGGGGAATGGTCAATAATAGGAATTAAACCTAAAAAAATAATCCAATCAAGAGATATCAATAACTTAGACAAAACTAATAATCCATTTAACAATTTAAAAAATATTGAAAAAGGATTTTGGATCGGATGGTTAAGTTATGAAGCTGGAGTTTACATAGAACCAAAAAACCCATGGCGAGAATCTAATATGGCAACTTTATGGATTGCATCATATGATCCAATCATTAAATGTAATCTTATAAAAAAAGAAATAATTATCGAAGGGACAAACTCATCTGAACTGATGAATTATAAAAACATAATCAACAATATAAAAAATATTGAAGAAGAAAATATTATTGAACCAAATTTAAATTTTGATTTTTCAAAAATAAATTTGGACGAAATAACTGAACAATTTCAAAAAAATATTTTAAAATTAAAAAAATTAATTTCCCTAGGGGATATATTTCAAGCAAACCTAACAACTAAATGTGAAATTGAATCTTCCAAAAACTATAATCCTCTAGATATTTATTTGAAAATAAGAAGGAAATTAAGAGCTCCCTTTGGAGGAATAATAATAAATAATGATAATTATAAAGAGGCTGTATTATCTACCTCACCAGAAAGATTTATAAAAATAGATAATAAAAATTTTGTAGAATCAAGACCTATCAAAGGAACCAGATCAAGAGATAAAGATTCAAATCAAGACGCACTTAATGCTATCGATTTAATAACGAACGAAAAAGATAGAGCCGAAAATATTATGATTGTCGACCTAATAAGAAATGATTTAAGTAAAGTTTGCGAAACAGGAAGTATTTTGGTGCCAGAAATATTAAAACTTGAAAGTTTCTTAAAAGTTCATCATCTAACTTCAGTAATCAGAGGCAAATTAAAAAAAGACAAGAACTGGATAGATTTACTTAAAGCTTGTTGGCCTGGGGGGTCTATAACTGGAGCACCTAAATTAAGATCATGCCAGAGACTTTTTGAATTAGAAGAATGTGAACGCGGACCATACTGTGGCTCATTTTTGAAACTTGACTGGAATGGAGAATTTGACAGCAATATACTAATAAGATCATTTTTAATTAAAGACAAAAAAATCAATATATATGCTGGTTGCGGAATAGTTATTGACTCAAAACCTGAAGAGGAAACTGATGAACTAAAGTGGAAACTTTTACCATTAATTGATTCACTAAAATGATTGAAACATTAGGCTGGCACAAGGATCAATGGTTAGATATTGATAGAATATTTATTGCTGCTAATAATAGAGGATTAAAATTTGCTGATGGTATATTTGAAACCATTTTGATAAAAGAAAACAAACCTATTCTTTTTGATGAACATCTGAAAAGATTAGAAAAAAGTAGCAAGATTTTAAATATTAATCTCAAAATAAATAAATCAACTTTGAGACAACTTATTCACGATGGAATTAAAAAGTTATGCCTTAAAAATGATCAATTTGCTTCAGTAAGAATAAACTATAGTCGAGGAACTAATGAAGGTCGAAGACTAACAATTGATAGCACTTCAAAGACAAAAGATTTGGATAATTTATGGCTTGAGTTCTATAGAATCAAACCAAATTTTAATCCGATAAGCGTTTGCATTAGTCAAACGGAAAAAATAAATGAATTCAGTCTTATAAGTAAATGCAAAACCTTTTCATATAATCAGGCAATACAAGCTTTGACAGAAGCCAATGAAAAATCATTTGATGATTCTATCCTTTTGAATACGTCAGGTGAACTTTGTTGTGGAAGTACATTTAATCTTCTAATTAAAAGAAATAATCAATGGATAACTCCTAGAAAAAAGAGCGGCTGTTTTGAGGGGATTATGGTTTCTGAAGCTTTAAAATTGAAAATTGTAAAAGAAGAATTAATTACTCCAGAATTTCAAAATGATGACATAATAGTTGCAATTAATAGCTTAACTTGCAGACAAATTAATCAAGTTAATGATTTAGTGCTTAAACCTAAATTCGATCCAATTTACTTTTGGGATTTATTATATAATTGAACTTTATTAATATCTGGTAAATAAACATCAGATACTTTAGTTATATTGTTATTAACCTTAAATTCAACAATTTTCCCAATAATTATGATAGATGGAGCTAAAAATTCTTTATCTTTAATTTGATCTGGAAGATTATCTAATTTCTCTATCAAACATTTTTGATTTTTTAAAGTAGCTTCTTGAATAACAGCGCATTTAGTACTCTTATCTAAACCACCTAGAATTAATTCTTCCACAATAAATTCAATATTTTTGATACCCATAAAAATTACTAAGCTATCTGATGATTTAGCTAAATCTCTCCAATTCACTGTCTTTTTTTCCTTATCTACACGCTCATGTCCAGTTACAAAAGTTACGGAACTCGCAGCATCTCTATGGGTTAGTGGAATACCAAAATATGTGGGAGCAGCTATCCCAGAAGTAATACCAGGAACAATTTCAACTGAAATTCCATTTTTTTCTAAAATCGATACCTCTTCACCACCTCTAGAAAAAACGAATGGATCTCCCCCTTTAAGCCTTACAACATTTTTGCCTTCTTTTGCTAATTTCAAAATAAGATCATTAGTTTCAGCTTGAGGTACAGAACACTTCCCAGCTCTTTTGCCTACATGGAAAATTTCTGTATTTTTTCCTGCCTCTTTTGTTATTTCATCTGGGATTAAAGCATCATGAACTAATGCATCACAATTTTTTATTAAGCGTAAAGCTTTAAGAGTCAAAAGCTCAGGGTCACCAGGACCTGCTCCAACTAAATAAACAATGCCGGGCACAATAATCTCCATTAACAAGTATGGTAGTAAAAGTTAATCGCAATGAAGGTAAATATTGTGAAAGAAAGTTTATTAAAACCAAATAAAAAATTTACTCTCCTTAGTGCGTTTATCACTCTCCTAAATGATCGTTTAAGTGAAAGTATACTGTTACCCATATTACCCTCTTTTGTTTTACTTTTTGACTCTAAAGCAAGTACATATGGTTTATTATCATGCACTTACCAATTAGCCCAATTTACAGCTTCTCCTTTTATAGGACTTATGAGTGATAGATATGGAAGAAGACCTGTCACTCTTTTTTGTATTACTGGTTCAGTAATAGGAATATCTATATTATCTTTTACAGTTCTTTTTAATTGGTCAAATTCAATAGCCACTATCCCGTTATTTTTATTATTTTTAGCCAGACTAATTGATGGTTTAAGTGGGGGCACTGCAGCTACTGCAACAACAATTCTTGCAGATATTTCAAGCCCTGAAAACAGAGCAAAAACATTTGGTCTTATTGGTGTAGCTTTTGGTTTAAGTTTTTTCTTAGGTAATATTTTTGTTGTAATTTTTGCAAGAAATACAAATAATAATTTTATTATTCCAGTTTTGATAGCCTCAATCATTCCAATAATAAATTTTCTCCTTGTATTTTTTTACTTACCAGAAACCAAGCCTAATAGTGCAATAAATAAATCAAAAACTGCTTTTAAAAACCCTTTAAAAGCTCTATTTACAGTTTTCAAAGAAGAAAAGATTAAAAAATTATCATTAGCTTTTTTTATTTACTTTATTGCTTTTACTGGATTGACTAATATCCTTATATTTTTCCTTCAAGAATCATTAAACTGGACGACCAAAGCATCAAGTGGAACTCTTGTTGTAGTAGGAATAATTGCAATTATCGTTCAAGGAGGCCTAATAGGGCCTCTGGTAAAGCAATTTGGCGAAATGCGATTAACACTTATCGGATCAGGCTTCATTCTTGTAGCATGTACTCTTTTAATATCTGCTCCAAAAGAAAATGCGACACTTAATATTTACTCAGCTGTTTCATTTTTAGCCGTTGGGGCAGGATTAATTACACCCACTTTAAGAGCACTAATATCAAAGAAATTAGACGTTGATAAACAAGGATCAATTTTAAGTAACCTTCAGGGTCTACAGAGCCTTGGAGGGGTTTTAGGAATTGCAATGGCCGGAAGGGTTTATGATAGTTTTGGTCCTAAATCACCTTTTATAGCTGGTTCCGTTATTTTACTTTTCATGATATACCTTATTGCAGAGGGTAAAAATAATAATTCTTTTAAGAATCAAAATTCAAAAGTATCTTAATGAAAAGCCACGCTGATGTTTTTATTAATAGAGAATTAAGTTGGATTGAATTCAATAAAAGAGTACTCCTAACTGGTATGGAAAAGGAGTACAAAATTCTAGATAAAGTGAAATTTTTTTCAATTTTTAGTAATAATCTTGATGAGTTTTTTATGGTAAGAGTAGCTTCATTAAAGGCTCAAGTTGAAGCAGAAATTACGAAAAAAAGTATTGACGGACTTACCCCTAAAGAGCAATTAAAAAAAATCAATAATGAAATAAAAAAGTTAACTATTCTACAAGAAAACTATGTAAATAATGAATTAAAAAATGAATTAAAAGAAGAAGGTGTAATTTTAAAAAAATATAAAGACCTAAGTGAAAATCAAAGAGATTGGTGTAATAACTTCTTTACAACATCTATTTTCCCTTTATTAACTCCATTAGTTGTTGATCCGGCACACCCATTTCCTTTTATAAGTAATTTAAGTCTAAATTTAGCAGCTTTAATAAAGGATGAGGAGAATTCTAAAAATCAGTTTGTCAGAGTAAAAATACCAACAAAAAATATACCCCGATTTATACGAATTCCCAATGAAATTACTCAACTTAGTGATGAAAGTTCTCACTATTTCGTAAGTGTTGAAGATTTAATTGGGAATAATATAAATACTTTATTTAACGGAATGGAATGTATAAATTACTCTTTTTTTAGAGTGACAAGAGATGCAGATTTAGAATTAAAAGAACTTGAAGCTGATGATCTACTTTTAGCTGTTGAACAAAGTTTACAAAAAAGAAGATTAGGTGGAGACGTAGTTAGATTAGAAGTGGAGTCAGGTATGCCAGAAAATATTCTAAAGTTACTTATTGAAAGTATCTCAATACAGAAAGAATATATATACTTTTGCAAAAGTTTATTAGGCCTAGACGATTTAAATCAGCTTACAAAAATTGATAGAGATGATTTAAAAGAAAATCTACTAATTGGAAAAACTCACCCAGAATTAAAACATTTAGATTTGCCTTTTAACAAAAACCTTAATTCTATTTTCAAGATACTTAGAAAAAAAAATATTCTGCTTCATCATCCCTATGACTTATTTAAAACTTCAGTTGAAGAATTTATAAACAGAGCAGCTGATGATCCACTTGTAAAGGCGATAAAAATTACTTTATATCGAGTTTCCAAGGATTCTCCTATCATCGCAGCTTTAATGAGAGCTGCAGAAAATGGTAAAGAAGTAATGACTCTTGTTGAACTAAAAGCAAGATTTGATGAAGACAATAATATTCAATGGGCAAAACAACTGGAACAAGCTGGAATTCATGTTGTCTATGGAATTATAGGATTTAAAACACATACAAAAATAGCTTTAATAGTTAGAACAGAAAAAGGACGATTAAGAAATTATTTTCATATTGGAACTGGAAATTATAACTCTAACACTTCAAAGTTTTATACAGATTTAGGATTACTCTCAACAGATCCTGAAATAGCATCCGATTTACTTGAGTTATTTAATTACTTGTCTGGATTTTCTAAACAAAAAAGTTATCAAAAATTATTAGTTTCTCCATCATCGATGAGAAAGAAGTTTATATTTCTCATAAAGAGAGAAATTAAGAATGCAGAAGAAGGTAAAAAGGCTGAAATAATTGCAAAAATGAATTCCTTAGTAGACCCAGAAATAATTAAGCTTCTTTATTTAGCTTCTGACTCAGGTGTGAAAATTAGTCTCATCATACGAGGAATTTGTTGCTTATATCCCCAAAGAAAAAATTTAAGTGAAAATATTAAAGTTAAAAGCATCATTGGCCATTTTCTTGAACATTCAAGAATTTTTTGGTTTTGTAATAACGGTGATAATGAGGTTTTTATTGGGAGTGCAGATTGGATGAGGAGAAATCTTGATAGAAGAATAGAAGCTGTTACTCCTATAGAAGATTACGAATTGAAATCTAAAATATACTCGCTCTTGCAAACCTACATTAAAGATGATTACTTTTCTTGGATAATGAAGGAGGATGGTTCTTATGCGAAATATAAATTAGATTCATCGGATAATCGTTCCCAAGTTGACCTCATAGAAAAATAAAATTAATATTGATTTTTACAACATTTAAAAAAATATTTAATATTTTAAATTTTTTTTAATTTTTATAAAATCATCTCATATCAAGGGATTTCAAGAAATAAACATAAAATGAAAATTTTTTGTCTTTAAAATTTCAACGTAAAAGTAGTTTTTATTTCAATTTCAGTGCTAGCTTTTTAAAAAATCCATTATTTAGGAGGCCAGGGTGATGGGGATCCCTCTGGAATCTGCGAAAAGCTCTTCAGATAATAATTTTGACGAGCCAAGATTACCAAACACTGCGGGCAAGACTCGCAAATCGAAATCCAGTCTTACGGCAAAACAAAGCCAAAAAAAATCTGGCAGACTTGCTTCAGATTCTATTGGCTATTACTTAAGTAGCATTGGAAGAGTACCTCTTTTGACTCCAGCAGAGGAAATAGAGTTAGCTCATCATGTTCAGAACATGAAAAAGTTGCTGCAAATTCCTGAAACTGATAGAACTCAACGAAATCTTTATCAAATTAAGATTGGCAAAAGAGCCAGAGATAGAATGATGGCAGCTAATCTAAGACTAGTTGTTTCCGTCGCAAAAAAATACCAGAACCAAGGGCTTGAATTATTGGACCTTGTCCAGGAAGGTGCGATTGGCCTTGAAAGAGCAGTAGATAAATTTGACCCTGCTATGGGATATAAATTCTCAACTTATGCTTACTGGTGGATTAGGCAAGGAATGACAAGGGCTATTGACAATAGTGCAAGAACAATCCGTTTGCCTATTCACATAAGTGAGAAACTATCCAAAATGAGAAGAGTTTCTAGAGAATTGTCACATAAATTTGGTAGACAACCTACCAGATTAGAAATGGCAACTGAAATGGGAATTGATCAAAAAGATTTAGAAGATTTAATTTCGCAAAGTGCTCCTTGCGCTTCCCTAGATGCTCACGCAAGAGGCGAAGAAGATAGAAGTACTCTTGGTGAACTCATACCTGATCCAAACTGTGAAGAGCCCATGGAAGGTATGGATAGAACTATTCAAAAAGAGCATTTAGGAACTTGGCTTTCTCAATTAAATGAAAGAGAACAGAAAATAATGAAGCTTAGATTTGGCTTAGATGGTGAAGAACCATTAACACTCGCAGAAATAGGAAGACAAATTAACGTTTCACGGGAAAGAGTAAGGCAACTGGAAGCTAAAGCAATATTAAAACTTAGAGTAATGACAACTCATCAAAAAGCAGCTTAATCAAATTGATAAAATTTACTATAATTTTATTATATTTATTTTCAATTTTTTTAATAGCAATAGTTTTTAAAAAATATAATGAAGATAGCAGAGAAATCGTCAGAAAAATAATACATATTGGAATAGGGCCTTTAATACCAATTGCTCAATTTTTAAAAATTAATCAAAACTCTGCTCTAATTTTTACAGGAATTGTCTCAATAATGGTTTTCATCAACTACACCTATAAATTGTTTCCAACAATTGAAGATATTGAGAGAAAGAGTTATGGAACATTATTTTATTGTCTAAGTTTATTTATTTTGATTTATCTTTTCTGGGATAAAGATCCATATGCATTAATTAGTGGATTTTTTATAATGACCTTTGGAGATGGATTAGCTGGGTTAATAGGAAAAAGCTTTAATTCAAAGAGTTGGATTTTTTTTAAACAAAAAAAATCTTTATTTGGAACTATGACAATGTTTTTAACAAGTTTAATAGTAGTTTGCTCAATAGGATATGCCCAGCAAAATAGTTTAAATTTAAATTATTTTACAATAGCTTTTTTTGCGACTTTGCTCGAACAATTCAGTGTTTTAGGAATAGATAATTTCATTGTTCCAATTTCTTCAGCATTATTTTTTAATTTTTTTATAACTAGCTAAGTGAATTATATAAAATAGCAAGTAATTCTTTTGTTGTTTCTATATCTATACATGCATCTGTAATGCTTCTACCAAACTGGAGATCTTCTTTTTTTACAAGTTTTTGATTTCCTTCCTTCAAATGACTTTCAAGCATAACTCCTAAAATTTTTTTTTCATCATTTCTTATTTGAGAAGCTATATTTTTCAGTACTTCTGACTGTTTTCGGAAATCTTTATTGGAATTTCCATGACTACAATCAATCATCACTTTATGGGGAAGATTATATTGCTTCAATTCAGAAGAAATTCTTTTAACATGTTCACTTTCAAAATTTGGCCCTTTTGAACCACCTCTTAAAACTATATGTCCATCTGGATTACCTGTTGTATTAACAATAGAAGCCATACCATTTTCATTAACACCTAAGAAATGATGAGATTTTGAAGCAGAGTGCATTGCATTTATTGCAGTAGTAAAAGAACCATCTGTTCCATTTTTAAAACCTATAGGCATTGATAATCCTGATGCCATTTCTCGATGAGTCTGACTTTCAGTAGTCCGCGCACCTATGGCTGTCCAACTTATTAAATCGGCTATATATTGAGGAACAATGGGATCTAGCAATTCTGTAGCAGAGGGTATTCCACGAGTTGCTAAATATGAAAGCAAACTTCTTGCCCTTCTTAAACCAGTATTAATATCATAAGAATTATCTAGATGAGGGTCATTTATCAATCCTTTCCAACCAATGGTTGTTCTTGGTTTCTCAAAATATACTCTCATGATTATTTCTAATTTATCTTTATAAATTTCTCGAAAGTTTTGAATATATTTTGAATATTCTTTTGCCGCCTCTAGATCATGAATTGAACATGGACCCACAATGACTAAAAGCTTCTGATCATTATGATGCAAAATATTTTGTATCGATCTTCTTGTTTTAGATACGGTATTAGCAGATGCGTGATCTAAAGGTATATCATTATGTAATCTGCTTGGAGGTATTAATGGACGTGTCTCAACAACATGTAGATCTGATGTCTTTTCTAAAGCAGAATTATTTGATGATGTCGTCATTGATTAATTAAGAAGTTTGAATATTTAAAAAAGCATTTATGAATACTCTCCTTTTCAATATTAAAAATAACAATAGATTAGGCATTAAACCTTACTAATGAAGAATTTGGAAACATTGCTAAAAGATTATGCAGATCATGTAGCTGAAAGAGCTGCCAAAGGTATACCTCCTTTACCATTAAATGCTGAACAAACAAATTGTATTACAAAATTATTAGAACAAGATAGTACTTACGATTCATCTTATTTACTTGATTTACTAATAAATAGAGTACCCCCAGGAGTTGATGAGGCTGCTTACGTAAAAGCAAGCTGGCTTACGGCTATTGTTAATTCCGAAAAATATTGCAAATCAATTAATCCCGAAAAAGCAATTCAAATACTAGGAACAATGATAGGCGGATACAATGTAAATTCCTTAGTAGAAATACTTAAAGGAGAAAATAGTTTTCTCGCAAAAAAAGCGGCAGAAGTTTTAAAAAATATTATTCTTGTTTACGACTCGGCTAATGAAATATATGAATTATCTCAAAATAATATTTATGCAAAAGAAGTTGTAAACAGTTGGGCAAATGCAGAATGGTTCAAAAATAAAAAAGTTCTGGAGAAAGAGATTACTTGTTTAGTATTTAAAGTTGACGGTGAGACAAACACAGACGACTTATCTCCAGCTGTACATGCAACAACACGCCCAGATATTCCAATGCATGCATTAGCTATGTTGGAATTTAAAAAACCTGATGGACTAAAGATTCTTGATAATTTTAAAAAACAAAATTTACCAATTGCTTATGTTGGAGATATTGTTGGAACAGGGAGTTCCAGAAAATCTGCTATTAATTCACTCATTTGGCATATAGGAGAAGATATCGCTTTTGTTCCCAACAAAAAAACAGGTGGAATAATAATTGGCAGCAAAATAGCCCCAATTTTCTTCAATACTGCACAAGATTCAGGAGCTTTACCTATAGAAGCTGACGTATCTCAAATGAAAACAGGAGATGTTATTAAAATATATCCCTATAAAGGCATTATTAAAAAAATTGAAAAAGATTCAAATACTGAAGAATTAATAAGCAAATTCGAGTTGTATCCATCAACTCTTACTGATGAAATTCGAGCTGGCGGAAGAATTAATCTTATGATTGGAAGATCTCTTACGGACAAAATTAGAAACAAATTAAATTATCAACCAAGTGAAATATTTACTAGACCACAAAATCCAACCGAAAGTAGTGCCGGATTTACTCAAGCTCAAAAAATAGTAGGCAAAGCATGCGGTTTAGATGGAGTTAGGCCAGGAATGACCTGTGAGCCAATTATGACCACAGTTGGTAGTCAAGATACTACTGGGCCAATGACTAGAGATGAATTAAAAGAACTAGCTTGTTTAGGATTTACTGCTGATTTAGTGATGCAAAGTTTTTGTCATACAGCTGCGTATCCTAAACCAGTAGATCTAGTTACCCATAAAGAATTACCTGATTTTATATCTCAAAGAGGTGGAGTAGCTCTTAAACCTGGAGACGGCATAATTCATAGCTGGCTTAATAGAATGCTTCTCCCAGATACTGTTGGCACAGGTGGAGATAGTCATACTAGATTTCCTCTTGGCATTTCATTTCCTGGAGGCTCGGGCATTGTTGCATTTGCCGCTGCAATAGGATCAATGCCATTAAATATGCCGGAATCTGTGCTGGTTAAATTTAAGGGAGAATTATTACCAGGAATTACTCTTAGAGATTTAGTTAATGCAATCCCTCTCTTCGCAATTAAAAAAGGACTATTAACTGTTGAAAAAGAAAATAAGAAAAATATATTCAACGGGAAAATTATGGAAATTGAGGGATTACCAAACCTAAAACTTGAACAAGCTTTTGAACTTACTGATGCCACTGCAGAACGCTCATGCGCTGGTAGCACAATACTTTTATCCCAAGAAACTGTTCAAGAATATTTAAAAAGCAATATTTGCCTGCTAGAAAAAATGATCGAGAGCAATTATGAAGATGCAAAATCGATTTCAAGAAGAATAAATGATATGAAAAATTGGTTAAAAAAACCATCATTAATTCAA
The DNA here is from genome assembly GCA_003280935.1 of Prochlorococcus sp. AG-355-B23. Taxonomy (GTDB): domain Bacteria; phylum Cyanobacteriota; class Cyanobacteriia; order PCC-6307; family Cyanobiaceae; genus Prochlorococcus_A. Next base: position 26,540 of record QCDJ01000008.1, read on the forward strand.
CCAGATTCAAACGCTCAGTATGAAGAAATCATTGAAATTGATTTAGCAAAAGTAACACAACCTATAGTTGCTTGCCCTAATGATCCAGATAATGTAAAAGAAATTACTGATGTTGCAAATACAAACATTGACGAGGTTTTTATAGGTTCTTGCATGACAAATATTGGTCATTACAGGGCAGCTGCAAAAGTTCTTGAAGGAGTACAAAATTTAAAAGCTAAATTATGGATTTGTCCACCAACGAAGATGGATGAAGAAACTCTAAAAGCTGAAGGCTACTATAAGATATTTGAAGATTGTGGTGCAAGATTAGAGTTGCCAGGCTGTTCTTTATGTATGGGAAATCAAGCTAGAGTTGATGAGGGTTCTGTAGTATTTTCTACCAGTACAAGAAATTTTGACAATAGACTTGGCAAGAATGCGCAAGTATTTTTAGGGAGTGCAGAATTGGCAGCAGTTTGTGCACTGCTTGGAAAAATACCTGAAATAGAAGAATATCAGGATATTACTAAAAATAAAATTAATCCATATTCAGATGAACTTTATCGCTATCTTCAATTTGATGAAATACAAGATTTCAGCTTGACAAAGTAACCATGGACCATGCCAAACTTTATAAAAGATAATATTCAAAAAACAAGTAATAATTCTTCTCGTAGCATCAAAAAATTATTAAAACAAAGATCTCTAGTCGTTGCATTTTCGCTCTTATTAACAGGTTTAGGAGCCTCAATTACAAGCATATCTTTTAAAACTGGAATCTATTTCATTAATAATTGGAGATTAGCATTATTAGACCAATTGCCATCTATTGCGGTCTTACCTATTTTTGGAGCTCTAGGAGGAGCTATTGCAGGATATTTGATCAAAAATATAGCACCTGCTGCAAAAGGTTCAGGAGTGAGTCAAATCATGGGTTTTTTAAGACATAAAAAAGTTCCAATGAATTTAAAAGTAGGATTAGTAAAGCTAATATCAGGAATTATTGCTATTGGTAGTGGATTCCCTTTGGGTCCAGAAGGTCCATCCGTTCAAATGGGAGGATCAGTAGCTTGGCAAATGGCCAAGTGGCTCAAAGCTCCTACAGCTTTTAGAAGAGTAATAGTAGCAGCAGGGGGTGGTGCTGGAATAGCTGCAGTATTTAGCGCTCCATTAGGAGGGTTTGTGTATGCAATAGAAGAGTTATTAAACTCTGCTAGACCAGTAATTTTGCTATTAGTAGTAATTACAACTTTTATTGCAGATTCATCTGCTGATATTATTCAAGCCTTAGGTTTAGATCCTAAAGCAGGAGGCTTTGATTTTAACCTTGGATTTTTGATTCAAAAAGAATATGACCCATCAGTTTTTTTCTTACCTATAGATTTTATTTACTTAGTTTTACTAGGAATAATTATTGGAATATTTGCAGAATTGTACAGCAGATATGTTTTGTTGATGCAAAATCTTGGGAAAAAGTGGTATAAAAATAAATTTGTTTTAAAAATGAGTATCTGTGGACTTATTTTAGGAAGCATCTACTCATGTTTACCCAGTACATTTCATAATTTAGATGAATTACAGAAAATAATAGCTGAACAAAATATAAGTATTGGAATTGCTCTGCTAGCAGTTTTAGTATTATTTATCACGACAGGTTTAGCTGCAGCATCTGGAGCCCCTGGAGGATTGTTCTATCCAATGCTTACTTTAGGAGGGTCAATCGGACTAATAATGGGAAGCTGGGTGGAAATTGCGACAGGACATGCACCAAGTACATACATTTTTGCAGGAATGGGAGCTTTCGTAGCAGGATGTTCGCGAACACCAATTACAGCGATGTTTTTAGCTTTCGCATTAACAAAAAATTTATTAATAATGAAACCTGTGTTAATCAGCTGTATTTCCAGTTTCTTGATAGCAAGAGCTTTTAATGAAGAATCAATTTATGAAAGACAAATACAAATCGAATTAGAAGACTAAAAAACTATCTTCAATCAAAAACAGCAGTTTTGCTATTATAAACAAATACTTGATGATTCAGATGTAATCTAACTGCTCTTGCTAAAGCTATTCTTTCAATATCTCTTCCTTTTCTAATCAAATCATCAACTTCATCCCTATGACTGACATTGACTGTACATTGCTCAATTATCGGGCCTTCATCAAGATCTTCAGTAACATAGTGAGCAGTAGCACCGATTAATTTAACACCTCTCTTCCAAGCTCGATGATAAGGTTGCCCGCCCTTAAATGCAGGTAAGAAAGAATGATGAATATTTATTATTGAAGAAAACTTTTTTAAAAAAGAGTCACTCAAAATTTGCATATATTTAGCTAATACAACAAGATCAATTTCATATTCTTTTATTAAATGTAAAAATTGATCTTCAACAATAGATTTATCAGTTTTAAAGGTATCAAAATGGACAAATTTTGCATTAAAGTCATTCGCAATATTTTCAAGATCAGAATGATTTGAAATTATTAACGGAACTTTCATTTTGAGTTCTCCATTTCTTACTCGCCAAAGTAAATCAATCAAACAATGATTTTGTTTACTTACGAAAATAGCAACATTTGGAATTTCATCAGAATAATTTACGTTAAATTTTCCGTTTACTTCATCTGCAATTTTTTCAAATTCTTTATAAATTTCATCTCTATTTAAAAAGGCATTGTTACTATTCCATTCAATTCGACTGAGAAACAAACCGGCATCTTGATCTGTATGATGATCAGAATGTTTTATGTTGCCACCATAATTTGAAATCCAACTTGTAAGTAAACTTACAAGGCCAGGACGATCGGGACAAACAATTTTGAATATAATTGAAGGATGTTCCAAAAAATCTTTAACTATTTAAGTCAAATAAGCAAGTATATCTAATATATCAATGAAAAGCTTAAAAGAAAATTTTCAAAAAGCACACATAGTTATTATTGGATCAGGGATTATTGGAAAATTTAACGCCTTAGAATTATCAGAATTAGGTTTTCAGGTAACGATAATAGATCCAAGTGAACTCCAAAATAGTAGCTATGCAGCCTTAGGCTTACTAATGGGTAATATGTATCAAAAGAGGAGAGGTAGAAGCTGGGATCTCAGGAAACAAAGCATTGAATTGTGGCCACAATGGATTACATTCCTGCAAAAATTTAATAGTGAACTAAATATCGAAAAACCATTAATACAACTAACTACTAATGAAGAAAAGTTTAAAAAATTAGAGAAATTTATTTATGAAAATAATGATCAAAACTTACGAATTTTAGAAAGAGACTCAATATTTATCAAGAATATAAATAAAGCCTTCCAAACAAACAATATAAAAGGAATGATTTCCTTCAAAGATGGAAGAATAAATCCTTTTTCTTTACTTCAAACATTAGATAAATATCTAAAGCATAAAAAAATCAATTTTTCAGAAGGAGAAATAATAAAAATTAGAAAATCAAACAATAAATGGATTTCTACAACAAGAAACAATCAAAATATCAAATCTGATATGGTTATTTTGTGCAATTCACTAAAAGCAATTGATTTAATAGATAGCATATCTCACAACATCACATTAAAACCAGTCTTAGGTCAAGCTATGGAAATTAATGTAAATGATGCAGAAGTTGATTTATTATCGCTACCAAAACAATTTAATATAAATGGTAAAAATATAATTCCAAAATCAAAAAATAAGCTAATTATTGGATCAACCGACGAATATAGTACCAAGCCAGAAGAAAATACTTTCGAAAAACTTACAAATTTTCTCGATAAAAAACCAAATTGGCTTACGAAAGGGAAGATTTCTAAAAAATGGTACGGCGTAAGGTCAAGGCCAGATGGTGAGCCTTCACCAATTATGAAAAATCTTGAAGATGGACTAATTATATGTACAGGTTTTTATAAAAATGGAATTTTACTTGCTCCAGCTTGCTCTAAATGGGTTGCTAATGAAATTAAAAATTACTTTTCTTAATCTTTCGTTTCAGTAAAATCTGCATCAATTACATCATCTCCACCTTTTTCGTTTGAATCACTCTGATCGGGACCACCCGCCGCGCCAGGTGATGGTGGCTGATTGCCAGGTTGCTGATAAACAGATGAACCAACTGCATAAAGTTCTTGCTGAAGTTCTTCAAGAAGTTTTTTCATTGATTCGTAATCTTCTTTTGAAGTTGCCTCTTTCAAAGCATTACTTTTTTCTTCAACTTTAGACTTTGCTGCAGCATCAATTTTGTCTCCCAGCTCACCAAGTTGCTTTTCTGTCTGATAGACAAGTGTTTCAGCTTGATTTTTTAAATCGATTTTTTCTCTTTTTTCTTTATCTGCAGATGCATTTGATTCAGCATCTTTTACCATTTTTTCTACTTCATTATCAGATAGAGTTGAAGCACCAGTAATAGAAATACTTTGCTCTTTACCACTGCCTTTATCTTTAGCAGTAACACTAAGAATTCCATTTGCATCGATATCAAATGTTACTTCAATTTGTGGAACCCCTCTAGGTGCTGAAGGTATACCATCCAATCTGAAAGTTCCTAAACTTTTGTTATCAGAAGCCATTTCTCTTTCACCCTGCAATACGTGAATTTCTACATTAGTTTGTCCATCCACAGCAGTTGAATATGTTTCAGATTTCTTCGTAGGTACTGTAGTATTTCGATTTATCATTTTTGTCATTACTCCCCCTAAAGTCTCTACACCTAAAGAAAGTGGAGTAACGTCAAGTAACAATATATCTTTAACCTCTCCTGCTAAAACTCCTCCCTGAATAGCAGCTCCAACAGCTACAACCTCATCAGGATTGACAGTTTGATTTGGTTCTTTACCAATTATTTTTTTAACTAAATCTAAAACAGCAGGAATTCTAGATGATCCTCCCACCATAACAACTTCATCAATTTCACTAGTAGAAATTTTTGCATCACTGATAGCTCTCTCAACTGGGGTCTTACACCTATCAATTAAAGAAGCAGCTAATTCCTCGAACTTTGCTCTAGTGAGATTCAAATCCAAATGTTTTGGTCCTTCGGGAGTCGCTGTAATGAAAGGTAGATTTATTTCACTTTGCGAAGCATTTGAAAGCTCTATTTTTGCTTTTTCTGCAGCTTCAGTCAATCTTTGCAATGCTTGCTTATCTTGTCTAAGATCAATTCCCTCATTTGATTTAAAAGTATTAGCTAAGTGATCTACGATACATCTATCAAAATCATCACCACCTAAATGTGTATCTCCAGATGTAGAAAGAACTTCAGTTACTCCATCACCAGCTTCAATAACTGAGACATCGAATGTTCCTCCCCCTAAATCAAAAACAAGAATTTTTTCATTTTCTTTATCCAAACCATACGCTAATGCCGCGGCAGTTGGTTCATTAACAATTCTCAAAACTTCTAAGCCTGCAATCTTTCCAGCATCTTTCGTAGCCTGTCTCTGAGAATCATTAAAGTAAGCTGGTACTGTAATTACAGCCTGTGTAACTTTATCTCCAAGATATTTACCCGCATCATCTGCTAACTTTCTTAAAACTTGAGAACTCACCTCTTCAGGAGAAAACTGCTTATCCAAAATAGGACATTTTAATTTAACACTAGAACCAGATTTTTCAACAGAATAACTAACTTCTTTAGATTCTTCATTAACTTCATCAACTCTTCTACCAACAAAACGTTTTGCAGAATAAAAAGTATTTTCAGGGTTCATCACAGCTTGCCTTTTTGCAATTTGTCCAACAAGCTGATCTTGATTTTTCGTATATGCAACAACTGATGGAGTAGTTCTGAAACCCTCAGCATTTGCTATTACAGTAGGTTTACCACCTTCCATTACAGCGACACAACTATTAGTTGTTCCTAAATCGATTCCTACAACCTTACCCATGGGTAAATTCTTGATATTTGTTATTCTCCATAATCGGTCATCGTCGTCATTATTGTTACTCAAAAACGGGGTGTGGTTCCCGAACAGATCAGTTTTTTTAAGCAAAAAATTCTAAATATGATTTCAAGTAAGACATCTTTTATAGCATTAATTGGTAATCCAGTAAGCCATTCTTTGTCACCAATTATGCAAAATGCTGCCCTTCAATATTTAGGGTTAGATTTAATCTATATTGCTATACCTTGTGAAGATGAAGATCTAGAATTAGTTCTGAATTCTTTTAAGAAAATTAATTGCCAAGGTTTAAACATTACAATTCCACACAAAGAAAAAGTATTTAACCTTTGTAGTGAAATCTCACCTATTGCTCACAAACTTAAAGCAATAAATACCCTGAAATTAAATTCCCAAAAAGAATGGAGTGCAACTAATACTGATGTAGAGGGATTTATTTATCCATTAAAAAATTTAAACTTAGCAAAGAAAAAATCAATAATTCTTGGCTCAGGGGGTGCAGCAAGATCTGCTATTCAAGGTTTAATAAATTTAAATCTCTCAACAATTTCAGTAATATCACGTAACAAATCATCATTAAAAAAACTTATAAAAAACTTTGATAATCAAATTCAACTGCAAGGATTCTTATATAATGATGATCAAGCTCAAATTTTAATTCAGGAAGCAGATTTAATTGTTAATACAACACCAGTAGGAATGAAAACAACTAAAAATGAAAATAATGTATTGCCATATGGCGAGGCTTTTTGGAGATCTCTTAATTCAAAAACAATTGTTTATGATTTAATCTACAATCCTGCCCCAACTCCCTTATTAAAATTTAGCGCCAAAAAAGGATGCATGACAATAAATGGCTTGGAAATGCTTATTGCTCAAGGAATAAAATCAATATCATTTTGGACTGATGGTTTAGAAGTACCTTTTCATGTAATGAATGACGCACTAAAAAATTATCTTTAAAAAAATAATCCTTTTTTAAGATATTGCCTACGATAATGTATCGTAAATAATGAACAGACGCTCATCACACCAATTTATGAGCCAAAGACCTTGTCTGAAATTATGAACAATCAACAAACTTATTACGAAACCATGTATATCCTCCGCCCAGATATTGCGGAAGATGAAGTTACTAATCACATTGATAAATACAATAAGCTTTTAGAAGAATTTGGCGGTACCATCCTCGATAGTCAAATGAGGGGTAAAAGGAGATTAGCCTATCAAATAGCAAAACATAGAGAAGGTATTTATGTCCAACTAAGTCATCAAGGAGATGGACAACATATTTTCAAAATCGAAAAAGCAATGAGGCTAAGTGAAGATGTTATTAGATACATGACCGTTAAACAAGAAGGCTCCTTGCCAACTCCGAGAACTTCTACAAAGAGTTCAACTAAAGCAAATGATAAAGAAAATCCAGAAACTAAAGTTGAATCTAAGGAAGAACAACCAGTAGTGAGCGCAGATACTTCAACTTCGGGAAAAGATAACACTGAAACTAAAGAAGGTGCAGAATCTTAAATGTTAATCTTTTGTTTTTGAATTTAATTCAGCCCATATTTTATTAGACATACCCCACATATAAATAAAACCCTCCGCTAAAGAATGATTAAAAACATCGTCTTTGCTATAAGTTGCCAAATCTTCTCTGTAAAGTGAATTATTTTCCGACATTCTACCGATTACTATTGCGTTCCCCTTATGAAGTCTAATCTTTACTCTTCCATTAACTGCAGTTTGAGTCGACGAAATAAATGCATCTAAACTATCTTTAAGAGGTCCAAACCAAAAACCTTGATAGACAAGTTGACCCCATTTTTTTTCAACTGTTCCTTTAAATTCAACAACGTCTGGATTTAATGTAATGCTTTCTAATTCTTTGTGAGCTTTGATTAAAAGCAAGAGGCCTGGTGTTTCGTAAATCTCTCTACTTTTAATTCCTACTACTCGGTCTTCAATCATATCAATTCTTCCAAAACCATTCTCACCTGCGAGAACATTAGCTTTTTTTATAATCTCTACGGGGGTTAGAGATTCATCATTAATTCCAACAGGAAACCCATTTTTGAATATAATTTCTACTTCTTGAGGAGAATCAGGTGAATTATCAACTGATGATGTCATCGAAAATATATCCTCAGGCGCTTCTTGCATTGGGTCTTCTAATATACCTGCTTCAATACTCCTACCAAGTAAGTTAACGTCTATAGAATATGGTGATTTTTTTGATACTGGCGCAGGTATACCAAATTTTTCTCCATACAATATTGCCTCTTCTCTACTCATATTCCACTCCCTAGCAGGTGTAATTATTTTTAAATCAGGACCTAAAGCGTTAATTGCTAAATCGAATCGAACTTGATCATTCCCTTTACCAGTGCATCCATGAGCTACTGCATCGGCATTAATCTCTCTAGCAATATTCACGAGATTTTCAGCAATTAAAGGCCTAGCAAGAGCAGTAGACAAAGGATATTTATCTAAATATAATGCGTTTGCTCTAATGGCTGGAAAAGCGTATTTCTCGACAAAACTATTAACTAAATTGCCAACGATTGATTTAGATGCACCAGAATTTAAAGCTTTTTGCCTAATAAGTTCTAAATCCTCGCCTTGTCCAAGATCTGCTACAAAAGTAACTACTTCCGAAATTCCATATTCATTCTTTAAATAGGGAATACAAACGCTCGTATCTACGCCACCAGAATAAGCTAGTACAACTTTTTTTACCTGCTGCATCTAAATTTGCTCCATAAATTTAAATTTTTTAACGTAATTAAGAATTTGAATACTTATTAAAGACTAATACTATTGTAACTAAAAGAGCTGGACCAAAAACTAGTAATAAGAGAAGAAAGTTATTAATTATTAAAAGATTGGGATTCAAATATCCAATAATTTTTAATAATCCCGACAGCAACAATGAAATTAGCCAGATAAAAAAGTATTTTAAATTTCCTTTATCAAACAAAGTTTTTAAGAGTGCATCATTATGTATTATCTTATATATAGATCAAAAACTTTAATGGATTCAAATAAATTAAAACTTAGATTGAATGAGATTTCTGAAGTCAATCCTGCTTTAACTTGCTACAACAGAGATGATCCAACTCCAGTGTTGCCACTAAGGGAGGAACCTGATCTATTATCTTGGCTCGAAAATACAGGTAGACTTGTTGCAGAAAAAGATGGAGATTCTCAAGAGATTAGTACAATAGAAGAAGAAGAACTTTCAGCACTTATGGGAGAAAAAGAAGATTATAAAACTGAAGAAGATCCTTCATCAGAGGATGATTGGGAAGATTAAAAAGTTTAACGTTGAATCTTTATTTATATTAAATACTTTTGCTTTAATAGTTACCTCCTATTTTTTTAATAATTTTATTTTTGCAGGAGTTTACATATTATTCTTCTTTATTTCTATTTTTACAACTAAAAATGGTCTAAAGATTATCAAAAAATTTAATTTACTTCAAAATATCAGGAATGAAGGCCCAGCTATTCACTTTAAAAAAAGTGATACTCCAACAATGGGTGGGATTTTTATGATAATCCCTTTTTTAATTTTGCTTTTGATAATAACTATCAACTTAGGTTCTCTAAAATTATTTCTCTTATTACTTACTATTTTTGGTTTCTTTATTACAGGATTTTTAGATGATTTTTTAAGCATTAAAAAAAAAGAGAACACGGGTTTAAAAACAAAAGAGAAATTTTTCCTACAAAGTGTTATCTCAATAATTTTTATATTCTTAGCCTATGAAAAAAATTTTATCAGTCCATTAATAACAGTTTCTGACTCCTGGGGAATAAATATGAATATTTTCATATTGCCAGTTTCTTTTATAGTACTTGTGGGCATAAGTAATTCAGTAAATTTGACTGATGGACTAGATGGATTAGCAGCTGGATGCAGTGGGATTGTCTTTTATGGATTAGGAACAGAAATATTACTGAAAGAACAGCAAGAACTTTTCGTTTACAGCATCTTATGTTTTTCGATGTCCGGCATATGCTTTGGATTTCTCAAGTATAATAGTTATCCTGCAAAAATTTTTATGGGTGATACAGGATCGCTAAGTATTGGAGCAATGCTGGGTTCTATAGCGTTATTAACCAATAGCGTTTTTACCTTATCTATTTTCTCAGGAATATTTATTATTGAATCATTATCAGTAATGATTCAAGTAGGATTTTTTAAAATTACAAAAAAATTATTTCATAAAGGTAAACGCATATTTTTAATGGCTCCACTTCACCACCACTTTGAACTTAAAGGAGTGAAGGAACAAAAAATAGTTGAAATTTTTTGGAAAATCAACATTTTACTTGTAATTTTAGGTATAGTTTTAAAAATTAATCTTTGAAAAATTTGTTATGAATTTTTTTACATGGAAAGATAATGGATTAACAAGTGACTGCTCAAGTCTTGATGCAATGGCATCAAGATTTGAAGAAACTGCTAACTTAATGAAAAAACTATCTAAGAAAGGCTTTAAACTAAAGAAAACCCAAAATAATCAACTAATTCTTCACCCTGATCCTGAAGTTTTTGATCAATGGGGTTTTATAAGTGAAGAAGTCCCTTTTAAACAACTTTGTTTAATGTCAGATGAAGAATAACTATTTGAACGTGAGAATTCTTCGGTAAGTACAGATAAATAATTGCGTACATGAGTGTTCCAACTAAAGTGTCGGTTAACACCCTCAATTCCGTTTCTGCTCCATATTTTCCACTGATTATTGTTTGATATTCCTTTTTCAAGAATAACTTTTAACTCATTAATATCAGTAACATCTACTAGAAGTCCATTTTCACATTTTGAATGAATTTCTTTTGGCCCTCCATCATTTGTTGATATTATTGGTAATCCACATGAAGAAGCTTCAAGAAGAGTTAAACCAAAAGGCTCTGTTAAAGCTGGATTTACAAATACACCACCTCTGCTAGCAGCCCACCTATATAAAGCAGGAATCTGACTTGGAAAATGTTTTTTGGGATAAGCTACCTTTCCGTACAAATTATATTTATCAATTGTTTCAAAAATATTATTGAAAACTTCTTTTTGTTGGGGGTCAAGTTTTGAAGTACTATCTCTACAACCTAAAATCAAAATTAAATTAGTTTTTCTTTTTAATTTTTCAGATCTTCCATATGCTTCAATCAAAGCTGGAATATTTTTTCTTCGTACAGCTCTAGAAATAGTCAAAAATGGAGGTTTAGTAGGATCCTTTAGAAAAGGTTTCACCATGTTATCAATTTCAGCTGTCTCGCTTGTGGAGTGAATATGGTGAAATTTATTATGATCAACACCAGGAGGAATAACTTTAGCTTTGTGAGGTGAAAAAGAAGAATACTGGGAATATTGATACACTGACTCTTGTTTAGTACTTGTAACGACAATATCTGCAGTATTCAATGCTTTTTCTTCTGCCTCAATTCTTTTACTTATAGAATAAAGTTTTTCTATTTGATTATTTTTTAAACCCGTATCAAGCAATTTCCTTTTTTTCTCTCTTCCTAAAGAATGACCAGTAAAAATAAGAGGAACGTTTAAGGATTTACTTAGTTTAACTCCTACATATCCAGCATCTGCATAATGTGCATGAATGAAATTAGGCTTTTTGTTTTTTTTATAGTAAGAAATAAGTTTTTCAATTAAATTATCTAAATAAGGCCAAAGCAATTCCTTTCTTAAATATTTATTAGGTCCAAATTTGAATCTTAAAATTCTAACTCCAGGCTCTACAAATTCTTCTTCTTGAGAATATTCATCCTCTACTTTAGGGTCATTTATTAAACGAGTGACTAAATCAACTTGATCAACTTCTGAAGTATTAGCCAAACTTTTAATTAACTCTAAAACGTATTGTGTTTGCCCTCCTGTATCTGCATCCCTGCCTAACTCAAGATTTTTAGAACGTATAAGACCATGTAAATGTAAATGTAAAAATTTCAACCTCATTCAGCAAATCCTCCGATCAACGGCCTTTAATACAAATAAGCTGAATTTTCTAAGGAAATATTAAGAAAGCATTATGATTTGAAACTTTTTAAACATATAAGTTTTCAAAAAGTAGTTGTAGAGGGGTTTTATGTCCCTTTAAAAAAAATTGCTTATTGCTTAAATAATTAAAATAAAAAGAAATACAACAAGGATTTGCTTATTTCAGAACCTTTTTAAGATATTTTGCTGTATGACTTTTAGGATTTTTAGCTACATCCTCAGGAATACCTTCTGCAATGATTTCTCCTCCTTTATCCCCTCCATCAGGTCCTAAATCGATAATCCAATCTGAACATCTAATAACATCTAAATTATGTTCAATAACAATTACTGAATTACCTTTATCTACCAAACGTTGTATCACATCCATTAATTTATGAACATCAAAAAAACTTAACCCTGTAGTAGGTTCATCAATTAAATATAAAGTTTTTCCAGTAGCCCTTTTTGACAATTCCGTGGCTAACTTAACTCTTTGAGCCTCTCCACCAGATAATGTAGGAGCTGGCTGGCCTAATTTGACATATCCTAATCCAACATCAACCAATGTAGATAATCTATCAGCAGCTTGAGGTATAGCAGAAAAAGTTTCTGCAGCTTGTTCAACAGTCATTTCTAAAACATCAGATATATTAAAACCCTTATATTTAACTTGAAGAGTTTCTCTATTAAAACGTGCTCCTTTACATACTTCACATTGAACATACACATCAGGTAAAAAATTCATTTCAATAATATTGACTCCCTGGCCTTTACAAGCTTCGCATCTTCCTCCTTTCACATTAAAGCTAAATTGACCAGCCTGATAACCTCTTGCTTTTGCTTCTACTGTGGCAGTAAATATCTGCCTTATAGGGTCAAAAGCACCTGTATATGTAGCTGGATTTGATCTTGGAGTTCTTCCTATTGGAGATTGATCAATAACGATAACTTTATCAATTGCCTTTATACCCTTTAACTCTTTTACGCCTTGAGGAAAAGGAACTTTTAATCCTAGAGAATGACACAATGCAGGATGAAGTAATTCATTTATCAAAGTGCTCTTTCCACTTCCACTTACACCAGTTACAGAAACTAACCTTCCTAAAGGAAATTCCACAGAAATATTTTTTAAATTATTTTTAGAGCAATTATTTAAAATTAAACTTTTTTTTACAGATGATCTACGTTCTTTTGGAGTAGGAATTGACTTCCTACCACTGAGATAAGCTCCAGTTAATGACCTTTCTGAATTTAAGACGTCTTGATAAGAGCCTTTAGCTATTATTTCCCCACCATAAACACCTGCCCCTGGACCAATATCTACTAAATAATCTGCGGATTTCATAGTATCTTCATCATGTTCAACAACAACTAAAGTATTTCCCAAATCTCTTAAGCTTTTTAATGTCTCTAATAATCTGTCATTATCTCTCTGATGCAAACCAATACTTGGTTCATCTAAAACATATAAAACACCAGTCAGACCTGCACCTATTTGTGTAGCCAATCTAATACGCTGAGCCTCACCTCCAGACAAAGTCATAGCTGGTCTATCTAAAGTCAAATAATCTAAACCAACATTAATTAGAAACTTCAAACGTAAACGAATCTCTTTTAAAACCAATTCACCTATCTGCTTTTGTTTTTCTGATAAAGATATATTTTCCTTCTTTGTCTTGCTTAAACCCATGATGCGCTCTACGTGATTAAGGGTTTCAGAAACGCTTATAGAAGTTAAGTCAGTAATGTTGTATGGACCGAGTTTAACAGCTAAAGCCTCAGGTCTTAATCTTTTTCCAGAGCATGTCTTGCAGGGAACTAATTCTTGATACTTTTCTAATTTTTGTTTTACTGATTCTCCATTTGCTTCATTCAATTGCCTTTCTAATATTGGCAAAATTCCCTCAAAAGGTCTTTCAAAACCACTTGAAGTTTTAAAACGACTATCAGCTTGAATTAATATTGGTTTATCTGATCCCAAAAGTAAAACTTTTTTTTGCAAATCACTTAAATCTTTCCAAGGAGTTTTTAATTCAAAACCATAAGCTTGTCCTACGGAATAAAGTAAAGAGAAGTAATAAGTATTATCTTTTTCACTCCAAGGAGCTATTGCAGCATAAACAGGCAATGTTTTATCAGGTATAACTCTATCCGCAGTAAATTTTTTTAAATAACCAATCCCATGACAATCTGGACACGCCCCATATGGGCTATTAAAAGAAAATAATCTAGGAGAAAGTTCTTCAACGATAGAGCCATGCACAGGACATGCATAATTTTCTGAGTAAAGTTTTTCTCTCTCTAAGTTGGAAGGTAAGTTTTCTCCTTTTTTTGGAACAACCTCTACTATTGCTAGGCCATCACCTCTTTTAAGACAAGTTTGCAGAGAATCATTCAATCTTTCTTGTATTCCATCTCTTGCAATTAATCTATCAACTACTACCTCAATATTATGAATTTGATTTTTATCTAATTCAATACTATCAGCAAGTTCTCTTACCTCACCATTTATCCTTACTCTAGCAAATCCTTCAGCAGCTAGTCCACTTATTAATTTTGTATGTGTTCCTTTTTTACCTCTTACAACAGGAGCCAACAATTGGTACCTTGTTCCTTCTGGCAAGAGAAGAATTTGATCAACCATTTCATCAATTGTTTGCGGCGCAATTGGAATCCCGCAGTGGTGACAATGCGGTTCGCCAGCACGACCAAACAATAATCTTAAATAATCTTGTATCTCTGTTACTGTTCCAACTGTTGAACGAGGATTATGACTTGTAGATTTTTGATCAATTGAAATAGCAGGTGATAAACCTTCAATATTATCAACATCTGGTTTATCTACTTGTCCCAAAAACTGCCTTGCGTATGCCGAAAGACTTTCAACATATCTTCTTTGACCTTCAGCAAAAATAGTATCAAAAGCAAGAGAACTTTTACCACTTCCACTCACGCCTGTAAAAACTATAAATTTGTTCCTAGGTAGAGAAAGATCAATATTTTTTAAATTATGCTGCCGAGCTCCTCTAATATTAATTGACTTATCTTCTCCAAAACTACTATCAACTTTATTAACCATGTTTAAATCTAAATTATGATTTAAAAAAGTTATTATAGTAGAATTTTTTGTATATTACGCAGCTGAGCGATCAATAAGTCTAGAAGCATAATCGTTTACTTCGGATGAACCTCCACCTATAAGTTCTATTAGTTCATTTTTTCTTTGATTTTTTGTAGTTAGTTTTGCAATTGAAGTATAAGTTATTCCATTAACAACGTTTTTATTAACTTTGAAATGAGCTGATCCCTTTGCCGCCAGGAATGGCTGATGTGTAATACATAAGACTTGTTGATTTTTAGAAATTTTTTTTATAAGCTCAACCAAAGAAAATAGAGATTTACCACTTAAACCACTATCAATTTCATCTAAAAAAAAAGTATTGGGTTGTTTAGAAATACTAGATTTAATAGCTAATAAAAACCTTGACATTTCTCCGCCAGAAATGACATTTGATAATGGAGCAAGCTTCTGATCAGGATTAGCCGAAAACAAAAAATTTATATCGTCAATTCCATCACCAGAGGGCTTGCAAGCAGAAAATTGAATTGAAAAATTTGCATTTTCTAAACCTAGATTGCCTAAAATTGACATTACTGAATTTTGTAACTGCTTAGCAATTTTTTTTCTTTCAGTAGATTGAAAAACAAATAAAGAATTTAAATTGCTTTGTAAATTCTCAATTTGAGATTTAATACTGCAAATCTCATTATCTTGATCATTTTGTTGAAAATATGTCTTTAATTGATCGCGCTTTTCAATTAATTGAGTTAGATCCATTGAAAAAGTTCTCTCTAAGTTTTTTAAAAAGAATAATCTTTTTTGTATTTCTGGAAGATTAGATTCATGATTTTCTATTTCTTGCAAATATGACTTTAGATCAAAAATTAAATCTTCAACATCAGCATGAATATTTAATAACTTCTCTCTAAATTTTTGAATCTTTAAATCGAAATCGGCTGTTTTATTTAAAATCTTTAGTGATTGATTTATAAAAGAAGTTACTGACGGTTCATCATGACTAAAATTATTTAAATTTTCTAATGATGATTTAATTGAATTATTAATTTCAAGATTATTTACAAGTTTATTTTCTAATAACTCTAGTTCTAAAATTTCTTCACTTGAATTTAAATCAGCTTCTTCTAAACTCTTCAACATGTGTTTAATTGCCAAGTTTTTTTCTTCTTGATTCCTAGAAAATTCTATTTTTTCATTCAATAATCTTGTTAACTTATCACTTTCTCTCCATATACTTTTAATCCTTTCATTAGTATCTCTAAATTCTTGAGAACTTAAGTCATCAATAACTAGTCTTCTCTTATCTAGAGAATCAAAGATAACAGTGTCAGATTGACCTGCAAAATCTATTAAAAATCCTCCAAGTTTTTCTAATGATTGTCTACTAATTGGTAAATCATTAAGGCTATATTTGGATAAGATCTTATTATTTTTTTTATAAGATTTTCTTTTAATTCGTAGTTCTGAAGAAGTTATTTCAAAACCATTACTAATTAACCAATTATTAATTTGAAAAGAAGTAGAAAATATCGCCTCAATAACGCAAAAATCTTTTCCTGGACGTATTAAATGTTTTAGAGGTATATTAGTTCCACCAAATAGAGCATTTAGGGAATCCAAAATTAATGATTTTCCTGAACCTGAATCCCCAGTTATGATATTCAAACCTTTTTCGAAATTAATTTCTATAATTTCTATTAAGGCAATATTTTGTATTTTTAATTGTATTAACATGATAAATCTTCCATATAAAAAAATTAACTTCTTTTTTAAAAAAATAAAGGTTTTAAATATATAAAGTTATGAAAGAAGACTTTACTGATTTTATTGAGGTATCTGGACTCTTAAATTATGATCCAGATACAATTTCTAAAATTTACAGAAAAAATCCTAAAAGACTTTTAAAAAGACTTTGGCAAACACTCCTACCTATTTTTGCTTACATCTTTTCCGTTGGATGGGATAAATTAACTGGAAGACTGAAAAATGAACAGCAAGCAAGATTTAGAGCAAGAGAATTAACAAATTTGTTAGTAGAACTTGGACCTGCATTTGTTAAAGCAGGACAAGCTTTATCAACAAGACCAGATATAATCCCAGGTATTCTTCTAGAAGAATTATCTGAACTGCAAGATCAGCTCCCTGGTTTTGATGGAGATAAAGCTATGGAATTAATAGAAGAAGATTTAGGTTGCAAAATAGATGAGATTTTTTTAGAAATTGATAAAGAACCAATTTCTGCTGCTTCTTTAGGTCAAGTGCATAAAGCTAAATTAAAAAGTGAAGAGATCGTTGCAATAAAAGTACAACGGCCAGGTTTAAGAGAGCAAATAACCTTAGATCTTTACATTGTAAGGAATATTGCTTATTGGCTAAAAAACAATATCGGATTGATAAGAAGTGATCTGGTTGCTTTGATTGATGAATTAGGTAAAAGAGTTTTTGAAGAGATGGATTATCTAAACGAAGCTGCAAATGCGGAAAAATTTAGAGATATGCATAAACATAACAAGATGATTGCCGTACCAAAAATTTATCAAGAAATAACTTCAAGAAGAGTTTTAGCAATGGAATGGATAGACGGTACAAAATTAACAAATTTAGAGGATGTAAAAAAACTAGGAATTAATCCTGATGAAATGATTGATATAGGGGTGCAATGCAGTTTAGAACAGCTTTTAGAACATGGTTTTTTTCATGCAGACCCACATCCAGGTAATTTATTAGCCTTAGAAGATGGAAGATTATGTTATCTAGATTTTGGAATGATGAGCGAGGTTTCCAGAGAATCTAGATCAGGATTGATTCAAGCAGTAGTACATTTAGTAAATAAAAACTTCGATAAACTGTCTCAAGATTTCGTAAAATTGGGATTTTTATCAGAGGAAGTTAATCTAAAACCCATTGTTCCAGCGTTTCAAGATGTTTTCATTAACGCCGTTGAACAAGGAGTTTCTAAAATGGATTTTAAGAGCGTTACAGACGATATGTCTGGTGTTATGTATAAATTCCCTTTCAAACTACCCCCATATTATGCACTTATAATTAGGTCATTACTTACATTAGAAGGAATAGCTTTAAGCGTAGATCCTAACTTCAAAATATTAGGCGCAGCTTATCCATATTTTGCAAGAAGATTGATGGAAGACCCTGATCCACAATTAAGAGAAAGCCTTAAAGAAATGCTTTTTGATAATAAAAAATTTAAATGGGACCGTTTAGAAGATTTGCTTTCTAACGCTGCAAAGCAAACAAATCTTGATTTAGAAAAACTATTAGACGAAGTTATTAATCTTCTCTTTTCTCCAAATGGAGGATTTCTTAGAAATGAAATAGTTGAAGGTTTAACAAATCAGATAGATTTACTTAGTCTAAAAATATTGAAAAGTTTAAATACCTATCTTCCACAATCAATTAAATTAAATACTATTAACGAAAATAATAACTTGAGCGACCTCATAATGTATGTAGAGCCATTAAGAAACTTTTTAGAGATTTTACAAAAAGTACCGGGCTATTCAATTGATATTTTTATAAAAAGGGTTCCTAGACTTATAAATGAGCCTTATACAAAAGAAATGGGCATAAAAATAGCAAAAAAAGTAACTGAAAAAGGAGTAGTAAGACTTGTTAAGATTGCCGCTGGTGCAAATATCTAAATGAAGTTTAGTAAATTTTTCATATTTAAAATATTTTTTATTTTAGTAATTTCTCCATTAATTAATAATGTTCCAAAAGCTAATGCTGCTGAAGAAATTAAAATCACATACAGCATATTTTCTCGAACAATTAAAGTAAATTCCTTAAAAACTTTTGCTGAAGAAGGTAAATCCACAAGAAAATTAAAAAGAATTTTGAAAGCAACCGGGGCTCCCGATAAAGAAATTAGAACAGTTTTAAATAAAGATTTTGAAATTCCTATTACTATTGCAAGCAAACTAGTATATTCTGAAATAGGAAATGTTTTTTTAACAAGACTTTCATCTATTATTCACCCACCCAGAGCAACTGATGATCGAACGGGCATGTTAGCCCTTAGAGCAAGCGTGATTCAAGGAATTAACACTGGTAATGGAAAAATAAATTTAATAAAATTTTTTGAAGAGTATCCAACTAAAGCTGTAATTTTAGATGTCAGCGCTTTGAGCAAAGTTATGAATAAAGTAGAATCGATTTCAGAATTATTAACCTTTTTCACTAACTCTCCTCTAGAAAAAATTAAAACAAATTAAACAACCATGGCATTATTAAATAAAATCAAAAATAAACTGCGTATTAATTACAAAAAAAAAAGATGGCCAGGTCTAATAGAAGCTTATAAACAATATCTCCCAGTAACAAAAAAAACTCCTATTATTTCCCTCAATGAAGGAAATACACCACTAATTCTAAGCGAGTCGATTAGCAGTTTAATTGGAAATGGAACAAAAGTTTTTTTAAAATATGATGGCCTAAATCCAACAGGATCTTTCAAAGATCGTGGGATGACTATGGCAATTAGCAAAGCAAAAGAAGAAGGCAGTGAAGCGGTAATTTGTGCAAGTACCGGAAACACCTCTGCTGCTGCCGCTGCATATGCTTCTAGAGGAGGATTAAAACCTTATGTTTTAATACCAGAAGGATTTGTTGCACAAGGAAAGCTTGCGCAAGCTTTAATGTATGGCGCCGAGATAATATCTATTAATGGAAACTTTGATAAAGCTCTAGAAATTGTTAGAGATTTATCCTCAGAGCATCCTATAGAACTTGTTAATTCTGTTAATCCATATCGAATACAAGGACAAAAGACGGCAGCTTTTGAAATAGTTGATGACTTAGGTATTGCTCCTGATTGGCTTTGTATTCCTATGGGTAATGCAGGAAATATAACTGCTTATTGGATGGGATTTAAAGAATATTCAAAAATAAAAAGAAATTTAAAATTACCAATAATGATGGGTTTTCAGTCCGAAGGCTCTGCTCCATTAGTAAAAAATATAATAGTTAAGGATCCAGAAACAATTGCAACTGCAATAAGAATTGGAAATCCTGTAAATAGAGAAAAAGCAAAAGAAGTAAGGAAACAGAGTAAAGGAGACTTTCAATCAGTTACAGATAAAGAAATAATCAATGCTTATAAAATTCTTGCCAAAGAGGGAGTATTTTGTGAACCTGCCAGTGCAGCATCAGTTGCTGGACTGATTAAAAATAAAAATAGAATTCAAAAAGAATCGACTATTGTTTGTGTTCTGACTGGAAATGGATTGAAAGATCCTGATTGCGCTATAAAAAACAACGATGCTATTTTTAGGAAAAATATTGAACCTTCATTAAAAAATATAACTAAGATCTTGGGATATTAAAATCCAAAAAAAATAGTGTCTGTGGAAATCAATTAAAAATAGATCTCACTTGTTGAAAAGTACTTAACAAGAAATTCTATTTGTTGAATAAATTTAAAATTTTCGAAAAAAGTAAAAAATATTCAACAAATAAAAAATTTTTTACACATATTCTTTTCTCCGTAAACTAAATAAACAAGCTGTTTTAATGAAGAATTCCACAGTTCCCACAAAAACTACTACTACTAAATTTTTTATTTTATTATTATTTTTATATTAGAAAAAGAGTGAAAAATAAATTTATTGAATTTAATTTACGAAAAAAGTATATTGTATTTGTAAAAAGTTCCAAATTCTGATGGAAATTATTTGTAATCAAAATGAATTAAATAATGCTATACAACTAGTAAGCAAGGCAGTTGCTTCAAGGCCAACGCATCCAATTCTTGCAAACATACTTTTAACAGCTGACGAAGGAACTAATAAAATTAGCTTCACAGGATTTGACTTGAATTTAGGAATTCAAACTTCTTTTGATGGAACTGTCAAAAATAGTGGAGCTATTACAATACCTTCAAAACTTTTATCTGAAATAGTAAACAAACTACCTAATGAAACTCCTGTTTCTCTAGAAGTAGACGAGAATTCAGATAATATTCTAATAAAAAGTGATAGAGGTTCTTTTAATCTAAAAGGGATCCCCTCTGATGAATATCCTAATTTGCCATTTGTTGAAAGCGGTACTTCTTTGAATATTGATCCTAGTTCTTTTTTAAAAGCTTTAAAATCTACCATTTTTGCCAGTAGTAATGATGATTCAAAGCAACTACTAACAGGTGTCAATTTTACTTTCAAACCAAATTATTTAGAGTCTGCTTCTACAGATGGTCATAGATTGGCTGTTGCCTTAATTGGTAATGAAGAACATATTAAAAATAAAGAAAACTTATCTTCAAATGTTGATGATTTATCGGTAACTATCCCAACTAGATCATTGAGAGAAATTGAAAAACTAGTATCTTTGAGAACCTCAGAAAATTCAATTAAGCTTTTCTATGACAAAGGTCAAGTAGTATTTATATCTTCTAATCAAATAATTACTACAAGAACTTTAGAAGGTACTTATCCTAATTATTCACAATTAATTCCTGATTCTTTTTCTAAAATTCTAAATTTTAATACAAAAAAATTAATTGATTCATTAGAAAGAATTGCTGTTTTGGCTGATCAGCAAAGTAGTGTTGTAAAAATTAAATTAGATGATACAGATTTAGCTTTAATCAGTGCAGATGCTCAAGATATTGGAAATGCAAATGAATCAATACCTGTTTCTTATTCTGGAGAAAATTTTGATATTGCATTTAACGTAAGATATTTATTAGAAGGTTTAAAAGTTATTGCTTCTGAAAATGTACTTTTAAAGTGTAATATTGCAACTACTCCAGCGGTTTTTGTGCCAGAAGATAATCTTAATTCTTTTACTTATTTAGTTATGCCTGTGCAGGTTCGTTCTTAATTTGAAATTACCTAAAGAAATTTTATTAAGTGAATTATTAAATTATAGTGTTAAGGGTAATATGGTCCTTAATTACGGAAATGGTGAAAATGTTTGGATGCATCCTCCAGTTCACCGGATTCTAGGATGGTACTCTCGTCCTTCAAATTTTGATTTAAAAAGAAATGTTTGGCGATTAAATCAAATTACTCAAATAATAGATAATGAAATTTATGTCAAAGGCGATCCAGCTATTTCGGATTTAGCAACTTTAAATAGGTTCCCAACTCTAATAGAAGCTAATCTTATAAATATAAATGGATCAAAAATAGGATTCATTGCAGATTTTTTATTTGAAATGAAAACGGGAAAAATTAAATATTACTTAGTTTCTAGATCTAATCCTAAGATTCCAGGTTCTAGTAGATGGAAATTAACTATTGATAATATCAATGACCAACAACCGGGATTGGTATTTTGTGAAAGTAACTCTTTAGATGATTTACCTTTAATAAAATCAAGTATTAAAAATGAATTTATGCAAAAAGGGAAAAAAATTTTTGATAGATTTGATGATATGAAAAATATTGCTTCTAATAGATTAGAGGAATGGCTTGAAGAAGATGAAGATATTAGCCAAAACTTAGATTTTAAACAAAAAAGTTTTTATAATAATGACAAAACAGTTATACCGTCTAGTGAAAAAAAAGAAGATGACCCTTGGATATAAATAATGATAAATCAAGAAAATAATGATCTATATGATCTTAATGAAGCACTACAAGTTGAAAATTTAACACTTAAAGATTACGAAGAAATTTGCAAAAGATTAAAGAGAAAACCTAACAGAACGGAATTAGGTATGTTTGGCGTTATGTGGTCAGAACATTGTTGTTATAGAAATTCAAAACCTTTACTATCTAAGTTTCCCACTAAAGGTAAAAATGTTTTAGTTGGACCTGGAGAAAATGCTGGCGTTATTGATGTTGGAAATAATCAAAAACTTGTTTTTAAAATAGAAAGTCATAATCATCCTTCTGCTATTGAACCTTTTCAAGGAGCAGCAACAGGTGTAGGAGGAATTTTAAGAGATATATTCACAATGGGTGCTAGGCCAATCGCAGTTTTGAATTCATTGAGATTCGGCAACCTTGATAAATCATCAAATGTTGATTTACTACGAGGAGTTGTATCCGGTATTTCACATTATGGGAATTGCGTAGGTGTGCCGACTGTTGGGGGTGAAATTGACTTCGATGATAGTTACTCTGGAAATCCTCTAGTGAATGTTATGGCTTTAGGACTTTTAGAGACTGAGGAAATCGTTTGTTCTGGAGCTAAAAATGTAGGATCACCAGTGTTATATGTTGGCAATACAACTGGCAGAGATGGTGTTGGTGGTGCTAGTTTTGCTAGTTCAGAATTAACTACAACTTCATTGGATGATAGACCTGCTGTTCAGGTAGGTGATCCATTTGTTGAGAAAAGTCTTATTGAAGCTTGTTTGGATGCTTTTAAGACAGGGGATGTAATTGCAGCTCAAGATATGGGTGCTGCAGGTTTAACATGCAGTAGCGCAGAAATGGCCGCAAATGGAAATTTAGGGATATCTATCGATTTAGATTTGGTCCCTTCTCGAGAAGATGATATGTCTTCATACCAGTATTTATTATCTGAATCGCAAGAAAGAATGTTATTTGTCGTTAAAGAAGAAAAAATTAATGATCTTATTGAAAAATTTAATAAATGGGGATTATATGCCAGTGTTATTGGTGAAGTGATAGAAACTAATGAAGTAATTATTTCTCATAAAGGTAAAATTGTGGCCCAAATACCTACTTCTGCCTTATCTGATGATACTCCTGTCAATTTTCACAATGTGATTAATAACCCACCAGATGATCTTTTAAATAAATGGAAATGGAAAGAAAATGATTTACCAGAAATTCATGAGCAAAAAATATTCTCATTGAAGGAAAATAAGAATTTTTCTTTTTCAGAAATCATTTTAAAACTACTCTCTAATCCATCAATAGCTTCTAAACGATGGATTTATAAACAATATGATTCTCAAGTTCAGGCAAATACAGTTTTTAAACCTGGAAAATCAGATGCAGCCGTAGTAAGACTAAGAGAACAAAATAAAAAAAATAAAAGTAAAGTATTTTCTGGTGTCGCTGCTTCAGTTGATTGCAATAGTAGATGGGTTGCGCTTGATCCTTTTAGAGGATCTATCGCTGCGGTTGCAGAGTCCGCTAGAAATGTTAGTTGTGTTGGTGCTGAACCAGTAGCAATTACAAATAATTTAAATTTTTCTTCCCCTGAGAATGAAATAGGATATTGGCAACTTTCATCTTCATGTAATGGAATTGCTGAAGCCTGTAAAGCTTTAGAAACTCCTGTAACAGGCGGGAATGTATCTTTATATAATGAATCAAAAAATAAAGATAATCATATTACTCCTATCAATCCTACACCTGTTATTGGAATGATTGGGAAGATAGATAATGTCGAAAAAGCTATAAGTAGTGAATGGAAAAATATTGAAGATGAAATCTGGTTAATTGGTTCTTCCAAATCAGAAATAAAAATTGCAGCTAGTTCTTATCTGGAATATTTTCATGGAGAAATTACAGGTCGGCCTCCAAAAATAGATTTGTTGGATGAAAAGTTTTGCCAGAGTTTTTTAAGAAATGCGATTTTAAATAGTCTTGTAGTTTCTTCGCACGATATCAGCGATGGAGGTTTAGCTATAGCTTTAGCAGAGTCTTGCATTTTGTCCTCAAGGGGTGCAACTATAGAATTAGAGAAAGATATAAATAGATTTGATAATTTATTGTTTGCTGAAGGGGGGTCAAGAATTATTTTTTCAATTAGTAAAATGAAGCAAAATGAATGGTTTAACTATTTAAAACAAAAACAAATAAATTTCCCATCAAGTGTTTTTGTAAAAAAAATAGGATACGTTTCTAGTGACACGCTGAAGATAAAAATCAACGAAAAAAATATTTGCAATATTAGGGTTGAGGAATTAACCGAAAAATTTAATAATAGTATTTCAGGTTACTTTTAAATATGAAAAATATTTTTCAACTATTAATCATTTTAAGATATTAAGTTATGTGCGGAATAGTTGGAATTGTTTCTTCAAATGATGTAAATCAACAAATTTACGATAGTCTTTTGCTTTTGCAGCATAGAGGTCAAGACTCAACAGGCATAGCAACAATGGAAAATACTGTTTTTCATATACATAAGGTTAAAGGTCAGGTTAATACAGCTTATAGAACTAGAGATATGAGGAATTTAATTGGCAAAATTGGATTGGGTCATGTTAGGTATGCAACAAAGGGATCAGCAGAAAGTGTAGAAGAAGCACAGCCTTTTTATGTTAATGCTCCTTATGGAATTGTTTTGATACATAATGGAAATTTGACTAATACCAGAGATTTAGAAAAACAGTTATTTAATGTCGACAAGCGGCATACAAATTCTTCAAGTGATACTGAAATGTTGTTAAATGTATTTGCGACAGAATTACAAGAACAAATTAATAATCAAGAATTAGAACCTAATATTATTTTTAATGCGGTCAAATCTTTACATAAAAGAATTCAGGGGTCATATGCTTCAATTGCGTTAATTTCAGGACATGGTTTATTAGCATTTAGAGATCCTTTTGGTATTAGACCTTTAGTCATAGGGAAAAGAATTTCATTAACCACAAAAAAAGAAGAATGGATGGTTGCAAGCGAATCTTTAGTACTTGAGAATAATGATTATGAAGTAGTGAGAGATGTAGATCCAGGAGAAGCTGTTTTTATAAATCTTGATGGGGAGTTTTTCTCTAAGCAATGTTCTGAAAATCCAGTGTTATTTCCCTGTGCTTTTGAATATGTTTACTTAGCTAGGCCAGATTCAATTATGAATGGAATTTCAGTCTATAAAGCTCGTTTAAAAATGGGAGATTATTTAGCAGAAACAATAAAACAAACCATCAATTCTGGAGATATTGATGTAGTTATGCCTATTCCTGATTCCTCACGACCCGCGGCAATGCAAGTTGCAAGACAGTTAGGGATAGAATATAGGGAAGGTTTTTTTAAAAATAGATATGTTGGCAGAACATTTATAATGCCTGGTCAGCAGAAACGTAAGAAATCTGTAAGGCAAAAATTAAATGCCATGAGTGCAGAGTTTAAAAATAAAAATGTATTAATTGTTGATGACTCGATAGTAAGAGGTACTACTTCAAAAGAAATTGTCCAGATGGCTAAAGATGCAGGAGCAAATAAAGTTTTTTTTACATCAGCAGCTCCTCCTGTTCGTTATCCTCACGTTTATGGAATTAATATGCCTAAAAGAGATGAATTAATAGCTCACAATAGGACAATAAGTGAAATCGCCGATAAACTTGAAATTGATAACCTTGTGTATCAAAGTGTTGAAAGTTTGCGTAAATCTATAATTGGTGATTCTCTAATTAAAGGTTTAGAGATGAGTTGTTTTACTGGTGATTATGTAACTGGAACAGTAAATCAAGAATACTTAAATTGGGTTGAAAATGAATATAAATCTTAGTCAAGAAAGTTTTCAAGTCGGAAACAATTTTCAAGGTATTCATCATTATCTAATTTTAAAAAATCAATTAAAAAGTTTGATTTATTAGATTTGAAATTTAATTTATTTAGGTCTAATCTTGCAGATTTATTTTTATTAGTTTCAATATCAATGTAATGGTTACTTGCCATTATTTTGAGGAAGTAATCGTTTTTAAGTTGGGTTTTTTCATTCAAATATCCCAAACTGTATTCATTTGAGCAGTAAATTTCATCACTATTTATGCAAAAGATTTTTCCTTGTTTAGATATTAAAAAAATATTTTCTCCATCATTAAATGTACAACAAGAAACGATTTTTTCAGATGGTAAAAGTTTTGCAATGATTAATCCTTGGGATTGTTTAGAAGTTGGCGTTAAAAATTTATTTGATAAATTAAATTTAAAAATTCTTCCTATTGAGGTTAATATTATTAAATCTTTCCTTTCATTAGAAATAAAAGAATCAATTGTTTTTAAATTATTTTTTAATTTTGTAATAGTGAAAGATCTATTGCTTTTAATCATATCTTCATCAAATAAAACTTTTTTAAATCTTCCATCTGAATTTAATATGCATAAATAATTTGTAATGTCTTTTTTAATTGAGTGAAAATTTATTATTTCACTAGGATGAATATTTCCAAGAATTTTATTATCTAATTTATAGTCTTTATTAATATTTGATTCCCAATCAATGTTAAATACTTTTCCTGTATTTGTTATTCCAATTAATTTTATATTTTTTTCAATATTACCTATAAATTTTTGAATATTTTTATTATCTATAATTTTATTTACAACCTCAAATGATTTCTTGTAATTACCTAAAATCATCTTTTTTAAATAAAGTCTATTGTCTATATACATTTTTGTTTTTTTATTTATAAAATCTTCTAATATCTGATTATTAAGCGTTTCTAATTCTTGATTTTGATTTATATTTTTAATTATTTTTGTTTTACGTATAACATTATATTTTTTCTTTAATATTAATAATTCTTCTATAAGTAATTCAAGTAATAATTCTCTTTCGTTCAACAATTTTTGAAAATAATTCTTTTTTTCTTCTAAATTTTTTATATCGTTATCAATTTGATTTTTTTCTAGATTTGTTAATTTTTTTAGTGGCATATCCAAAACTGAATTTGCCTGTTTTTCACTTAAGAAAAAATTTTCAACTAATTTTGATCTAGCTTGCGTAGAATTTTCTGATTCTTCTATAATTTCGATAACTTTGTTTATGTTTTTTGTAGCTTTAGATAAACCTTCTGATATCTCTAGTTTATCAAGTGTGTTTTTGAGAAAATAAAAAGTTCTTTTTCTAATTGTTTCTTCTCTAAATTCAAGAAAATAGTAGAGATATTTTTTCAGATTTAGTTGTACAGGTTTGCCTTTAATTAAAGCTAAGAATATTGCGCCAAAGTTTGTTTGGAGAGTTGTTTTTTTATATAAATTAGAAATAACAAGTTCAGAATTAGAATCTTTTTTTAGCTCTATTACAATTCTCATTCCATCTCTATCGCTCTCATCCCTAATATCAGAGATCCCATGAATTTTTCCTGAATTAACAAGTTCTGCGAGTTTTTCAATCCATCCTGCTTTATTAATTTGGTAAGGCAGTTCCGTAATGATTAGAGCATTTCTTTTATGTTTCCCTTTGCCTAAATTTACTTCCTCAGTATTTATTACTCCTCTAATGGTTAAAGATCCTTTTCCTGTTTCATAAAGTTCCTCTATTGCTGGACCATAAATTAACTCTCCGCCTGTTGGAAAATCTGGCCCTTTGATAATGTTAGAAAGTTTTTTACAATTTATATCTTTATTTTTTACTAAAGCAACTAAACCATCTACAATTTCGCCTAAGTTGTGAGGGGGTATGTTTGTTGCCATGCCTACAGCAATACCGGATGAGCCGTTCAATAATAAAAATGGAAGCTGAGCCGGAAGAACATCTGGTTCTTTTTGAGAACCGTCAAAGTTATTTGAAAAGCTTACTGTTTCTGATCCAATTTCTTCAAGAAATCCTTTATGAGCTATCGGAGCTAATCTTGTTTCAGTATATCTCATAGCTGCTGGCGGATCATTATCCACAGATCCAAAATTTCCATGGCCGTCAAGAGTAGGATATTTAGTAGAAAAATCTTGTACTAGCCTTACCAATGCATCATATACTGCTTGATCTCCATGAGGGTGGTACTTGCCAAGTACATCTCCAACAACTCTTGCACACTTTCTAAATGGTTTATCAGGTGTTAAGCCTAATTCGTACATCGCAAAAAGTATTCTTCTTTGTACAGGCTTAAGACCGTCTCTTGCATCGGGTAGAGCACGTCCAACTATTACGCTCATTGCATACTCTAAATAAGAACGTTGCATTTCTTCTTGAAGAGATATAGAAGTGAAGTTTTTCTTATCCATTAGAGCGCAAAATTGAAAAACTATTTATTTACTAAATTAAGACTAATAGGTAAAAAAATATTTACCAGTATTGAAAATTAAGATGATTGAATTATTTTAGATTTTGCTATTATTATATTTTTTTTAAGCTCTTCATTTTGTAAAAGAAGTTCTGTAGAAGCTTGTAATTTTTCTCCCCATAACTGTTCTGTTCTATATTCATAATTGACATATTTGGGATCTATAGCCAAAGCTTTTTTTGCTAGCTCAATTGCTAATTTTGTATTATTAATCCTTAAACATGAGGCTAGTCCCAGTAATGGTTCAGCATTTTCTTCAATTGAGATTGCACTTTCAAAAAATTTAATTGATAGATTTATATTGTTTTTTTCGAAATAAGCTAAACCTTTATTATTGATTGCTTGCCAGAAATCAGGTTTAATTTTTATAGATTTATTAAATAATTTAATAGCTCCTAAGTAATTTTTTTCCATTAATAAAATATTTCCTAGTTGAAAAATAGCCTTGTGGTTATTAGGTTCTATTTTTATTCCTTTTTCTAAAGCAGTCTTAGCCTTTTTTTGTTGTGAAATTTTTAAATAAATATTACTTTTAGCAAAATATATTTCGCTAATATTTGAATTGATCTGTTCTGCTTTATTTAGAGTTTTTAATGCCTTTTTGTATTGTTTATTAGCTATTTGTGCTTCAGCTAAAATTAACCATAGCTTTTCATCTTTTGCATTTATTTTTATAGCTAATTTGGCTAAGTTAAGACTGTCTTTATATTGTCCAAAATAAAGTAGTTGATATGCATTTTTGCCAATATATATACCTTGCTTTTGTAAATTTTTTATTGTCGGTAAATAATAATAGGGAACTATTGCTTGAACTTTTTGTATTTGAATGAAGTAAAAACTGATCAAGAAGAACCAGATTATTTGTGTTAAAAACTTTTTCATATTTTAATTTTTTTATTATTTAGATTTGCTTGTATGTTTCTTTTCCACATCCATGGTTTAATTCTTTTTAATGTAGTTCCTTGAAGATTTCTTTTCCAAGTTTCATCATCCCAATTTAGCGATTCAATATTAAGATTTTTAATCCATTCTTTCGGTGTAGTTTCAAAATTATCGTTGTATGGCACTGATTTATTCCAAGGGCATACATCTTGACAAATATCACATCCCGCAACCCATCCGTTTAAATTTCTTTCTATTTTCTTTGGAATAGTTTTATCTCTGTTCTCTATTGTGTGATATGCAATGCATAGATCTGACTTTATTACAAAGGGTTCTACTATTGCCTTTGTGGGACAATTTTGAATACAAATATCACATTTTCCGCAAAGTGATTGATGAGGCTTATCTGGCATTAAATCTTTTGTAAGCACCATAAAACCTAAAGTAAACCAAGAACCATTTTTTTTGTTTATTAAATTACTATTTTTACCTATCCAACCAATCCCTGACTCTTCTGCCCATGCTTTTTCAAGAAGTGGAGAGGTATCAACACATATTTTCCATTTGCAATCAGGGATTTCTTGATTGATCCAGTAACCAATATTTTTTAATTTTTTGTGAATCACTTTATGATAATCCTCTCCTTGGCTAAATTTAGCGACCTTAAGGAAATTATTGTTTTTGTTTTCTGAATTTATGTAAGTAAATCCAACGCTTAAAACACTTTTTGCATCTTCAAAAAGTGAGCCTATATTTTTTCTTTTTTCTGCTTCCATCCATTTCATTTCAGCATGATAGTTACTTGATAACCATCTTTCTAATGCATTGGTTCTTAATTTTACGCGCGAACTTCCAGGTACTGAAGCTATTCCGGCAACTGTAAAACCTTCAAAAATAGCTCTTTCTTTTAATTTTTTACTTATTTCTTTTTTGTTTTGAATCGTATCAATCATTTCTTTTTTTGTATAGCATTTCTTTGAAAAGTTCTTTTTCAGAATAAACTTATAAATAAAATAGATATATTTAAGAAAAATATATCCTAACTTAGTAAAAACAGTTAAATTATTAGTAAAGTTAATATAGTTAAAACGTTATTTTGGTTGAATCTAATCAAAATCAAGATTCCAATTTAGGATCTAGGCTTCAACAAGATCTCAAAAATGATCTTATTGCTGGGCTTTTAGTTGTAATACCCTTAGCAACAACAATCTGGCTCTCATCGCTAGTTAGTAAATTTGTTTTAACGTTAGTTACTTCAGTCCCAAAGCAACTAAATCCTTTTATTACTTTAAATCCTTTATTACAAGATTTAATTAATCTCACCTTAGGTTTAACTGTTCCTTTATTAGCTATTTTGCTTATAGGCTTAATGGCAAGAAATTTTGTAGGAAGATGGTTGTTAGAATTTGGAGAGGGTACTTTATCAAAAATTCCCGTAGCTGGAGCGGTTTATAAAACTCTTAAACAGTTGCTAGAAACTTTCTTAAGCAATAAATCTAATAGATTTAGACGAGTTGTTTTAGTCGAATATCCTCGTGAGGGACTATATAGTGTAGGCTTTGTAACTGGAGATGTAGGACCTTCTCTACAGCCAGAATTGGAAGAAAAGTTACTTAGTGTTTTTATCCCTACAGCACCAAACCCAACTACTGGCTGGTATACACTCGTTCCTGAGTCTTCTGTTAAGGATTTGGATATTTCTGTTGAAGATGCTTTTAGAACAATAATTTCTGCTGGGATAGTTAATCCAGATGAGAAAAATACCACCACAAATCCAACATTTTCAAAATTGTTTTCTCAATTACGAGCTTCTACTAATACTTCTTCTTAATTGATGCATAATAGATCCCTCTCTAGAGAATTATCTTTAATTTCTCTTGGCCTTATAAAAGATAAAGGTGATTTTAAATTAAATAAATTTCAAATAGAAGAAATTTTTGAATCTGCTTTGGATTCTCTAATAAATCATTGCAGAGAGGAATTAGATAATTGCGAGTCAGAGTTAGAAAATGCTTCACAAAAAATATTAGATAGTGAATTGCAAGAAGGTGTTGATTCCTCTTATTCAAATGTTCGAGATGAGTTAAAAAAATCTCTGACAAAAATTGAAACCGTAATGAATACACTCTCTGTCACTCTAGACTTTCCAAAATTAATTGTTTCTAGCGGTCAAATAGATATTAGAGAGGATGTAAATCAAAGGATTTGTAATATAATTAATAACCTTAAAAGTATTGATTCAGATATCGATCAAGTAATGGATGGTTGGAGATTAAAAAGATTACCAAGAATTGATAGGGATATTTTGCGGCTAGCTTACGTGGATATCAATTTTTTGAACACACCTATTGCTGTTGCTTGTGATGAGGCTGTTAATTTAGCTAATAAATATAGTGATTTGCAAGGAAGAAAATTTATTAATGGAGTTTTAAGGAGATTACAAACAATTTAATTGTCATAATTATTTGATATAAATAAATAGTATTTAGAAAAATTTTAATTACGAACTATAGATAATAATGACTAATACTGATTCTGAT
>QCDJ01000009.1 GCA_003280935.1 Prochlorococcus sp. AG-355-B23
AAAACCTAATTCTTCCCCTAAAGCACTGAATATAAAATCAGTATGTTGTTCAGGTATAAATTGCAAATTAGTCAGCTTACCTTGTAGCAAACCAGTCCCAAATAATCCTCCAGAACCAATTGCAATTTGACTCTGTATCAAATGATATCCGCCACCTAATGGATCTCGATTTGGATCTAAAAATAAAACTAATCTATCTTTTTGATATTCTTTTAAGCCATATTGCCACAAAATTGGTGTAAATTTTGCCACTAATAAATGGAACGAAATAGCGAGAGCAGAAAAAATAATTTTCTTTTTTGAAGATCTATAAGCAAGATAACCTATAGCTGGAATCCAGAAAATTAGTAGAGTTGGTAAGGTTAGATATAATGTAGATGTGATAATACAAAACACTAATATCAAAATCCACTCTATGGGCATTTGCGACCAATAGAGCATCACACCTGTCAAAACAATTAAAACTAAAGAGGTACCTAAGTCAGGTTGAAAGAAAATTAATAACCAAGGAATAACTACTACTAATAAGGGCAATACTAAATCTCTAATTGTTAGAATTATTTTTTTGTCGAGTACTAAAGCAAGAGTTAATACAGTACTAAGTTTAGCTACCTCTGAAGGCTGAAAAGAAAAGATGCCCAAGTTTAGCCATCTTTGAGCTCCAGAGACTGAAATCCCAAAAAAATAAATTAGTAATAAGGATATTAAAGTACACAAATAAAATGGAACCACATACTTTCTAATTCTCTCTAAAGGTATATAAGAAATAAAAAATGCTAAGAAATAACCTAAAAAACCAGTTAGGATATGGCCTAAATAGTTCGATACTAAAAATTCACCCTGAATACTTTTTATCAATAAACCCGAAATAATAACTAAAAACAGGGGAATTATAAGTAGCGGAGAAAATAAAAAACCTCTATTAAAGTTGTCTTTTTTTTGCAAAAATCCTCTGTAATTTAATAAAGAAATTCTCTTAAACATCAATTAAGTATTAACAAATTGATTTTTAATTAATTGAGCTAAATTACCAAATACGACAGAACTTTCTTTATTGGGCTGGCTTATTGAGATTGGCACACCTTTATTACTATCATCAACGAGAGGGATTTCAATAGGAATTTGAGCTAGTAATGGTAAGTCATTTTCGTTAGCTAATGTTTGTCCACCACCTTTACCAAAAATTTCATATTTTTTACCTGGCATATCTGGCGGAATAAATACTGACATATTTTCTACAATTCCCAATAAAGGTACTCCGAGTTGTTTAAACATTGCTAATCCTCTCCTTGCATCTTGCAAAGATACTTGTTGAGGAGTAGTGACAACTATAGCGCCAGAAATAGGTACAGATTGAGAAAGAGATATTTGAGCGTCTCCTGTTCCAGGAGGCAAATCAATAACCAAAAAATCAAGATTATTCCATTCAACTTGGTACAAAAATTGTCTGATAATACTATTAAGCATTGGTCCTCTCCATATCACTGGCTGACCTTCTTCTATGAGGAAACCCATTGATACCAATGAAATTCCATATTTATTTATTGGTATTAACCTTTGATCACTGTCACTACCTTCTGTAACCTTTGGATTCTGTTCGGCTACTCCCATCATTGAGGGGGTATTAGGTCCATATATATCCGCATCCAGCAAACCAGTTTTTAAGCCTAATTTAGCTAAAGAACAAGCGAGATTAACTGCAATGGTACTTTTTCCAACTCCACCTTTACCACTGCTAACAGCTATGATATGTCGAATCCCATCAATCTTCTGCAACTGAGGAGCATTACTTTGATTTTGAGATTCTGTTTTGGAAGGATTATTATCTATCTCTATTTGAACATCATCAATATCTTCAAAATCCAGTAGTGTCTCTCTAACCTCTTGTACAATTCTATCTCTTTGAGAATTTGCAAAAGATGGTAATGATAATGTTACGATTACTCTCGGTATAATTACTCTTACATTTTTAATCCAAGCTAATTCAATTACATTTTTCTGTGATCCAGCATCTAGAACTTTTTGTAAAGCAAAATTCGCATCTTCTATTGTGGTCATTAAATTTTTAAATATTTTGACAAGATAGTCGACTGTTTAAAAGATTAAGAACTATGTCGAACTATCAAATAATAGGCAATAAGGACCCCCTAAGAGAAATTATAAAGAGAAACTTATAATTAACCAAAAAAATTTTTTCTTCAAGATTTACTAAATACATGTTGAAAGAACCTCCTAAAAACTCGAGAGAAAAAACTAAAAATCTCTTATTAACTCTACAAGACAAAATTTGTTCAGGACTTGAAAATGTAGATGGCAAAGGGAAATTTGCAGAGGAATCCTGGCTAAGAGACGAAGGTGGCGGTGGAAGATCAAGAGTATTGAAAAATGGTTCTATTTTTGAGCAAGCAGGCGTAAATTTCTCGGAAGTACAAGGAAAAGAATTACCCCAATCTATAATCTCTCAAAGGCCCGAAGCAAAAGGTCATGAATGGTTTGCTACCGGAACTTCTATGGTTTTGCATCCTAAGAACCCCTATATTCCTACAGTTCATCTGAATTATCGATATTTCGAAGCTGGTCCTGTATGGTGGTTTGGGGGAGGTGCAGACTTAACCCCTTTTTATCCTTACCTTTCTGATGTAAGGAATTTTCATAATGAGCATAAAAAAGCTTGCGAAAAAGTTGATCAAGATTTGCATAAAGTTTTCAAACCATGGTGTGATGAATATTTCTTCCTGAAGCATAGAAATGAATCTAGAGGCATAGGAGGTATTTTTTATGACTATCAAGATGGTTCAGGCAATATTTATAGAGGAAATAACCATAATGGAGAAGCATCAAAAGCTTCACAAAATATTGGCAGAACAAATTTAAATTGGGATGATTTATTTTCTTTAGCGGAAAACTGTGGGCAGGCATTCCTCCCTTCATATTTGCCTATTATTGAAAAAAGAGCTTCTCAAACATATTCATCGAAGGAAAGAGAATTCCAGCTATATCGAAGAGGTAGATATGTCGAATTCAATTTAGTTTGGGATAGAGGGACGATTTTTGGACTACAAACAAATGGAAGAACTGAATCTATATTAATGTCCTTACCGCCTTTAGCTAGATGGGAATATGGATATAAAGCTAAAAATGGTTCTCGAGAGGATTTTCTCACATCAATTTTTACAAAACCCCAAGATTGGTTGGATGATACAGAGTTAGAGAAATTCTGTATAGAGAATAATATTTTTGATTAAAAATTATCAAATAAAATTTTTTAAGTCCCTTAAATAGGTGTTTTAAATAAAGAACCGTCACTTTTCAATTGAAGTTTTTCTCCAAGTTCATTTTCTAAAGAAATTAATTCATCCCTATGGGCTCTAAGTCTCATAAAAGTTGAATCTTTTTCATTTTCGTTGATCAACCTTAATTCAAATTGCTCCTCTCTTGCTGATTTTTTAAAATAAACAATTCCAGACAAAGGGCCACCAATTAATCCCAAAAGGATAGGCCACCAACCTAATTCAGGATATATTTGAATAATTACTAATCCCAAAGCACAAGAACCAAAACCGCCAAGAAAACCTAAAAAAATTGCTAAAAATTTACTAGAAACAACTTGACCCTTGAATATTAAAATTCTTTGTTCAAAATCTCCTCCTGCTTGCTTCCATCCCCTCAAATTAAGCCATTCACATAAACCATTTAAAACCTTAATTGGCTGCTGAGAAGATGAAATCTCAACGATGGTTGTTCTATCTTTACTGGAAGCCCTAAGAAAAAAAAATAATCCTATGGCCAAGAGAATTGTCAGGAATAATGTTGAATTTAAGGAATATGACATTAAATAATTTTTTCTAGTAACTCGAGAATAAAAATTAAAGTTACATCATATTATAATTTTTTAGAATTTTTCTGTAAAATAATCACATTAGATAAAAATTCTTAATTAAATAAAATCTTAAGTAATATTCTAAATTTTAAATTACTTTAAATACTTATTACAAATGACTATTGAAAATAAAAATATTGATTTTCTTTATAGCGATTTGACGGTAGATTTATACAATCTTTATAAAAAATCATCCTACCTAGCTATTGACACTGAAGCAATGGGTTTAATTCATGGAAGAGATAGACTCTGTTTAGTACAAATATGTAATGAATTTAAAAGAACATCCTGTATAAAAATCGAAATTAATCCATCTTCTTCACCTCATTTAAAAGCACTTCTTGAAGATGACAAAATTACTAAAATATTTCACTATGCGAGATTTGATGTAGCAGCTCTAAAATGCAATCTGGAAATTAATACAAAAAATATTTTTTGTACAAAAATTGCTAGTAAGTTGGCGAGAACTTATACAAATAAACATGGTTTAAAGGATTTAATAAATGAATTGCTAGGTATAGAACTGGACAAAAGCTCTCAAAGTAGTGATTGGGGTAGCAACGAAGATTTAACAAAAGATCAACTAGATTATGCAGCAAATGATGTTAGATATTTAATTGAAGCTATGCATAAATTAAAAGTTATTTTAGAAAGAGAGAATAGATATGAATTAGCTCAAAAATGTTTCGAAACAGTCTCTGTTCATGCTGATTTAGACATACTAAAATTCTCAAATATATTTGAACATTAAAAATCAATCTTCAGTTAAAAATTTATCTTCACCATCAAGAGTTTCCATAAGCTTATCAAGTATTCTTGAAGAACTTAATTGATCTCCATCATTTTTTTTACAAATTTTTAAAACATTTTGAGCAACTTGTATTTTTTCTTGAATAGTTTTCGAGCCTTCTTTTGCAATTTGAATTTCTACTTTCTTTTTAGCAGAAGATAAGCTTATACTCATAAATTTTGCAATCTCTGCACAAATTTTTAGATATTGCCGATCATTTATTGGATACATAAAAGAATTAATAATTAATAAGCTAGTTCATTTACTAAGATAACAAACTAAGGTTTATGGCATCTACGATTTTCTTACTTGCTCCGGATTCTCCCATTCTTTTTTTCCCAATTTTTGCTTGTTTTAACCTATCAACTTTTCCTTTCAAAAGTAAACTTAAACGTTTTAAAAGAATTTTTTTGTTCGCACAAACTAAAACACTACCTCCCAATAATCTTGATTGCCTTTTGGCAAATGATTTTGTGAATTGTGGTCCAGGTCCCGGTAGAGAGAGAGATGGAATTCCAAGACCAGCAATTTGCTCTGTAGCAGTTCCTGCATTAGACAAACCAACTTCTGCCATGTTAGCCCATGAATTGAATTTACCTTTTCCAATCACTACATATTGATCTTTTTTTTTCCATACTGAATCTTCATCAATTAGAAATTTAACTTTACTCTGTTTTATAAAACCATATTTATTTAAATAATTTTGAATTTGAATAACATTCGCATTAATGCTCAAAGGCAAAAGTATTACCAAATCCTTTGAAAAATCAAAATCATGCAAACAATTTAGAAAATTTTTAAGATTTTTAAGAGCTTCAGGATATCTACTTCCAACTAATAAAATAATCCTTTTAAAAGAAACAATATTTGATATCTTATCGTTTGTTGCATTAACAAAATCCATCATTGGATTGCCCAAGTATTTTGCATCAATATTTTTTTTATTCAAATTATTAGCTGTAATTTTATCTCTCATAATTAAATTTTTACATCTTGGAGATTTCATTAAAAACATTTCCCATGGATCCCATTCAGAACCTTTCAACTTATGATAAAAGTCGCTTAAATCCCAACCTGGCCCACTACTCCAAGTATGATCACTTTTGGGAGTTCCAATGAAACTAAATTCGCATTCTGAACTCCAAGCGTAGAGTAATGGCAAGAAATCGCCTACTGCGATAATTTTGCAGTTATGTTTTGACTTCTGTTTTACAAGTAGAAAATTTCTTAAATTATCGATTAAAAATCCTGCAAACAAATCACGCACAAATCCCTTCAGACTTTGATTACTAAAACCTCCACTAGGCAGTTCTTTAAAATATCCTATTTTACGAAAATTCTTTGATTTTATGGAATTAAATACATCTCCATTTCCAACTAATGGCAAAACTTCAATATTTTTATTTTTTATTTTTTTTAGAAATCTTTTTATTATCTCCGATGCGATTACATCTTCTCCATGACCATTGCATATAAATAATAGAGAATGAGGCACCTTACTGTTAAGATCATATGAAGACTCAATCGAATCTTTTTCGGCGGCATGGCCAAGTGGTAAGGCAGAGGATTGCAAATCCTTTATCCCCAGTTCGAATCTGGGTGCCGCCTTATTTAATTTTTTTACACATTTAATTATGAAGTTTTCTAAAAAATTCAATTTGAAATAAAGGGTATAAAGTTTCAATTACTTATTTGATATATGGAAAATAATCTTTTCATTATTATTGATAAATAATACCCGATATCTATTGATAAATAAAATTTAATTGATTTATTAATTATTTTCATCAGAATATTTATGTAAAATTTGAATTATTTTAATAATCATTATCAGCTACACACATTCCTAAACATCTAACACCATTTGATGCAGTCCTTTGGCAATGACTACATAAAATGGGATCTTTCTCTGAAGTAAGGTTAATTTTTGAATTATTTTGGTCTTTAAAACTTATTAACTCTTGTGTTGAATCAAATGGAGTCATTCTTGGAATCATCACTTGAGTCGATACTAACAACAAGTGAAGCATTAGTGTTGGAAGAAGGTATATCCATAATTTTTACAGTTTCTTTAGGCTCATCAATAACTTGATTTTCTTCTGCACTCTCATCAACTGCACAAGCTTCAAGAGCCTCTCGAAGTAGTGAATCAAAAGTTGCTCCAGGCAATCTATGTCTAGCAACCTCAAGAAAAGTTCTCGGTAACGATTCAGATGCAGCATCTCGTAAAGCAGGATTATTCTTTCTATGTTCTTGTTCCTCTTCTATTGATTTAATAAACCTCAGTGTGACATCTCTTTTGGTAGAAGCTTTTATCAGCGTATCGTTTTCAGGATTACTAACACTAGGTTCATTTTCAAGATCACTCAGTCTTTTTTCCAAACTATTTAAAACTTCATTAGCTTCTTTACTAATATGTGCTAATTGACCATCCGACAAGTTAGGTAAATCAGCGACAAAAACTTTCCCATGATCCCTTAGTGTCAAGAAAGTTGGTCTTGGGCCTTGTGCCTGTCTACCATTTAATTCGGAATTATTATTTATTGGTCTTTTTGGAGGTGTAGGGCCAGCTGAACTACGTCTACGTGTAATTCTTTGATTATTTGCAAAAGGCATTGAATAAAGGTTAAATCTTAATACTTAAACTTCCGATATAATTCGGCGGTAATTTTATTATATTACACCTAACTTTTTGATTTGGGTATAAAAAATAATTTTTTAAAACTCATTTAAAAGATATAAAAAAATTTAAGTTAAAATTTCTGGCAAAAATTTACTAATTTTTGAATCATTTTTTTGAACTATCTTCCCAATTTCCCAACCATCTATTTCATAATCTTTACAGATACTTAATATCGCGTCCTTAAATTGTTTATCAATAATTAAACAAAATCCCACTCCAAGATTGAAAGTATTCCAAAAATCTTTTTCAGGAATAGATCCTTTCTCTTTAAGGAATTTAAATAAAATAGGTATTTCCCAAGAACTGGTATTGATATAAGGAATAAAATCAGAAGGAATACATCTTGGTAAATTTTCTGGAATTCCCCCACCAGTTATATGAGACATTGCTTTAATTTCTATATTTTCAGATAAAATTTGGCTAATCACATTATTATAAATTTTTGTAGGTTTTAATAACTCATCATAAAAATTTAAGTGAGAAACTTTTTCAAATTCTTTATCTATTTGATTATTGTTTTGAATAATTTTTCTTACTAAACTAAAGCCGTTACTATGAACTCCATCACTATTTAAAGCAATTATTAAGTCATTTTCAGAGACTTTTTTACCATTAATAAGCTTATCCTCATCAACTATTCCAACACAAAATCCTGCGAGATCATACTTATTTTTTGAATAAAATCCAGGCATTTCAGCAGTTTCTCCGCCGAGTAATGCACAGTTATTTTCTCCACAACCATGTGAAATTCCCTGAACAACCCTCAATAATTGTTTCTTATCAAGCTTACCAGTAGCGATATAATCCAGAAAAAATAACGGTTTTGCACCACTAGTAATGATATCGTTCATGCACATAGCAACTAAATCAATACCAACCTCAAAGTGAAAGTTTTTACTTTGGGCTAATTCTAATTTTGTTCCAACTCCATCAGTTCCTGAAACAAGAACTGGGTTTTTAAAACTATCGATAGGAATTCTAAACAAGCCTCCGAATCCGCCAATCCCCTCAATCACATTAGATGTATGAGTTCCTTCAACTGCCTGTTTAATTTCGGAAACAAATTTTCGTCCAGCTTCTATATCAACTCCTGATGTTTTGTAATCCATGAAATAAAAATGATAGACTTTCCCTATATAGATATTCCTCCTAAGATTGTTTTTGTCCAGTAATTGTTTATCAAATAGATTTATTTTTTAAAAACAAAGTGAAGAAATTAATCATAAGGAAAACTGAAGAAATAGAAAATTGGAGGAGAAATATAAATAGTGAAATTAACTTCATTCCAACAATGGGTAATCTTCATAATGGACATATTAAACTAATATCAACAGCAAAAAATGACAATTCTAATGTTAATTTAGTAAGTATTTTTATTAATCCACTTCAATTTGATAACAAGTTAGATTTAGAGAATTACCCTAAAACAATTGATAATGATATAAAAATCTCCTTTTCACATGGAGCAGATGCCATCTTCATCCCAAGTAATGAAGATATATATCCACTGAATAATAAAAATATTAGCTTCCTAAAAGCTCCAATAGAATTATCTTCTGCATTATGTGGATTAAATCGAATTGGACATTTTGATGGCGTTTGTACAGTAATTTATAGATTACTTAATCTCATCAAGCCAAAAAATCTTTACTTAGGAGAAAAAGATTGGCAACAACTTTTAATTTTAAAAAATCTTGTCGTAAGAAAGAAATTAAATGTTGCTATTAAATCCGTTCCTACACAAAGAGATTTTGATGGGATTCCTTTAAGTTCACGAAATATACATTTATCAAAAAACGAAAGAAAATTGATTAGGTTTTTTTCAAGTGAGTTATTAGAAGCAAAAAAAATTTTTCAACAAGATAAAAAGATCAATTTAAACCAAATAATTAAAAAGCTTTCATCAAAAAAAATTTCAATTGAATATTTAGAACATTTACACCCTCATACACTAGAAAAAGCAAAACTTGAGGATAATATTTCGTTACTGGCTGGTGCGATAAGATGTGGAGAGACAAGATTAATTGATCACGTTTTCCTAATGAAAAGAAGTCCGATTATTGCAATTGATGGTCCTGCAGGTTCAGGGAAAAGTACTGTAACAAAGTTAATAGCGAAAAAACTTAAACTTCTATATTTAGATACTGGCGCAATGTATAGGGCATTGAGTTGGCTTATACTAAAAGAAAGTATTGATTATAAAAAAGAAAAAAAATTACAGAATATTCTTAAAGATATATCTATTGTTTTCAAGTCGAATACAAATTCACGTCAGGATGTTTATGTTAATAACTACTGTGTTACTGAAGAAATTAGGTCGCAAAAGATAAGTTCCATAGTTTCTAAAATTTCCTCAATAAAAGAAGTAAGAAAATTCTTAGTAGAAGAGCAAAGAAAAATTGGAGAATCAGGCGGACTTGTAGCTGAGGGACGAGATATAGGAACTACTGTTTTTCCTCATGCAGAACTTAAAATATTTTTAACTGCAAGCATCGATGAAAGAGCAAAAAGAAGGAAATCTGATAAAAATAGTAAAGACTCACAAGAAATTGACCTTCATAAATTAAAAGAACTTATAAAGAAAAGAGATTTTGAGGATTCCAATAGGGAAATTTCACCTCTAATAAAAGCGAATGATGCAATAGAAATTATTACGGATGGATATACAATCAATGAAGTAGTGGATAAAATTATTGACCTTTATAATGACAAGATTCCTAAAGAGACTCAGATCGAATAAATTCAAGAAATACTTTCCAAAAAACCGTTTACAGAGTCTTCTAAAATATCAAGGACATAATCGAAGCCGTCATCACCGCCAAAATACGGGTCAGGAACTTCTTGGTCATTAAAAACTGATCTAAAATCTTGTATTTTTTTAATTGATGCAAAACCAGTTGAACCTGTTCTACTTTTGAGATCTTGAATATTTCTATAATTTGAATCGTCCATCGCAAGAATATAGTTAAATTCTTCAAAATCTTTGCTGGTAATTTGGCGAGCCCTGCTCAAGATCTCTATATCTCTTCTTTCTGCCGCAATTCTCATTCTAGAGTCAGCTTTTTTCCCAATATGCCAACTCCCAGTACCAGCAGAATCTACAATAAAGCCATCGTTTAAGCCTTTTTTTTCAATTAAACTTATAAAGATAGCTTCCGCTGCAGGAGACCTACAAATATTTCCCAAACATACAAAAAGAACAGAAATTTTTTTCATATGATTTAACTTTCAATTAATTATAAGACTTTTAAGTAGTAAATAAAACTTCTTTAATTAAAGATTCAGTAAATTCTCTACCAAACAAACTCGACAACATTGGCCTTGCTGGATCGTTATCTCTTCTATAATTCAAATAATTATTTTGACCGTTTATTAATTCTTTTTGCAATTCAATATCGACTTCTTTACTTTCGAAAAGAATTTCCAAATACAAATCAAGATATTCCTTAAATGAAGTAAAAAGCTGATTAGCAATTAAAAAATCACTTCTTTCTTCTTTTGGTAATTTTGACCATATTACTCCGGGAGAAAAAAATCTAGCTACATCCTCAGACATTTTTTCAGCTAATGGGAGTGATGAATGACAATGATTTTTGAGTTTTATAAGTTTTTCTATTAAATGATTATTGTATTGATTTTGTATTTTTAATGAAGGCTGAAAATCTAACACTAGTAAATAACTATTAGGTAAAGAAACAAAATCTACTCCAAAAAATGGGACGTTATAAATAGTATTAGGAATAATTAAAAAATTTAAAACAGAATAATTTGGACTATTTATACAAACTGCTCTTGCGAATTGTATTCTTTTTTTATGCGTTACACCCCAAGTAGAGAGATTCACATTTTTTTTTGATTTTTTTGAACCATAAGTTGAATCTTTATAAGAATATTCCGAGGGTATTATTTTTTCTAAACAGTTATATTTTTTTAAATTATTTATTAAATATTTTAAAAAATTATGCCATCTCCAATCTGGCCTGTAAAAAATAGTATCTTGTATGAACATTCAATTAATAATCTCATTATTTAATGTAAATAGAAATTTATTGATAAATTTTTTTGTCCATTTTTCTCCAAAAAAAGATTTAAACAATTTATCTGCAGGGTCTTTTTCAAAACTGTACTTATCATATTTAATTTGATTAATCTTTATTTCTTCTGCATTTAAAAATTGATTAACCGGATTCGATTTATGAATGTTCAAATAATTATTTACAAATGAATGGAATATATTATTTAAATCCCTATCAAGATTTAATTTATTTCCTCTACATATAATAACCCATGGGGAAAAGTACTTTTTTGAATCATATATATTCTTCATTTTATTATTATCAAATGCAGAATATTTTTTCTTAATACTCCCTAAACTTGAACAATATTTATCAAGATATTTGCCTTCTTGAATTAGAGGTTGATAATCAAGAATTGATAATAACTTTTGAGAAGTACCAAACCACAAAATATCAGCTCCTAAAATAGGCATTTCATTATCAAAATTAGGATATGCGACCGTATTAAAAACTTGCAGTTTTTTGCCACCATCTAATCTTGTTATTCGCCACTTTCTATATTCGGGAGATGAAAAAAGCCAATTTTTAATAATATATTTTGAGTCTTCATTGTGATGTTCTTTGAATTCGCTAGATATTTGTACTTCATGACCATTTAATTCATCAATATTGGTTTTAAGGAAATCAACTAATGAATCAAACATAAATATTAGGACTCGGTACTTCCTTTCCTAACTTTTTTTGTAATGTAATTGAATACAATCTTGCCTAAGACAGCAATCAAGTTACCTTCAAGCTCCTTAAACATTTTCATATTGTAAGTAAAAGCTTGATTAGCTTCATCAATAATTTGATCAGCAGTCTTTTGATTTATTGGAAGTTGATTCAAAGTAAGGGAATATTCTTCCTTGAATTTCTTTTCATCAGCAATTAATTCAAACTCATAAAAATTTAAACCATCATTTCCCTTCAAATTTAATGCTTTTTTAGCTATCCTTTTCAAGATTTGCCCCCCAGATAAATCTCCTATATAGCGAGTGTAGTGGTGACCAACTAATAGCTCTGGTGAATTTTTTGCGACCTCTCGGATTCTTTCAACATATTCTTTTGCTGAGTGAGAAATGTTAATTTCATTCTTCCAGTTTTCACCAAAATAAAATTTAAGATCATTTACAAGAGTTTCTTTCCTGAA
This sequence comes from Prochlorococcus sp. AG-355-B23, assembly GCA_003280935.1. GTDB lineage: Bacteria > Cyanobacteriota > Cyanobacteriia > PCC-6307 > Cyanobiaceae > Prochlorococcus_A. The sequence goes on from QCDJ01000009.1 coordinate 12,562, forward strand.
TAATGATTTAAAACCTATAGGTTTTATTACGGGATGTTCCTCATTGACCAGTCTTTCAATTTCTTCTTCCATAGCTTCATACACAAAATATAAATCGCTAATTAATTTTCTATAAGATTTCTTTTCAACAACTCCTTTTAAAAAACAAGCCACAAAACCAGTATTTTCTGCCATAGTGTGGGATTTTTTTGTCCCTTCTCTTAATTGTCCTGCAAGAGCAACTGCCATATATTTTGAATTATTTTTGTAAGTGTATTTAATCTACAAGGAAAATACATAAAACAGCTAATTTTTGTTACCAGCGGATGTTTTAGAGAATAGCTTATAAAGTTCTTTACAAACCAAAAAAAGGTTATCTTTTTGTTCTTTTTGCGGTAGATGAGTGCCAGTCATTTCCCAATCACCGATAGTAGCAACTCTCCATCTCTCGGAGGGAACAATCATACCTCGCATTATTATTCCCAACAATTTCGGAACTCTGCCATTATTATCATTTTCTATTCTTAATTGTAAGAGTATTGCTCTACATTCAATAAGAGGACTCCAACCAGGGAAATGAAACGCAAAATCTATAGTATCTTGCATGGATTCATTATTTGAATTGTCCCAAGGACTAAAGTTTACGCTTGCATCTGGAAAATATTTCCGAAACAAAGCTGCAGTGGAAGCAATTTTATTAGCTATTTCAACATTACTTACATTTGAACTAGCATTCATAAGTAGCTGAGTATTTTTTTGAAAATGACATAATTTGCTTTAACTTGCTTATTAACTACTTTTTCTTTTAATAAAGATGTTGAAATGCTGATCAATAATCTATTCTCTATTCACATTTGAATAATAAATTTCTAGGTTTTAAAGAAAATAACTCCTCGCAAATTACAATACGAGGGACTTCAATGAGTTATCTTTTATCAATTCAATGCTATGCCAAAATTTGAAAAATTAACTTTACCTAATGAAGGCGAGATAATTACTTTTAATCAAGGAAAACCTAATGTTCCTAATAGTCCAATTGTCCCATTTATAAGGGGTGATGGTACTGGAGTTGATATTTGGCCTGCAACTCAAATCGTTCTTGATTCAGCGATTAAAAAAAGCTATGGAGATGAAAGAAAAATTAATTGGTTTAAAGTCTATGCAGGCGATGAAGCTTGTGAACTTTATGGAACATATAACTACCTCCCTCAAGATACTATTGAAGCAATTAAACACTTTGGTGTAGCCATCAAAGGGCCTTTAACGACTCCCATCGGTGGAGGTATTAGATCTCTTAATGTTGCATTAAGACAAATATTTGATTTATATAGCTGTGTTAGACCATGCAAATATTATTCAGGCACTCCAAGCCCTCACAAAAATCCCCAAAATTTAGACGTTATTGTTTATAGAGAAAATACTGAGGATATCTACATGGGAATTGAATGGGAAGCAGAGGATAATAATTGTCTTGAATTAATTAATCACCTAAATAACGTTGTCATACCAAAAAGTAAAAATTTAAAAAATAGATCTATACCAGATGGATCAGGTTTAGGAATAAAACCAGTGAGTAAATCTGGTAGCCAAAGGCATATTAGAAAAGCTATTGAACATGCTAAAAGATTATCAGGAGATAAAAGGCATGTGACTTTAGTACATAAAGGGAATATTATGAAATATACAGAAGGTGCATTTAGAGATTGGGGATATGAATTAGCAGTAAATGAATTTAGAGAAGATTGCATTACAGAAAGAGAAAGCTGGATTTTAGATAATATTCAGAAAAATCCGGAAATTACAATTGAAAATAATGCTCGAAAAATTGAACCAGGTTTTGACAAGCTTACAAATAACAAAAAAGCATTCATTTGCGAAGAAATTAAAGAAGTTATTGCATCAATATCAAATTCCCACGGAGATGGAAAATGGAGAGAACTTATTCTGGTTGATGATCGGATAGCTGATAGTATATTTCAACAAATTCAAACTAGACCTCAAGAATATTCAATTCTTGCAACCTTAAACCTCAATGGTGACTATGTTTCTGATGCAGCTGCAGCAATTGTTGGTGGCCTTGGTATGGCGCCTGGTGCAAATATTGGAGATAATGCAGCAATTTTCGAAGCTACGCACGGTACTGCACCAAAACATGCAGGCTTAAATAAGATTAATCCAGGCTCAGTAATTCTTAGTGGTGTAATGATGCTTGAATATTTTGGTTGGGATGAGGCAGCTAACCTAATTACTAATGGTTTAAGTAAGGCAATAGAGCAAAAAAAAGTCACCTATGATCTAGCACGGCTAATGGAACCGAAAGTAGAACCATTATCCTGCAGTAGTTTTGCTGAAGAAATTATCTCAAATTTTTAATTTTAAAAATTAATTTTATTTTCAAAAACTTTCCAAATATTCAACAGTGAATCTTTAGCACCAATGTTTCCAGGATGAGTAACAATGGGAAGTTTTTGGCCATTTTTTAGGTTGTAAGTCACCACTGAAATGCCGGTTAAAATCTGTCCTTCAAGATAAACATAATCTGCATTAAGTCCTTTACTAAGAATCAAATTTGTTGTTATTCCACCTTTTGAAATCAAATATCCTATTTCATACTTCAAATCAGTGACTAATTCAGCAATAAAACAAGCAAGTAAATTATAAAAATTAAATATTTCAGAAGAATCTAAAGACATAAATTTTCTTGAAGTAAACAAAACAGGAGTTTTTCCTCTCTCAAAAGAAAATCTAATTTCTTTTAAAAATTTATTTTTAAACAAATTCCTTCTCTTCTGATTATTATCTGATGAAGTAATTTTAAAGAATTCAAAAACATCTAATTCAACTGGATTGCAATTACTTATCTCTAATAAATTATTCAATTGTATTGTTGAAAGTTCTACATAAGATCCAACAATTATGAGTCCAGGAAGAAAACTCTTTTCTTTATTTTTTATTCTTAAATTAGAGAAAAATATTTTAGACTGAGAGATACTTTTTTTCTCAGAAATTGAACTTATGAAACTTGCTGCAGTTCGAAAAAGGAATTTTTTTTGTTTAATTAATTTTTTAATTACTAAAGAAAATTTTTTTAGTTGAGAATAATTCTCTACATCTACAACTACATGTTTATTATTCTTCAAGTTCTTTAGTGTTTTAAAAACAATATTATTTTCTTCATCATTTAGCATTTCGATATCTGACAATAAAAGATTTTGTATATCTTCAAAATTTATTTGAGATTTACTCTGCTGAAATAAAAGATTCTTTACATTACTTGTCTCATAGCCAAAAATTTTATCTGTTGCAAAAATTGTTTGACTAATAGGAGTTTTATCAACAAAATGAGATCCATTAATTGTGAATCTTTTACCTTCTATGAAAGCTGGAATATGAAAAGTAGCATCAAAAGGACCTAAGCAACTATTTAGAGCAATTGGCTCTAAATAGTTATGTCCTCGAAGAGTAGAGTCTCCTCTACTTATAAAAATAATTTCTTCTTCATAGGCTTGAGAAGTAATTACAGTCTTAAGATTTTTGCAAATTTCCTCTATTGTTAATTTCGCATCATTTTCCGATAGTGACCTTGTATTAGCCAAAATAAAAAATAAATTAGATTTAGATTCAAAACCTTTAGCTAAAGTTGAGCAGTCCCACTTAAGCAGTAATAAGCAATCATGAACAGTTTGAGAGCCTGTGGGATCATCATCTATAACGACAAATTTCATAAGTATTGCAAAATTACTTAAGAGATTTTATTTGTATTGAGGCATTTAACCTTTTACTATCATTTGAAGGAATCATTATGTTTCTAAATCCATCAACAAAAGAATTTCGTGGACTAGTCCAAGGTTCGAGACATATCATTCTTCTTGGAGGATCACTCCAAATAACGCCTAAATCAAAAGGATATGGATGATTTAAAGTTACCTCTCTTTTAAAAATTTTATCTCGAAAAGAGCTTCTACCGGAAGTATAAATAAGTAGATCAACTCCTAAATTAATTTTGTTTAATTCATACAAAGTATTACTTATAGTATTTGTTTCTTGATCCTGACAATTAAGTGGATTATCAACAAACTCTAAATTTTTGAAATCTGAAATTTTAAAATAAGGATGCAAACCAAAATTTATAGGCATAGCAAAGTCTGTTTTGTTATGAATTGTAATTTCAAATTCTAAAGAGTTAATTTTTAAGATAACTTCTATTTTTAGTTCGAAATCGAAAGGATAATATTTTTTGGTTTTTTTGGATGCATTTAAGAATAAACATAAAAATTTTTCATTTTCATTGAAGGAGTATTGCCATTGCAAATCCCTAGCGAAACCATGTTGTGGTAATTGCAAATAACCATTTCCAAATACTGAACTAGAGGTATTGAGATTTCCACAAATTGGAAACAAGATTGGAATGCCTCCCCTAATACTTTTTGTCTGATCCATAAATCTTGTTTCATCGAAATAAAGTATTTCATTACCATCCGAAACCCAATTTGTAATAACGCCTCCTCTCTCAGGACAAAATTTAATGTAATTATTTTTATCCAATTGAAAGACAAAAATTCCTTGTTCCTTATTAGATAATTCAAGTTTCACGATTATTACTTAAAGAGAATCAACCCAATCCAAAATATGCTGATTAACTAATTCAGGTATCTCATCATGAGGACAATGTCCTGCATCAAGAATAATTTCTTTTGTATTCTTTGGTATAAATTTTTTATACAGATTTCTTTTTTTTGGAGTGTTCATCCATGGATCTTTCCCTCCCCAAAGAAGTAATAATGGTGCATTTAGTTTTGCGAATAGCTTATCCAACGGCAATCCCTGCGGACCTGATGGGTTAAATACACTTCTAAAAACATTAAAAGCTCCGAAATCTAGAGAAGGCTTTCTTATTGACTCAACTAAAAAATCATCAACATTTTTTTTATCAACGTAAACTTGATTCAACGTTTTTTTAATATTTTTTGGATTTCTCATATTTTCAAAAATCAAACGTTGAAGAACAATATTTTTCAAAAATATGCCCGCAACTGTTTCAATTGAAGTTTGCAACATGTTCTTTTTGATAGTTTTTTCTTCACTAAAATATCCAGCAGCATTAAGTAAGATCACTCCTGCGTTTAGCTCATTTAATTCTGCACCAGCTGCTAATGCGGCATAACCACCTAAGGAATTTCCAACAACAATTGTAGGTTTTTTTATTTTCTCTTTTACATAAGCGACAACCTGATCTTTCCATAAAGATCCTGAGTATTCGACGTCTTGAGGCTTAGGACTTTTTCCAAAACCGAGTAAATCCATAGCATGAACTTCGTATTTTGTACTCAAAATAGGAATATTAAATCTCCAATGATCCGTAGAAGCACCGAAACCATGAATTAATAAAATTGCACATTCTTTTGATGTTTGCTCGGGCTTAGCGGAAACTGTATGAATTGGGTAATTTAAAAAATTCCAGTTATAATTTACATCGCTATCTATCAGAGCTGACTTTTCCATTCATTGAAATTTATCTTTATTGATTCTAATAAACTTATTTCCTAAAGAAGACCCACAGGATCAGCTGCAACATCATCTGAAATTTTATTGCCATCATTTGGGGGCTTATCTTTTAGAACAATTCTTAATAGTACAGGTGCAAGAAATGTAGTTCCTATAACCATTAATAAAATAGCTGCTTCAAGAGAAGGAGTTAATAACTTAGCACTCGTTCCTAGCCCAAGAAAAATTAAACCAACCTCTCCTCTAGGCATCATACCCAAACCTACAACTAATCTATTTGTAGGTTTATCACTTGAAAATACCCATCCGGCTGCAATTTTTCCAATAATCGCAACAACTAATAAAAATCCTGCTACTACAAGAGCTGATCTGCTTGTTGGATCAAGTGGATTGATAACAGATAAATCCATTCCAGCTCCAACTAATACAAAGAAAATAGTTGCGAATAAGGAAACTAAAGGTAAAACAGATTGTTGTATTGCATGATTATTTTTAGAACTACTAAGAATCAATCCAGCTGCAAAAGCCCCTAAAGCTGCTTCCAATCCAATGGCTGTTGCCACGAAACAACACAATACAAGTATCACAAAAGAAGCTACCACAACGGCTCCAGGAGCCTTTAATCTATCTAATAACCAATCAAAACCTGGAGCAGCTGTTCTACTTAATGCAATAGCAGCAATTACAAATACTACAGCTGCTGCAACTAATTTAACAATGGGAGCAATTTCTAAAGTACCTCCGGCAGCAAGGGCGACTACAACTGCCAGAATAACAATTCCCAAAATATCGTCTAACACTGCTGCACCAATAACAATCTGTCCTTCTCTAGTTTTCAAATATCCCAATTCACCAAAAACACTTGCTGTAATTCCTATACTTGTGGCTGTCATAGATGCTCCAGCGAAAACTGCTGGAATTAAATTTACTTGGAAAATAAACATTAATCCAAGAGTTCCAAACGCAAAAGGTAAAATTACACCAGCCATAGCAACAGTAAAAGCCTGAGCACCGACAGCTACCAATTCCTCTAACTCACTTTCTAAGCCTGTTAAAAATAAAAGTGCATATAAACCAAGTGTTGCTACTGCTTGGAGCGAGGGAAAGCTTTCGAAATAAACATCTGGTACTGCTTCTGGGGGGATTGACGCTAATGAACTAATAACATTTACAAGTCCCTCATTTAGTTCAGTTCCAGCTGAGGGCGGTATCAATAAATGGAAACCTGATGCTCCTATTACAACCCCTGCAAGAAGCTCACCTACAATCGTTGGCAAACTTAGCCTTACTAATACTTCTGCTAATGCTCTTGCAGCTAAAAAGATCAATAAAAATCTTATAACTCCGATCAACGTTTCAGCAACTTCTAAATCATGTGCACTTAATTCAGCAAGTAAAGAGTACATTTAAGTGTAAAAAATAAACTACCTAACTGGAAGATAGTTTATTGAGGGCCCACTTTAAGAAATATGTAAGAAAAAAGCAAAAATACTCAACAAGTGTGGATCTGAAGTTACAACAAAGAAATTTTCTTAAAAATGGCTATTGTCTGTTATATGGCTAATCCAATGAATTCCAACGAACCCTTTGATCTGCGCTTGCCTACACCAGGCTGCTATTTAGATCCTGAGAAAGCTGGGATGGATTCAGATGCTGTTTTTCAAGGAATGACAGCCCATCTTTTCTACACTCTTGGAAAGTTAGCAACCTCTGCAAGTCCTCACGACCTATATATGGCTTTGAGTTATGCAGTTAAAGATAGGCTAATGACAAGATACTTGGCTAGCCAAGAGGTCATAAGAAAAAAACCACAAAAAACTGTAGCTTACTTATCAGCAGAATTTTTAATAGGTCCTCAATTAAGTAATAACCTCCTCAATCTTGGCATAACTCAAGAAGCGGAAGATGCATTAAAAAGATTTGGTATTGAATCTTTATCAACAATACTCGAAGTAGAGGAAGAGCCTGGATTAGGTAATGGTGGTCTTGGTAGACTTGCTGCATGCTATATGGAATCATTAGCATCTCTACAAGTGCCAGCAGTTGGTTATGGTATTCGCTACGAATTTGGCATATTCAATCAATTAATCAGAGATGGTTGGCAAGTTGAAGTTACTGACAAATGGCTAAAAGGTGGATGGCCTTGGGAACTTCCACAACCTGATGAATCATGTTTTGTTGGCTTTGGAGGAAGAACTGAAAGTTATAGAGACGATAAAGGAAACTACAGATCAAGATGGATACCTTCTGAACATGCAATAGGTGTCCCTCATGATGTTCCAGTCTTAGGATACAGGGTAAATACATGTGACAGATTAAGACTCTGGAGAGCTGATGCGACAGAAAGTTTTGACTTTTATGCTTTCAATATTGGTGATTACTATGGAGCAGTAGAAGAAAAAGTTGCCTCTGAAACTCTCTCAAAAGTTCTATATCCAAATGATGGAACAGACGAAGGTAGAAGATTAAGACTCAAACAACAACACTTCTTTGTAAGCTGTTCTCTTCAGGATATGCTGAGAAGCCTTGAGAAAAGATCAATACCTATAACAGAATTCCCTAAGCATTGGACAGTCCAATTAAATGATACTCATCCTGCCATAGCTGTTGCAGAATTAATGCGACTTCTTATTGACCAATATCAAATAGGTTGGGATAAAGCTTGGAACATCACAACTTCCTCAGTTGCATATACCAACCATACATTACTTCCAGAAGCTTTAGAAAAATGGGATTTAAATTTATTTAATGATCTTCTTCCTAGACATTTAGAAATTATTTATGAAATTAATTGGAGATTTCTACAACAATTAAGACTACGTTATCCTGGTGATGACAAAATCCTTCAAAAACTCTCAATAATAGATGAGGAAGGCTCTAAATCAGTTCGGATGGCTCATTTAGCTACAATTGGAGCACATCACATAAATGGTGTTGCAGCTCTCCATTCAGATCTAATCAAAAGGCAACTTCTGCCTGAATTCGCAGCTCTGTGGCCTGAAAAATTTACAAATGTAACTAATGGAGTCACTCCAAGGAGATGGGTTGCCCTATCTAATCCATCACTATCGAACCTTTTAGAAGAAGAAGTTGGTCCAAACTGGATAACAAATATGGAACTTCTTAAGAAGTTAGAAGAAAAAAAAGATGACAACCATTTTTTGGGAAGATTTGAGGAAACCAAACTAAATGGCAAAAGAAAATTAGCCAGCTTTATCCATTCGAAAACTGGAATACTGGTAGATCCATCAAGTTTATTTGATGTTCAGGTAAAAAGAATTCATCAATATAAAAGGCAACACTTAAACGCCCTACAAATTATTGCCCAATATTTAAGAATCAAAAATGGTACAAACAAGTATGAAGTCCCAAGAACAATAATATTCGGAGGTAAAGCTGCACCAGGTTACTTTATGGCAAAGCTGATGATTAGATTCATTAATGGTATTGCTGATGTGGTTAATTCTGATCCAGATATGGATGGTTTATTAAGAGTTGTTTTTCTACCAGACTATAACGTTAAACTTGGTGAAATAGTTTATCCTGCAACTGATCTTTCTGAACAAATTTCAACTGCTGGAAAAGAAGCATCTGGAACTGGAAATATGAAGTTTGCCATGAATGGAGCTTTAACCATTGGAACCTTAGATGGAGCGAATGTGGAATTAAGAGATCTTGTGAAAAAAGAAAATTTCTTTCTTTTTGGTAAAACTGAAAGCGAAATTATGGACTTAAAAAATAATAACTACTCTCCCAAAACTTTTATTGATCAATGTCCAGAACTCAAAGAGGTTATACGCCTAATTGAAATTGGCCACTTTAGCAATGGAGATAAAGAATTATTTAAACCTTTATTAAATAGCCTTACAGGCCATGACCCATTTTTTGTTATGGCTGACTTTGAAGATTACTTAAATAAGCAGGATGTGGTCAGTGAATGCTGGAATAATAAAAAATCTTGGAATAAAATGGCATTATTAAATACTGCTAGATCAGGATATTTTTCTTCAGATAGATCTATTAGAGAATACTGTAAATCTATTTGGAAAGTATCTCCAATGCCTGTTGAAATTACTTGCGACGTGGAAGAATTAACTAACTAATATTTTTCTTATCTGGTGAATCTGGGGTTTGATGAAATAATCTATTCAAAATTAATCTATCCATATTTAATGGGTCTGGGGCTAATTCATTTGCAATTTCTTTAAATTTTGATTCAATATTGTTTGAAATTTTTGTATCAAATATTCTTTCCATTAATGCTTCAATTGAATATAAATATGCATTAACACTTTCTAGTTCATCTAAAGCTTCAGTAATGTCTGTATCAGAAATATGTTTTTCCTTTGAACTATTATCTTCATTGGATTCTCTTTCAGATAATTGTCTCTGCAACTCATCAGTTACCTTAGTACAAAGTGTTCTGAACGATTGAATAGATGCCCAATTCAATTCTTGTTGCTGCTTAAAAGTAGGAAATTCTCTAATTAGACGATCATGCTCTTTATAAAATCTCTGACAATCAGAGCATTGACATGGTTCTTCAGTCAAAAGAAAAAATAATTCTTTCTATATCATCTCACTATTTGGGCAAAATTGTAGGACCATCCAATAATTCGTCATTTTCATCGAGTGAATCCGGACTATCTGGCAAAGGTATCTCAATACTAGTAACCAAATTAATAACATCTCTTAATCTCATAGAATCAGCAAACCATCCCATTGCTTGCTCGGCATCGCCTCTTTTTTCTGCATCATTTGCTTGATCTTCATGAGCTTCCGCCAATAGAGCAAGCCAGCAAAGGCATCTTGCTTGAACTATTGAAAGATCTAAATCATTAGGTTGGGACTTAGAAATGCGTTCATGCTCTTGTTGAATTAAGAGCTTTAATCGCATATCGTGCAACTTAGCCATAAAAGATTTATTACTAACTACACGCTAGCTAGAGAGTAGCAAGTTTGCACACATACTACATATAGTTTTTTATTTTACGGGACTGGCGGGAGTCGAACCCACGACCTACGGTTTAGGAAACCGTTGCTCTATCCTGCTGAGCTACAGCCCCAATAGATGATTTTTGGAGTATTTAGCATTATGCTAAATGAAAGCAGGAGAGGCAATCGCAAGAAAGTTTTATTTTGTTTCCAAAATAAAACTTTCTTGAGGAAAGTCCGGGCTCCCACATGGTCAGGCTTGCTGGGTAATGCCCAGTGCGGGCAACCGTGAGGATAGTGCCACAGAAACATACCGCCTAATACTTTATGTATGGCAAGGGTGCAAGGGTGTGGTAAGAGCGCACCAGCAACATTGAGAAGTGTTGGCTAGGTAAACCCCGGCTGGGAGCAAGGCTTAGTAGATTTATGACCATTACACAATCTACTTTTAAGCGCCGCTTGAGACTGTGAAGTAATTCCAGTCCTAGATAGATGATTGCCCATCTTAATTAAGATGAACAGAACCCGGCTTATGACCTGCTTTCTAATTGTTGTGATTATTCAAATCAGATGACAAATATAATTAACGCAAAGAGAATTGATCAAATAACTACTTTTTTAGAGTCTTTAAATATTAAATCAAAAAGATTTTCTGAAATAATTAGAACTCAAAATATTTCAGTTATTCAAGATTTCAATCAAGCATTTATCCATTCCTCAGAGGACAAAATAATAAATTATGAAAAACTAGAATTTTTCGGAGATGCAGTACTTAGATTAGCTGCTTCTAATTTTATTGAAAAAAAATATCCTCAAATGAGTGTAGGAGAAAGATCAGAGCTAAGAGCACAAATTGTAAGTGATGAATGGTTAAGTAAATTAGGAGAAAAAATTGATATTGAGAAATTAATAATTAAAGGACCTAAAGCTTTAGGTGATGAAAATTCAAAAAATACTATTATTGGTGAAGCTACAGAAGCTTTAATCGGTGCTCTTTACAAGTGCTTTAACTCAATTCAAGAAGTAAATCTTTGGTTAGATGATATTTGGGAGGAAGATTCAAAAATATTTTTAAAATCTCCATATAAATTCAAATCTAAGACAGTATTGCAAGAGTGGTGTCAAAGTAAAGGTTTTGATTTGCCAGTCTATAAAATCATTGAAGTGTCTAGAAAAAACGGTGACCCTAAAAGATTTTCTTGCGATATATTTATCGAAGGATTAAAAGAATCATCTGCATTCGGCAAATCCCATAAACAAGCAGAAACAAATGCGGCCAGAGTTTTGATAGAAAAATTTATAACTAAAGGTAAAATCTAATTTTTATACTATTTCTAAATTTGTTAGTTGAAAAGTTATGAGTTTATCCCAATTACCCCCTTCAAATAGAACAGCTGCTCTTTTTTTTGTAACTCTTTGTACAAACCCTTTATATCCCCTATATATAGAATTATTGTCTTTAACAACAACAAAAGAACCGGGAAGTATTGGTTTAGTAGATAATTCCATAAAACAACCTTTCTAATACAATATTATGATAAATAAAAACGAATGGTTGATTGTTGGATTCATAACATCATGTCATGGAATTAATGGACAATTAAAGGTTAAATCTCTAAGTGATTTTGAAGAAAGATTTTTAAAACCGGGAATGAGATGGTTACAAAAAGAAAATGAATCTCCTTCAAAAATAGAACTTATATCTGGTTTCAAACAGCCTGGTAAAGAAACCTTTATAGTTAAGTTTCAAGGAATAAATACAAGAAATCATGCAGAGAAAATTAAAAAATTTAAGATTCTTGTAAAAACTGACAAGCTACCTAAATTGAAAAAGGAAGAATTCCATTTGTTGGAACTTATAAATCTAGAGGTAAAGACTTTAGAAAATGATGAATTAAAAATAATTGGGAAAGTTATTAATTTAGAAAATGAGAAAAATAATCTGCTTGTTATTGAACTATTTAAAAATCAAAAAAAAGTTCTTATACCATTTGTAAAAGAAATAGTCCCATTAATAGACATAAAAAATAATTTTTTAATAATCAATCCTCCAAATGGACTTTTAGAACTTTAAATTTTAAAAATACAACTTTGTCAGAAACTAATCATTCCACAGTTACACTTTTAGCTAAATTTCTTGGTTGATCCACGTCAAGTCCTCTATGAGCTGCGATATGGTAACTCAATAATTGTAAAGGCAATATATTAAGTAGAGGTGAAATCCATTCATTAGAGGAAGGAACTTTCATTAAAAAATCAAAGATTTCAGTTCCATCACATTCAGGAGCAATCCCAATCAAATATGAATCTCTAGCTTTTGCTTCTTGAGCATTACTGATAACTTTATCAAAAACCTCACCAGGGGAGGCGATTGAAATTACAGGAACTTTTTTATCTAATAAAGCTATTGGACCATGTTTCATTTCACCAGCAGGATATCCAGCTGCATGAATGTAACTAATTTCTTTAAGTTTTAACGCGCCTTCAAGTGCAATTGGATAATTTATTCCTCTACCTAAAAAAATAACATCTTTAATATTAAAAAAATCATGTGCCAGCTTTTCAGAAGATTTATTATGTTTCTCCAAGAGATCTTCCAGTAATGGCGGAAGTTTTATAAGTTCACTTATTAATTTACTTATTTCATCAGGACTTTGATTTCCTTTGATTTGAGCAAACTTTATGGCTAATCCATAAAAAGAAAGTAATTGAGCAAAAAAAGTTTTTGTTGCTGCAACTCCAACTTCTATTCCTGCACAGATATCTATTATATTTGAGACCTGCCTTCCTATTGAACTCTCTTTTCTATTTGTTATTGCAATAAGATTAGGTTTAAATTTTTTATCTTCAATGGAAGAACGTCTTTTAATTTCCATATCGATAGCCGCGATTGTATCAGCAGTTTCTCCAGATTGAGTGACTCCGATAGTTAATGTATTTGGCAATAATGGAGGTGGTGAGTATCGAAATTCACTTGCATAAAAGACATTTGTAGGGATACCTGAAAATTGCTCTAACAAAAAGCTGCCCACCATTGCAGCATGTTTACTAGTACCGCAAGCAATAATTTCAATTCTTTCTATTGATTCAAAAAACTCCGTATTAAAGGAATAGTTAATTTGATATTGATCATTATCTAAGTTCTTAATTAAATAATTTTCTAACCAGTTTTTTGCTGTCTGTGGCTGATCATATATCTCTTTTAACATATAGTGTTTGAAATTCATCTTATCCATTATTTGCTCTGAGACTTGTAAAGAAACTGGATTGCGATATTGTCTCTCGTTACTTGAGTCATATATTTCAATTCCAAGCGGAGTTATTAAAGCTATTTCTTCATCCTCCATAGGCAAAATAATATTCGTAAAGTTTGCAATTGCTGGAGTATCACTAGCACAAATAAATTCTCCTTCACCCAAACCAATAATCAAGGGGGCTTGTCTTCTTGCAACTACCAAAGAAGTTGGAGCACCAGACCATAAAACTGCTAAAGCATAAGAACCTTCTAAATCAGATATTACATTTCTCACAGCTACTAATAATGTTGAGCCATTATTCTCAAGATTAAGTTTACTTAATGTATTTAACTCTCTTTGAATTAGATGAGGAATTACCTCAGTATCAGTTTCAGAATTAAAAATAATGCCCTCTTCCTCTAATTTATTTTTTAATTCTTGGAAATTTTCAATAATTCCATTTTGAACAACTGCTATATTTCCTGAACTATCGGTATGAGGATGTGCATTTTTAACCTCAGGCTTTCCATGTGTTGCCCATCTAGTGTGACCTATACCAACGGTACCAGGAATATTCTGATGATTAAGATTATTTATTAAGTTCTTGAGTTTTCCTTCTGCTTTTTTACAAGAAATAACATTTGTTTCGGAATTTATTATTGCAATACCAGCAGAATCATAACCTCTATATTCAAGTTTTTCTAAACCATTAATTAATAATGGTAAAGCTGTTTTATATCCAGTTACAGCAACTATTCCACACATACGAATTTTTTTTTCAATTATATTTGAAAAAAAAAAAGTATTTTTAAAACATGGACTGTCTTAAAACTGCACTATAAAAATTAATATGCTAGCCCCATACTCCTAGAAGTCTCATCTCCTAAATAAACTCGTATACTTAAGAAATCTGTGGGACAAGCCGTTTCGCACCTTTTGCAACCTACACAATCTTCTGTTCTAGGAGATGAAGCTATTTGGCCAGCTTTACAGCCGTCCCAAGGTACCATCTCTAAAACATCAAGTGGGCAAGCCCTTACACATTGGGTACAGCCAATGCAAGTGTCATAAATTTTAACTGCGTGTGACATGTAAAAATTGTCTTTTGAACCTCGTTTTATAATACTATTGTCTTACAAAGAAATTAAAAAAATTAAGATATGCTTCACTCTTGTTAACTCTAGGGCATAAAATCATAAAGATAATTAGTAATTTCCATTGACTATGTCACAAGAAATCCTCGAAAAAGTCTGTTCTATTGTTTCAGAACAATTAAGCGTTGAAGCAGGAGAAGTAAAATCAGATTCAAATTTCCAAAATGATTTAGGTGCAGATTCTCTAGATACTGTTGAACTCGTAATGGCTTTAGAAGAAGCATTTGATATTGAAATTCCTGACGAAGCAGCCGAAGGAATCGCAACTGTTGGCGATGCAGTAAAATTCATCGAAGAAAAAAAAGGTTAATTTAAAGAATGCCAAATTTCCATCGAGTTGTTATTACAGGTATCGGAGCAGTAACTCCAATTGGTAATAACATTGATGAATATTTAGTCGGTCTTCAAACAGGAACTAACGGGGTCTCAGATATTACTCTCTTTGATCCTGAACAACATCCCTGCAAATTTGCTGCAGAAGTAAAAAATCTTCAGTCTGAAAATTTTATTGAAGCTAAAGAATCCAAAAGATGGGATCGTTTTTCCCAGTTTGGAGTTATTGCTGCAAAGCA
Source organism: Prochlorococcus sp. AG-355-B23 (assembly GCA_003280935.1). Lineage (GTDB taxonomy): Bacteria > Cyanobacteriota > Cyanobacteriia > PCC-6307 > Cyanobiaceae > Prochlorococcus_A. Next base: position 27,943 of record QCDJ01000009.1, read on the forward strand.
AGCCTTTAATGATTCTGGACTTGAAATTACTGAAGCTAATGAATCAAGAATTGGAGTGATTATTGGTTCTGGTGTTGGAGGCTTACTAACTATGGAAAGTCAAGCTCAAATATTGAGTCATAAAGGGCCTAAAAGAGTAAGTCCATTTACAGTCCCAATGATGATTCCAAACATGGCAACTGGTTTGGCTGCAATCGCTTTGGGTGCAAAAGGACCAAGTTCATCTGTTTCTACAGCTTGCGCTGCGGGTTCAAATGCAATTGGTGATTCTTTTAGACTAATCCAACTTGGAAAAGCAGATGCAATGATCTGTGGAGGAGCAGAAGCAAGTATAACCCCTCTTGGAGTAGCAGGTTTTGCCAGTGCTAAAGCTCTTTCTTTCAGAAATGACAGTCCTCAAACTGCTAGCAGACCTTTTGATGCAGAAAGAGATGGATTTGTTATTGGAGAGGGATCTGGAATTCTTGTTTTAGAAACCTTAGAAAATGCACAAAAAAGGAATGCGAGAATCTATGCAGAAATAGTTGGATATGGAACAACATGTGATGCTCATCATATTACTGCTCCATCTCCAGGCGGTATTGGAGGCGCCGAAGCTATAAAATTAGCAATTGAAGACGCTTGTCTTAGCTTTGAAAAAGTTGATTACATAAATGCTCATGGAACAAGTACATTAGCTAATGATAAAAATGAAACTTCTGCAATTAAATCAATTTTTAGAGACAGATCTTACCTTATTCCTGTAAGCTCTACTAAGTCGATGACTGGTCATCTCCTAGGAGGCTCAGGAGGTATAGAAGCTGTAGCTTGTATACTTTCTTTGACACATAATTTTATCCCTCCTACAATTAACTACGTCAATCCAGATCCTGAATGTGATCTTGATTATGTACCAAATAATGCAAGAGAAGCTCAAGTAGGAGTTGCTCTTTCTAATTCTTTCGGATTTGGTGGTCACAATGTTTGCCTGGCTTTCAGCAAAATGAATTGAAGACAACCAATTCTTTATTTCCAACTTCACTAATTTAAAACAATGGTCGCTGCATCAGTTTCATTACAATCACTTTGTGTAAATAGTATAAGAATGCTTGCTGTAGATGCAGTAAATAAATCTAATAGTGGACATCCTGGATTGCCAATGGGATGTGCTCCTATGGGTTATGCATTATGGCAAAATATACTTAATCACAATCCCAATAATCCAAAATGGTTCAATAGAGACCGTTTTGTATTATCAGCTGGACATGGCTGCATGCTGTTATATTCCTTGCTTCATTTGACAGGATATAAATCAGTTTCCATAGAGGATATTAAAGAATTTAGGCAATGGGGATCAAAAACTCCTGGACATCCAGAAACATTCGAAACTGAAGGTGTTGAAGTTACAGCGGGGCCTCTTGGAGCCGGAATTTCAAATGCGGTTGGATTAGCAATAGCTGAAACTCACTTAGCCGCTAAATTTAACAAGCCTAATTGCAATATCGTTGATCACTATACCTACGTAATAATGGGTGACGGGTGTAATCAAGAAGGTATTGCATCAGAGGCATGCTCACTAGCTGGTCATCTTAAGCTTGGAAAATTAATTGCACTTTATGACGATAATCAAATTACAATTGATGGGCGAACCGACGTTTCTTTCACCGAAGATGTCTTAAAAAGATACGAAGCTTATGGATGGCATGTGCAACATGTTGAAGATGGTAATCACGATGTTAAAGGAATAACTGAAGCTATCGAAAAAGCAAAATTAATTAAAGACAAGCCTTCAATTATAAAAATTTCTACAACCATAGGTTACGGTTCGCCCAATAAATCAGATACTGCTGGAATTCATGGAGCAGCTGTTGGAGAAGAAGAAGCTGCATTAACTAGGGAGTTTCTAAATTGGGAATATCCTCCATTTGAAATACCAGATGAAGTGTATTCGCATTTTAGAAAATCAATAACCAAAGGCGAAAACTTAGAGAAAGAATGGGATTCTAAATTTGAAGAATATCAAAAAAAATATCCCTCTGAAGGAGCCGAATTAAACAGAATGTTAAAAGGCCAATTACCTGAGAATTGGGACTCAGACCTCCCCTCTTATACTCCTGATGATAAAGGTTTAGCCACCAGAAAGCATTCACAAATATGTTTAGGTGCTTTAGGACCTAACCTGCCTGAATTAATTGGTGGATCCGCAGATTTAACTCACTCTAACTACACAGACATCAAGGGAGAAACTGGATCATTCCAGCCTCATAGTCCTGAAAAAAGATATTTACATTTTGGTGTACGAGAACATGCTATGGCAGCTGTACTTAATGGTATTGCCTATCACAACAGTGGGCTTATTCCTTATGGTGGCACTTTCCTTGTTTTCGCTGATTATATGAGAGGTTCAATGAGGCTTTCAGCACTCAGCGAATTAGGAGTAATCTATGTTTTAACACATGATTCAATTGGTGTAGGAGAAGACGGCCCAACACATCAACCTATTGAAACTATCCCTTCTCTTCGTGCTATGCCCAACATGCTAGTTTTCAGACCAGGCGATGGGAATGAGACAAGTGGAGCTTATAAGCTTGCGATCCAAAATCGCAAAAGGCCTTCTGCCCTTTGTTTAAGCAGACAAGGTATGCCGAATCAAGAAAATACTTCTATCGACAAAGTTGCTCTAGGAGGATATGTAGTTTCTGATTGTGAAGGAACACCAGATCTTATATTTATTGGTACTGGAAGCGAACTGAATCTTTGTATTGAAGCAAGTAAAGAAATTTCAAGCTTAGGTAAAAAAATTAGAGTTGTTTCTATGCCTTGTGTAGAACTTTTTGAAGAGCAAGAAGAATCTTATAAAGAAAGTGTTTTACCTAGGAGTGTGAAAAAGAGAGTTGTAGTAGAGGCTGCCCATTCATTTGGATGGCATAAATTTACAGGTTTTGAGGGAATTTGTATTACTATGGATAGATTTGGTGCATCAGCACCAGGTGGAGAATGTATGAAAAATTTTGGATTTACTATCGAAAACGTAGTTAATAAGACAAAGGAAATTCTATAACTACTAATTGATAACTACACTGAAGTATTGCATTCTTCAAGCTTATCTTTTAGCTGATCAAGAGATTCATCAGAAATCTTTGAATTCATTGGACAATGTTTAGGGCCACACATTGAGCAAAACTCCGCCTTTTTAAAGATTTCTTCAGGCAGTGTTTCATCATGGTACTGCTTTGCCCTTTCAGGATCTAATGAAAGTTCGAATTGTTTATTCCAATCAAAGTTATACCTTGCATGACTAAGTTCATCATCTCGATCACGAGCCCCTGCTCTATGTCTTGCTATGTCAGCAGCGTGAGCAGCTATTTTGTAAGCAATTAAACCCTCTCTTACATCTTCTGCATTTGGTAGACCTAGATGTTCTTTTGGCGTTACATAACATAACATAGAAGTTCCATACCACCCTGCCATTGCCGCCCCAATAGCACTTGATATATGGTCATAACCAGGAGAGATATCTGTCACTAATGGACCGAGCACATAAAATGGAGCTTCTGAACATTCTTCCATTTGCTTTCTCACATTAAACTCAATTTGGTCCATAGGTACATGACCAGGGCCCTCAACCATTACTTGAACATTATGTTCCCATGCTCTTCTGGTAAGCTCGCCTAAAGTCTTCAATTCAGCTAGCTGAGCATCATCAGAAGCATCATGCAAGCATCCGGGCCTTAATGAATCTCCTAGAGAAAAAGTACAATCATATTTCTTAAAAATCTCACAAATGTCATCAAACCTTGTGTAGAGGGGATTTTGCTTGAAATGATGTAACATCCATTGGGCTAAAATACCTCCCCCCCTACTTACAATTCCAGTAATTCTTCCTTTAACTTTCGGCAAATGCTCTATTAATAGCCCAGCATGAATAGTTTGATAATCTACGCCTTGCTGACAATGTTTTTCAATAATATGAAGAAAATCGTCCTCAGTTAATCTATCTATTGAACCATGTACACTTTCTAATGCTTGATACACAGGAACTGTTCCAATAGGAACAGGAGACTCATGAATAATTGCTTGCCGTACTTCATCTAAATTTACTCCTCCTGTAGAAAGATCCATAACAGTATCAGCTCCATATTTAACTGCAAGTTTTAGCTTCTCTACTTCTTCATTGATATCACTTGCATTAGGGGATGCACCAATATTGGCATTAACTTTGCATCTAGAAGCAATACCTATGGACATTGGCTCAAGATTCAAATGATTAATATTAGCTGGAATAATTAATCTCCCTCTTGCCACTTCTTCCATTATTAAAGAAGCAGGAAGATTCTCTTTTTGAGCAACAAAATCCATTTCTTCAGTAATATATCCGTTTCTCGCAAAGTTCATCTGAGTTACATTGTTTTTCCCAAGGCGAGGCTTAATCCACGAACTTCTCATAATTTACAAATTTTTTAAAAGGATTATTACTAAAGTTTGATCAAATCTCCACTTCCCTGCATCAAGGTTTATGATTCAGGTTCAAAGGGTATGATCTCAGCTAAGTTAAAATTCCTAGCACCCCTAGTATTAATTCTATTAATAGCTCTTTTCTAAAAAATAGTCATCTCATGTTGCGTAAAAATATATAAAATTATTTTATTTAACTTTTTGATAAGACTTTATTTTTTTTAAAATATTTTTCCTATCCAATTGTCTACTTATACCCCTTTCCAAAATAATTACAATCCCCATTAAGCCAATAGGTAAATAAAAAATCTTTCTAGAATTGTCCCTAAAAATTAATCCGATAGCAGATATGAGAATCATGAGCGGAGCGACAAAAGATAAAGTCAATCTTTTATTAATTTTCATTGACTAATTGTGTTAATTTTTTCATTGTTTAATTTTACTATGGATTCTGTAATCACTTTAATTCCAACAGCAATAGCTTTTTCATCTGGATCAAATTTAGAACTATGAAGAGGAGCGCATCCATTTGAACTAGACACGCCAAGCCTAAACATAGCGCCTGGAATCTCTTTTAAGAATTCAGCGAAATCCTCAGCTCCTAATGATGGTTTTTGTAATTCGATAACATTTTCTTGACCCAAAACCTTAATTCCCGAATCTCTGAGGACTCTATTAATTTCAGGATTATTATTAACTGCCGGAGTGATTTCTCTAAATATTACTTTTGCTTCAGCTCCGCAACTATTAGCTAAAGAAGTGATATTTTCATTGAGCCAATTACCAATATTCGTAAATACTTTACGATTAGTGCATCTAACAGTACCAATTAAATTAACCTTTTCTGCGAGAACATTAAATGCATTGCCACCATTTATTTTGCCAAAAGTTATTACTACTGGATCTAGAGGGTCTAACTTCCGTGTTATTGATTCTTGAATTCCCGAGATAACTTTTGATGCCGCCCAAATAGCATCAACTCCTTCATGAGGTCGAGCACCATGGCCTGATTTTCCTTTAATCTCAACATTAAGTTCTCCAGCAGCTGCAGTTAAACTTCCCTCTTTAATGCCAATAGTCCCTACGGATAAATCGGGGTAGACATGAACTCCCAAAATATGGGTTAAACCATTAGTTGCACCATCCTTAATCATCCATCTAGCTCCACTCGCAATTTCTTCAGCAGGCTGAAAAATTATCCGAGTCCCAAAATTTAGTTTTAAATCCTTAATAATTTTTGCGACACCCAATCCAATCGAGATATGCAAATCGTGACCACAGGCATGCATAACACCATCTACTTTTGAAGAAAAACTTAATTTAGTTTCCTCAAATATTGGCAAAGCATCCATATCCACTCTTAAAGCTATAATGCCTTTATCTAGGGGGCCAAAATCAGCTATAACTCCAGTCCTACCTATAGATTCTCTAACATTCCAACCAATATCTTTTAAAAAACCACTGATCAAGATCGCTGTTTGATTTTCAAGTCCACTTAATTCCGGATGTTCATGGATATGTCTTCTTAAGTTAATTAGTTCATCATTAAACGAATCAATTTTTTTTTGTAAATGATCTCTATTCATTACTTATTTTAAATCGATAAAATTCATTAAATCTTTAATGGGTTGAGGAGGCCATCTTCTTATTTTTTTTAACCATTCTTCATTACTATATCTAGGATCTAATTCAGTAACCGCTATCCAATTACTCTCTGCTTTACCAGCTTCACCATTAGACCAATTCAAAGCTGTTAAAGCTGCCCTAGCATCTGCAAAAGTTGGATAACGTCTAATTAACTTTATTAATTCTTTTTCAGCTTGATCAATATTTCCCAACTGGAAATCTGCTAATGCCAAACTTGACCTTGCCATGGCAAATCCTGGATTATATAAAGCAGCTTTTGAGAATAAATCTCTTGCTTTATCCCAATGGGATGTAGATCCTTGGACGTTAGCTAAATTATATAATGCAGAGAAATTTTTACTATCTAGGGAAATAACGAACATATAATCCTTTTCTGCTTGCGACCATAAACCCAATGCTTCCTCAGCTATCCCCCTGTTAATGTAAGGATCTATTTCACTAGGATTCAAACTTATTGCCTTATTTTGGTCATCTATTGATCCCTTAACATCTCCTACAACAAGTCTTACATTTCCTCTGTTGCTAAAACCTGCAGCATCATCAGGATAAGAATCGAGATATTGATTCCATTCTTGTAAAGCGAGATTAAATTTGCCGCCTGAACTAAGATCTAACGCAGTTTTAAACAAATCCTCTCTCAAAGATAATGAATAGCATGGTGCAATATAAAAAATATTGAAAAAAATAAAAATTAATAAAAAACAAACCTTAACTTTTTTAAAAGTTATCATCTTTTGAATCAATGTACTTTTTTCCTAAAGCAGTAAGCAATCTTCCTCGAGGAGTTCTCGTGAGAAAACCAATTTTAATGAGATATGGCTCAACTACAAATTCTAACATTGAAGAATCATCGCCCAACCCAGATGCAATTGAATCTAGGCCAGTTGGAATATTATTGTTTTGATTAAGAAAAGATAAATAGTGTCTATCTAAAGAATCCAATCCTTTTTCATCTATTTGATAAGAATTTAAAGCTTTTTTTATTAAATTCACTGAGATAGTATTAGTTTTCATAACAACTTGAGCATAATCTCTAACTCGTCTTAATAATCTTAAAGCAATTCTTGGAGTCCCTCGAGATATCTTTGCCAAATCATAAGATGCTTCTTCTTCTAAATCGAGGTTTATTAATCGGGAGAAATTAACAATAATTTGTTTTAATTCATCGCATGTATAGAATTCAATTTTCTGAGATATCCCAAATCTGTCTCTTAGAGGTGCACTTATTGAGGCTAATTTAGTTGTCGCGCCAATCAGAGTAAACCTAGGAAGATTAATTGTTCTGCAACGGGCTCCTCTATTAGCTCCCATAGTTAAATCAAGTCTAAAATCCTCCATTGCAGAATATAACAACTCTTCAGTTAACCTATTTAAGCGATGTATCTCATCGATAAATAAAACTTCACCTTCTTTTAATCCAAGAAGTAAACCTACAATATCTCTTGGTCTTTCAATTGCTGGTGCAGTAGCAATTCTACATTTTGTTTTCAATTCGTTGGCTATCAAAAAAGCAAGAGTAGTCTTACCTAGACCAGGCTGTCCATATAAAAGAGTATGCTCCAAAGGTTCTTTTCTAATAATTGAAGCATCTATAGCTATTCTTAAAGAAGATTTAAGTTGTTCTTGGCCAATAAATTCTTTTAAATTAAGAGGTCGGGCTAAGTTCAAATTATTATTTCTCTTTTCTTCTGGAATGTTTTTTGAATCAACTAGCCTAAGTTCTTTTTTACGAAAAGAAAAGTCATTATCGCCTATATTGGAAGAAATTATTGCCATAATGAAAGGTTAATTGCAATTGTTCTGAGTAGAAAGATTTTTTACAACTAAAATGGCAAAAAATTCAAACAAAGTTAAAAAAAACACTAATAAAGCAAATAATTTTAAACTTCTAGCTGATAATAGATATGCAAAATTTCAATATGCAATATCTGAAACAATCGAAGCTGGAATTGAGCTTTTAGGGACTGAAGTAAAGTCAATTAGAAACGGAAAAGCAAATTTAAGAGACGGATACTGTTCATTCAGAGATGGTGAGATATTATTATTAAATGTTCACATTTCACCACATAAAAATGTGGGGTCTTTCTTTAATCACGATCCACTAAGAAATAGAAAGTTGCTACTACATAAACAAGAAATAATAAAAATGAAATCTCATACTGAAAAAAAAGGAATGACTATTGTTCCATTATCTCTTTATTTAAAAGGCTCATGGATAAAACTAACTATTGGAGTTGGTAAAGGGAAAAAATTACATGACAAACGACAAGATGAAAAACAAAAAAGCATAAAAAAAGAAATCAACTCTGCTCTAAAAAGATAAAAGATTAGGCAGAATTATTGAAAATATCAATCTAAACTTACTGAAGTTGGTGGTGGGGAAGGATCTGGATCTGCAATTAGCATATGCTGTAATACAGTTTCTGGCCTCTCACTATCTCTCCAGCGAATTTTGTATGCAGGCATTTTTGTACCTCTACTTGTAGTTTGCTCTACTGGTTCAATAACCCATCCTCTTCTTGATCGGCCTTGAGGATTTCTTTTTACGACTGCATCCGCGTGTTTGAAACGGAAACCAACACGTTCACCACTCATTTAAAAAATTTCGTATTGGATTAATTTAATTATATTACTTCATTCGAGGGTAATTTTTAACTTTTTTTGGAAGTTATTTCTGGTTTTAACAATGGGAAAGGGATTACATCTCTAATCGATGCGCTATTAGTAATTAACATAATTAGCCTATCAATGCCTATACCTAATCCTCCCGTAGGCGGCATGCCAATCTCTAAAGCATTTAAAAAATCTTCATCTATACAGTGAGCCTCAAGATCTCCTTCATCTCTAAGAGATTGCTGTAATTGCATTCTTTCTCTTTGATCTACAGGATCTATCAACTCACTAAACGCATTTGCCAGTTCTCGACCAACAATGAATAATTCAAATCTCTGAACTATTCCTTTATTATCATGATGAGGCCTAGCTAAAGGAGAAATTTCAACAGGATAATCAATAACAAAAGTGGGTTCTATAAGTTTTGATTCGACTTTTTGCTCAAAGACCTCATTTAAAAGTCTTCCCATAGTATTGACTTTATTAGAACAATCAACATTGATATTTTTAACGGCTTGTTTTGCTGTTAGAAAGTCTCCACTGAAAGAATCAAAATCAATCCCAGTATATTTTTTGACAATAGCTTTCATGGATATTCTTAACCAAGGCTTAGAAAAATCAATTTCTTTATTTTGATAATTTACAATTAAAGACCCACAGGCATCAGCTACGATATCTTTAATCAATTCTTCAGTTAAATTCATCATATCTACATAATCAGAATAAGCTTCATAAATTTCAACTGAGGTGAATTCTGGATTATGCCTTGTACTTATCCCCTCATTACGGAAGATTCTTCCTAATTCATATACTTTCTCAAAACCACCAACAACCATTCTCTTTAAATGTAATTCTGTAGCTATTCTTAAATACAACGGAATATCTAATGTATTGTGATGAGTTATAAATGGTCTTGCTTCAGCACCACCAGCTTCAGATTGCAGAATTGGAGTCTCTATCTCTAAAAAATTTCTATTTTCTAGCCATTTTCTTATGAAACTTATACATTTCGCTCTGGTTTTAAATACATTTTTGGAGTGAGGATTTACTATTAAATCTAAATAACGTTGTCTATATCTTTTTTCAATATCAGTCAATCCATGCCATTTATCTGGGAGAGGTTGTAATGATTTGGATAACATTTCCCATTTTTCTACTTTAATTGAAAGCTCACCTTTATTAGTTTTTTTAATAGTTCCATAGACGCCTATCCAATCACCAATATCTACTATTTCCTTGAGATCTTCAAAAGAAAGTAATTTTTGTTTTTCTAAATTGAAATTAATAATCCTTTTATCTAGATAAAGCTGAATCTGACCTTCTTGATCGCTTATTGTGAAAAAGGCAATTTTGCCCATTACCCTTTTTGCCAGAACTCTACCAGCAATAGAAACACTGAAGTCTTCCTCTTGACCACTCTCTAGATAATCAAATTTTTGAATAAGGAAACTGGTAGTATGTGATACCTTAAAGCTCTGTGCGTAAGAAGCAAATCCTTTATTAACGAGTGAACTAGCTTTTTGTAAGCGCGCTTCTTTAATTTCAGACAAAATTTATTTAAATATATTTGTTTTATTTAATAAAATTATCAGACTATTGTTCAACTTGCCAAAGATGTTGCTGTTTCCCCAACTCTCTGAGATGCGTAACCAATCCCTCTAACAGTTAATATTAATTCTGGATTTCTTGGATCTGGTTCCAATTTCCCTCTTAGTCTTGCAACATATACATCTACAACTCTTAAATCAGCTGCTCTACGAGGAGGATATCCCCACAACTGTTCCAAAATTTCTGCTCGAGGAACAACCTTACCAGGTTCGTCAAATAATAACTCTAGGAGACTAAATTCAGTATAAGTTAAACTAATTCTATCTCCAGCTCGAGAAACTTGTCTTCGATTAGTATCAACAACTAAACTTCCAAATTTCATAACTCCTTTTCCTGAAGGTACTTCTTTGGTTTCAGTAACCGATACAGTTGGCCCCATTCTTCTCAAAATTGTAGCTATTCTGGCCTCTAACTCTTTTGGACTAAATGGTTTAGATAAGTAATCATCAGCTCCTAAATCCAAACCAGCAACTCTCTCTGAAATGGCTTCTAGAGCTGTTAAAAATATTATTGGTACTACTGACTCAGCTCTAATTCTTCTACAAACAGCAAATCCATCCATTTTTGGAAGCATAACATCAAGAACTATTAAGTCAGGGGAATCCCTGTGAAAAGATTCAAGAGCTTCTTCGCCGTTAGTGGCTGAATAAACTTGATATCCAGCTAGTTGAAGCCTTGTAACTAATACCTTCAAAACTGCTGGTTCATCATCAACAACTAAAATTCTTGCTTTTGACATAGTTAAAAAAGATTTCTCGATATTTCAAAGCAAAAACTATTGCATTGAATATTTATTCTAACAATTAAAAATATAACATTACGGACCCACATAGAGATATTCCACAGGTTTAAAAAAATTTAAATAATTTGAAGATATAAATTTTTTAAAGCACTTTTTTACTTCTTAACGAAATTTATTACCACAATTTTCTTCTTGAAAATTTAAACATCCTTATAAGTTGGGAGCAAATAAAGGGAGCAAACAAACCTGTCAAAAAAACTTCAGCTAAGATATTTTTTACACCGGGAATAAACATTAAAAAATTACCATCTAAAAAATTTCTAAACAAAATTTGTGCAAGATAAAGAGTACCGCATAAAAAACTTCCAAAAGAACAAAATAAACCATACCTAAAATGTCCCACCAAAATATCACTATGTGATTTAATTCTCCCAAAGAAAAATCCACAAAAAATTAGGCCTGGAATTTGTGTAAAACTTTCATTTAAAGTTAGAGAATCTAAGATGAGACCTAAAAACAAACCAAATACTAATCCATTAATTGATCCATTAATCATTGCCCAAGGCAATAACCAAAATAACGGCCAATAAGGCTGAACACCTAAAAATCCCAGCCAACTAGGGTGCCACAAAAAAATAATTGGGATAAAAATAAAGCTTATAATTGATAATTTTTTGGTAAAAAATTTATTCATTAAATATTTAATTTCAAAATTTGCACCCAATCAATTAATTGAGGGTTTGCGAAAAGTGAAATTTTTGCCTTTTTTTTTGATTGGGATGTCTCATCTATAGATTGGACAATACCAATGGGGATATTTGGAGGTAATAAAGAACTAGCAGGAGAAGATGATACAAAATCTCCGACTTTTATATCAGCCTCTTTTGAATAAAGTATTAAACTAGGATGATCATCTCCTGAACCAACCAGTAATCCATTAATTTGACTTCTATCAACCCATACACCTAATTTACTTTCTGGAGAAGTTATTAAAGTAACCGACGCAGTAAATAAGGAAGTATTGTTTACTCTTCCTAATAATCCTCCTGGGCCAGTGACAGTACTACCAATTTCCACTCCATCTTTTGAACCTTTGTTTAAAATTATTTGTCTCCACCAACCTCCTGTTTTTCTCGAAATAACTGCTGCTGAAATAATTTTATTGTTGGATGATTGTTGAAGAGATAAGATTTCCCGCAATCTTATATTATCCTTGTTCAGAAGATTTAATTTTATTAAAGATTCTTGATTGATGCTCTTTAGAATAACTTCTTTTTGAAATTGACCAGGCCAAAAAGGCCTAGAAATAAAGTAAAAAAAATCTTTATATAAAGAACCTTTTGAAATCCTTACAAAGACTAAAAATAAAAAAATTCCTAAAAATATCCAAATTTTCTTTTGAAGCCACCAACGACTAGAAGAAATTCGTCGGATATTTAACATACTATTAGTCTCTTATCGCGTTCCTTATAAATTCTGGAGTATCAACAACTCTTTTTAGTTTTTTAAAATCATCAAGAACCTCCCCACATCCATTGACTACACAAAGCAGGGGGTTTTCTGCTATGTGAGTAAAAATTCCCGTTTCATCACTCAATAAATCATTAATGCCTCTAACTAAAGCTCCACCACCTGCAAGCATAATCCCTCTATCAACAATATCTGCGGCAAGTTCAGGAGGAGTTCGCTCTAAAGTTCTTTTTACAGCTTCAACTATTTTGCTCAGTGTTTCAGCCATAGCTTCTCTAATTTCTCCTGAAGTTAGAGTGACTGACCTAGGAAGACCAGATAAAAGATGTAAACCTCTCACCTCTAAAGTAGTTTTATCAAATTCATCATCTGGGAATGCAGAACCAATCTTGATCTTAATATCTTCTGCAGTTCTCTCTCCAACTACTAAATTATGAACTTTTTTGAGGTATAAGGCAATTGATTCATTTATTTCGTCGCCAGCTATTCGTACAGATTCACTTAATACAGTTCCACCCAAACTTAATACTGCAACCTCAGTAGTTCCACCACCAATATCAACAATCATAGTACCAATTGGCTCAGTTACTGGTAATGATGCACCTATTGCTGCTGCAACAGGTTCATCTATCAAGTGAACTTCTCTAGCTCCTGCTAATCCAGCTTCTCTTACTGCTCTTCGTTCGACACTTGTAACTCCACTTGGAATACCAATAACTATTCTTGGAGCAACTATACCCTTGCCTTCGTTACATTTTTGAATAAATGTTTTAATCATTTGCTCCGCAGCATCAAAATCTGCAATAACACCATCCCTAAGCGGTCTTACGGCTCTAATATTGCCAGGCGTTCTTCCAAGCATTAACTTTGCTTCTTTACCAACAGCCAAGGGAATCCCTTCCTCTAAATCCATAGCTACTACAGAAGGCTCTTGTAAAACAACTCCCTTACCTGATACGTGTATAAGGGTGTTGGCCGTCCCCAAATCTATGCCAATATCTCTAGAAAATTTAAATCTGTTAAAAATCACAATAGAAATTCTTTTTTATAAATAATATATCTATTTTTTGTTAAGCATTCATAATTCTCTTGTTTAGTTATGAATAGCACGCAAAACTTTGAGCAGAACCTGAAAATATGAGTAGTATAAAAAGAAAAAAATTATGGAAATTAACACTATCAACCTGGTTGGCAGAGCCGGTAGAGAACCTGATGTCAGATATTTTGAATCTGGAAGTATCGTAGCTAATTTCACTCTTGCAGTGAACCGAAGAAGTAGAGATGAGGAGCCTGACTGGTTTAATTTAGAAATATGGGGCAAACAGGCGCAAATAGCAGCAGATTACGTTAAAAAAGGATCTTTAATCGGAATCACAGGAAGCTTTAAAATTGATAGTTGGAAAGATAAAAATACTGGGGAAGATAGATATAAGCCAGTTGTTAGGGTAGACAGGTTAAACTTACTAAGTTCTCGAAAAGAGTCTGATAATAACCAATATTCTAATAGCAATAACTCAACTGAAATTCCTTTCTAACCTCTATTTTTTTTCAAAAATCTAATAAGTATTCTCATAAAAACATAAAAGAAAATTAAAATTATAATTGGCTTTACAACATATTTGATTTGATCTAAGTAAGTTTCAATGATTGAATAATTTTCGCCAAATAAATAACCTGCATAAGTTAGCAGTGCTACCCATATCAAGCTCCCAAATGTAGTCCAAATCAAAAATTTTCTTAATGGCATAAGTTCTATGCCAGCGGGAACTGAAATCAACGTTCTTATACCGGGTACTAATCGGCCCCAAAAAACTAAAGAGACCCCGTACTTATCAAACCACCTTTTACTTTTACTTAAATCATTAGAAGAAATACCCAGATATTTTCCTTTTTTATCTAAAAAATTTGAAAGTCTTTTTTCATTTACTAATCTTCCTAAATAATACCAAGGCAATGATCCTAAAATAGTTCCAAGTAATCCCCAAAAAACTAAAATATAAAAATTTAATTTTTGTTGATAAACGAAAAACCCTCCCAAGGGCATAATAATTTCCGAGGGTATTGGGGGTATTATATTTTCTAAAAACATAGCCAAACAAATAGTAAGGTATGCAATTATTGAATTCTTTTCAACGGCCAAACTAATGTAGTCTGGGATTGAAGTAAGAAAATTTACAAATATTAGACTCAAACTTAATATCTATAAAGCTCTGGTTTATAAGGTCCTTCAACAGAAACATTAATATAATCAGCTTGTTCCTTAGTTAATTTTGTTAATTTTGCACCAATTTTATCAAGATGTAATCTAGCCACCATTTCATCTAAATGTTTTGGTAAAACGTAAACCTCCTTAGCATATTTTTCAGACTTATTGAAAAGTTCAATTTGAGCTAGGACTTGATTAGTAAAAGAGTTACTCATAACAAAACTTGGATGTCCAGTGGCACAACCCAAGTTAACTAATCTACCTTCAGCTAAAAGGATTATTTTATTGCCACTCGGTAAGGTTATATGGTCAACCTGAGGCTTAATATTTTCCCATGGATAATCTTTTAATGAAGCCACATCAATTTCATTATCGAAATGGCCAATATTACAAACTATGGCCTCATCTTTCATCTTGACAAGATTTTTGTTTGTTATTACCTGATAGTTCCCAGTTGCAGTAACAAATATATCTATATCCTCCACAACATCGTCTAATGTAACAACACTAAAACCTTCCATTGCCGCTTGAAGAGCACAAATTGGATCAACTTCAGCAACTTTTACAATTGCACCAAGTCCTCTTAAAGACTGTGCTGAGCCTTTACCTACATCTCCAAAACCCATTACTAAAGCAACCTTCCCAGCAATCATCACATCAGTAGCACGTTTTATGCTGTCAACTAGAGATTCTCGGCAGCCATATAAATTATCAAATTTGCTCTTAGTTACTGAATCATTAACGTTAATAGCGGGGAAAGGTAGAGCATTTTGTTTTTGAAGTTGATAAAGTCTTGCAACTCCCGTTGTAGTTTCTTCAGTAACACCGATAATATTACTCTTAATTCTAGAATAAAAGTTACTATCATATTTCAGCTTGGATTTTATAGATTTGAATAAGGCAATTTCTTCTTCATTACCGGGATTGTCTAAAACAGATAAATCTTTTTCTGCTTTACTGCCAAGTATCAATAAGCCAGTTGCATCTCCCCCATCATCAAGAATCATGTTCGGAGAATCGGATCCCCAATCAAGAATGTAGTGAGTATATTGCCAATATTCATCAAGAGTTTCACCTTTTTTTGCATATACAGAAATTCCTTGATCAGCAATAGCTGCAGCCGCATGATCTTGAGTTGAAAAAATATTGCATGATGCCCATTTCACTTCTGCGCCAAGATCAACAAGAGTTTCTATTAATACTGCTGTCTGAATAGTCATATGAAGACTTCCAGCTATTTTTGCACCTTTTAATGGCTTTTCAGATTGATATTTATCTCTGAGTACCATTAATCCTGGCATCTCAGTTTCTGCAATCTTAATTTCTTTACGTCCAAATTCCGATAAGGAAATATCAGAAATTATGAATTTAGGAGTAGAGGTTTTGACTGAATTTGCGATGACCATTTTAACTAATTCTTATACTATTAAACTATATATGATTTTTGCTTAATTTTGTGTTTGTTGAGAATTTAAAAGAAACTTTAGATTTAGGAAAAAAACTCTCACAAAAATTAATCCCCCAATCAATTGTTCTATTACATGGTCCAATTGGGGCAGGAAAAACTTCATTTGTGCAAGGGATTGCTAAAGGATTATCTATTTCTGAGGATATTACAAGCCCAACATTTTCTTTATCGCATCATTATAATTCTGGGAAAATACCTTTAATACATCTTGATTTATACAGGTTAGAAAATATCTCTTCAGCAAAAGAAGTTTTTTTTTCTGAAGAAGAAGAAGCATTGCAAAACCAAGCTATTTTAGTTATCGAATGGCCTGAACTAATAGAACCATTTATTGATAATTTCTGGAAAATAAAAATCAGTTATGCAAAAAATTATGGAAGACACTACGAAATAAGAGATCCTAAAAATTTATTAACCTTTTCATAATCTGGCTGTTGCTCTATTGCACCTTCACCAAGACAAGTTAGTAATCCGCAAACATTTGCGAACTTAATACAATTTTCTATTTCAGGTTTTTTTGAAGGATAGCCAGAAGAAATAAACTTTGAAATTAAGCCAGCAAGAAAAGCATCACCTGCACCAGTTGTATCAACAATTTCTTGTGAAGTAGGAGTTTCGGTAATTCCCTGCAATCCGTTGATATGCCATAAAACGGGATTTTTTCCATCAGTTATTATTACATCTGGTCTATTAGACAATTGTTGAGATATTAGCAAGGGATTTTCATCCTCAAAAAACAAAGTTGCTTCTTCCTTCGCAAGCTTTAAAACATTTGCATGATTTAAAAAATTCTTGATTAAATCAACTCTCGCGGCTTTACTAATTTCTGATGACAAACTTGAATGATCCCAAAAGACTTCTCTCCAATTCAAATCAATAACTATTTTGACTTCAAATTTATTAGCCTGTTCAACAAGAAAAAAAATAGTCTCTGCTGATGTTGGAGATGATAATAAGATCGTTCCTGTAACCAAATATTTTATTTCTAGAAAAGATTTCTCCAAATTTAAAATTTCTTTTTCTATTAATTTCTTACTAAGAACTTCGTCGGCAAAGCATGAGTGAGAACTTTCCTCAAAGCCTGAAAAAAAACGATCTCCAAATTGATCTCTATCTATATTAACTATGCGAGTAGATGAATCATTATCTAATTGCAAGAAATCTAAGTTAACGCCCAATTGATCAAATTGCGTAATAAATTTTTTACCATAATCATCATTACCCAAACTTCCTATAAATGTTGAATCTATTTTTAATTTTCTTAATGCACAAGCAACATTAGCCGGCGCACCACCCAAAAAATCTGTAAATCCTTGATTTGACTTATTTCTGATTCTGTCTATTAAAGCCTCTCCAATGCATATGACCTTTTTCTTTTTCATAAAATGAACACTTTTTCTTAACTAAGAATAATTTATTAAAAACGAATAATTTTTTTTTGAATTAAAGTTTAATTAAAAGCATATTCATAGTGTCTTTAAATAAATCTAAAACTTGGAAGTGGAAAAATTGGGAAATTTCTTGGTCTTTATCCAAAGAATCTACTTCTGAAAAAAATATTAAAATTTTATTAGTTCATGGATTTGGGGCATCAAAAAACCACTGGAGACATAATCAAGATTTTCTTGGTAAATTTTCTAATTGTTACGCAATTGACTTATTAGGATTTGGAAAAAGTAGTCAGCCCAGTGCTTCATTAAATTTCGAACCTAAAAAAGAAAACTCAATAAAATATACATTTGACTTATGGGGTAATCAAATATCAACATTTTGTGCAGAGGTAATAAAATCTCCTGTTTATTTGGTAGGAAATTCAATTGGTGGTGTTATTTCATTGAAAGCTGCTGAAATCCTCAAAGATAATTGCAAAGGTATCATTTTGATTGATTGTGCACAAAGAACTATGGATGATAAACGTTTAAAACAAGGCGATATCTTTATGAATCTACTTAGACCCGTCCTTAAAACGATAGTCAGACAAAGAGTAATAAGTAATACACTTTTTAAAAGAGCCGCTAATCCAAAAGTTATAAAGAAAATACTTGAAAAAGCTTACCCTTCAGGAAAAAATATCGATAAAGAATTGATTGAAATACTTTATCAACCCTCTCAAAGGAAAAATTCTAAAGAAGCATTTCGTGGTTTTATTAACTTATTTGATGACTATCTTGCTACTGACCTTTTCGATAAAGTTGATGCTCCAATTCAATTGATATGGGGTGAAGAAGATCCTTGGGAATCTTTAAATGAAGCAATAGAGTGGAAGAATCAATTCAGAAATATTAAAAGATTAGATATTATTAATGGCGCTGGTCACTGTCCTCATGATGAAGAACCTGAGAAAACAAATAAGTTAATCAATGAATTTATTCAAGAAACAAAATAAGCTTCTACATTATCGCTAAGTCTTCTCAAACCTCTTAATCCATCTCTTTCTAGGTTTCTTACTCTATCCCTACTTATCCCTAAAACCCTTCCTATACCTGTAAGAGACATTGGCTCATCACCATCCATTCCATATCTCATTCTTAAAACTCTACATTGCAGATCAGGCAATTGATGTAAAAGAGAATGCAGATCACCTCTCATGCAATCCATCTCTATTTGTTCGTCTGGCAAATCCTCGCCCCCTGCCAGTAAATCTAATAAAACAGTATCTTCACCATCACCAACCTTGGTTTCAAGACTAACTGGCTGTCCAGCTTTGCACATCAAATCTTTAACATCATCTTCGGGTAGCTCTACGTATTTTGCAAGTTCACTTACGGTTGGAGTTCTAGACATTTCTTGACTTAGCTCTCTTTGACCTTTTTTTAACTTATTCAACATTTCAGTTATGTGAATTGGTAGCCTTATCGCCCGACTTTTTTCTGCTATCGCTCTTGTAATACCTTGTCTAATCCACCAATATGCATATGTTGAAAACTTGTAACCTCTAGCTGGATCAAATTTTTCAACTCCTCTGACCAATCCTATAGTGCCCTCCTGGATTAAATCTAAAAGTTCCATATTCCTTTTAGTATATTTTTTTGCAACGCTAACTACCAATCTTAAATTCGCTGCAACCATTCTCTCTTTAGCTCTTTGTCCAGCTCTTAATCTTTTTTTTATTATGGAG
Organism: Prochlorococcus sp. AG-355-B23; assembly: GCA_003280935.1. GTDB lineage: Bacteria > Cyanobacteriota > Cyanobacteriia > PCC-6307 > Cyanobiaceae > Prochlorococcus_A. The sequence continues at coordinate 47,249 of QCDJ01000009.1, forward strand.
GAAGATAAATTTAATTTGGTAGATAATTCATCAATACTAGGCTTATCTCCAGTTAGTTCAATAATTTCTAATTCTGTTCTTTCAACTTCCATGTACTCTTGAACTTGTCTACCTAGAGTAATTTCTTGCTCATGAGATAGTAATGGAACTCTTCCTATATCTCTTAAGTACGACCGAACAAGATCAACATCATTGCTAGCTTTTATACTCGCGATTGACGCTAGTTTATTTTCACTTATTGTTTCAGAGGACATGAAAGTTGAATGATGTTTTGTAAACAATACCATTAAGAAATGTAAAGTTAAACAAAAAAATCCACATTTTTACAAAAATGAGAATAAATACCTAGTGAATTTAGATCAAGGATGAGTTTAACAGCCATTTTGCTGTACTGAGATAAATAAATACACCAGCAATATCAGTGACGGTTGTAATGAAAGGAGAGGACATTAACGCAGGATCCAATTTCATTCTGTCAAACAACAAAGGGAGGATGGCTCCTGTTGTAGCGGCTAAAGTTGTTATGGATATTAAACTTATTCCCACCGCTGAAGCGATTAAAGGCCCTTCTCCTTGCCACCAAGCGAAGGGAAATACTACAAGCATCATGAAAATACCTAAAAGAGCGCCTGTGATTGCCTCCTTAACTACTGCCTTAATAGCACCCAAAGACTTCAATTTTTGGGTGCTTAAACCTCTAATGACAACCGTTGAACTTTGAGCACCAACATTCCCCCCAGTACCAATAAGTAGTGGAATAAACGCAGCTAACAAGACTATTTCTTTTAATATTTGATCATTCATTGCTATCACCTTTGTCGTTAAACCATTTGCTAAAACCAAAATTAATAACCATAGAATTCTTCTTCGAGCAATCGTAAACAAACTACTTTGGAAATAGTCATCTTCATCTCCAGGTTGTACTGCCCCCGCTGCGTAAATGTCTCTTGTTGCTTCTTGTTCTATGACATCAATCAAATCATCAACAGTTACTATCCCAACAAGTCTTTTTTCTTTATCAACGACTGGCAGAGCTAAAAAATCATATCTTTGTATTGCCCTAGCAACCTCTTCTTGATTCGTATTAGTTGAGATATTAACTACATCTCTTGTCATTACGTCACCAATTGGCTTAGAGGGATCAGCAGTTACAAGGTCTCTTAAGGAGAGAATACCAGTTAAATGTCTTTCGTTATCTGTAACATATAAGCTATAAATAGTTTCAGTAAATGGCGCTCTTTTTCTAACTAAAGAAAGAGCATCAGCTGCTGTTTGCATCTCTTTAAGGTCTATAAATTCAGTTGTCATTAATCTTCCGGCAGTTTCAGGCTCATATCCAAGTAATTCAGCTGTTACTTTCCTTTCACCTGGACTAAGAGCAGACAAAAATTTCCGTACAACTTTTGCAGGTAATTCATCAAAGAGTTGAACCCTATCATCAGGAGACATTTTTTCAACAATTTCTAAAACCTCACCTGAACGAAGTCTTTCTAATAAAGTTTGCTGAACTACTGGATCTAAATATTCATAAACCTCAATTGCTTCATTTTTCTTTAATAATCGAAATGCTAATGCCTGCAATATTAGTGGAAGGCTTCCAATAGCATCTGCAATATCAACAGGTTGGGAAGGCTCTAAAAGTAACTTTGCCTCATCATAATTTCCTGCAATGAGCAATTCCTCAAGTTGAATAGTAATATTTTCTCTTGTACTTATATCTGCAGATATCGATGTAACTGTATCAAGATTATTTTCATTCATAAATATAATCCCTTATCAAAGTAACAACACTATTATATGGAATCTAAGTAATTTTTCTACTGATCCAGTAACCAAAAAACATTGTGAATAAATTTACGAAAATGATTAAATTAAAAAAAATTATAAATTTTATCCAATCCCCTTGATTTAAAATTGTGTACAAAAAATATATAAATCCGCTAAAGGAGGTAAAGCAAGAAAAAAAACCACTAAATAAAATTTTTTCAGTTGAATAACTTAATCTTCTACTGATAAAAAAACCCACTAGAAATGATCCAATTATTGAAATAAAAAAATTATTATTTATAATTAACCTTAAAAAAGTAGCTAAATAAGCAGCTAAAAGAATATAAATCAAATTATTTATTTTCACTTTAAAAAAAACTGAATAAGAAAATAACCTAAATAAAAAAAAAGGAATGAAAAAATTATCACTTCAATATAGTGGAAAAATAATCTTAGGAATTTTCTATTTTTAAATAATTCAAATAGTTGATATATAAAGGAAGAAAATGTACTAAAACATCCTAAAAAACCACTATAAAATAACACTAATATTTCATTATTAATAAAATTTAAAGCTACTAAAATTCCTAATAAAAAAGATGATAAAAAATTTACTATTGAATTATGTTGAATATCAAAACCTATACTTTTTTTAAAATTATTTTGTATGAATATTCTCAGTATTAATCCAAAAGTACTGCCAAGTAAAATTATACTTATTGAACTAAAATCCAAATTTACATTTTTATCCAGCCTTTTAAAATCTTATTAGGATCATCTAAAAATTTATTAGTAGCTAATTCAACCCTAACCCAAGTTTCATTTTTGCTGCCTTTCCAATTACGCAATACTGATAAAGTTGTACCTACATCAAGAACTAATAATTCCTTAGCACAAATTTCAGGACAAGAATAGAGATGAGTATTGGAACTCAATATAATTTCATTTGAATTATTAAGGAACTTATTTTGATTGAAACTTTTTTGGATCCCACCAGCGGGTAATGTAATTGGAGCAATTAATGCAAAAGTAATTAAACAAAAATTCTTAAGAACATTATTAATCATATATCTAAAGTTGCCATGTCTAAGTTGCTACTATGAGTTTCAATAAATTCTCTTCTTGGTGCAACTTTATCTCCCATTAAAATATTGAATATTCTGTCAGCCTCAAGTGCATCTTCGATCTCAACCCTTTTCATCATCCTCGTTTGAGGATTCATAGTTGTATCCCATAATTGTTTTGGCATCATCTCACCTAATCCCTTAAATCTTTGGATATTATAATTTGCGTTTTCTCCAAAACCTTGAATTGTATCCTTTAATTGATTCTCGTTATAACAGTAATTATGGTTCTTACCTCTTTCAACTTTATAAAGAGGTGGACAAGCAATGTATATAAAACCTTTCTCAACAAGTTCTCTTTGGTATCTGTAAAAAAATGTCAGCAATAAAGTTCTTATATGAGCACCGTCAACATCAGCATCCGTCATAATTACAACTCTATGATATCTCAAAGAGCTCTCGTCGAACTCTTCTCCTTTTATTCCTAATCCCAGAGCGGTTATTAATGACTGTATTTCTGTGTTTTTATATATTTTAGTATCATCAGTTTTTTCAATATTAAGAATTTTACCCCTTAGAGGCAAAATAGCCTGAAAATTTCTATCTCGTCCTTGTTTTGCGGAGCCACCAGCTGAATCTCCTTCAACTATATAAATTTCTGATTCTGAGGGATCTCTAGAACTACAATCTGCTAATTTGCCCGGTAATGTAGAACTCTCTAGAACACTTTTTCTTCTTACTAATTCTCTAGCCCTTCTCGCAGCTTCTGCTGCATTAAATGATTGAATTGCTTTTTCAAGAATCAAGTCTAAAATTCCAGGATTGAATTCCATATATTTTGTAAGAGCCTCCCCAATGAGAGAATCCACAATCCCCCGCACTTCAGTATTTCCTAATTTTGTTTTTGTTTGCCCTTCAAATTCGGGATCTGGAACTTTTACTGATAAAACAACAGTCAAACCCTCTCTAATATTTTCACCAGCTAAATTTTTTTCAATATCTTTTCTTTTGCCTCTCTTTTTTGCAAGATTATTGAAAGTTCTTGTCAAAACTGTTTTTAGACCTTCAATATGAGTTCCTCCATCAATAGTTCTAATATTATTTGCAAATCCTAAAATATTATCTGAATATACATCTGAACACCATTGCAAAGCTGCTTCTACATATACATTTTCTTTCTGTGAATCAACATAAATTATTTCAGGATGAATAGAGTCTTTTTCAGCATTCATGTATTCAACATATTCTTTAATACCTCCTTGATACAAGTAAATTTCTTCTTTAAAAGAACCATCTGATAATTGATTTCTTTCATCTCTAAAAACAATTTTTACTCCGCCATTAAGATAAGCTAGCTCCCTTAATCTAGATGAAAGGAGAGTATATTCAAATTCAATTCCTCCAGAAAAAATCGTTATGTCGGGTTTAAAGCAAATAGTTGTTCCTTTCTTAAATGGTTTGTCAGTCTGCTTTTTAGTTTCCAATTCACCCTTTGATACACCTTTTTCAAATCTTTGATTAAATTCGCTTCCATCTCTATAAACAGTCACATTAACCCATTCGCTAAGGGCATTAACTACAGATATTCCTACTCCATGCAAACCCCCTGAAACTTTATAACCACCACTTCCAAATTTACCTCCTGCATGAAGAACAGTAAGTACAGTTTCTAAGGCACTTTTCCCTGTTCTTGGATGAATATCTGTTGGGATACCTCTTCCATTATCAGAAATTAAAGCAGAACCATCTGCTCGAAGAACTATTTCTATGTGATCACAATGCCCCGCAAGTGCTTCATCAACCGAGTTATCAACTACCTCATATACTAAATGGTGTAATCCCCTAGGTCCTGTTGAGCCTATATACATCCCAGGGCGTTTTCGAACTGGTTCTAACCCCTCTAAAACCTGTATCTGTTCTGCGCCATAATCATTTGAGATTTTATTAGATCTTTTGTCCTCACTCATTTAATATAAAAAAAATATTAGACTTTTAAAATGGTAATTTTAAAAGGTCTTTCATTAAACTTACCACCGCAATAAAATAAAGGCTCGAAGTCAATGAAAAATTTAATCACTTTAATTATATAGCTAATATTTTTTTCTTCAGAAA
>QCDJ01000010.1 GCA_003280935.1 Prochlorococcus sp. AG-355-B23
ATTCGCAGAGATATTATCCCCAAGGAGAGCTTTACTCTAATCTTGTAGGTTTTGTTAATGATGAGAATAAAGGTTCAGCAGGTTTAGAGCTTCATTTAGATAATCAAATTAAAGTTTTTAATAAAAGTAATTTAATAAAAAGAGGAGGAGATGGAACTCCTCTACCGGATAATTCGGCCCCAGGTGATTTTATTCATGATTACAAAAGCTTAGGACTAACTATAGACTCAAAATTACAGAAAGCGTCATTCAATGCATTATCAAAGCAAGTAAGTGAATGGAAAGCAAAGAAGGGATTTGCCATAGTTATGGATGTTAATAATGGTCGGATCCTCTCTTTGGTTACAGTTCCGTCATATGATCCAAATAAATTTTGGAAGTATGATTCTGAACTCTATAGGGGTTGGTATTCTCAAGATTTATTTGAGCCTGGTTCAACTTTTAAACCTATTAATCTTGCCTTAGCGTTAGAAGAAAAAGTAATCCAGAAAGATGGATTAGTTGAAGATGTTGGAAAGATTAAGGTTGGAGGATGGACACTTTCGAATTGGAATAAAAAAGGTAATGGATACATTGACTATCCAAAAGTATTGCAGGTTTCAAGTAATGTTGGAATGGTAAAAATAATGCAAAAATTAGACCCCACAATTTATTGGGATTGGCTACAAAATTTAGGAATAAATAAAAATTTAGAGACTGACTTATTTGAATCAACTGCTGGCCAACTAAAGAGAAAAGATTTATTTGTAAATCAATCAATTGAACCTGCCGTAACTTCTTTTGGTAAAGGGTTCTCAATCTCACCACTTAAATTGGTTCAACTTCATGCGGCTTTAGCAAACGGGGGTTTTGAAGTGACTCCACATGTAACCTCAACTTTCAAAGAAAGAGTTAATAAAAATCCAAAGAAACAATTTTTTTCACCGGATGTCTCTAAAATTGTTATTGAATGGATGGAGAGTGTAGTTGATAAAGGTAGTGGATCTGGAGCAAAAATCGAGGGTTATAGGATAGCTGGAAAAACGGGTACTTCTCAAAAAGCCATAAATGGTTCGTATACTAGTAAAAAAGTTTGTAGTTTTGTCGCAATCTTTCCAGTTAATGATCCAAAATTTGCTGTCCTCGTGGTTGTTGATGAGCCATCTAAATCATATGCATATGGTTCAACTGTTGCAGTACCTGTAGCGAAAGAAATTATCGAGAGTTTGATAGTAATTGAAAAAATACCTCCAAATATTAAAGATCACGGGATGATTGTTAAAAAACCCTAAAAATTTTCCATTTTTATAAATATTTAGTTCATTATCTGATGATTTCATCAGGAATAAAAGCTAGTTTATGTATATATATGATTATCTAGATATGAAATCAATTTTAGAACAATTGTCCTCAATGACCGTTGTTGTTGCTGATACTGGAGATTTAGATTCGATAAAAAAATTTCAACCAAGGGACGCCACCACCAATCCATCGCTAATACTTGCTGCTGCTAAGAACCCTGATTATGTGAAGTTAATTGATAAAGCTTTAGAAAGTTCACAAAAGTCATTGTCCCAAGGATTCTCTGAAATTGAATTAATTAAAGAAACTGTTGACCAAGTTTCAGTATTTTTTGGAAAAGAAATATTGAAAATTATTTCAGGGCGTGTATCTACAGAAGTTGATGCAAGACTGAGCTTTGACACTGAAGCTACGGTAGAAAAAGCAAGAAAATTGATCAATCTTTATAAAAATTTTGGAATTGAAAAGGAAAGAATTTTAATTAAGATTGCTGCAACTTGGGAGGGAATTAAGGCAGCTGAAATTTTGGAAAAAGAGGGTATTAAGTGCAACTTAACTTTGCTTTTTAACTTCTGCCAAGCTGTAACTTGTGCCAATGCAAAGATAACTCTAATTTCCCCCTTTGTTGGCCGTATATTAGATTGGCACAAAGCAAAAACTGGTAAAACTAGTTTTGTTGGTGCTGAAGACCCTGGTGTTATTTCGGTTACTCAAATATACAATTACTTTAAAGAAAAGGGATTCAAGACAGAAGTAATGGGAGCGAGTTTTAGAAATCTCGATGAAATAAAAGAATTAGCAGGTTGCGATCTTTTAACAATCGCACCAAAATTTCTTGAGGAACTTAAAAAAGAAAAAGGAGAGTTAGTTAGGAAATTAGATGAAAGTACCCAAATAAATAATTCTATTGATTACGAATTTGAAGAAAAAGATTTCAGATTAAGTATGTTAGATGATCAAATGGCAAGTGAAAAGCTTAGTGAAGGTATCACTGGATTCAGTAAGGCTATAGAAGAATTAGAAGAGCTGCTAATAAAGAGATATTCAGAGATTAAAAATCATAAATTGATTTCTGCTAACTAAATTTAAGTTCGAATTGAAAAAGAATTAACCCCCCCCTTTTGTTAAAAGTCGTCTAATTACTCTTTTTGCAATATCTTCATAACTCATTTCTCCTGATAATATTTGAGCAATACGTTTAGGTGCTGTTTTTCTTTTGACACCTAATTGATATCCAGTTCTGGGAAATCTATAAAATACCTGGGCTATTCTCCTTCCCCAAGCCATTGATTTCCCCCAAATGTTGTTAATTTTCTTCGTATAAAGATTAATATCATCTACTTTCCCTGATAGGAACTGGTCTATGTATTCTGCAGCAAAAAAACTGCTAATTAAAGATGGTCTAATTCCTTCAGCTAAAAATGGATCACATAGAGATGCTGCATCTCCAACCGCTAAAACTTTGTCACCATTAATTGAGTGGAAGCCATTCCATATTCTCAGTTTCTTACTAATTGTTTCATTAGGAAAATCATCAAAACCGAAGCTTCTGATAACTTGTTTATTTATATACTGATTTTCTAAAAGACCATTATTTATAAAAGTACCTAAACCAATATTTAAGCTTTCTCTTAGGGGGAATGCCCATGCAAAACCATATTTTATAAGTCCAAACTCAAATCTAACTGCATCTCTAGGTATTTCACCTAACCCTTTCAATCTTAATGAGATTGTGTTGGCAAATTTTGGTTTTCTTGGCCCTAAATTGAAATAACTCGCCCATTTCGATTGGGAGCCATCTGCAATTACAAGAAATTCTGTAATATATTTTATTTTGTTATTGCAAGTAATTTCCCATTTATCATTTTTTTTTATGATTTTTTCTATCAATAATGGTCTCATAATCTGAGCTCCATTACTCAAGGATTCATCAAGTAATAATTGATCTAGTTTTTCTCTTTTAACAATCCAAAATGGGGATTCACCAGTCAGATCAGCAGTTACATTATCTGCAGCCTTCCATCTGAATTCAACATTTTTAATTTTTGATTCTATGCAATCTTCTATATTTAAAGGAAGAAATCTTTGCATTGAAGATGCCATCCCACCTGCGCATGGTTTGTAATCTTGGGATTTTTCTTTTTCAATAATTAAAACTGAATATCCTTTCTTTGATAGGTTAAGAGCAGTGGAAGATCCTGATAGACCTCCACCAATTATTACAACGTCAAATTCTGTCAAACTTTTAGAATTTCCTTCTCTTTCTCAGACAATTTAGTTTCTATTAAAGCGATATATTTATCAGTAATTTTCTGAATTTCAGATTGATTATCTCTCGATTCGTCAATTGAAATAAGGCCATCTTTTTCGTCTTTTTTTTCTTTATCAACAGCATCTCTTCTGATATTTCTCAAGGCTACTTTTCCTTCCTCAGCATATTTAGAGGCTAATTTACAAAATTCTTTTCTTCTTTCTTCTGTTAAAGGAGGAACATTTATTCTTATTACTTTCCCATCATTATTTGGAGTAATACCTAAATCACTCATAGAAATAGACTTCTCTATCGCTTGTAAACATGAAATATCGAAAGGTTGTATTGAGATTGTTTGTGAATCAACAGTGCTTATAGTGGCAAGCGATTTGATTGGTGTTTCTGCTCCGTAGTACTCAACACTTACTCTGTCTAACAAGGAAGCATTAGCTCTACCTGTCCTAATTGTATTAAAGTTTCTTTGTGTGGCTTCAATACTTTTATTCATATTTTCTTGAATTTCTTTTTCTTTCATAATTAAAAAAATTAAATGATCTTTAACTAATTAAAGAACCTATTGGCTCACCAGCAACAGCTTTAGAAATATTCCCTTTTTTGAATATATCAAAAACCATAATTGGGATATTATTATCTTTGCAAAGTGCAATTGCAGTACTGTCCATTACTGCAATTTCATCACTAAGAACTTGTTGATAACTGAGAGTGGAATATTTTTTTGCATCTTTAAATTGATTTGGATCACGATCGTATACTCCATCAACCTTAGTAGCCTTCATAACAACTTCAGCGTTTATCTCTGCTGCCCTCAAAGCTGCCGTAGTATCAGTTGTAAAAAATGGATTTCCGCATCCACCTCCGAAAACTACAACTCTACCTTTTTCTAGGTGCCTCATAGCTCTTCTTCTGATGTAGGGTTCGGCAATTTCCTGCATTTCGATTGCTGTTTGCACTCTGGTTGCAACTCCTACTCTTTCAAGACCATCTTGAAGTGAAATTGCGTTCATTACTGTTGCTAGCATCCCTACATAATCAGCAGTTGCGCGATCCATTCCGTCTGCAGATCCTTTAAGCCCCCTAAAAATGTTTCCACCACCAACAACTATTGCAAGTTGTACATTATTTTCTACTACTTTTGAAACATCCTCTGCAATTGATTGAACTATAGCAGGATCAATACCATAAGGTTTTTCACCCATTAGTGCTTCACCACTAAGTTTTAAGAGAACTCTTTTGTAAGTCATTCAATAATTGTACTTTTAAGACCTTAGCAAGTAAATGTGCCAAATTTATTTTTTGTTCAGTTATTGCTTTCGTCTTTAAACATTTCTAAACCTGCCTAAAAAAAAATTCAAGTAAAATTTACATCAACTAAAATTCAACGCACTTTTGTGCTTTTATACCTTGCTCTTTGAAAGGATGTCTTATTAGTTTCATTTCTGTAACTAGATCAGCGTAATTGATGATTAAATCAGATGCTCCCCTTCCAGTTAAAACAACATGATTTTCTCTATTATTTAAGCTTTTTAAAAAAGTGATTATTTCTTCGGGTGCAAGATAACCAAGTTTTGTCGCAATATTAATTTCATCAAGGATGATAAGTTTATAAGATTCGTTTTGTATGTATTTTTTAGCTAGTTGCCACGCCTCTTGAACTAATTTCTCATCTCTTATTCTGTCTTGTGTTTCCCAAGTAAATCCTTCTCCTAATGAATGCCAAGATATGTTTGAAGACAAGTTTTTAAGTGCTTTTTCCTCTCCAGTGGTCCAGCCTCCTTTGATAAATTGAATTATTGCTACTTTATAGCCATGCCCTATCGTCCTTAAAGCCATACCCAAAGATGCAGTTGTCTTGCCCTTGCCATCTCCTGTGAAAACAATCAATAATCCTTTTTTTGTTTTTCTAATTTGTAGTCTTTCGGCTTGAATATCTTTTCTTTGCTGCATTCTTTTTTTATATGAGCTCTCATCGATATCCGGTGATAATTTACCTCCCATTCCAAGTTTATTTGCTTGATTATCGAGGTTAAATATTTTCTCGGAAGATGAAGTTTTTTCTTGCATATGACCCTTATTTTTATTTAATTATTATAAATCTTTAAATATTTTTAACTCTTTTAACTTTTAGAAGTGCATTATTTACTGCTTGTTGTTGATCTCTTTTAGTAATCCAGTGGTGATAAGTTTGAGTGTGTAAACTAACCGAATGTCCCATCATTCTGGCAGCCACAGTATCAGGTAAATCATAAAAAATTGTTCTAACTGCCCAAGCATGCCTCAGATCATAAGGTTTTATTTGTAAAGAGTAACGCTTAAACTGGTCTGTAATTTTTTTTCCAATATTCTGTAAGGTTGTAATTTTAAGGTCTCTATTAATTTTTGGTAGAAGTTCTGGATTCTCACCAAGTTTTGATAATTCGAACTTTTCCACCCATTCAGGATGAAATGGCCAAACTTGATGTTCCCCAGTTTTAGTAGTAGGTAAAACTCTAATAATTTTGTCCCCAAAATTAGTAAGAGAACTTAAATCACAAAAAAATACTTCATGATTCCTTAATCCATATGTAGCCATAAGACCAAAAACAAATTTCCAAGACTCGTTTGGTATCGTCTCCCACAGTTTCTCTATTAATTCGTCTTTGGGTAGATCCCTAAATCCTGCTTTGTTCAGACCATATCCTCTAGAATTTAATTTCCAATCTTCTGGTAGGTTAATGTCCAAAAACTTAGCCAAAACACTTAAAGAAGTAGCGCATTGTTTCCTACTTCTGGTACCTTCTTTATAACTTTCAAGTGTTTTTTGAAATATTTTTTCTAAAGATTCATTTTCATACTCATTGTAAATATTTAGGATTCTTTTCATATAAGGTTTGTAAGAACTTCTCCAAGTGGTTTTTCTAGTGCTGGTTCGAAAATCACTTTTATTTTCTTTAAAAAAAAATTCTTCAAATTGATTTAATCTTTTTGGGAATTCAAAACCATTATTTATTTCCTTTTGATAAGGTTTACCTATCCAATTTATCCAATCAAATTGATTCAACTCCAATTGCAAATTGATTAATTGTAATTTTTTTTTGGCCTCCTCTAATCCAGAAATATCAGCTTTTAAACCAAGAGATATTCTTTGAATTTTAAAGTTTGTGTTATCTTCTTTAGAGGGCAGTGAACCACGAATATTTAATTTCTCTCCTCTTTTCTCAATTTTAAGCTTGCTGCCTTGAGTAGCAAATTTATCATTGACATTATGAATTTCCTGAATTACGTTCATTTACTTATATAATTGTCCATATGATGACGTTTTTAATGTTGATTTTCAATCTCCATAAATTTTAAATGGATAAAATAGGCGTCTTACTAATGAATTTAGGAGGGCCTGAACGCATTAATGATGTAGGCCCATTCTTATACAATCTTTTTTCTGATCCAGAAATTATCAGGACGCCTTTCCCTGTATTTCAAAAACCCCTTGCTTGGTTAATTAGCACCCTTAGGAGTACTACTTCACAACAGGCCTACCTTTCTATAGGTGGAGGTTCACCTATCAGAAGGATAACTGAACAACAAGCAAGAGAATTACAATCTAAATTAAGGAACAAGGGTTTTAATGCTACTACCTACATCGCTATGCGGTATTGGCATCCTTTTACCGAATCAGCTATCGCTGATATGAAAGCAGATGGCATAGATCAAGTTGTTGTAATACCCTTGTATCCACATTTTTCTATAAGTACTAGTGGTTCGAGCTTTAGGGAATTAAAAAAATTGCGAGATTCTGATGATGAATTTAAGAAGGTTCCAATGAGATGTGTAAGGAGTTGGTTCAGTCAATCAGGTTATTTAAAGTCAATGGTCGAACTAATTTCTGAACAAATCTCACTTTGTGAATCACCTTCAAAAGCCCATATATTTTTCACTGCTCACGGAGTTCCTAAGAGTTACGTAGAGGAAGCTGGAGATCCTTACAAACAACAAATCGAAGATTGTTCTTTATTAATTATAAACGAGCTGGAAAAATGTTTAGGGCATAGCAATCCTCATACACTCTCTTATCAAAGCAGAGTTGGTCCTGTTGAATGGTTGAAGCCTTATACAGAAGAAGTATTAGCTGATCTTGGAAGGTCAAATGTTAATGATTTGATTGTGGTCCCTATAAGTTTCGTTGGAGAGCATATCGAAACATTGCAAGAAATTGATATTGAATATAAAGAAATTGCTGAAAAGGCTGGTATTAAAAACTTTAGGAGAGTTAAGGCTTTAAATACTCATCCTACTTTTATTGAAGGCCTTAGTGATCTTGTGATTTCCTGCTTGGAAGGACCTTTAGTTAATATAGAGGAGGCTTCACAGTTGCCTGAAAAAGTTAAACTTTATCCCCAAGAGAAGTGGCAATGGGGTTGGAATAATAGTTCAGAAGTTTGGAACGGAAGGGTTGCAATGATTATTTTTCTTGTGCTGTTTATTGAACTCATTTCAGGCTCTGGACCTCTACATAAATTAGGAATTTTATAAAGAACAATTGAAATTTATTTGATAATCTTTAATTTATCGAAGGATTATTTTGAATACATTTCTGACATTACATTTCTAAATGAGGCAAAAGTATTTAATTAAGTTTAATATTTATAGTAAATATTGAATTTCTTTAGTGACTCTTACTTCGAGATCCTTTTCAAAGGGTAGTTCAAAACATGAAAATCCAGTTTGGATAACTGGTGCAGATGCACTAATGGATTCTTTAAAAATTCATGGAGTAAAAGTTATATTTGGATATCCTGGTGGAGCCATACTACCAATATATGACGCTGTTCATAAGGCAGAACAAGAAGGTTGGTTAAAGCATTATATGGTTAGGCATGAACAAGGGGGTTCACATGCGGCTGATGGATATGCAAGATCTACTGGTGAGGTAGGAGTATGTTTTGGGACCTCAGGACCAGGCGCTACAAATTTGGTAACTGGGATTGCCACTGCGCAAATGGATTCAGTCCCCCTAGTTGTAGTTACAGGTCAAGTCCCAAGACCTGCTATAGGGACAGACGCTTTTCAAGAAACTGATATTTTTGGCATAACACTTCCAATAGTAAAACATTCATGGGTAATAAGAGATCCTTCAGATATCGCAAAAGTAGTTTCTGAAGCTTTTTTTATAGCCTCATCTGGAAGGCCTGGCCCTGTTTTAATTGATATACCCAAAGATGTAGGTCAAGAGTTCTTTAATTACCAAAGAGTTTTGCCTGGTGAGATTATTCCTAAAGGATTTAAAAGGAATGGAGAAATTAATGATTGCGATATCAAGAAAGCAATTAAATTAATAGAAGATTCTGAAAGACCTCTTCTATACGTAGGAGGTGGGGCAATATCTTCCGGGGCTCATGATGAAATAAAAACTTTGGCAAAGAATTATCAAATACCAGTAACTACAACCTTAATGGGGAAAGGAGCTTTTGATGAAAAAGACAATTTATCAGTAGGGATGTTAGGAATGCATGGAACTGCTTACGCAAATTTTGCTGTTACAGAATGCGATCTTTTAATTGCTATTGGAGCTAGATTCGATGATAGGGTGACAGGAAAATTAGATACTTTTGCACCTAATGCAAAAGTAATACATATAGATATCGACCCAGCAGAAGTTAATAAAAATAGACGTGTAGATGTTGCAATTGTTTCTGATGTTTCAAAAGCTGTTGTCAAAATTAATGAACAATTTCTAAAAAATAAATTTACTTGTCAGACGAAAAATTGGTTAGAAAAAATTGATTTTTGGAAAAATAAACATCCTTTATATGACCCGCCTAAAGAAGGAGAAATTTATCCTCAAGAGGTTCTTTTAAAAGTTAGGGAACTTTCACCAGAAGCTTATGTAACTACAGATGTAGGACAACATCAGATGTGGGCTGCTCAATATCTTAGGAATTCTCCAAGAAAATGGATTAGTAGTGCAGGCTTAGGCACTATGGGTTTTGGATTGCCAGCCGCAATTGGCGTAAAAGCAGCCTTACCTAATGCAGATGTAATTTGTATTGCTGGAGATGCAAGTGTTTTAATGAATATTCAAGAATTAGGAACTTTATCTCAATATGGTCTAAAGGTGAAATTGATTATTATCAATAATCGTTGGCAAGGGATGGTAAGACAATGGCAGGAAAGTTTCTACGATCAAAGATATTCCTCATCTGATATGAGTTGTGGTGAACCTGATTTTGTAAAACTTGCTGAGTCTTTTGGAGTTAAAGGATACTTAATTTCTGATAGAAAACAATTACAGAATGAATTAAAAAATGCTCTTGATCATGATAGCCCTGCCTTGATTAATATCCTTGTCAGAAGAGGTGAAAATTGTTATCCAATGGTTCCTCCTGGTAAAAGTAATGCTCAAATGGTTGGATATGTTAATTGTGAAGATTAATTTTTTTTAAATTCGTCATTTTTAAAAATTAACTCTAATATAATTTCAAAACTTAGATATTTCTGAATTGAAAAATTTACCAAAAATTCTAATTATATTCTGTTTGATTGTTCTTAATCCTGTAATAGTTAACTCGGCCGAAATTCTTCAAATTAAAAGTTCAAATACTATTTTGGTGGGGGATCAAAATAGGAATTTAACGATTGGACTATTTTGTGTAGATGTAAATGAAAATGATGAGCTTGAAGCAACTAATTTACTTAAGAGTGAATTCCCAAGAGGAAGCAAAGTGAAAATAAAACCTTTTGGTTTCAAAGAAAATGTTTTGTTAGCCAAAGTTTTTAATATTAAAGGTACAAAGGAGATGACCGAATTATTAGTCGCTAAAAACTTAACTGGTGAAATTTGTCCAAGGTAACTATCTCTATGAGCAAATAAAATTCCATTGTCTCGAGAATGTTTTGCTCCTTCTCCAGGAATTAAATTCATTTTTTAATTTATACGTGCATAAATTTGAGATGTCTATATTTGCATTGGGAATGTTCTCATTTAAAAGTTGTCTATAAGCAGATCTTTTCAGATCAAGTTGATTTAAGTTTTGCTCTTTGGAGTGATTTGAAGCACTAAAACAAAAATCTTTTTCAGCTTTAGTCAAATTGACCGTTATGTTTTTGTTTTCGGCCTTTCTATAAAATTCTTTGAGTGTAATTTTATCAACTAGATAATGTTCCTTCGAAATCGCTGGTCCTATTGCAACAAGTAAGTTATCTCTAGATGTCCCTAAATTATCGAAAATTTTAACCAGATTTTTTATTATTTTTTTTTCTAAACCTTTTCTTCCACAATGCAAGGTTGCTACATTTCTTGTCCTTTTATCTGCAAAAAATATTGGCATACAATCAGCTGTGTAAACCCATAAGTTTTGATTCCATTTATTACCAACAAGACCATCTGCATCAGTCTTAATTCCTCCTTCTGAATTTGATCCAAACACTATCAAATTACTGTGAATTTGATTGGTAACACAATTTATATGATTTTCATTAAAGTGATTTCCTAATAATTGAAGAAATTTCTCAGAACTTGACTTCGTAAAAAATGCATGTTTGAAATTATTTTGACTAAGGATAGGTGATGAATAATACTCAAATTTTTTGTTCTGAATAAAAATTTCAGCTTTTGAGAAATATATTTCTTTGTATGGAATATTTCCTGCTCCCAAGATGAATTTATGAAATTAATTCAATATCTCTCAATAGCCAGAATCCTGCAAATTTTTCAACGTATGGAGTTGACTGTATGGAAATAAATTGATAACCAAAAGAATTATTTTTATTTTCTAAAAACTTTGTACTTATAATATTTGCATCTTTTTCTGGTAAATCAGTTACGAGCCACTTATCGTCTTCTGAAGCTTCAAGTATGAGTTGGTTCTTATTAATGACTAATTTAATAGGTTCTAAACAACTGAACCATGCAGAAAGTGCTAAAGATCTATCTTTACTAAAAAGTCTTAATCCTGGAACTAAGCAATTATCATCTAAATCTTGTTGGATTGGGAAAATATCTCCAAATTCCATAGGCCAATTTCCTGCTGATTTTAATTCGCCAATTGATATTTCAGAGATAGTTAAAGCATCTCCCCTTACTGCTTCTGGTAGAGGTTGAGGAGGATTTTCCATATTAGAAGTAAAAGTAGGAGCTAATACACCTCTTACATAACCTTTTTCCTTTGGATAAATCTTTTTTTCAAGAAATTCGATTCTATCTAATAAATCGTAAGTTCTCCTACTTGCAAGAGCCTCAATACTTACGGCCTCCAGTGATTTCTTAATGATCGATTTCATTGACGACCTCCAGAATCGAACTATTGAAGGTTTAGACCACCCTTGTTTTCTTGCTTCACTTATTGCTTCATTTAGTGCCTTTGTAAGCCATACTGAATTAACTTCATTGGCAGGGCATTTTTTATTCCAAAAAAATATATCATCTGTCTTATAACTTCTTTTAGAGCAAATAATTAACTCCCATCTTTTTTTTCCATTTGATTCAATAATTGGTCTTGAGTAAAAGTCTAATTCCCAATCTGAAATTTTTAATTTAATACTCGACTCCATTTCTTTATTGCTGTTCATTTGTCTAGTTCTTTTTTATTAAAGAGTGTTTTAGTTTTTAGTGCTCTTTCTGCGGCCTCTTGCATAACCTTTTGCTTATCAATAATTAATTCTCCCGCAGAGTTTTCTAGGAGTGCTGTATTGAGGCCAATGCGTCCTTTTTCGAGGTCAATTTCAGATATTAAAGCTTTTATAATTTCACCTTCTCTAAAAACTTCTCTTAAAGAACGAATCGATCCATTTGTTAGTGAGGATTGATGAAGAAGTCCACTAGCACCACCTAAATCAATAAAAAAGCCATATGGTTTTACAGCTAAAACTTCTCCTTCGATTAATTGACCTAATTCTAGACTTGTAAGTTTAGAGACTATAGATGCTTTCTTTTCAGAGAGAACTAATTTTCTGGATTCTGGGTTCACCTCAAGAAAGGCTACTTTTAGAGTTTTGCCAACAAAAGATTGATAATCTTGCCCATCTTCAAGTTGGGATCTTGGGATGAATCCTCTCAATCCATCTACATCGCACGTAAGCCCTCCTCTGTTAAATCCATTAATTAAAACGTCAATTAATTCTCCCTTTTTTGCAAAATTTGATACTTTCTCCCAACTTTTCCTGAGAATTAACGCCCGAGCACTCACTGTTACCATCCCGTCAGCATTTTGTTCTTTTATAACCAAAACTTCCATTTCAAGGCCTATAGAAAACCTTTCTTTAAAGTTAGTTATGACACCCAACCCACATTCTTTTTTAGGCATGTAACCAGGTGCTTTCCCACCAATGTCAACATATAGTCCATCACTTTCGATCGCTATAACCTTACCTGAAATTGTTTCTCCAGTAGCCCCAATTGGCTCATTTGCGTTTAAAGCTTCCAAAAAAGCACTTTCATCAAAATCGAATTCATCAACTGTTCTTTCAAATTTAAAATCTTTATTTTGCTCAGTAAAATTAAGGGGTCTATTTAAGTCTTGTTGAGAAATATCAAAAGCTTTGATGCTTTCATTAGTGTCCTCAATTTCTTTTACTGGATGATCTTTAATGATTTGAGGTTTGATTGCAATATTTTCTTTTTTAATATCTTCTTGCAAATTATTTTGCTCATTATGAATTTCTTGAGATTTTTTTTGAGAATCTTTCTTGCTTATGTGAAGTACCTGAAGAGGTTTTTTATTGCCCTTTGGTTGGATATCATCTTGGGCATTTTTATTACTGACTCCCATCGTAGGTAAAATAAGAATAATTAATTATTAACATACTCTAAATGTTAGTACTCAAAATTAAAATTAATGAACTTTAAACCAATACCTAATAAATTTGAATATTTAAATTGGCAAGAAATTGAGAGTATTGCAAAAGAAAAAAGATCAACAGTGATTTGGCCATTCGGTGCTGTTGAGCAACATGGACCGCATTTGCCTCTTGCTACAGATAGTATTTTTGTTGATGAAATTATTAGTGAAGTTTTAAAATTATTTTCTGACGATATTCCATTAAAAAAACTCCCAACTCAATATATTGGTTTTTCACCAGAACATAAGGGTTTTGCCGGGACAATTTCACTTTCCTCAAATTTAATAACTTCAATGATTAAGGAAGTCGGAGGTCAATTATCTGAAATGGGTTTCAAAAGATTGATATTAATTAATGGTCATGGAGGTCAAATCTCGCTACTTAATACAGCGGCAAGAGAGCTAAGAAGTTTCTCTCCAGAAATGGCAGTTTTCCCTTGTTTTTTATGGAGTGGTGTTAATGGATTAAGTGATTTGTTAACAAAAACTGAGATCAAGGATGGGCTTCATGCTTCTTTAGCCGAAACAAGTTTGATGCTCGCTTTAAAACCAGAATTAGTAGGCGATGAACGCCCAAATGATGGCATTAAAGGAAAGATCCCAGAAGGCTGGAGTTTAGAGGGAAATGCGCCTACTGCTTGGCTTACTAAAGACTTCAGTAAATCAGGTGTTATAGGGGATAGCACAGGAGCAAATGAGTCTTTAGGAAAAAATTTAAAGGAATTATTGATTAATCATTGGTTCAAATTGATTACGAATCTGATGCAATCAGATTGGCCAAGCAATTCTTAAAAAGTTTAAGTAAAAAATGTGACTTTACAATTGAAACTATTTTCATGATATTTAAATAAACTCACTATAATCATATAAAATTAATGCATACTGAGCTAAAGATTACTGACATGCAAACTCTAGAATCAAATAAAAAAACTATTGAAGAATCGATTAATCCGATTTCTTTAGAGTTGCCCGACTTCTCTACAGATTCTTATAAGGATGCATACAGCAGAATAAATGCAATTGTTATAGAGGGAGAGCAAGAGGCTCATGATAATTACATTTCAATTGCAACTTTAATACCAAATGAGTTGGAGGAGTTAACTAAATTGGCGAGAATGGAAATGAAACATAAAAAAGGCTTTACTGCCTGTGGAAGAAATTTAGGAGTAGAAGCTGATATGGAATTTGCAAAGAAATTCTTTTCTAAATTACATGGAAATTTCCAAATTGCTCTTGAAAAAGGAAACCTAACAACATGTCTTTTAATACAAGCTATCTTAATCGAAGCATTCGCAATTTCTGCTTATAACGTCTATATAAGAGTTGCTGATCCTTTTGCAAGAAAAATAACAGAGGGAGTAGTTAAAGATGAATATCTTCACTTAAATTATGGTCAAGAATGGCTTAAAGAGAATTTATCTTCTTGTAAAGAGGAATTAATGAAAGCTAATAAGGTTAACCTTCCCTTAATTAAAAAGATGTTGGATGAAGTAGCAGAAGATGCATCAGTGTTGGCAATGGACAAAGAAGAATTAATGGAAGAATTTATGATTGCTTATCAAGATACATTGATGGAAATTGGTTTAGATAATAGAGAAATTGCAAGAATGGCTATGGCAGCTATCGTTTAATCCCAGTTTTACTTAATTAAGCTTTTTAATAATTAATCTTTCTTTTTAAGTAGTTACCTCTGTGCTATTGTTCATAACAATGTATAGAAATCATTAATAAATTTTTAAATGTTTGGGTTAATAGGCCACTCAACTAGTTTTGAAGATGCAAAAAGAAAAGCTTCGTTACTAGGTTTTGATCATATAGCCGATGGCGACCTGGATGTTTGGTGTACAGCTCCTCCTCAATTGGTTGAGAATGTAGAAGTTAAGAGTGCTACTGGAATATCCATTGAAGGCTCCTACATAGATTCTTGCTTTGTTCCTGAAATGCTTTCTAGGTTTAAAACCGCCAGAAGAAAAGTTCTAAATGCTATGGAACTAGCTCAGAAAAAAGGGATTAATATTACCGCTTTAGGGGGATTTACTTCTATTATTTTCGAGAATTTTAATCTTTTACAGCATAAACAAATTAGAAATACAGCATTAGAGTGGGAAAGGTTTACTACTGGAAATACTCATACCGCCTGGGTTATTTGTAAGCAACTAGAGATAAATGCGCCTCGCATTGGGATAGACCTTAAAAAAGCAACTGTTGCTGTAATTGGTGCTACAGGTGATATTGGTAGTGCTGTTTGTAGGTGGCTTATGAATAAAACTGGGATTTCAGAACTTCTTATGGTAGCAAGACAACAAGAACCATTAGCGCTGTTGCAAAAAGAATTAGATGGTGGCACCATAACGAGCTTAGATGAGGCATTGCCTCAGGCGGATATTGTTGTGTGGGTTGCAAGTATGCCTAAAACTATTGAAATTGATACTGATAACTTAAAAAAACCATGTTTAATGATTGATGGTGGATACCCTAAAAATCTTGATGAGAAATTTCAGGGTGAAAATATTTATGTTTTAAAAGGGGGTATAGTAGAGTTTTTCAATGATATTGGTTGGAATATGATGGAACTTGCGGAAATGCAAAACCCTCAGCGAGAGATGTTTGCTTGCTTTGCAGAAGCTATGATTTTAGAATTTGAAAAGTGTCATACAAACTTTAGTTGGGGAAGAAATAACATTTCCCTTGAAAAGATGGAATTTATTGGGGCAGCTTCCTTAAAGCATGGTTTTTCCGCAATTGGACTTGATAAGCAGCCTAAAGTATTAACTGTCTAAATTATGGCTAAACGTTACCTCCTTGATTTTGAAAAGCCTCTTGTTGAACTTGAGAAGCAGATAGAGCAAATTAAAGAATTAGCTCGAGATTCAGAGGTAGATGTTAGTCAACAGCTTCTACAGCTTGAAACCTTAGCTGCTAGGAGAAGAGAAGAAATATTTAAATCTCTCACCCCTGCTCAAAAGATTCAGGTAGCTAGACATCCTCAAAGACCAAGTACTTTGGACTTTGTTCAAATGTTTTGTGATGACTGGATCGAATTACATGGAGACAGAAATGGTGGCGATGATATGGCACTAATTGGGGGGATAGGGTCGATAAATAATAGACCAGTTTTGATGTTAGGTCATCAGAAAGGAAGGGACACAAAAGAAAATGTTGTAAGAAACTTTGGGATGGCAAAACCAGGAGGTTATAGAAAAGCTCTTAGATTAATGCAGCATGCAAATAGATTCTCTTTGCCAATTCTTACATTTATTGATACTCCTGGAGCTTATGCTGGTTTAAAAGCTGAAGAACAAGGTCAAGGGGAAGCGATTGCAAGAAACCTTCGAGAGATGTTTGGATTGAAAGTTCCAATTGTTGCTACTGTCATTGGAGAAGGAGGTTCAGGCGGTGCACTTGGAATAGGTGTTGCCGATAGGTTACTAATGTTTGAACACAGTGTTTACACAGTTGCTAGTCCGGAAGCATGCGCATCAATTTTGTGGAGAGATGCTGCGAAGGCCCCAGAAGCAGCAACAGCACTTAAAATTACAGGTAAAGATTTACTTAAATTAGGAATAATAGATGAGGTATTACCAGAACCCTCTGGAGGGAATAATTGGGCTCCTCTAGATGCTGGCAACACACTAAAAGAGGCAATTGAAAAACACCTTAATGCTTTAATGCAAATGCCTGAAGACGAATTAATTGAGGAAAGATACAAAAAGTTTAGGGTTTTAGGTAAATTTATCGAAGCAAATAATATTGAAGAGATTTATAGCGAAATCCCCCAAAAAACGGAATAAATTGAAACTAGCTTTTATAACGGGTGCTACGAAAGGTATTGGTAGATCGACAGCAATTACTTTTGCAAATGCTGGCTGGGATTTAATTTTACTCTCCAGGAATATGGATTTAATGGAGAAACTAAAGAGCGAGCTGTTGACCACTAAAGCAAAAATTAACCTAGTAAAATGTGATTTATCTAATCCTCTAGAAATAAACCATTGTGTTAAAGAAGCAATTGAGAAGTATGGGTGCCCTTCAGTATTGATAAATAATGCTGGTTGTGCATTTAATGGTCCTTTAGTTGAAATGGATTTAGGCCAATGGGAACAAACTATTCAAATAAACCTCACAAGTGTTTTTCAAATTTGCAGTTCAATAATTCCTAACATGAGAAAAAATGGGGGATTAGTCATTAACGTAAGTAGCCATGCTTCTTATAATGCATTTCCCCAATGGGGAGCATATTGTATTTCAAAATCTGCACTAGCTATGTTTACTAAATGCTTGAGGGAAGAGGAGAGGTCTAATTCAATCAGAGCCTGCACAATAACTTTAGGTTCAGTAAACACTCCTCTTTGGGACTCAGAATCTATCAATGCTGATTTTGATAGAACTTCTATGCTCTCCTCCAGCGAAGTATCAGATACTATTCTCTATATGGCTCAACAACCTGAATCACAACTGATTGAAGACTTGACTTTAATGCCATCTGGAGGAGCTTTTTAAACATTCTTTTTCTTTTCTAAATCCTCAAAAAGTGATTTTTTTTAGAGCTCCGTGAACCCGATTAAACAAGAGAATGTGATATAGTGTATAAGCAATTAAGCTTTTGGAAGATACAGTTAATTAAGTTGCGTACAATTTTCTGTCAACAATTTTATGACCTCTACATTACCCAACGATAATATTAGAAACTTTGACGACCAGATTACTAATAAATTAATCTCCGAAATTATAAGAGACAGAATCAAGAATTCTGGAACTAGGTTTAGCGCCAACGATAATATCGCAGATTTCATAAACCCTGGAGAATTAGAGATTTTAGAAAGAGAAGTTGCCTCAAGAGTTAAGGACTTACTAAAATCCCTCATAATAGATGTTGAGAATGATCATAATACTCAAGAAACTGCTGAAAGAGTTTCAAAAATGTATTTAAATGAAGTTTTTAAAGGCAGATATCATCAACAACCTAAAGTTACAAGTTTTCCCAATGACAAGAATCTCGATGAGATTTATACAGTCGGTCCAATTTCTGTTAGATCTGCATGTTCGCATCACTTAGTTCCAATTCTAGGAGAGTGTTGGATAGGTATTAAACCTGGTAATAAAGTCATAGGACTTTCAAAATTTGCGAGAGTTGCTGATTGGGTTTTTTCAAGACCTCATATTCAGGAAGAAGCTGTAATGATACTTGCAGATGAAATCGAAAAACTATGTGAACCTAAAGGTTTAGGTATTATTGTAAAGGCCCAACATTATTGTATGAAGTGGAGGGGAGTCAAAGAACCAAATACAAGTATGATTAATTCTGTGGTGAGGGGAGATTTTAGACACGATTTAAGTTTAAAACAAGAATTTTTTGAGCTTGTGAAACAGCAGTCTGCTACTAATAATTACTAATACCTTTTTAAAAACTTAAAAAATTCTTCTGTTTTTTTTATATCTTTTAGACCTGGAGAAATCTCAATACTACTAGAAATATCTAGCCCATCAGGTTTGATATCTGTAAGGATTTCATCAATCCATTCAATTGATATACCCCCGGCTAACCACCAAGGCTTGCTAAATTGCAGATTTTTTAAGTAAGTAGATTTTATTTTTTTTCCTGAACCTCCATAAGTTTCTTTATTCCAAGAATCAAGTAGTATCGCATCTACAATATCCTCAAAAGGTTTGATTTTGTCTATGTCCTTTTCCGTTTTTATTCTAAAAGCCTTCCATAAACCAATATTGGGAATTTTTTCCCTTATATTTTTGCAGTAATCAATATCTTCATCTCCATGTAATTGAATGATTGTTTCACTTGGGTTTCCTAAGAAATTTTTAATAATTAAGTCTATTGGACAATTTTGTACAACTGATACCCTCTCGATGTTTGGATACAACCTTTCTACTGTTTTAAAAATTTTTTTCTTAATTTCAGCTGAGATATATCTTGGTGACTCTTCCACTGAAATAATCCCTATAGCATGCGCTCCTAATTTTGCGATTTGAAGAGCTTGTTCTTCAGAAGTTAGCCCACAAATTTTAACTAAAGGATTAGTCTTGGGCATATCATTAGCCTGCATGTAAGATTAATATTATTGCTAAATATAGCGGAGATTATTTTTGAGAAGTTGGCAAATTTTTAAAATATGGGGAATTCCCTTTAAAGTTCATCCCTATTGGTTTGTTATTCTCTTTTTGTTCTCGTGGAGTATAAGTAATCAGGTCAATTTATCTTCTGGCGATATTTACAATAATAAAGAAGCTTGGATTATAGGGTTTTTAACTTCTTTTTTCTTATTATCTTCAATTATTTTTCATGAGGTTTTTCATACTTTTGTTTCACTTAATCAGGGTGTAAAAATAAAAAAAATTACTTTTTATTTTTTAGGAGCAATTTTACAAATAGATAAGTATTGTCAAACTGCATTAGGTAATATAAAAATTGCAATTGTTAGACCTTTTTTATGTTTCGCTACAGCATTTATCCTACTTTTAATTAGTAATAACAGTGCATCTCAAGAACAAATAGCAGTTAATGTAATTTCAAGAGTAGGTATATTTAATTTATTCTTAGGCTTCTTAAATTTGATTCCAATTGGTTCTTTAGATGGAGGGAATTTATTAAAAAGTATTATTTGGCATTTCTCAGGGAGTAAAAATAAAGGAAGAAATTTCCTCAATAAAGTAAATTTATTTTTATCTTTTTTTGTTTTATTTTTTGGAATAATTTGTTTATTTAGATTTAACTTTTACTTTGGTTTTATTCTTTCTTTTTTAGGCTTGTTTGGAGTTAATTCTTCAAAATCTGAAAGTCAATTTTTTAAAATTGAAAACATACTTAAATTTAGTAAAGTTTCTGAGATCAAATTAAAACCTTTGAGGAAAATTGAATACGATTCAAATTTCTCAGAATTTAATAAGTTAATAAAAAATAAGATGGATGCATCGGATAAATATTTTTTTGTTACTAATAATGGTAGATGGATCGGTTTTGTTGATGAGAATATTGTAAAAACTGTGCCCCTAAAAAAATGGGAACGAAACTTTGTTGGAGATTTTAAGAAACCAATCTATAGTTTTGAAAGTGTATCTTATAACGATAAATTATGGAGAACTATAGAAAGACTTGAAGAAACAAATGAAGGTTTTTTATTGGTTCTCAATGCTGCAGATATACCTTTGGGGATAATTGATAGGTCAAAAATTGGAAACTTTGTATTGAATAAATTAGGTTTCAAGTTACCTTCAGAAATTGTTGACAAATTAAACTTTAAAAATCATTATCCCCTAGGAATTGAATTGCCGAGAATAATTAATTCAATGAAGCAGAAAGGAGATCTTTAAAAATTTTTGTCATTAAAATTTTCTATTTTTTATTATCTATGGCAATATTTTTGAAATTTATATTTGATTTATTTTTCAGGAATGAATTTCTCAAATGTTGAACTATTTCATCATTTGTTAGTTTTAAATTTACTTTTGGTGGAGCTTCTTCTTTGAATAATTTGAACCACAAATCTCTTGAAGGATTTGTTTGAATTTCTCCATGTTGAAGGAATGCACCTTTTTTTCGAAATTGAGCACTACCTATTCTCTTAAACCCATCCTGATCAACTAAATCTGAAATTAATGAAGTCCCAAAACAATTTGTTTTAATGCTAGATTTTCGTAAACTACCATATTGTAAGTTTAGACCTAATTCTCTAAAACTTTTAATTAACCAATTATTAACCATTTCATAACTTAAGACTTTATAGTAAGTTTTTTTAAATGTTAGTGCATATGTTATGCCTCCTGAATGCAGAACAGCCCCGCCTCCAGAGGGACGTCTAACAATATTAATTTCCCCATTTGATAATAAATTTTTCCAATGAAGAGGAATTTCCTTTTGGTGATAGCCAATTGAAAGCCAATCCCCAGTCCAATAGTAGAACCTCAATGTGAGAATTATTTCAGGATTCGAAATTGTCTGGTCTAAAGAATTTAAATCTAAAGCCATTTGATCAAATCCAGGTAAATTATTTGTTGAAAAAATTAAAGCCTTATTTTTAATTCCCAAAATTAACTTTGTAGGTTTATTTATGATAATTTTCAAAAAATTTTTTCTTTCAATTTGTTAATTACGTTACATCATTTTGTAATAGTGTTTCAAATCTTCTCTTTTCGGTGGAGAATATAGAAAATAATTTTTTTTCCATGGAGCCAACTCAAACAATAAATCTTATTGCATTAAGCCTCATAGTTGTTATGCATGCAGGAGTTTTAGCATTAAGACTAGGAATTAGTTTAGGTAGGAACTAAAATCTATTAGAAAATTTAAAATTTATAAGCTAATAATTAAAGTAAAACTGAATTAATTTATTCAGTAAAAATATCAAGTACTTAATTTGTCAAAATCTTTTTATAAAAATCGTATTTTCCACAAAAAATACTTAGGGTCTGTATTCATAAAAAGACAACAGAAACAGGATAATTTTGTATCATTGATATTTTTAATTATAAAAATTAGCTTCTCCCTTTTAGCAATAATAAGCCTTATTAAGCTTGGCTATAGTTCTAAAGTAAGGTTAACCAGATTAAGGGAAATTGAAGACTCATTTTTATATGAAAAATATAGATTTAATGTTTTAACAGATAAGTTTGATGATTTATTTTCTTCTGAAGGTGAGCAAAGATTTATGAAGGATCAGGATCAAATAATTTCTAGAGACATTATCAGAGTAATATGGCGTTGATAAGGATGATCTTGAATTATTCTATTTTTCATTTTTCAATTAACTTTTTTGCTAGTGAGTAAGAACATTAAGGGTTTGGTCCTAATAACAGGAACAACTTCAGGAGTTGGATTAAATACTCTAAAACCTCTATTAAGATTTGGATGGGAGGTCATAGCAGTTAATCGATCAAATAAAAGAGCTCTAAAAGTAGCTGAGGAATCATTGACAAAAGAGGAAGTTGAAAATATTCACTTTATAGAAATAGATCTTTCTAACTTGGATGATGTGAGAAAAGGTTGCGATGAAATATTAGAAAAATTTAAAAAGCCAATAAATTCTCTTATTTGTAATGCAGCAGTTTATAAACCGAGACTAAAGAGACCTGAAAGGTCTGTACAGGGGTTTGAAAACTCTATGGCAGTAAATCATTTTGGGCATTTTCTTATGATAAACCTACTTATGGAAAATATTTTATCTTCTGAAAGAGAAATTGTTTTAAATGGCAAATCAACTGTATTCAAGCCAAGAATTACAGTATTAGGGACTGTTACGGCTAATTATTCAGAACTTGGAGGAAGGATCCCTATCCCTGCTCCAGCTGATTTGGGAGATTTATCTGGATTCAAAAATGGTTTTTTATCTCCAATAAGTATGGCGAATGGAAAGAAATTTAAACCAGGTAAAGCTTATAAGGATAGTAAACTTTGCAATATGGTGACCGTTCAGGAATTATCAAAAAGATATCCTGCAGATAAGATTATTGTAAATTCTCTATATCCTGGATGTGTTGCTGATACAAAACTTTTTAGAGATACACCTTGGTTATTTAGATTCCTTTTCCCGATATTTCAAAAATTCATAACAAAAGGATATGTTTCACAAAGACTGGCAGGAGAGAGGGTCGCTCAAGTGGCTACTTATAAAGAATTTGCTAAACCATCAGTCCATTGGAGCTGGGGAAATCGTCAGAAAACTGGCAGAAAAGCTTTTTCTCAAAAGTTGTCAAAAAGAATAATTGATACGAAGACCTCTCAACAAACTTATGATTTCACACGCCAATTGGTTGGATTAGATTAATTTAGACTAATCAAATCCTAATAAATCAAAAATTTCTCTATCTTTAAGAGGATTTCCTTCTAAAGGTTCTACGTTTTCAAGCATATTTTTGGCAAGAGATAAATATTCATTTTGAACTTCAATAACATCTTCAGTTGGTTCCATTTCAAAAATGGTGCATTTTTTTAGTCTTGATCTTCTAATGGCGTCGACATCTTTAAAGTGGGCCATAGTTTTTAAACCTGTTCTTTCATTGAATTTATCAATTTGATCTGTGTCTTTTGATCTATTTGCGACTACCCCGCCTAATCTGACTTTATAATTTTTTGCTTTTGCTTTAATTGCAGAGACAATTCTATTCATAGCAAATATTGAATCGAAGTCATTAGCAGTAACAATTAGACAATAATTTGCATGTTGCAATGGAGCTGCAAATCCTCCGCAAACGACGTCTCCTAGGACATCAAAAATAACAACGTCAGTATCTTCTAATAAATGATGTTCTTTTAATAGTTTAACTGTCTGACCGGTTACATATCCCCCGCACCCTGTCCCAGCAGGAGGACCTCCACTTTCAACGCACATTACGCCATTAAAACCTTCAAACATGAAATCGGTTGGCCTCAATTCTTCGCTATGAAAATCTACCTCTTCGAGAATATCGATAACTGTAGGAACCATTTTGTGCGTCAAAGTGAAAGTACTATCGTGTTTCGGATCACATCCAATTTGTAGAACCTTTTTACCTAGTTTTGAGAATGCTGCAGAAAGGTTTGATGATGTAGTTGATTTTCCGATGCCACCTTTCCCATACACGGCAATAACTAAAGCCCCTTCCTCAATATTAATTTTTGGATCTTGCTTTACTTGAACACTTCCTTCTCCATCAAGAGGTCTATTTATAGTACTTGTCATTTAAAGCTTAAAACACATTATTATTTATATTGTTGCAGCGCAAATACACATGAAATATGTTTCTAAACAAATATGTATTTAATTGTATTAAAAGCCGAAAATATGTTCTTATAACTGTATTTTTAGGATTAAATCTTTTAGATTATGAGTGAAAATACTCATGACTCAATTATAGTTTATTAGTAAAAATTAACTGAAATATGCTTTGGCATCGTAAAGAGTTTCATCGCTTATCTCTGGAATCCCTCTCAAGATTGCGTATTTTTCAGTATTTGTTTTAACTTTACCTCTTACAAAAAATGGCACTTTTGTTAATTCAGCTCTACCAGATTCAGTCCAGATAATTCCTTCTTTACTATTTTTTTCTTTTTTTTCGTCAGAATTTAAAATATCCTTTGTGTTTGTCGCTGTATTTCCTAAATGGCTTTGATGACCGTCAACAAACTCAAAGTCATGTTTGAACATATCAATAAGATGCTCTTCTAAGCCCATCATTAGGGGATGTACCCAGTCATCAAAAATCACATTTGCTCCTTCCCATCCCATTTGAGGGCTATATCTTGCAGGAACATCTTGAACATGCATTGGAGTACTAATTACTGAGCATGGAATGCCGAGTCTTTTTGCACTATGCCTTTCCATTTGGGTCCCTAAAACTAGTTCAGGGGCGGCTTTTTTTATGGCATCTTCCACTTCTAGATAATTGTTAGTTATCAGAGCTTCTAGATTTAGATCTTTTGCAGTTGCTCTTACTTGCCTGGCCATCTCCCTGCTGTATGTTCCAAGACCCACTACTTCAAAACCCAATTCTTCCTTAGCAATTTTGGCTGCTGCAATTGCATGTGTTCCATCACCAAAAATAAAAACTCTTTTGCCAGTTAGATAATTTGAGTCAACTGATTTTGAGTACCAAGGAAGTTTTGATTTATTTTCTAATTCTTTTTTATTCGTCAAAGGAAGATCTAATTTCTCATGAACTTCATTTATAAATTCAATTGTATTTTTTATTCCAATTGGAATAGTGTTTGTATATTCCATTCCATAGTTACGTTTAAGCCATTCGCATGATGCTTCCGCAATTTCTGGATAAAGACAAATATTTATTTCAGCATCTATTAGTCTTTCAATATCATCTGGACTAGCACCTAATGGAGCAACTACGTTTGTATCTATTCCTTGCTCTGAAAGTATGCGTTGGATTTCGATTACATCATCTCTGCATCTAAATCCTAGTAATGAAGGGCCAAGTATATTTACTTTTGGTCTACGACCAAATTCCTTCCACCTTAGGGGACTTATTTTCTCAGAATAGCTTACTTTTTCTTTTAAAAGGGTTCTTGTTAATTGATAAAAGGTTTCTGAGGCCCCCCAATTTTCTTTCTTGCTATAAGCAGGTAATTCAAGATTCACAATCGGCATATTAAACCCCATCCCTTTCGCAAGAGATCCAGGTTGGTCTTGGATTAGTTCTGCTGTACAACTTTCTCCGACTAAAAGAGTTTTGGGTTTGAATCGTTCAACCGCTTCCTTAATATTTTTCTTCACTAATTCAGCTGTATCGCCTCCAAGGTCTCTAGCCTGAAAAGTTGTGTAGGTTACTGGAGGCCTTTGCCCCCTCCTCTCGATCATTGTAAAGAGAAGATCGGCATATGTATCTCCTTGGGGGGCATGAAGCACATAATGGATGTCTTTCATTGATGAGGCAATTCTCATGGCACCAACATGTGGTGGTCCTTCATACGTCCAAAGAGTTAATTCCATAGTTTTTAATGAGTCACTAAAGTTTTCGAAGTTAGTATTTGATTTCTTTTTAAAGGCTTGGAGAAGAGACCAGCCAAATCTGCGGCTTGATCAATTCCATGAATTGGACTGAATACCATTTCTATTGACCACTTAGTACTAATCCCCTCCGCCTCAAGAGGGTTAGCTAAACCCATTCCACATACTACTAAGTCTGGATTAGATTCTCTCACTCGATCTAATTGTTTTTCTACATGTTGCCCTTCGACAATTTTTGTATTTTCAGGTAATAAATTAATCTCCTCTTTCATTAAATCTTTATTTAGGTAAGGAGTGCCTACCTCTATAAGATCCATTTCGCATTCATTATGCAAAAATCTTGCCAAAGATATCTCCAGTTGCGATTCAGGAAGAAGAAATAATCTTTTCCCCTTAAGTATTTCTTTGTGAGATTCAAGTGCTAGTTTTGCCCTATTAATTAAAGGCGAAATAATTTCATGAACTTTAACTTCACTAATTTTGAAAGCTTTCGCTGCAGCTAAAAACCATTCAGTACTTCCCTCGATACCAAGAGGAAATGGAGCCGAAATTATGTCACAACCACGATGTTTTAGGTCTCGAACGGTATCACTTAAATAAGGCTGAGTTAATAAAACTTTTGTATTTTTGCCAATCTTTGGTAATTCTGTTGATTGACGGGGTGGGAAGCTCTCAATATTTGAAATTCCTAAATTTCTAAAAATCTTTTTAAACCTATCCTCTACATTATTTGCAAGAGTTCCAACTAATAATAATTTCTCCTCATCTGATGACTCCATTAATGGAATTAAAGCTTTTAAGGCGCCATCCTCTCCTTGGGTAAAAGTTGTTTCTATCCCACTACCAGAGTAATTAACGAATCTCACTTGACCTAAAAATCTTTTATTTAATTTCTCTGCGACAGTTGCAAGATCTAATTTGATTACCTCACTTGGACAAGAACCAACTAGAAAAAGAGTTTTTATTTCTGGTCTTCTCGCAATAAGATCATTTACCACTCTATCTAATTCTTCATGAGCATCAGCAAGACCAGCAAGATCTTTTTCTTCAAGAATAGCCGTCCCAAATCTTGGTTCAGCAAAAATCATAACTCCAGCAGCGCTTTGAATTAAATGAGCACATGTCCTTGAGCCTACAACTAGAAAAAATGCATCGGGCATTCTTCTGTGGAGCCAAACTATTGAAGTTAACCCACAAAAAACTTCCCTGGGCCCAGTTTCCTTATTAAATTCAACTTTACTCATTAAAAAATTTCAAGAGCTTATATTTCAAGCTTGCATAAACTTTTTAATTAAAGAAAGTAATTAATAAGTTCTCTTACAAAATGAACACATTTAAAAAACTTATATGAATGTTTAAATACTTAAATGGGAATTATGAAAAAAAACTTTTGGGGTGTATTTTAATTTCTGTAGAAGGAATTTCCTTGACTTATTTTTGAAATCTTCCACACATTTCTAGCTATTTTCGTTGCTAATAATCCTGCTCTTTCCAACTTAGATTTTCCGGGCTTTGCCCCAATTAAAGCTGTGACTTCTGAAGTGGTTAAAGGTGCTCCAGTATTTATAGCTAATTGGGTTAACTCCAATCTATCTCTAAGGTTCTTAAGATTTACTTTTTCAATTTTGTCTTCTTCTAACCAACTAAAAGATGGGTCTTTCTGAGATAGTTTTTGCATCAAGCTCAGGCTAACTAATCCAAGAGTTTGATCAGGAGTTAATTCCTTTTCAGTACCAGAAACATTAGGTTCTTTTTTTTGAGAAGTTCCCATAAAAATGCATATCTTTTACTTGAAGTTATCGTTTTGTTGGAAGCATGCAAGTAAATTTAATAGAAAAAATGAACCATTATCCGTTATAGTCGCGTGAATGGAACCAACTTCTAGTTTAAACAGAGGGGAACGAAAAAAAGGAAGTTCCCTTGTCACAGGATCTGAGGTGCAATCTCAGGCCAGTGGTGCAAGCTGTTTT
This sequence comes from Prochlorococcus sp. AG-355-B23, assembly GCA_003280935.1. Classification (GTDB taxonomy): domain Bacteria; phylum Cyanobacteriota; class Cyanobacteriia; order PCC-6307; family Cyanobiaceae; genus Prochlorococcus_A. The sequence continues at coordinate 27,782 of QCDJ01000010.1, forward strand.
ATTACAACTGATTCAGAAAAGTCTTTGGTGTCCAGACAAGCAAGTCAAGTTGAGCAAATTGAGTTGAGAACATATGTTTTTTTAGATTCTCTTCAACCTCAATTAGCTGCATATATGGGGACGGTTAGTAGAGGTTTTTTACCTATACCTGGCGATTCATGCCTTTGGATGGAAGTTTCACCAGGGATGGCCGTTCATAGAGTCACTGATATTGCCTTAAAAGCAAGTAATGTAAGACTTGGTCAGATGATTGTTGAAAGAGCATTTGGCTCTCTTGCTCTCTATCACAAAGATCAAAGTACTGTTTTACATTCTGGGGATGTTGTTCTAGATGCTATTGGAAGTGAAGTTAGAAAAAGAACCAAACCTTCAACAAGTTGGACAGAAGTTATTCGAGCTATTACTCCAGATCATGCTGTTTTAATAAATAGACAAAACAGAAGTGGATCAATGATTCAATCTGGAATGAGCATGTTTATATTAGAAACTGAACCGGCCGGGTATGTCTTAAAAGCAGCAAATGAAGCAGAAAAAGCATCAAATATAACTGTTGTAGATGTAAAGGCAGTTGGCGCTTTTGGTAGATTAACTCTCGCTGGGAAAGAAGGAGATGTAGAAGAAGCAGCAGCTGCCGCTATAAGAGCAATTGATGAAATTTCAAATTATTGAGAATTTTAATTTAAACCAATTTCTTTTTTTAGGTAAGGTGACATAATTCTGGCGGCTTTACCCCTGCTTCCTAACTTACTTAGTTGTGATTGTGATAGCTCACCGTAAACACAGTTAGCTTCTTTTACCCAAAAAACAGATTCGAACTCCCCATTTGGATATTTTGGAGTCTTAAGAATTTCTCCCCAGCATATTCCAGTTGTATCCTTCACTAAGTTTCCTGAGGGATCACATAAAACCATACAACTTATAAATCTCGCGCTCCTGTAAGGACTATCAGAAAGTTCATTAATTAATTTTTTAATTTTTTCAGCGTTGTTTTTGGCATATCGAGCAGAATATATGCCTGGCCGACCATCTAAAACATCTACTTCAAGTCCTGAATCGTCAGCTAATGTCCAGGTTTTTGTCTCTAAAGCAGCTGCTTTTGCTTTTAAAAGTGCATTCTCAAAATATGTGTTTCCAGTCTCTTCGACATTTAAATGTTTTGGTTGCTTCTGAACCCTTAAAGACAAAACATCCAGCATCTCCGAAATTTCAGAAACTTTAGTTTTGTTGCCACTCGCAATAGTCAGTACTGGATGGTTCAAAATAATAAATAAATTTATTGAGGATATTATCTTACTTCAAAGCTAGATACGGAGACAGGAAAGGTTGAACATTCCACACCTGTGTAGACAGGGCCTGCCTCGTACGGAAATAACATAATGTAAATTTTTTCTTAACACAACAGTATGTTTTGATGCACTAACTAATTTGCATTAGTATTGACATATCAATAGTACCAAGGGTGATAAGTTTAACTTATGAATGATAGAAAAAACATTAATGGAGATTTTATCGAAAACGCTTGACTTATAAGTACTTAATGAAGCATTCTTCGAATTGAACATTCCACATTTAGTAATTAGTAGACAATGGCTACAGAAACAATGGGTATCGCTCTCGGCATGATCGAGACACGCGGACTAGTACCTGCAATCGAAGCAGCTGACGCAATGACAAAGGCTGCAGAAGTTCGCCTTATTGGTCGTGAATTCGTAGGTGGCGGTTATGTCACAGTATTAGTTAGAGGAGAAACAGGAGCAGTTAACGCAGCTGTAAGAGCTGGTGCTGATGCTTGTGAAAGAGTTGGTGACGGTTTAGTTGCAGCTCACATTATTGCTCGTCCTCATAGAGAAGTTGAACCAGCTCTTGGTAACGGTGAATTTCTTGGTCAAAAGGACTAATAAATAAAGCAAAATTTATAAATTTTGCACAATAATTATTTTCCCTACACAGACCTAAATTTATCCTTATGAGTAAGAAGTATGACGCAGGGGTAAAGGAGTACAGAGATACCTACTGGACTCCAGAATATGTACCCCTAGACACCGATTTACTAGCCTGTTTCAAATGTACAGGTCAAGAAGGTGTTCCCAGAGAAGAAGTTGCAGCAGCTGTTGCCGCTGAATCTTCAACAGGTACTTGGTCAACAGTTTGGTCCGAGTTACTTACAGATTTAGAATTTTATAAAGGACGTTGTTATCGAATCGAAGACGTTCCTGGAGACCCTGAAGCTTTTTATGCTTTTATTGCATATCCTTTAGATCTTTTTGAAGAAGGTTCTATTACAAACGTATTAACATCTCTTGTAGGAAACGTTTTTGGATTTAAAGCTCTAAGACACTTACGTCTAGAAGATATTAGATTCCCAATCGCTTTCATCAAAACTTGCGGTGGTCCACCAAATGGAATCGTAGTTGAAAGAGATCGTTTAAACAAATATGGAAGACCTCTACTAGGTTGTACCATTAAACCTAAATTAGGATTATCTGGTAAAAACTATGGTCGAGTTGTATATGAGTGCCTTAGAGGTGGTCTCGATTTAACGAAGGATGACGAGAATATAAACTCTCAGCCATTCCAGCGTTGGAGAGAAAGATTTGAGTTTGTTGCGGAAGCAGTTAAGCTTGCTCAGCAGGAAACTGGCGAAGTTAAGGGTCACTACCTAAACTGTACTGCCAACACTCCTGAAGAACTTTACGAAAGAGCTGAATTTGCAAAAGAGCTAGATATGCCAATCATCATGCATGATTATATAACTGGCGGTTTCACTGCAAATACTGGATTAGCAAACTGGTGTCGTAAAAATGGCATGCTTCTACATATTCATAGAGCGATGCATGCTGTTATTGATAGACATCCAAAACACGGTATCCATTTCAGGGTTCTAGCAAAATGTTTGAGACTCTCCGGAGGCGATCAACTACATACTGGAACTGTTGTTGGAAAACTAGAAGGTGATCGTCAAACAACTCTTGGTTACATTGACAACTTAAGAGAGTCATTTGTTCCCGAAGATAGATCAAGAGGTAACTTCTTTGATCAAGATTGGGGTTCAATGCCGGGAGTATTTGCTGTCGCATCAGGTGGTATTCACGTTTGGCATATGCCTGCACTCCTAGCGATTTTTGGAGATGATTCTTGTCTTCAGTTTGGTGGAGGAACACATGGTCATCCATGGGGTTCAGCTGCTGGAGCTGCAGCCAACAGAGTTGCTTTAGAAGCTTGCGTAAAAGCACGTAATGCTGGTCGCGAAATCGAAAAAGAGAGTAGAGACATTCTTATGGAAGCTGCTAAACACAGTCCTGAATTAGCTATCGCTCTTGAAACTTGGAAGGAAATTAAGTTTGAATTTGATACCGTCGACAAACTAGACGTTCAAGGTTAAACCAGATTTCAAAATTGAGGAGATTCTTCTCCTCAAACTTCTACAAATCTCGTTCTATTACGAGTAATTTCATTCACATTTAAATTAATTATGCCTTTCCAGAGCACAGTAGGCGACTATCAAACAGTTGCAACCCTGGAAACATTCGGTTTCTTACCACCGATGACCCAGGAGGAAATATACGATCAAATTGCATACATAATTGCTCAAGGCTGGAGTCCTGTTATTGAGCATGTTCATCCTAGTGGCAGTATGCAAACTTATTGGTCTTATTGGAAGCTCCCATTCTTTGGGGAAAAAGACCTTAACTTGGTTGTAAGTGAATTAGAGGCATGTCATAGAGCATACCCTGATCATCATGTAAGAATCATCGGATACGATGCTTACACTCAAAGCCAAGGAACAGCTTTTGTTGTTTTCCAAGGACGTTAAATCTACTTTTATGTAGTAAATATCTTTCTCCAAAAAATATTTTTGGAGAAAGTTTTTTCAAAAGAGTTTCACATTTGAAGATTATGTCAAAAAAAACCAGTAGAGAGATTGCATTAGAAAGAAGAAAGGCGATGAGTGATAGCGGTAAAAAAGCTGCTGCTTATTCTTCGACTACTAAAGATAGAGTTCGATCTTCTCAAGATATACAGATTTCTGGTACTCAGTCTTCTTCAAATAATCAAAATTTTACTAAACCAGTTACAAAACATATCCCAAAAACCCAGGTAAGTAGAAAGTCTTCTTCAACAACTTTATCTAGTAAAGAGTTAGTAATAGAGAGAAGAAAAGCAATGTCTACTCATGGGAAATCAGCAATAACTTCATCCGATAGAACTCGTACTGATGTTAAAAAAGAAAGTCCTGTAAACACAGTTAAAACTTCCATAAGCAAAAATCAGGAAGTTCAAAACTCACATAATACAGAAATTCAAACATCAAAACCAAACGTTAAAAGAAGAATTAAACAAAAGAGAAAGCCTATTACTAATACAAGTAGAGATATTGTTTTGGCTAGAAGAGAAGCTCAATCCAAGCATGGGAAATCAGCAACTAAACAAAATACCAGTGCAGCTTCTTTAGCTAGAAGGGGAGACCCAGATTTAAGTAGTAGAGAGATTTCTCAGAGAGTGAGAGAGCTAAGAAGTAAAACTGGTGCCACAGGCAAAAAAGGTAATGGTAAATGTAGACCATGTGGTCCAAATAAGAATGGAGCCAAACAAAATATTGCAGATGCTAGCTGGAAAGTTGGTAAAAGTGAAACTGATTCAGGTCAAATAGTTACTGGAACACAAGCTAATAGATCTGTGAAAACTACAGGTAATGAAGCAAGTACATGCAGGACTGTAACTGGTACTCAATATATGGGGTCAGAAGTAGTTGATCAATTTTGTCAAGATAGACCAAGTTATAAACAGCCACTTAGATCTACTGTTACCTCTACAACATCAGGTAATAAAGTAACTGGAAATGAAGTTGGTAGATCTGAGAGGGTCACAGGCGATGAGCCTGGGACTTGTAAAAACCTTACAGGAACTGAATATGTATCTGCTAATCAATCACAAAAGTATTGTGGTGATGTTCCCAAAAATCCTTCAAAGGTTAAACATAGTACTACAACTGATGGATTAAAAGTATCTGGATCACTTCCTGGTAGATCAACTCTGGTTACTGGAGATGAATCAGGTTCTGGACATCAGGTAACTGGAGATCAATATCTTGGCTCAGAGCCAAATCCAAAAGGTAAATCATTTGAAAAAGTTGGCAGTTACAACACTCTTAATGGGAATAATGTAACTGGTACAGGGGTAGGTAGATCAGACCATATGACAGGTAATGAACATGGGAGTTGCAAGAATGTAACTGGTGATGAGTACATAGGATCTCAACAATATGAGAAGTTTTGCGGTTCAAAACCAAAACCAGAAGCTAGAAAAGTAGGTTTAAGCCTTTCTTCAAAGTCAAATTTAATAAGCGGGACTATGACAGGAAGATCAAAAATAGTAACTGGAGATGAACCAGGTTCATGCAAAGTTTTAACGGGAACACCATACGCAGGCTTAGATCAGATTAATGAGAATTGTAATAATGAAACTTCTGAAGATATTAAATCCCGATCAACAGTTAATTCTGGAAATAACTCAAATGCCAGACTTACAGGACAACAACCAGGAATTGGCGGAGTAATGACAGGTGCTAAAAAAGGTGCTTGTAAAAACTTAACAGGAACTCCTTATGTTGGTGGAGATCAGTTCTCACAAGCTTGTGATAATCCTCCACATGATACTGCATATGCGAATCCGGAAAAGTCAGCAGGTAACTCTTGGAATGACTTCTCTGTCAAGTCACCATCAAGAGATAAATATTCTGAAAAAAATACTCAAGGTGTTACCGGTAATGAATATGAAAATGGCTCAAAGGTGACAGGACCTTTTGATATGGCAGTTGATAAGGTCACTGGTACTGAAAAATTTAGATTTGAACCGAATAAAAATATTACTTATAAGCAAAAAATGGAAATTGAAGAAGCAGACCGTGCTGCAAAGACACCAGAAAAAAGAGTTGCATCTAGGATTACTGGTGAAGGACAATCTGTAGGAAACGTAACTGGTGATGATTGGGATCGCGGTGATAAGGTAACAGGTACAGAAGGAGCTTCTTCTAGAAAGAGAAATCCATCTAGAGCAGGTTTCATGAGCGCAATGCCTCCAATGGAAGCTAAAAGAAATGATGAAACAGAAAAACCAGATTTCTTGATAACTGGATCTAGTGGAAATACTCGTGAAGGACAACTTGTTACCTTTTCAGGTGGTGCAAGAGGTTAAGTAAATAATGCCTTTAAGAGGACTGGCTAAAGCCAAGAACTTCACATTGGGGCCAACAGCTCCAATGAAAACTTTTACGGAAAATATCCATATACAAACTAAAGAATCAAATAATCTCCGAAATTCTGGAAAGTCTCATAAATTAACCAACAATATTCAAAATGAAAATCTATTTAGGTATGAAAGCAAAATAAAAAGTGATTTTGACGAAATTGTTCCAACTCTCAAGGAAATTGCTCGAATTCAACATCATGAAGATTTTATAAATAAGGCTCAGAAAATTTCAAGAAAAAATTTGGGAATAGATTTACCCCTCCATGTATTAGATAAATCTTGGGTAAAACCTCTTGATATGAGAGCTTTATATGCATGGTGTGCTTTTAAACAGCATGAGAAACTTAGCGACAATTTTTTTAACAATGATCCACTGGAAGGAGCTGCTGGAAGTAGGGATGCGGAAGATTTTGAAAAATTTCTCTTAGATTGCGGAATACATTTACTTGATATAACTCCTTGTTCAGATGGAAGATTAGCTCATTCAGTTGCTTATGTGATGAGAATACCTTTTAGTTCAGTAAGAAGAAGATCCCATGCTGGAGCACTGTTTGATATTGAAAATACTGTTAATCGATGGGTAAAAACTGAACATAAAAGATATAGAGAGAATGTTCCTAATGAAGCTCATAAAGATACCAGATACTTAAAAGTTGTAACTTATCATTTTAGTTCAGTAGATCCTTCTCATCAGGGATGCGCAGCTCATGGGAGTAATGACGCTTTAGCTGCAGCAGAAGGAAGAAATAAATTATATGCTTTCAAAGAGGCTGTAGAGAATAGCTTTTGCTGCGGAGCTTCTGTGGATTTAATGTTAATTGGACTTGATACAGACACTGATTCATTAAAAATACATTTATCAACTAGCGATGGCGGTATAGATTTAGAAAAAAATATTTCTACATTAGAAATTTATAATTCAACAATAAATTTTTCAAAAGAGGATGCGGAAAGAGAAATTTGCCAGACAATTTCTAATCAATCTTCAAAAGATAAACTCAGTGGACTGGAAAAATTTACGTATAAATTAATTGTCAATAATATTTCTCAAATTGATTATGTTAAGAGTTTTCATAATGGTTCTTATGAAGATATTGGACATGCAGAGAGGTTTATTGGAGTAGGTATAGGTTTTAAAGAAGTACATCTCAGAAATTTAACTTATTTTGCTCATTTAGATACAGTCGAAGAAGGGGCTCCAGATTTAGATGTAGGAGTAAAGATTTTTACTGGATTAAATGTATCTCAAGATCTACCTATTCCGGTAGTAATAAGATTTGATTACTCTGGGAAAGTACCCGGCGCAAAAGAAAGGGCAATAAATGATTGTGAAAGAGTTAATAATGCGATATCAATTAGATATAAAAATTTAGTTGATCAAGGTTTGTTACATACTTGCTCTACTATTAGAGATAGGGACAACATTCATTCCGCCCAAATTATTGGAATGTCTTTAGATAAAAAAACAGAGGAGGCTCACTAATTATGTTAATTTGCAAGGTTGTAAAACCACTTGTTTCTACCAATAGGATTCCTGGTTTTGAACATAAACATCTGCAGGTTGTATTAGATGGTTCTTCTAATAAAGTTGCCGTTGATGCTGTTGGCTGTAAGCCAGGAGATTGGGTTATTTGTGTTGGAAGTTCAGCTGCTAGAGAAGCTGCGGGAAGTAAATCTTATCCAAGCGATTTAACGATTGTTGGAATTATTGATCATTGGGATCCTAACAAGTCATAAAAAGGAGGATATAAATTGTGGAAATTATGAAGGTATTAGGAAGGATGGTATGCACTCAAAGAGTCCCTGGCTTAGGTCATATGAATTTACGAATTTTAGAAAATAATAAAGGAAAGAAATTAGTTGCTGTTGATCCTGTTGGAGCTAGAGAAGGTAACTGGGTTTTTACTGCTAGTGGCTCTGCCGCTAGATTTGCATGCCCTAATCCAGAAGTTCAAACTGATTTAACAATTGGCGGGATTATTGATTATTGGGAGAGTGACTAAAAATTTTATCTTCAAAAATTTATTGAGAAACTTTGTTGAATGTATAGTGTAATTAGTCTTGAATAAAGAATGTAATGTGGAAAGAAAGAGAATCACCTTTGAGGATTGAAAAAAGATTTGAATTTGATCAATACTCAAAAATTAGTAAATTCATGGGGGAAATTGAGAAATTATGTAAAGAAAGGGATATCTATCCAAATATCAGCTTCGGAAAGAATTTTGTAAGTCTTTCAATATTTTTAGATAATAAAGAAGTATCAGACAAGGAAAAAGACTTTTCAATGGAAATTGATAAATTTTACTTAGAAGATTAGTCCTTTTTAATAATTATTAGGCTTTGCAATATCTCTTTTGATTAAAGCCATTAGATATGTTGGTGCTTTATATCTACCAGGTAGACATCTATTTAATGTTTCTAGATGACTCCAACACACTGTCTTTTCTATATCTTTAACTGAGTTTCCTTTTAAAATTAATAGTCTAAGAGCTTTGCAAAATAAAGGATAACCTGCTTCTAGTTCATCTATATTAAGCTTTGCTGCTGACATAGATCAAAGATGAATTATCAACTAATAATCTATACAACTATGGTGCACAAATGGTTCATATTTCAAATTTCTCAATAATTAGAAATTAATCTAGAAATGCGACGCAGTCTATTTCAACTAAAACTCCTTTTGGTAGAGATGAAACTTCCACACAGGCCCTTGCTGGCGGATGCTCTACATTAAAAAAATCACTATATATTTTATTGACAATTTGAAAATTACTTAAGTCCGTTAAGTAAATAGTTGTTTTTATTACATCCTCTATTTTGGCTCCACCAGCTTTAAGAACTTCTGCAAGATTTTTTAAAACTTGAATAGTTTCCTTCTCTATATCACCTAAACATGTTATTTCATTTAAAGCTGGGTCTATAGCAATTTGACCAGAACAATAGATAAAATCCCCAGCTTTTATTGCTTGATTATAAGGTCCTACTGGATCTGGAGCATTTGATGTTTGAATTACTTGTTTGGGGGACATTTGTTTAAGAAGATACCTACTTATTTAAACCCATAAATCTTTATTTGCTCTTAAAAAAGTAAATTCTTCTAAATTTTTTGCTCTTAAGAAAAGGTTTATTTTCATCTCTTCATCAAGTAAAAATGGAATTGTCAATTCATTAAGTGAAAGTTTTTTTTCAACTTCCGAAAGTTTATTTTTTATATCTTGATCTTTTGGCTTGAGATTCAATGCCCACAATATATTTGACTTAGTATATTCATGCGCACAATATATAAGAGTATTTTTTGGTAAAGATTTGATTCTTTCTAGTGAAGAATACATTTGTTGATAAGTTCCTTCAAAAATTCTTCCACAGCCTCCAGAAAATAATGTGTCACCAATAAATAGAACAGGATTTTCCCCATTCAAAAAGAAGGCAATATGTGAGCTTGTATGACCTAATACTTCAATTATTTTTACTTCTTCCCCTAAAATGTTTAAAGTTTCTCCATCTTCAACAGATACATTTTGAAAAGGGATTCTCTTTTTTTCTTTGAAAGAAGCAATCACCTTTACATTTGGCCATTTTTCAATAAGAGACTTCGTTCCTCCAATATGGTCTGAATGATGATGAGTTTGCAAAATAGCTTCTAAGTGAAAATTGTTTTCATTTATATATCTAATAACTGGTTCATGAACAGATGGATCTACAACTACAACGGATTTATCTTTTACCAACAACCAAATGACGTTATCACTTAAAACTCTAAGTCCGATTATATTTCGAGCTTTATTAAATTCCATTATTAACTTAGAATGAAGAATCCTTGGAAGAAATTGATCTATGTTTACTATAGCTTTACCAAAAGGAGCTTTGTTAAAAGAGTCAATTTCAACTTTTAAAAAAGCTGGGTTAGATTTCTCTGATGCGTTGGACGAAAATAATAGATCATTAACATTTGAATCAAATTGCAAACGGGCAAAAGCTTTATTAGTAAGAAATGGAGATGTGCCTGTTTATGTAAGTTATGGTCAAGCTGATTTGGGTATTGTTGGGTATGACGTTTTAGGAGAATCTGAATTAAAAGTCGCAAAGTTATTAGATTTAGGATTTGGTGGTTGTTATATGTCGTTGGCAGTTAAGAAAAATAGCAATTATTCAAAACCAACTGATCTTCCAGCGAACTGTAAAGTAGCAAGTAAATTTATAAAAACAGCAAGATCTTATTTTGAAGAATTAAATATTCCTGTAGAAATAGTTCATTTGACAGGATCAGTCGAGCTTGGTCCTATTACAGGTATGGCCGAGGCAATAGTTGATTTGGTGGCAACTGGAAAGACTCTCAAAGAGAATGGTTTAATTAAAATAGATGATCTTTATTACTCGACTGCAAGACTAATAGGAAATCCTTTATCTATGAGGTTAGATGATAATCATCTCAGAGATACTATTTTATCAATAGAATCAACAAATGCTTTATAGAAGATTAGCTAAATGTTTTTTAAAGATTTTAGAAGGATTAAAAAGTTAGGTAAATATTTAACTAAAGATAAAAAAACAATCTATTTAATCTTGATGGTTTTGTTACCTGTTTCTTTCTCTGGAGCAATACAACCATTATTAGTTGGTCAAGCAATTACTATTCTAAAGAACGAAACTACAGATGTTTGGCTAAGTAAAACTTTCTTTGGGCAGTCGATAAATGCCATAATCATAACTTTATTTATAACTGTATTATTCAGATTAGTTCTGCAGGGGTACCAAACTTACAATATCCAAGCAGTGGGACAACGTTTGACAGCAAGAATAAGAAGAGAACTTTTTGATCATTCAATATCTTTATCTCTTAAGTATCACGATAAAATGCCTGTGGGCAAATTATTAACAAGATTAACAAATGATGTTGATGCTTTAGCCGAGGTTTTTGGAAGTGGGGCAGTTGGAGTCATTGCTGACTTCGTTAGTCTGATAGTAATTTCTTTGACAATGCTGTCAATTGATCGGGGGCTTGCTATTTTATTACTTTTGACTCAAATCCCAGTTTCATATTTTATTATCTGGCTTCAAAAACGTTACAGAAGAGCCAATTATCAAGTAAGGGAAGAATTGTCTCAACTAAACTCTGATTTTCAAGAGAATCTTCAAGGTTTAGAAGTGGTTCAGATGTTCAGAAGAGAGGCTTTTAATAGCAAGAAATTTTCCAAAACTGGAGTTGCTTATAAGAAAGCAGTTAATGGAACAATATTTTATGACAGTAGTATTTCGGCGTTTATAGAATGGATTTCTCTTGCTGCAGTTTCCTTGGTTTTGGCGGTTGGAGGATATCTTGTTACTTCTGGAAATATTGGTTTAGGAACATTAACAACTTTTATTTTATATTCTCAAAGACTTTTTGAACCTTTAAGGCAGCTTGCAGAAAGATTTACTCAAATACAAGGAGGTTTAACAGCTGTAGAAAGAATAAACGAATTATTGGATGAAGAAATACAGATTAAGGACTCTACTTCTGCAAAACATTTCTTAGAAAATGCTAAAAATGTAAATAAAAAATTTAAGGGCAAAATTGAGTTCAAGAATGTTAATTTTTTCTACAACGAAGGAGAATATATTTTAAAGAATTTATCTTTCAAGATCAATCCAGGAGAGCATGTAGCTTTTGTAGGCCCAACTGGTTCAGGTAAGACAACCTTAATAAGATTATTGTGTAGATTGTATGAACCTCAATCGGGTCAAATTTTAATTGATGATATAGATATCAAAGATATTCCTATTGCAACACTTAGAAATATGTTGGGAGTAGTTTTGCAAGATACTTTTATCTTTAGTGGGAATGTCGCAGATAATTTAAAACTGAATTCGAATCTAGACAATCTTGAATTAGAAAATCTTTGTTACGAATTAGGGTTAGATAATTTGTTAAAAAAATTACCAGAAGGTTTGAACACCTCAATAAGAGAAAGAGGGGGAAATCTCTCTTCTGGAGAGAGACAACTTCTTTCCGTAGCTCGAGTAGCGATTAGAAATCCTGTTGTTTTAATAATGGACGAAGCAACAGCGTTTATGGATCCCTCAACAGAGGCTACTTTGCAGAAGGATCTTGAAAGAATTCTATCAAAAAGAACAGCATTAGTAATAGCTCACAGATTAGCAACTATTGAAAGTTCTGATAAGATTTTAGTTTTGAAAGGGGGATCATTAGTTGAGGAGGGAACACATAGTGAATTAAGACTGAAAAAGGGTTTATATTTTCAGCTCTCTGAGCTTCAACAAAAGGGGTTTGTGAATTTTTAATGATTTTTAGAAACCAAGGATCGTTAATAAAAAAATCAAACAGTATATCAAAGGATGAGCTGATAGATCTCTATGGTTTAAATTCTTATGAGTTCATTCAAACAACTAAAGAAGAAATATTTGTATGTAGTAAAAATAAAGATTTAGATTTAATAGAACTAGACCAACTTTTGCAAACTGTTGGTTGGAGCAGAAGACCTATAAGGAGGGTAAAAAGAGCTTTAGAATTCAGTATATTGGTGGTTGGGTTATGGCGTCATGATGATAAATTTCCCAGACTAGTTGGATTTGCGAGATGCACTGGCGATGGAATTCTAGAAGCAACGGTTTGGGATGTGGCTATTAACCCTGTCTATCAAGGACTTGGATTGGGGAAAGAGTTAATGAAATATGTCCTAGAAGAATTGAAAAATATTGGAATTTCTAAAGTAACTCTTTTTGCTGATGCTGAAGTGGTTTCATTTTACAAAAGACAAGGTTGGACTTTAGAACCTAGAGGGTCGAAATGTGCTTTTTGGTATGCAAATTAATCATTTTTTGTAGTAGTCAGAATATATAGATTTTAACGATTCGCCTTTTAACCATCTTCTTCTAAAGTGCCAGTTCCTAATTGCTTGGAGAAAAATATTAGTTCTTTCCCACTTCCTTGAACTTATAAAAATAGGAAAATTTAATTGTTTTAAATCTTTTTTTTGGTTTAATCTCATTAAAAAATCTACATCTTCCATCAAAGGTATATTTCTAAAACCATTATTCTTAAAATAGATTTTTCTATGAATTATTAAACCTTGATCACCATACGGTTGTTTAAAAAATTTACTTCTAATATTCACGAGAATTTCGAGGACTCTATAAATTATCTTTTTGTGATTAATTTTGAATTCAAAATAGTAAATAATATTCTTGTTTCCTTTTAAAAATGAGTTTATTTTTTTTAACCAATTTTGAGTTAATCTTGTGTCCGCATGTAAAAATATGAGCCACTCTCCTTTTGAATTTTTAGCTCCAATATCTAATTGTAGACCTCGATTCCTTTCTTTGGATATAAATACTTTTGCTCCATAAATATTTGCTATATCAATAGTTTTATCTTCACTTCCACTATCAACAATTATGATTTCGCCCTCTTTCTGAATACTTGACAAGTCTGAAAGCAATAATGGCAAATTATTAGCTTCATTAATAGTTGGAATAATAATTGAGATTTTTGACAAGTCGATTACTTCTATTTTCAATATCAATAATTGTATCTATATCAATTTTTTTATCTAAAAACTTATATCTTAATTTTGTTGTAGCAAAATTATCAATTGTATTTTGAAGAACATTTTCTGTCCCCCACTTTATGTTGATAAAAGGTAAATATATATGCGATGATATTATTTTTTCTGATAAACCAATAAGCCAATATCCTCCATCATTAGATGGTCCTAAAATAAGATCATTTTGTTGAAGCTCTTTTAGTGTATTCAATAAATCTTGATGGCATAAATCTGGAAGATCAGTACCAATAAAAATAATATTTTTGATCTTATGTCTTGCACAAAATTTTTTGTTGATAATTATTTGCCGTTTCATTTTTTCTCCCAAGCAGCCATTCCCCTGTAAATTAAATTTTTTGATGCCTAATTCTCTAGTCCATCTTTTACAGTTACCTACCCCCAAACCAGATATAGCGATAGAAATATCAATTAGTTTTTTTTCTTGGAGAAATTTTGCGACTGAAATAGTATGTTTGGTCATTAAACTTTGAACCTTTGCAGAATTACTTTTACCTATATCTTTAGATAATCTTGTTTTGCATCTTCCAAAAGCATGCCATTTTGCCATGATAATAAGTAATGCTTTATCCAAAAATTTATTGCGATTTAAAATAATTATATGCCTATAAAAAATAAAATTTTTCTTATAAATTTGTATGGTGGTATGTTAAGTAATTTTAAATTTGTCGTGATCTTGTGATTTCCTAATGGCCAATTATTAAAATCCAACTAGATTAATAATCTAGATAATAAAATTTTGCAAGCAATTAATCCTATTTGGGCGGAAGTTCAACAATCACTTCAGAAAACTTTAAGTAAGCCTTCATTTGAGACATGGATAAGGCCTGCTAAATTTAATTGTTTTGAAAATGGCTTATTAACTTTAATTGCTCCAAATACATTTTCCAGTGATTGGTTAAGAAAGAATTATTGTCAAACTATCGAAAAGGCTGCAAAGGAAATATGCGGCCATGATGTAAAAGTTGTTTTTAAATCTGAAACAAATATAAGCAGCGATTCAACAAATAAAGAGAACCTAGATGAAAAGATTGTGAATCATAAAACAAAATCATTTCCTAATAATAGTCAAGATATTTCTTCAAAAAATCGATCCAAAAATCCAAACGGTCTAAATTTACGCTACGTCTTTAAAAGATTTGTGGTAGGTCCAAATAGTAGGTTGGCTCATGCAGCGGCTTTAGCAGTTGCCGAATCACCCGGGAGAGAATTTAATCCATTATTTATTTGTGGTGGAGTAGGTCTCGGTAAAACTCATTTAATGCAAGCAATAGGACATTATCGAGTTGAAATAGATCCAGAAGCAAAAGTTAAATATGTATCTACAGAAACTTTTACTAATGATGTTATTAGTGGTATTCGACGAGATGGAATGACAGCTATTCGAGATAAATATAGAAATGTAGATTTGATTTTAATAGACGATATACAGTTCTTAGAAGGCAAAGAGTATACACAGGAAGAATTTTTTCATACTTTTAATGCTCTTCATGAATCAGGAAGTCAAATAGTTATTGCAAGTGATAGGCCACCAAATCAATTATCGGGAATTCAAGAGAGATTAATTTCTAGGTTCTCAATGGGCATGACGGCAGATATTCAACCACCCGATCTTGAGACGAGGACAGCCATCCTTCAAAAAAAGGCAGAACAAGAGAGGATGAGTCTTCCAAGAGATTTGATTCAATTTATAGCAGGAAGATTCACTTCGAATATTCGAGAATTGGAAGGAGCATTTACTAGAGCAGTTGCATTTGCATCAATAACAGGCTTGCCAATGACAGTCCAATCAATTGCTCCAATGCTTGATCCGAATAGTGTTGGAGTAGTTGTTACTCCAAAACAAGTTATTAATAAAGTGTCAGATTTCTTTAAAGTTTCTACTGATGAATTGATCAGTTCAAGTAGGAGAAAACCAGTAAGTCAGGCTAGGCAAATAGGCATGTATCTTATGAGGCATGGAACGGATTTAAGCCTACCAAGAATTGGAGATGAGTTTGGGGGTAAAGACCATACAACAGTTATGTATGCTATTGAACAAGTTGAAAAAAAATTATCTATTGATCCAAATATTGCAAGTCAAGTACAAAAAATAAGAGATTTACTTCAAATAGATTCAAGAAAAAATTTATAGTTTTACTATTAACTAGAAATGAAATTTGTAGGATCTTGATCATATCTATGCCTTAAAGGTAACTTATCTATTTCATTGATATCACTGAGCGATTCAATTCTATTTAATGATTGCCTTAATAACCTCGCTGAAATGATTGGCATATCTCTTGGAACTGAGATTCTATTTTTTAAGTATCTTAAAGAGATTCCTGAAAGTTTTTTAGGGATTAATACTTCACCTGTGATCATATGGCTCAAAGCTGATCTCAATGATTCGTCAAAGGATTCTTTATTGTATGGGTTTACCTTTAGTAAATTGTCTTTATGTTTTATCACTCTTTTAAGAGCAATTTTTGCGAAATATTTTGACTCATAATTTTGGTTTAATTCATAATTCCCTAGACCCTCTCCAGTATCTATTCGCTTAGAGAAAGTAATCTGTTGTTCATTGCTCTCTTTATAGCATCCTCCCATTTGTGGAGGTAAATCATGAGAATGAGTATGAAAATCTCCTTGAGTGCCTCTATAAGCACTTGTCCCCTCAAAAAGGGTGAGCCAGTTATCTACATTATGATAATTAGATCTTAAATTAAAACCTTTATAATAAATAAGTGATGCATTCATTCTCTCCATATAAGGAATAAAAATTATATCTCCAACACCAGGCTCTATATCTCCCGTGTTAGAAACTGATGGATCAATGAACCCTGATTTAGAGCTACTTAAGATTTCATCGAGTTTAGAGATGGATTCTTTAAATCTTTTTTTTCTAAAAGAGTTATCTATAAAATTAAAGCTTTCTCGGCAGAGCCAATTACACCAGGATCTGAAAATTTCTCTTTCTAATTCTCGAATTTTGATAAGGTGACTAGATGTAATAAAAGATCCAAGTGCTCCAAATTCATTTTCTAAAAAAGCTATGATATCGTCGCTTTCAGTTATAACTTGTCCTTTAAATTCAATAGCAGGTAATTTCCCCGATCTGACTTTTTCAAGGAACCAACTTTCTTTTTGGCCGTAGCAAAACATATTTATTTTCTTGACTCTGTATGGAATTTTCTTAAATTCAAGCCATAACCATATCTTCTGACAGTAAGGACACCAAGAATGCCTATCCCTATAGAGGGTAACTAATACTTCATTTTCACTATGTCCAAATAATCTTAAATTTGCGTAGGAATTATTTATACCATGGACTCTATCAAGATCTTCAACTTCAAATTTATTTAAATCATCCCATGTCAAAATCCCATTCATTATTTGAATTAAAGCTTTAAACTAACGTTATAATAGTTGATTAAAAAAAGTCTTGGAATTTGAATTTGATTTAATTGTTGTTGGCGCTGGATCTGGAGGACTCGCTGCGGCTAAACGTGCGGCTAGTTATGGAGCAAAAGTCGCAATCATAGAAGCAAATCAAATAGGAGGAACTTGTGTGATACGGGGATGTGTGCCTAAGAAATTAATGGTTTATGCAGCTAAAAGTAAAAAAAATATGGATTCTTCTGAAGGATATGGATTAAAAAATGAAGGTATTAATTTTGAATCAAATATTTTGTTGAAGAATGTTAGAGAGGAGGTTTCTAGATTAAGTAATTTACATAGAAATTCTTTAAAGAAGTTGAATATAACTATTTTTGAAGGCTTAGGAAGATTTATTACTCAAAATGAATTAGAAATTATTTGTTCAAACACTAAGAAAATTAAAAACAAAATAAGTTCAAAAAAAATTCTTATTTCAGTTGGAGGTAAACCAAAGAAATTAAATATTCCTGGGGTAGATTTGGCATGGACTAGTGATGATATTTTTGAATTAGAAAAATTTCCTAAATCAATGTTAATAGTAGGAGGTGGATATATTGCTTGTGAATTTGCTTCTATTTTCAGAAATTTAGGTACTGAAGTAACTCAATTAATTAGAGGTCAACATTTACTTAATGGTTTTGATGAGGATCTTTCTTCATGCCTGGAGGAATCAACTACTTTTACTGAAATCAAGATAATACACAATACTCAATTAAATTCTATCAAAAAAGTAAATGGAAATCTGGAATCTACCCTAGACTCGGGAGAAAAACTCCTAACTAATAGTATCCTTATTGCTACAGGAAGAGAACCAAATCTTTTGCCTTTAAATTTAGATTTTTTAAATCTAAAGATGGATGGCCCATATTTATATGTTGATGAACTTAATCAAACAAGTAACGCAAATATTTTTGCAATTGGCGATATTATAAATAAGCCAAACTTAACTCCAGTAGCAATAGAACAAGGGAGAGTTTTTTCGGATAATTTTTTTAATGACCAAAAAAGAAAAGTAAATTATGAATATATCCCTAAGGCCGTTTTTACTATTCCAGAAATTTCAACAGTTGGTTTAAGTGAGAAAAGAGCTAAAGAGATTTACTCTGAAAAAAATATAAAAATTTTCAAATGCAAATTTACCCCTATGTCTAATACCTTTAAAAAGAATAAATCGAAATGTATGTTGAAGATCGTAGTTCATAAGCTAACTGACAAAGTCCTAGGATGTCATATGTTTGGAGAAACATCTTCTGAGATTATTCAAATGGTATCAATTTCATTAAATGCAGGGATAACAAAAAAAGACTTTGATATTACTATGGCTTTGCACCCAACTATCTCAGAAGAATTTGTGACTATGTATGGATAAAATTATGAATTAGAAAATTTTAATTTTTCTTGAACAATCAGAAATACTATAAGTAATGCAAAGTAAATAAATAAACTTATCCTTAATTCAAAAAGGAAGTTAAATTCATTCAGGAAAAGTATCTTATCGAGAATGTAGAAAATATAAAGATTAAGCAAAATAAATCCTTCAATTCTTGTGATTTTCCCTTTGCTCCAGAAAATTGGTAAGCATGCAAAGGTTGTTAAAACCATAAAAG
>QCDJ01000011.1 GCA_003280935.1 Prochlorococcus sp. AG-355-B23
AAGTTTTTAAAAATGAGTAAATTTTCCTCTCAGGAAATAGAAAGTCAATACAACTTGATAAAAACGCTTTTATCTAATCCTGAAAAGTATAAAGATGCGATAGATGCAGTTAAAAAAGATATTACTTATATGCCACTAGAACTAAAGAAAAAACTTGAAGAAGAAAATATTACTTTATAAATAATATTTTGGAAGACTTAGAAATATTTACTAAATAAAGCATCAAAGGAACTTCTACTAGTACCCCAACTATGGTAGCCAAAGCAGCTCCTGAATTAATACCAAAAAGAGTTATCGATACAGCTACTGCAAGTTCAAAAAAGTTTGAAGCGGCTATCATCGAGCCTGGACAGGAAATAGAATACTTTTGCCTAAAAAACTTCATTGAAAAAGCAGTTAAATAAAAAATAAAAAGAGTCTGTATTATTAATGGAATTGAAATTAAGATTATATGAATAGGATTTTGTAATATAGATTTTGATTGAACAAAGAATAATAAAAAGACTGTAAGAATTAAAAAAAATAACGAATAACTTTTACTTTTATTCAAAATACTTTTTATTCTTTTTTCGTTATGGATTCTATTTTTTAAAAATATCGCTAGAGAAAGTGGTACCAAAATAAAGATTATTACAGAACCGAAAACAGTATCTAAAGGGATATCTATACTGTTAAATCCTAAAAGAATTTTTGACAATAATGGAAAGGCTAAAATTAATATTAGATCATTAATAGCTACTTGTATTAAAGTAAATAAAGGATCGCCTTTAACAAGATTACTCCAGACAAAAACCATTGCTGTACATGGCGCTATTCCTAATAGAATCATTCCAGAAACATATTCTTTAGCAAGTACAGGATCTATAAAATTACCATATAAAAAATATAAAAAAGAGGCTGCAATGATGGCCATTGAAACTGGTTTTATTAACCAATTAATAAAAAGGACAATAGAAAATCCTTTAATCTTATATTTCAAATTTATTATTGACTTGAAATCTATTGATAACATCATTGGAAAAATCATTCCCCAGATAAGAATTGCTATTGGAAGATTTATTCTTGAGAGTTCTAATTCGCCTATAAATTGAGATAAATTAGGAAATAAATAACCGGATAAAGATCCAATACACATTGCTAAGAAAACCCAAACACTTAGATATCTATCAGAAAATTGCATTTAATTTATCTTTACTTAACTATTCATCCTAGTATTTAATTTAGTCTAAATAATAGCCTTTCTTATTTTTGCTGTAATCCATTCACTAAAAACTACTGCCACTACTATTGCTAATAAAATAACTGATACCTTAGCCCAAGCTAAGTCTCCTATTTGAGCATCTAATTCTATCCCTATACCTCCTGCTCCAACTAAGCCAACAACAGTTGCTTCTCTAATATTTATATCCCACCTGTAAATAGAAATACTCGTAAATGCTGGGAGAATTTGAGGCACTATGCCAAAGGTCATAATTTGTGCTTTATTTGCCCCTGTTGCCTCAATAGCTTCAATTTGGTTTTCATCAATTTCCTCTATAGCTTCATAAAGTAATTTTCCACAAAATCCAATCGATCTTAATCCGATAGCAATTATGCCAGCCAAGACTCCCGGACCGACAACTGCAACCAGAAGTAATGCCCAGATTACTGAATTAATTGATCTGCTTGAAACTATGCAAAATAAGGCTAAAGGTCTTATAAACTTTTTACTCGGGGTAGTATTGTTTGCGGATAAAAAAGCTAATGGTATTGCAATTAAAGTTCCAATCGTTGTACCAATAGTCGCGATATTTAAAGTATCCCAAATAGGTTTTATTAAAGTGAAGAAATAATTAGTTTCTGGAGGAAACATCCTACCTAAAAGATCTAAAGCCTCATTATGTGAATCAAAAACATAAAACCAGATTGTTTTACTACTAATCAGACCGAAACAAAAGGTAAAAATTAAAGTACCTAAGAACCAACAAAGCCAGTTTTGTAAATCTCTTTTTCGATCAAATTTTTTCCAGGTTTTGTAATCCTTTTGTTTTATTATTGGCATTACTTTATTAATTTCCTGAGATGACTAGATGTATATTCAACAATCATCACGATAGAAATAATTACGATAAGAACAGCCGCTGCAGTCTCAAATTCATATCTATCAAAAGCTGTATTTAAGGTAGAACCAATACCTCCTCCCCCAACAATTCCAATTACCGCTGATTCTCTAAAATTAATATCCAATCTGTATAAAGATAATCCAATAAATCTTGGCATAACTTGAGGCTGGACACCATAATTAACCCATTGAAACCAACTGCTGCCAGTAGATTTGATTGCTTCAGTTTGGGATTTATTTATGTCTTCAATATCTTCAGATAATAATTTAGCGAAAAACCCTATTGTTGATAAACTCAGAGTTACCATCCCAGCAAAAGGTCCAAAACCCATTAACTTAACAAAAAATATTGCTAGGATAACTTCCTGAAAACTCCTCGATAATGTGATAACTCCTCTTGATAAGAAATAAACAAATTTAGGGGCTATGTTTTTAGCCGCCCCTAAGGATACAGGTATAGAAATAAGTATCCCCACAATAGTTGCAACAATAGTCATCCATAGACTTTCAAAAATACCTGCCAAAATCTCATCAGATCTAGTTATAAAATCTGGAGGGAAAAAAGCAAATATAAAATTTTTACCCCTTGGGATCCCTTCAAGAATTCTTTGCCAATCAATTTCGGTAGTTAGGAAAACAGATAATAAGTAAGTACTAATTAGCAAAATTAATCCAATTCTTAATAACCTATTTTTTATTAACGGTTTTCTTTTCCAAATTACTTTCTTATCATTCATTTAATATATTCCTAATTTGCTACAGTTTTAGACCAGTCTTCTTCTCCATATATTTTTGTAAGTATTGTCTCTGATAAGCCACTTGGCTTGCCATCGTAAACAATTTCTCCAGCTTTTAAACCTATTATTCTTTCTGCAAAATTCTGAGCAAGAAAAACATCATGAATATTTATAATCGCAGCAAGATTTCTTTCCTTACATAACTCGCATATTAATCGCATAATTTGCCTGGAATTTTTGGGATCTAAACTAGCTGTAGGTTCATCTACTAAAAGTAACATTGGATTTTGTATCAAAGCTCTAGCAATTCCTACTCTTTGCCTCTGCCCTCCTGACAATTCATCGGCTCTTTTATCAAGCATATGCTCTAGTCCAATTCTTTGAAGCAGACGGAATGCTTCTTCAATATCTTTTTGAGGAAATTTCCTGAAAAAACTATTCCAAAATCCTACGTAACCTAATCTGCCGGAAAGGACATTTTCCATTACACTTAATCTTTCTACCAAAGCAAATTCCTGGAAAATCATTCCAATTTGTCTTCTTATTTTTCTTAATTTAGATTTATTTAAAGAAGTAATGTCATTTTTTTCATTAGCGAAATAAACTTTCCCTGAAGTGGGCTCAACTAATCTATTTATTGTTCTAATAAAAGTACTTTTACCAGCACCTGAAGGACCGATAAGAGCAACTACTTGCCCATTAGGAATTTCCAGGTTTATTCCTTTAAGCGCCTCTTCTCCATTTGGATAAACCTTTTTGAGGTTTATTGTTTTAAGCATTAAGTCTGATTTTATTTATGATTAAAAATTTTTATTTGCAATCATAAACAACACCATTAGCCTTATCTATTTTTCTAATAACATCCCAATCGTGCTTGTGACTTATTGAAATGAATCTATCAGCCTTTTTAAATTCTTTATCTAATGTTGAATTATCCCAGTTATAGGTGTAAAAAGCTTGCTTTACTTTTGCAACTACAGCTGGATGTAGATTATGAGCATGAGCATAACCTGTCGTTGGGAAGGTTTGGGATTTATAAATAGTTCTTATTTTAGAAGAATCAACAACACCTCTTGCATCCATTCTTGTAAGAACTGAGTTAGCAATTGGTGCTACTTCATAATCTTTGTTTGCAACACCCATTATTGAATTTTGATGCTTGCCAGAAAAGACTGGTGTGAAATCTTTATTTGCCTCAAGACCAAATTCTCCTTTAAGAATTGCCGATGGTGCTTTAAATCCTGAATTAGATGTCTTAGATGTAAATGTAACTTTTTTACCTTTTAAATCTGCAGGAGAATTAATTGGGCTATCAGAAGGAACGATGATTTCCATTTCATAACCGTAAGATAAATCTTTTTTAGCCATCATTCCAAAAGGAACTGCTCCTGCACATGCTGCTGCCACAGTATTACTACCGGTATTAATTCCTGCTACGTGGAGACGACCAGATCTCATCGCTTCAACTTGTGCAGCATAAGATTGAACTGGTAAGAATGTTACTTTTTTCCCAGTGACCTTAGACATGTGCATTACAAAATCTTCCCAAACTTTTGCATAAACCGATGGATCTTCAACAGGTGTATATGAGAACACAATGGTTTCGGGATCTATCCATTCATCTTCGGAAAGGGGTAGATCTGCGAGAAAATCCCCATCTCGATCACAATATTTGCTGTCAACAGTATTATTTGGATTGCAATCAGATAAATCTAAATCTCCAATTAAATCATTTGATTTGTTTCCACAACTTGAAATGCTTGCACTGATTATTGATAGCCCTAAGACTATCTTTAAAAAATTTCTCATTAGTGTTGAATTTATTCTTCATTATTAACTTGCTCTAAAAAGATTAACTTTTTCGCAAAAAGAGTTTAAATTCTGATTAATTGTTTTATTTTGAGTTACTCAATTTTTAATCAGATTTATTAGGGAATTAAATAATTTTTAATTTATTTTTAACTTTATAAATTTAGGGTGACTGAATTTAAGAAATAAATATGATAATTCCTGAAAAGCAAAATATAGAATTTAAAGAAAATACAATTCTAGAAGTCAAATCAGGAATATTAATAATGGAATCAAAAATCAAGAATAAGAAAAATATTGTTGGGATAATAAATAAAAATGTTGTAATAAATTTGGAATTATGTAACTACGAAAATATTAAATTAATTACGTTGACAACTTGCGAAATTAAAACAATTAAAAGAAGGATATTTTTTTCATCTACAGACTTATTAACAAAAAGTCTAAAAAGAATTGATCAATTGGAAAAACTTTTATTAATAAGGGATATAAAAAAATCAGAAGAAAAACTAAAAGAATTTCTTTTATACTTATCCTCAATAATTGGCTTAAAAAAAGATAAACATTTTTATCTAAATTTAAAAGAATTTAATTTTACCCATAAAATTATCGGTAATTCAATTTCTTCAACAAGAGTAACCGTAACAAGAAATTTAAAAATACTAGAAAAAAAAGGTTGGCTGAAATTTGAAAAAAAAGGTATTTTAATTCCGTTTAAAGATAATTAACCAAGCCTTAATAAAATAGATATATTTTATAAATACAAATAATATCTATTATTTCTTGTTCCATAACATCTGTTTTTACTTTTAAAATTGAAAGCACTTTCGATGAATGGGCTGCAATATTTGATAGTGCAGAAGCAGATAAAAGGCATTCAGAATTTGATATCAAGCCACTTTTTAGAGGAGTAAGTAAGGAAGATCCTCAAAAAGTTATTGTTATTCATCAAGCTCCAGAAGGTAATGTTCAAAAGTTTGTAGAAGCTAATGGTGACTGGATGGCAACCCATAGAGGTGACTTATCAACAATGGAAGAACCATCTTGGACTTCTTTGGCAACAACGGAAAGTTGTTGTTATTAACAAATGGAAAGACTACTATTCCCACTACTAGCTATCTCAACTATTTTCCTTGCGAGTTGTACTAGTAACTCAAACAAAATAGGTACTCAAAAGGTTTCTGAAACCCAAAGGCAGAGAGAAGTTTGTCTAGATTGGTATGGCTACAGAATTAATACCAAGAAAGCAATTAATGATTTAAATCTCAAAATTGAAACCGAATCAGAATTAATGACTTACTGTGATTTCTTCAAGAATGTAGCTGATACAAAATAGATTTGTACAAAAAAGAATTTAATTTTTGGTATCTTGAGATCTCATCTCTTTTTGTGCTTCCCTAATTCTTTCTTCAAAGACTGATCGTCTATATGGAGTTACTTCTCCATTTTTAGTTGCCAACATTTGGGCTTCATAAAGCCTTCTGGCTCTTGTGATTTTTTCTCTTATTTGAGAGAGCTCATTCATGATCTTATGCAGTTAATGAGAATCCCGTTCCCTATTCTCATATCATGCGTCCAAATAAATTGGATGAACGTAGAAGTAAACTAACATTAAAAAAAGAAGTTCGGATTTAAGATATATTTAAAAAATCTTTAAAAGTAGTTTTTAATAAAAGAATTTTAAATTGAAATTTTATCTAGAGGTAAAATATTCTGGGCCTCAATTGAGTCCAAATGGATTTCATTCTCTACATCTTTATAAAATCTTCTTGATTGTGGTGATTTAAGAGCGTTATTGTAATTTTCAATAAATTCCGAATCATCCAAAATAGATTTATTTTCTCTTTTAAAACTTTCTTTATAAGAATATTTGATATGCCCTATTTCTTGGGCTTGATTTGAGTTTTTGGGAGAAGGTGAATTTTTTTTAATCATTTATTATTTTTTTATATGATTGTCTTCAATATTCAAGGCGTAAAAATATAGAAGTCTTTGATAACCTAAGATTATTGGATTAAGAAGTTATTAAGTAAAAAAAAAATTTGTATTAAAAGGAAATTTTAAATGAGATTTAAAGCTTCTTTAATCTAGATAATCTATAAGGAAAGAGTAGAATTTATTATTATGCATCCAAGCAAAGTAATAACTGATCCAAGAATTAATGACACTTATTATGATCCAGATTTAGATAAGCTTTATCAATACATCAAACTTGGGGATTATCCTCCAGAATGGATTGATACAACTCCATATGAAGAGGATGATTTTTTTTCTTCATTCGGATACTAAAGCAATTGTATATCAATACTTTTTCAAACCTTAAAAGGTTATTCAAAATTGGCATATTTACTGCCCTTTTATCCACATTTGAAGTCTATTGTTATGACGGCCCGCTTTTTGATGCAATGGCCCAATTAGATGAAAGACCAGGATTTGAAAAATCTATATTCTTAACGATATTATGTAGATAATTTAACCAGAATTTAAAGTGAGGGACTCGCATTTTGAAGAAAAGAAAGAGAATATAAAGAAAAAAGGTAATTCCAATGGAATCAACCAAAATCCCAAAAAGGATTATTAAAAAACAACTTAAAAAGGGAGTTATTAAGAAACAGCTTAAAAAGGTTGATAAAGCAATTGTTGAAATTGCAGAAATGAAATTTGAAAATTATGAAGAAAAAGAAGAAAAACTAGACGCGCTTGTTTTTTTAAAGAATCAAATATTGACAGAAGCTAGGGAATTACTATGAACGGAAGACTAGACAAGGTTGCTATGACCAATAAACTAATGCAACTCAAGAGAGAACTGCACTACAAATGTGCGATTGGTGAAAAGGGGAAATGGGAATGTATAGGAGCAAACGATTATCTCAACAGAGTGTTTGATGCATTAGATGAGTTTTGGCAGTAAATACTAAACAAAAAAAAAGAATTGATATTGCGACTTGTTGGGCTACTAAAAGAATTTCTGTTATGGATAATCTAGAAAGATATGAAGACAGTTATGCAATAGCAGAAGAATTTAGAGAGTGGATACTACATGTAGGAGAAAAGAATGAAAATTTAAGAGATTCTTTTTTAAACTTACCAAAGGAATTAAAAGAATTATTAGAACAAAAAGTCAACGATTAAATGAAACGCTTAGCTTTATTTATTGTTTTCCCACTTATATTTGGTTTTGGAAACGATAAAGCAAGATTATGCGAAGACCTTAAATTTGCAATAAATAAATCAACAAATGATTATCAGCAAAAAATATCATTTGTAAAACAAAGCAAAGAATTTGCTAATGATAAAATTACCAAAATTTATGCAATAGAGACAAAATGGGAGGATCTTTTTGATAGTCCTTATGAAATAGAAAGCTTATGTAATGAATATTTCTTAATAAAAGAATTTGATATTGATTTAGCTAGTGAATGTTATTTGTTTGAAACTATCTTAAAAAGTAGAAATTATAGTGATGATGATTTTGATTTTATGGCAGAAGAAAGAAGACAAAATGCTCAAGATCTTAAAGAAGAATTTAAAGCAAAATATGATCAAATTAATAAACAAGCAAAAGAAGATTATTTATCAGAACAAAAAGAAATGCAGAAAATATATCGAAAGAAAAAATGCGATTAAGTCACTTATGGTTTTTAAATGAAATGCTTACTACTTGCACCGCTAATAGTTAATAATTGACAGCCAATTTAGAAAGAATCGTATACCATTTGTAAAAATCAAAATCTTTAATGCAAAAAACTATTTTAATTGGTTTAATTGCTGGCATTGCAGGGCTTGCAATTGGTTATAAAGTTCCAAAAGACAAGAATGTTGGTTATGTAATGATTTCTGGCAGGGTTACAAATCCAGAACAAGCAGGTAAATACTTTTCAAAAGTAAATGATGTCGTTGTTAAAGGTTGCGGAGCAAAGACATTATCAGTTGATTTCGAGACTGATGTTAGAGAGGGATATGACGGGCCTTTCTCTGTACTTTCACAATTCCCTAGTAAACAAGCAGCAATTGATTGTTATGAAGGACCATATCAAGAATTAATTCCATTAAGAAAAGGAGCTTTAGATATGAATTTTCGAATAATTGAAAGAAATAGATAAAAAAAGAGGAGTAGGCTGCACCAAAGCCCCTAAAATAACCGCAATGCGTAAACATAGTATTAACTTTTGATTGATTGACAGTCGATCTAAAATAAGGGGCAATTATCCCCTTTTAATTAGCTATCTTTAAAAAGATATTCGAAATTTTAAAAGCAAATAAAAAAATATTTCTATAAAGATGGAATTACCAGAAGCAATTCTTTTTGATTTAGATGGAGTATTACTAGATACAGAACCATTACTAGCTAATGCCTGGTATGAAACCGCAAAAGAATATAATTACTATTTATCAAACGATAAATTACTAGAATTAAAAGGAAGAAGAAGAATAGATTGCGCAAAAAAAGTTTTCAAATGGATAAATGAAGAAATCACAATAGA
The DNA here is from genome assembly GCA_003280935.1 of Prochlorococcus sp. AG-355-B23. Lineage (GTDB taxonomy): Bacteria > Cyanobacteriota > Cyanobacteriia > PCC-6307 > Cyanobiaceae > Prochlorococcus_A. Next base: position 9,132 of record QCDJ01000011.1, read on the forward strand.
AGAATTACTCATTACTCAAAAGTTAAAAGTAGATAAAGTACTTACTAAAGCAAAACCTTTTAAAGGAGCAATAGAATTAATCAAATTTTGTATAAATACAAAATTACCTATTGCACTAGTAACAAGTAGTAGTAGTGAAAGTTTTAAAATAAAAAGCTCTGCAAATCCCTGGTTAAATTTATTCAATACAAAGGTTCTTGGAGATGATAAATTCATTTCTGATGGTAAGCCTTCGCCTGATCCTTATTTGAGAGCATTAAAAATATTGGATGTAGATCCAAGGAAATCATGGGTTATAGAAGACTCATATGCAGGATCTATCTCAGGACTTAAAGCGGAATGTAATTTAATGTTTTTTTCAAAAGATATTGAAATACTAAATAAATTAATAAATGAATTTAACCAAGAAAAGATTCAAAAAATTAATGATTTATCAGAAATTATTTATTATTTAAAGTTATATAAAGGATTTTAAATCCATCTAATAAATTTGCTAATTCTTCTAATATTTTTTCCTTAGGTAATTCTTCCAATAAAACAAATAAATGAAACGCTTGATATTAACTCGACCCAAAGACTAAATTAATGGAATTTTTAAAGGAGCTTTGGCAGAATCATTATGACCCATACCATGCAATTCTTGGTATAGGTGGAATAATATTATTGTTGGTAATTTATAATCGATTACTCAATAAATATCATTAATCACAAACCATAGTAGATTAAGCAGCATCAGATATATTGTTATTCGTATCTTCAATCTTTTCAATCTCTTTAATCATTTCCTCTAGCCATAAAGTATTATCTTCTGATCTCTTTTTAAAATAAGAAATCTTAGGTTGATTGATTTCTAATGTCTCATAATCTCCACTCATAAAATTTTCCTAAATTTATAACCACTTAAATTTTAGTTAGTTTATTTATTAGTTTTACTAAGGGGAAAATAAGAAAAAATTAATTTATGGTTAATATGAACTAAGACAAATTAAATATTATTTATAAAAATATCGGAACACTTAATTTACCTAATGCTAACCACCAGTACAGAAACGAACCGCATCAGCTGTTGGCGAACCAGTCGCTTTCATTTCTTCAACACATTCATTAAAGAACTTTGATTCTTTTTTTAATGAGCAAAAGCTTAGTGCAACAGCTACTAATGCAATAGCTACTAAGGCAACAGCTGATACAACTGCTGATCCTAGTTGTATCACTCCGTAAGCAAGCATAGCTTTATTCTTTTTAAAATCTTTTTTTGTATCTTTCTTTTTATCAGAAATTTTTTTTAAATTCCGAGCTTATTATATTCAACTAAATGACTAAACTCCACATAAAGAAAAGGTAAGTTATAAAGTTAAATGTTAAATGTATATTGTTATTCCAATAACCAAATTCTGAAGAGGAAAAGCTCAAACTAAAAAGTAGAAAAAGTGATGAGAAAATTAATTAAAAATTTATTTGAAATTAATTATTTTGTGATTGGTTTTTGAAAATAATTTAATTTCTTAAAAATAACGTTTTCTTAAATTATTTTTAAATTTCATATGACACAAATATAGATAATTGAATAATCTTAATGCATATTGATGATGCAGTGTTTTTAGAGGATTTATGCCCTAAGCTCAAATTAAGATTTTGGAGAAAGTCTATTCATACATTTACGAGCAAAAGATGCATATATTGCGGAAAACCTTCAGAATCTATTGATCATATATTGCCACGAAGTAAAGGAGGTTTAAACTTAACAGAAAATTGTGTTCCAGCTTGTCTTTCATGCAATGGAGACAAATCAGATGAGAATGTTTTTGATTGGTATAGAAAGAAAAAATTTTATGATCCTAGAAGAGCTATAGCTATTAGAGCATGGTTAGATGGAGACTTAATATTATCTATAAGATTATTAGAATGGGCTAATAAAGAAATTAAGGAAAATAAAGCAAATTTTGAACAAGAAGAATTAAATCTAGATGCTGCTTAACTAGAAAATTTGAGGGAAATTTGAGGGGACGCTTATTAAAAACAATACTTTTGTTAGGTTCAATTTTATTTGTTTTAATCCAATTTCAAGAATTTATATTGCTGATTACCTGAAGAAGATATCGTTATTTTTATTCAGAACAATAAGTGAAAAAGATTTAAATGATTGGTATGAAAAAAGAGATAAATATGAATTACTTGATAAATTAAGCGGGCCTTCTTATTGATAGATGAAAAAAAATTTAATGAATATTTTCTTAAAAAGTTTATTGTTTTTGTTTTATAAATATTTAATTTGTTCATATGAAATCAGCTAAATAAGGCGTCAATATTTAGCCTATAAATTTAAAGTAAGTAACAAAAATTAAGAGGTAATTAATTTAAAAATAAATTTGTTTAAAGAAAGACAAGATGCTTAAAAATTTAGAGAAGCTATTAATTTTTAGGTCAATATAAATTATTTGTTGAAAATATTAAGATTTCTTGATTCGAACGACTTATCAAAATGAGTAAATTTACTAACTGACAAATTAATTTTTTTGCTTATTATTAAAATTAACTTAAGAAAAATTTAAGTAAAAGTTAAGATTATGGCAAAATCAAAAGCAAAGAGAAAAAAAGCTATTTTATCTCTAAAAACTCCAACTATTCTGGCAGATGGAGTTATCCAGTTCAGTACAATAGTAACTTCTATAACACTTGTTTTTTTAACAGTTGGATTTTATTCAGCTTCTAATCAAGCTAATAATTTAAATAAATACTTAGAAAGAATTACTTCACAAAATTCAGTAAATATGAGTGCTGGAAATTATTGCGATTTAGCTCTTTGATAATTAAACTTTAGTGCTTAATGCCTTAAAAATTTATATCAAAAAATTTACTTTTGCTATGCCAGAATCAGAGAGATAAAACAATAAAGAAATGCATTAACTCTGAAAGGAAATTAAAAAAAAGAAAAAATCATCATTTGTTTATATTTTGAGGAACCAATAACTAAATTTAAACTTGATATCTTATGGAATTTTTTATGCGTAAAATTACAAAATTCATTTTCATCTGAATAGTTAATTAAATCAACTGAATTAATATTTGAATCAAACCACAGGTCATATTCTATGTAATTTGGCTCTGCAAAATAAGTCATACCAAATTTATTTCAAAAAGAAAAAGCTTCTCTATTTCGTGTGAGGAGAATATAGAAGCTAATTTCAGTTTAAAAGATTTAATGAACTCTTCTTTAAGAATTAAATAAGATACGAATAAGAAAAAATAAAATATTTTTTTAATTTAAAAAAATGATTAGTTTACTTTTTGCATACTATAAAAAATTGCATCCAAGGCCACTGCTTTGCTTTAGAAGAATTGAATGCATAATTAGAATCACATTTTAAAGTTATAAGCAAGTTATGAATTGTTTAAAAGAAAAAAAACAAAAAGAAAGGAATTTTTGAAAGTTATATTTTTAATAAAAAGTAATTATCTAATTTGTGTTTTTGCTTCTAAACCTATTAATTTCATAAGGACTTTTGCATTACTTGCAACTGCAGAATATTGTTTTTCTTGCATTGCTTTATGCATAGCAGTTTCTAGAGTACATACTAATTTCGCTGTCATTTCAGGGCGATTTAAGTCCCCTTCCTCAATATCATCTTTCAGCAAAAGATAAGCATTAGAAGTGATCTGCCTGGCTCTTCTTCTTGAGATTCCATATTTTGCGGCAACAAAGGAAGTAATAGATGAATAGGCTTGTCCTTCAGCAACTAATTCAGCAGCATGTGCAACTCTTAATTCGGTTTCTTGTTTAGTTGCTCTTTTAGTCATTACTACTTGGTTTGCCTATCCTTGCATCTAGCTCTTGCTCAAAAACAGACATAAAGTAGGTTTAACTATTGTATTTATAGCATTAAATATTATAGATTTGTAGAATAAATTCAGTTCTAACAAGGGGTTATAGCTTAGCTTACCCTAATCTTAATTAACATTTTATGTTCGTCTGAATGTAATTAAAGATTAGGGTAGAACTATTTATACAACATGAAACTAGCCCTTCCCTTGAGGGGATTATTCTCTGCGCACTAGTTATCGCACTAATTAGTTAACGCTTAGTAATATTTACCCCTAAACTTCAGTTATACCAATAGTTTTGAAATACTTTTGATTCCCTTGGTAAGGGAGAGGTCTCGGGTTCAAGTCCCGACGAGGGCACTTGAGCAATTGATTAATATAAATGTGATCTAGTAGATCAGCATTTTAACTAGAATTCAAATATATTTAACATAGTTTGTATTTAGTAATGCCACTATCGTCATACCGGATGCACAGAATTTATCTTGCAGCGACCATGAATTATGGTCTAGGTTCTGATGATCCAGAAGAGTTGGCCTACTACAACAAAATCAGAAAAAAGATGGCTGACATGAAAAAAGAACCAGTTAAAAAAGGGATACCCCTTAATTGGGATACCCCCGAAGGATTGAATAAATGAACCTGAATACTTTTTTATTAATTGATGGCAGTCTGATGTTTATTGGTCTGCCTTTACTAATGATTCTTAAAGGCAAAAATTGATCAAAATTTTATATATTTTACCCATATTTAAATTCAATTGTTGATCCTTTTTCCGTATATGAGAGTACCTCAAACCGTACATATTTATTAGTCGAATGGCCTCTCTAACTAGTTAGAACATAGATGTAGTCGTCATGAGCAAATGTCTACGAAATCCAAACTAAAAGAAGATTATAAATCTGAGATTGAAGAAAGATCAGAAGAAGAACTTCTTGAGGAAGAAATCAGGAATCAGCAAACATTGGATAGCTTTGTTGAATCTGATAAAAACTGGAGTTGATTAAATTTATTTATTTAGGAGAAAGTTATGAACTTAAAAAGATCACCATTCTCAATTCTGGACAAAGACAAAAGAGAAATGGACTATATCAAAGGAGTTTATAAGAGAAAAATTCAAGCTGAAATTGAATCTTATAGAGACCCCGAAGACGAAGATAAGAGAGATACAATCCAAGCTCAAGATGTATTGATGCTTGATAGGATCTCAATTTAGTTATTTTTTTTTCTTCTTCTTCTTATCTTTCTTCTTCTTTAACTTTTCATAAACCTCATCAGCCTTCTGTTCAATACTGTCAAGCTTATTTGAGATTTCTTTTATAGCTTCTGCTTTTCCTTCTTTAACTAAAGTATTACTTAACTCAATAATTTTAACTGGCTCTCCCTTAACTACAGTATCTTTTGTCTCTTCAGTTTTAATTCCAAACTTACCTTTTATAAAATTGGCTATAAATATAAGAACAGGTACATGGGCTAGACCACCTATTACTATTCTTGTTTCTGAATAAGCCATTTAATAGTTAAAAGAACTGAGATATTTAAGCATAAATTTAATTTTTAAATTCGTTTTATTAAGCCAATAAATATTAGTAATCATTTCTTGATTCGTAGATTAAAATTCTTGCTATTAATTAAGTAGAGACTTTTTTATTAAATGCCATTAGACGTATTTCTAATGAACATGTGTGTTGTAGTTATAGCATTGCTTATCAGAAGAGAAATCAAACTTAAGAAGGCAAGATAAATTATGAAAACACAAATTTTAAAAGAGCATTATATTCCAAATATCCATGCTATTACCATTTTACTAATGCTTCTTCTATGTCTATGGTTACCTCTAGCACTCAGATTCTTATTAATAATTTAATCGAATTAATTAGTTAATACGCTTATCCTAAAACTCTGCAATACCCATAATTTTGTTTTAAAGGTCTTATATGGAAATCCTGTTTCGAATTATTTGTATGGATTTAAATAGTTAGTGTTTAGACTACTCAGAAACCCAACTTGTGATTTTCGTTGTGCTATAAATATGCCCTCCAGATTCTATATTCTTGATGGTTTCTGGATCTGAAAAAACATGCTTAGCCACACCTTCTTCAGCTTGATGAATAACAATAACTTCTTTTGGATCAATTAAACTTTTGCCACGATATAGAGGAGTAAGTCCTACCGTTTTATGAAATTCATCTATTTCTGGACTATCAAACATTTTTACCCACTCCTCATATGTATTTGAAAGTTTAAAGGTGAAAACAGTAGTTTCAATAGTCATAAAAAAAAGCTAATTGCTATTTATTTTAGATCGACTGTCAATAATCAAGAAAAAACTGGTGGATAAGGTGTTTGTCCATTCATTAATGATGTGTCAATTGGTTTACAGATATTCATCAGAGCATCTTGTCCAAAACCTGGACCAGAGGGGCCGTCTATAAACTCCTGAAAATCTTCAGCAGAAATACCCTCTTTTACTTCCCAAAAACAATATACAGGACCAGTTTTAGTTACGGCATTTGCAGAATGGTTAAAAAATCCTTTTTCTTTATTAGCTGCAACCGCATCATCCCATCCACCACCTGGTGACATTGCCGCATAAGCTGTTTCCCACCATTTTTCAGCTTTTCCTGCCTTAAATTCATGATGAACAATATAAAAAGTTGATGCCATAAAAATAATATTTGTATTGATAATAAAGCTACTTGATATAAGTAAAGGGATGATTAATTTATTTTGAATTCCTAAATAAAAAAGGGGGCTAAAAGCCCCTAGCGATCGACTGTCAATATATACAATCTAAATCAGAATCCAGATATTGCTTCATAGAAATCAGCGTCTGGGAGTATTTCCTTCAAGGGTTCGATCTCCTTAGCTGGGCCTTGGACCTGCACAGTAATATCTGACACTTCAAAAAGCTTAGGAATCATATGTCCCATATTTTTGAGATGAAATAAAGCAGCGGCACCATCTTTATATGCCTCTCTTACATAAGCCTTATCTGACCCGCATGTAGTGATATTAAAAAAAAGGCAGTCTGGTTCATTAGCTTTTGTTAGCGCCAAAATTTCTTCTAGAAGAGCTATGCACTGGTCCATCTTCCCATCCTTGATTGTGAAGTGGGGATGGATAGAAACCATGGATGTATCGAGAGACATTAATTTATAGATATTTCTCCTATCTTTTTAGCAACTAATTTTGATAAACAAGTTAAAAATATAGATTATCTAAAAATTAAGAATTTTAATTTGGTATCGCATGTACCGTTTATACGTTTTTTGAAAGCTATTAATTGGATATGAGTTATTTTGCTGAACCAAACCATATTGAATATGATGCATGGTTCGATGAAAACATCGACCCAGTGGATCTTGTTAATTACTCAGATGAAAAGGAGTTCAGTGATTCGGTACACTTTAAGTTCCATAAGATGTCCACTAGAAATTTAACGATTGGTTCTTCTGATAATTTTCACTGGTAAGTAAAAGATTTTTCACTACATAGATAGTTGTGAATCTTACGCAGAATATGTTCCATCACTTTCTCTTCGTGCCTTAGCTAATACAATTTCATCTACAACTTTTTCAATCATGTAAGCACTCTTTTTACCAAAGCATTTTTCTTTTTTTATACTCTCAAAATCATTTGGGATTAAAGTATTATTTTCACAACAATCGCATTTAATATCAATTTTCTTACCTCTGAGAACCTCCAAAGCTCTAGAAAAAATCCATTGCTGAACTGAAATACTTTCCCAACTATCAAAATTAGACCATTCATCAAAATCCCTATTAAGGATGCCTTTTAATCCATCAGCCTGATTTACATATACTAAGTTTGAATCTTTTCTTGGTTCATCATTAATACCAATTGTTTTGACAGAATTTTGATTCATTAAATATAGATTGATTGAGTAGCCTTATTAATCTAGAGGATAATTCCAAAAATATAAACAAAAAAATGTCTCAAATAAGATCATTAATTGCTTTATCCAATCTAGAAGTATGATTTGTATTTCTGAGTAATTCAAAATCTTTAAAATCAAAGCCAGGTCCAACACAACAACTCACTAAAGTAAATTCGCCTGTACTTTTTGCAGCTTGCCAATATCCAGATGGGATCATTTCTACTGGATTATTGGAATCTAAAATTAAATTTCTTATTAACTTATTATCATCATCTAGGCACCATAAATTCAGGGGATCGCCCCTTAAATAAATCCAAATTTCATCAGCATTTTTTACTCTGTGCCAAGCACTTTTTGCATCTCTCTCCAAAAGATAATAAATTCCCGTGATAAAATTTCTACTTTGGCCATCTTCCCTTATTAGAGAATTCTCACTCCTTACTATCTCTCTAAACCATCCACCCTCAGGATGAGGAGATAAATTTAATTGTTTAATTATTTCTATGTTTTTTTTATTAGGATTCACATCACAAAAATATATTTTAAATTTCTCTTATACTTAAAAGCTAACTGAAAATAAATCAAAATAAACTATATTTTCTAAAAAATTAAGCACAAATAACTGACAAATCTACAAAATTTTTATTTTCATCTGCCAGTTCAGTAATGATTCTATTGAGCCATTCAGAGGTCGTTTCACAATAGCCTACATTTAAAATAGTTTTTTGCTTTGCTTTTTCTTCTTTATTCATAGTTAAAGTATTTTTTTATAAATTAGTCTTAAATTAAATTTATGTGAATAAGTCTTAATTACTATCTATTTTAAAAAGTTGTATTTAATACATATTTAAGAACTGCTAGTAAACAAATAAAATTAAATCGTTGACAAGAAAATGTATACAAGTAAGAGTAGAAAAAATTTATTATTTAACCTATGAATAACATCAAGATTGAGGAATTGATGAAAGCAAGGTTCGATGGTATTGCTAATAGAATTGGGCAATTAAGCAAAAGGGAAAGTGAGTCTTTATTACTTGAGCATCTTGAGTGGTTGGAGGGAGGATGGGAGACTGAAGAAATCTTATTTTTAAAAAAGCCCTACAGAAAATGGTGGTTCTAACTCCACTTCTATAAATAATTAATAATGGCCTAAGGGACCAGGGCCAGAGCCTATTTTATAAGATTTATCTAAAGATTTCTCAACAAATAATTTCGCTTTTTGTATGGAATCTAATAGATCAAAACCTAAAGCCTTGTAACCACAAATAGCAGCACTCAAAGTACAGCCGCTACCGTGGGTATTTTTTGTATTTATAAAATTATTAAAAAGCCACTCTTTTCTACCATTTAAGTCAAGGAAAAAATCCTTCCCTTTCATATCTTTTAAACCGCCACCTTTTATAAGTACCGCTTTAGCTCCAAGACTAATAATTTTTTTTGCTGAATTTTCGATATCTTCTTTACTCCTTATTTCTAAACCAGAAAGAAGATTTGCTTCATAAATATTTGGAGTTACCAAATCAGCAATTGGTAATAAGAGTTTTTTATAAGCATTAATAGCAGAATCTTCCAGTAATTTAGAACCAGTTCTTGTAACCATTACTGGGTCAATAATTTTTGTTATTTTGTATGTATTTAATTTTGAAGCAGTATCATTAATTATCCTTTCATTTAATAACATTCCAGTTTTTAAGGCATCAATAGCAAAATCAGCAAATAAAGTATCTAACTGATTTAATAAAGTATTCTTCTCTACTGGTTGAACGCATGTAACCTCTATACTATTTTGTGCGGTAATACATGTAATAACAGAACATCCATGTACTTTAAGGGCCATGAAAGTTCTCAAGTCAGCCTGTATGCCTGGCCCACCCCCAGAGTCACTACCGCCTATTGAAAGTGCAATTTTAGAATACATAATTTATTAACTCGTTTTTGAAAGTACTATAAATAAATTTTAATTTAAATCAAAAATCTGAATATGCATTAAAAAAATCTAACTCCAATTCCATAGCTCTTCTGTATAAATATTTGGCCTGATTAATATCATATGTTTCTTTATTTGCCTCAATAAGATTTTCAAGTGAATCTGCTAGCTTTTCAAAGCTCTCATCAGAATAAGTAATTATCCATTCTTTATATTTAATGTCAAAATCCTCCTTATACAATCTTTTTCCTATCCAAGAATAAAGTCGCATGCATGGAGTCATTGCAAACATTATTTCAACAGAGCTAAGTCTTTTGGAAGTATCATCAAGAAAATCTGTATAATTTTTAGTTGCTTTTTTTATATAGTTATTAGACAAATCAATATCCCATTCTTTTGCATACGTTTCATGAAGTATTAACTCCTCTGAAACGCCCATTAACAGTTTACTTAACTTCCTTATTGAGTACTTATCTTTTGATTTGGAAACAGCAAGACCATAAGCCTTAGCAAAAGTCTCTAAAAAGAAATAATCTTGAGCTAAATATTCTTGAAATATATTTTTAGGGAGACTTCCATTCTTTAAACCTTGAACAAATTTTGTATTTAAACTTAGTAAAGCAATCTCATAATTATCCTCCCAAAGTTTTTTTGTTATTTTCATTTTTTGATTTTTAGTTATTCTAAAATTTTTTATATTTTTTAACTACAAACTTTATCTTATTTTTCTAGGATTAAAAGAAAAAATTATGAAAGAAATAAATATCTTATGGTTTAAGAAAGATTTAAGAGTTTTTGATAACGAAGCTCTCTGTGAGTCTATAAAAGACAATGATATTTTACCTATTTATATTATTGAGTTAGATATTTGGAGACAAAATACTCATTCAGATAGACAATGGCAATTTTGCAAAGAAAGTTTAATAGATTTAAGAAATGCACTTGCTGAGATTGGACAACCATTAATTATTAGGACTGGGAATGTTATTAATATATTTAATGAAATTAGTTCAAAATTTAAAATCAAAGGTATATATAGCCATCAAGAAACCGGAGATTGGCTTACTTATAAAAGAGATCAAAAAGTAAGAGAATGGGCTTTAAGCAAAAATATTATTTGGAAGGAATTTCTACAATTTTCAGTTTTTAGAGGAAATTTAGATAGGAATAATTGGTCTAAAAAGTGGCAAAAAAATTCCGAAAAAAACTTACTTAAAGCTCCATTAAGAATTAATCCTATTAACTTTAATATTGGAGAAATACCCTCAGACGAGATTTTTTCCTTTAAAAATGAAAAGTGTCCAGGAAGAATGCAAGGCGGAAGAAAGAAAGGTTTAGAGAGAATGCAATACTTCTTTAGTAATAAATTAGATTCTTATTCAAAAGATATATCTAGCCCAGAAAAATCATTTGATAGTTGTACAAGACTATCTCCATATATTTGTTGGGGATGCATTTCATTAAAAGAAATTTTTAAAAAGGCAAATATATCAAAAAACAATAATTCTACGATGTTAAAAAGCAGATTAACTTGGCATTGTCATTTTATTCAGAAACTTGAAAGTGAACCAGAACTAGAGTTTAGGGAATACCATCCTTTTTTTAAAAATATTAGAGAAAAAAATAATGAATTACTTTATTCATGGAGTTCAGGTAATACGGGCTTTCCTTTTATAGATGCATGTATGCGTTCATTAAATTTCAATGGATGGATTAACTTCAGGATGCGAGCGATGTTAATGTCTTTTGCTAGCTATAATTTATGGCTACCATGGCAAGATTCAGGTTCTGAATTAGCAAATAAATTTGTAGATTATGAGCCTGGAATACATTGGAACCAATGCCAAATGCAATCTGGAACTACGTCTATAAATACGAATAGAATTTATAATCCTATTAAGCAGGGAAAAGATCATGATCCTCAAGGTAAATTTATAAAAAAATGGATACCAGAATTAAAAGATATATCACTTAATTTCATTCATGAACCATGGCTACTATCTAGATTTAATCAAGAAGAATATGAACAAATTAATTACATAAGACCAATAATTGACATTCCAATTAGCACTAAAACTGCAAAGAAGAAAATTCAGGAAATCACTAAAAAGGATGGATATTGGGATATCTCAAAAGAAATTTATTTAAAGCATGGCTCTAGAAAAAGGCCTAGAAAAAACATAAATAATAAAAAAAATGTTTCTAAGGAAAAGGAAAAACAATACGAACTGAAATTAGATTTCTAAATTTATTTTCAGAAATTTACAGATTCCTTTTAGCGCGTAGGAAAGTTTTTAAATTTTGAAATTAAATAAATAATTCCACGATGAACTAATGCAAGCTTTAATGTATTTATTAGATTTTATTAATTATGTCTGAAAGATTTCAATGGGACGATACCAATAGTTCAGGTATATGGTGGAGTACTAATGTCAGTATTAGAGACGAGTGCATTTTGCTTAAAGAAGATACTCAATGCGAAGATTCTGATATCGTCGAACTTCTTAGGAGTATTGCACAAAATATTGAAGATAATGGCCTTTAATTTTTAAAGGAATATTCTCTCTTTTAGAGATTTTGAATTCCTTTTACAGCTTTTATTAATTCGATACTTATACCTTTTTCACTCATTGAATGACCAGCATCATTAACAATAATTAATTCAGAATTTTTTAATTTCTTATTTAGATCCCAAGCACTCCTAACAGGACATACAACGTCATACCTCCCTTGAATTATTTTTGTTGGAATCGATTCTATTGTTTTTATATTTTTCAAAATAAAATCATCTTCTAAGAAAATATTATTAATAAAATAATGACACTCGATCCTTGCAAAGGCATCTGAAAAAGAATTAACTTCAGACTTATCAAAATCAAATTTTTTATTTATTAAATGACTTGTTGAGAGTTCCCATTTTGTCCAAGCTGCTGCTGCTTTTGATCTAAGATTCGCATCTGAAGATATTAGATATTTATAAAAAGAACTTATTAAATCATTTCTTTCTTCTTTTGGTATTACAGAAATATATTCTTCAAATTCATCTGGGAATATCTCACTTGCACCATATTGATAGAACCACAATAATTCAAACTTTCTACATAAAAATATTCCTCTTAAAGTTAAGCTGATAACTCTAGAGGGATTTTTAATCGCATATATAAGTGAAAGTGTTGAGCCCCAAGATCCACCAAACAAATGCCAAGTATCTATTTTTAAAAGGATCCTTAATTTCTCAATATCATCAACTAAATGATTGGTCGTATTATCTTTTAATTCGGAGAAGGGAGTTGAAGAACCGCAACCTCTTTGGTCAAATTGAATAATATCGAATTTATCTGGGTCAAAGTATCTTCTATATCTTGGTTGACTTCCTCCTCCTGGACCTCCATGAATAACAAGAATTTTTTTGCCATTTGGATTACCAGATCTTTCCCAATAAATAGTATGAATATCACTTACTTGTAAAAAACCCTTTTCACGAACTTCAATTTTAGGAAACAAAACTTGATCTTTCATTGTGAAATATTTTTAAACACTTAATAAATCCATATTATCCAAAAATAAGTTTAGTTTAGAAGAAGTTTATTAAAAAAAAAGGACTGGTGGTACAGTCCTTTTTGATATTTGATTTCCTTCTAACAGGATATAAAATTACATATTTTAAAGTCTATTTACTCATAAACCTAGAATACGTGAATTCGGGGATTTCTCTCGATAATTTCAGTCCCTATTGTCGCTAGTAATTATAAAGCGAAGTCTTATCAGACTAATTGATTGAACTTTAATTTTCGAATAATCCCATTCTCAGGAATACGCTTCCTATATTTTGGAATTTGCTAAATTTCAGGCGGACTATCAATCATTTAGATTGCCTCCGAACTCAACATTTATAAATTACTCCTTTTTATATTTTCAGTAAATCCGTAAATATGCTGATTTACTTTTTTCTTAATTTGTAAGAGGATTTTAATGATCCTTTGTTTTTTATAGATAAATATAAATAATAAAGTCTATAATCTCTTATTTATTCAGATTCATAGAGCAAAATAGATTCAATTATTCTTTTATCAATATCAGAAAGTTTATAATCTTCTAATTTCCACTGAACAAATTTTACACACTCATCAATAGAAGGATTCTTATCCCGGCACTTACGCCACTCTCTAATCCAATCTGCCAAGGCAAAAGTTATTTTTGTCGTAAGCATATTTACCAATCAGGGTAATTAAAATCTCCGCCTATAGGTTCTTCATAAAATTCCCCTTCTTTTATACCTTTATCATATTTTTCAATTATCTTTTTATAAGAAGCTATTGAGGGAAGTAAATGTCTTATATATATGGGTTCCATTGTAATTGTTATAATAGTTTTAATTATTTATTATTTTATATAAGAATTTAATAAATAGATTATTAATATGCATTATGGATTTCATCAAAAAGAACAAGATCTTAACAGTAATGGCCGTAATTGCAGTTTTATCATTTGCATTAGAAAAAGCAGGCATAATACACCCTTAAAATAATTAATTTCATTTGTTAGATACTTCCTAATGAAATAAGTAAACCGATACTATTACTGCAAAAATAAGCAATGGAGATAATAATGTAAAAATTAAAGTTGAAAGATTAATCAGCATAAATTTTAAATAAATAAACAAATTTAATAAACATCACTTTTAAGCATTTGCAATAAGTAAAATTTAAATTATTACGATTTAAAAAAATTTGAATAAAGAAAGATATAAAGAAGAATATGAAGAGGGGTCAGACTTACTATGGCCTAGTGATAAAGAAGATAAAATAACTCGGAAATTTTATAAAGATTTATCTGATCTTTCAAAAAACATAAACTATAGTAAAAAGAAAAAGCTAAAACTTTTTGAACAAGTAGTTAGAATAATAAAAGGCAAAGGCTGGGATTAATTAATATTCAAACTAAAATGAAAAATTTAATGATATTAATTAAAAGTTTTTTTCTTTTAAGACCAAGATTTTTATCCACTATATTTTTTATTCCAATTCTTTATGGCATTGGCTGGGCTTTATCTCAGCCACTTCTATTGTTTAATTTTGAAGAAGAAAATTTATCCTTAATTGGAACTATTATTACTTTCTTTCTTTTTATCTTTTTACTCCCATATTGGTTTTATATTAAACGAAACAAATCAAGTGCTTGGGTACTTCTTGGGATAACTAAAGACAAATTTTTAAAAAACTTTGTCAATTTTTCTAAAGGTATCTTATTTTCCTTAGTTTTAATAATTCTAATTCTGGTACCACTATTGCAAAAAAATTATATTTCTTGGATAGGTGAATTCTCGCCAATAATATTATTAAATTCTATTGTACTGGGATTAGGTGTTGGATTCGCAGAGGAAATAATTTTTAGAGGATGGTTACTAGAAGAACTAAAATTTGAATATGGTACAAAAATATCAATAGCTTTACAAGCTATAGTTTTTAGCTTTGTTCATAATTTATCAAATGACATATTTTGGAACATAATAGGATTACGTTTAGGATTTATTTTACTTGGGATATTTCTATCATTAGTCAAAATTAGAGATAAAGGTTCTCTATGGAATTGCATAGGACTTCATGGGGGACTTGTGGGTATTTGGTTTTTTATAAATAACGGATTAATAGAATTCAAAGAAAATACACCTTCTTTCTTAGCAGGTCCTTTTACACAAAATATTCCAAACCCAATCGGAAGCTTTAGTGCAATTTTAATATTACTTTTGTTATGTATTTTTTATGCACTAAAATCAAAAAAAAAATTTCCTTAGACGTTTTAATTAGATATAAATACCGATTGATTTTTGATTGGTAATTGTCAGATTAAAATAAAGCTTAATTCTCATATGAACTTTGAGGCAGGAATAAGATTTATTGTCTTTTTAGTAATTTTTGGAGTTACAAACTATCTAATGATGTTGAGAAGATATGAAAACGACATCAAAAAAAAGAAATATTTACAACAGGAAAAAATTTCCAGGCTATACCCTAAAGGTTCATTTATTTTCTGAAATTAAAAAAGTTTTTGTAAAATCTACTCACCATTTTTTATTAGTTTTTTGCCAACCTTCATTTAACAATTTTTGCCACAATAATCTTGCTTCTTCTATAAAAATTTTTTTTCTAGTTTTCATCAAAGGAGGATTTTCTCCATGTATTCCCATAATAATTCCTTCTTCAATAAACATATAATCAATAGATTTATCAGAATGATCATTATCTTTGTAGAAACGCATCACCCCTACAAAATTGGAGTCTATTAACCAGAAATCATTAGTTGAATTCAATAAACCAAAAATTAAATTAAATTTATCACATTTTTAGTTGCAATCTACGAGGAAAATATTTATTTAGTTTATTCATATTTGATACGTTTTTTCTTTTTGTCTACTTTTTTTCAATTCGCCACGTTTTTTCTTAACCTCAACTCTTTTCTTTTGTGATGCTTTAGTGGGTTGTGTAGATTTTCTTAATTTAAATGGTTTATTTAAAGCATCTTTTAGGATTGAACTAAATTTCATTAAAGCTAGCTGCCTATTTAATAATTGATTTCTGTGTTCTTGAACCGCTAAACGTAAGCTATTATTCACTAATTTGGATTTCAAGTTTCTCTTAAGAATTTCTTTCTGATAATCATTTAATACTTTGGAATCTTCTAAATTAAAAATAATCTCTACTCTACTTTCAATTTTATTTACATTTTGTCCTCCAGGACCGGAGGATCTAGAAAATCGCCACTTAATTTCGTTGGATGGTATTACTAATGTTTTAGTAATTTTTAAATCCATTTTTATTTCTTTTTGATTTAGATCTTTAGAATCATTTCCTTAATACTTTAAAACATATCTTGAAATTTGATCGGTAAATACTGGGAGGTTAAGTTAGGTAAACCGAAATTCGGTGTATTTGCCGTATCAATATCTTCGGTATTTATCCTTTCATATTTGAAAGAATTATCAGATATTGAGTTTGTACTAATTCAAAGGTCACTTATGTATTCAATGTTTGATCTTCTTTTTGAAACACCTTCATATCGCCCAGTATATGTTATTTCTGATAGTGAAATGAAGGAGTTAAAGAAAAACCAACATCAAGAAGAGCTTGATGAAATTACAAAACAAAAAGTAAGACTTGAAGATGCTTTTAAAGCTCAACTAAAACATCTTGAAGAGAGAGAAAAAGAAGTAAAAAAAGAACTTAAAGTACTCACAGCTTCAAAAGATAAATAATTTTTTTTTAGAGAAATTATTTTTTCCAAAGACGGTTTTTAACCGTCTTTTTTAATTCTTTTAATCTTAAGGAATCCATTAAATCCACAGATTTTAAAAATATTTTCCATAATTAAAAAATGAATAACAATAAAGAAAAAATTAGGATGTTCTTACCCTTTAGCTGGGTAATTTGTGCAGCAATATCTTTTGCTTATATAAATTCACATTTAATAAATACCTAATATATATGTCTTATCCCTCAAGAGATGAAATACTTGCATCTTCAAAAGGGTGGGTAGCATCTTTTTTAAATTTTCTTCCTGGTTTAGGATCGGGTTACTTATATCAAAGAAGATGGAAACCCTATTTTTTTACCATCACTGCTAGTACTGTATGGTTCGCTTTAGGTTTTTTTTTACAAGGAGATTCAGAACCCTCTCAAAGTGAACAAATAATTGGAATTTCTGTTCTTTTTTTTATATCAATAGTTACAGTTATAGAAGCCAACTTGGCTTTCAAAAAAGCAAGTAATAAAACAAAAGCTGAAAAAGAGAAAATAATTTCTTCTGAAAAAAAAGGATGGTTTAAATAATTCAAAAAATTAGATCTAAAAAAATATTTAATTAGTTCTCAGTTTCTTAATTTAAATAAATAATTACCATAAATGATATTTAAGATAATTTAAAAAAAATTTTTTTAATTATAAAAAAATAAAATTTCCTTTTCTTTAAGACCTTCCCATCCAGAGTCTATTAATAATTGATTCAATGTTTCTTTATCAAAATGCTTAGAACCTGTTTTGACGCATCTATTTCTCATTGATTTTTTAACACCACTTCTTTGTCTTTTATTCTCCTCATCCATAATTCTATTGTATAGATCTAGCATTTTTTGAGGGATTGGAGTACCGTCAAGATCAACTCCATTTTCAATAGCAAGATCAACAGCCTGCATTCCCATTTTCTTCATATATTTAAAAAAAAAGCTGAAACCATAATAAAACAAAAGTTATAAATCTAAAATTCTTTGAATAATAATTTATTGATTTTGAATTTCCTTAAGTACTCTAATTGCCTCTTTAATGTGTTCAGGACCATTCAATAAATCTCTAAAAATATGCCTAACTGTCCCTTTGCGATCGATAACGTAAGTTACCCTACCATCCATAAAACCTAATACTTTAGGAACTTTAAAAGTTTTCCTAAGAGCGTCATTCGTATCACAAAGTAATGGATATTGTAATTTATTTTTATTGGCAAATGCTAAATGACTTGAGGTACTTCCATTACTTACTCCCCAAACTTGTGCACCTAATACTTTAAATAAGTCATACTTATCTCTAAATCCGCAAACTTCTATAGTGCAACCTGGAGTATCATCTTTTGGATAAAAGAACAAAACAAGGGGATTTTTTAATCCCTTATTTGATCGTTTAACTCCATTTTGATCCAGTAAAGAAAATTCTGGAATTTTATCTCCAATCTTCACAATTATTCTTATAAAGTTCCATATTAGAGGTTAATATGTTTTTTTTGTGGCCTTAAAGTAAATAACAGGGATTAAAGTCAATTTTTTTGTTTTAAAAGATACTAAAAAATTATTGAAATAAACTAAGGTGAATTTATTAATTCAATAATATGGAATTAATAATTTATATTTTTTTATTTCTTCTTCTTTTTTTAGGAGTTATTTTTAATTTAAAAATAACTAATTTCAAAAAAGTTAAAGAAATACGAAACAAAGCTAAAGGTTATTCAAAAAAGAATAATTAAATATGTATTACTAAGATTAAAATTCAATTTTTTCATTTGGAGTAAATACTGAGCAATATTTTTTTACTAGGTCCTTTGGCTCACTAGTGGAAGAATTCGTTAATTTTAATTTTAGTTTTTCTATAGCCTCATTAGCATTAATCTCACCGAGTCGATATCTTGCACAAGTATCCAATACTTTAAACATTTTTGTGGTAACGGCTTCAGCTGGATAAATTAGAAAAAAAAGGTAAAAAACAACAAATAAGTACTTCATTTTTTTTGATAATAGATATTAAGCGAATAGTTTCAATAATTTAGAAAATAATTAATTTATAAGAAGATTAAAATTTAATAGAATAATCTAATTCGAGGAGAATCTAAGATTTCTATAAGTAAATAATAAAAGAAATTAAGATAAAATAAGTGATAGTAATAGATAATCTCTGTGAAAATGAGAAAATTAATAGATAAACATAAAACTCTTATAAATTGGTACCAAAAAAAATTTAAATTGAGTGATTATCAATTACTTTGGTTAGTTTTCTTTAAAGGAGTATTAATAACAATAATATTTTTCAAAATTTTTTAATATTAAAAAAGCTTTTCCAAGAATGAAATTTTCACATGATTTGACTATATTTAATAGTAGATTTCCTAATTAGTTAAATAGTTATCAGTTATGAATATTTTTGGTGTAGGTTTGCCTGAAGTTACTGTAATACTTATCTTAGCTCTTTTAATTTTTGGTCCCAAAAAGCTTCCAGAATTAGGAAAACAACTTGGCAAAACTTTGAAAAGTCTTAAAAAAGCGTCGAATGAATTTCAAAATGAAATCGATCAAGTTATGAACGAAGAAGATAAAGATGAATCTCTTAAATCTATAGAAAGCAATCAAACCAATGAAATTAATCAAGAAAAAATAGATTCAGAAAACAGCAAAAAATAATATTTTGGATAGGCCCATAACCCCCATAGACGAATTTGAAAGAGCATTAGATAAAGCAGCTCTTACTAAAGAAGAATATGAATTAATAGACTACATCCGCTATACAAGTGTTTTTACGCAGCCTAGTCTTATTAAAGATTTAAAAAGGCCATCAAAGCCTCCTCTTTTGTCAGTTCTATGTCAAATTTGCAGAAAAATTGGTTCGGAGATGCCAGATCATTTCAAAAAAGTAATTGAGTGGTCAATTGAAATAAGTGATCACAATGCAAAATGGGATGCTCATTTAATTTGCGCAGAAGCATTGAATATAGACAAAATCCCATTAAGTCCTATTCATGGAACAACTTTATTTGATGTTCTTGTTGTACACAAAGAATTATTTCTTGGATTTGATTAAATTAATCATCTAAAGGCACAGAATCAGTATCTATAACTTCCGAATCATCATACTTATTTATTTTATTTTCAATCCAGTTATTTATATAACTAACTAAAGGCAATGAACCTCTAAAAATAAAAATAGAGGTAGGCAAAGCGCTTAATAAACCTACTACAGGACTTTTAAAAAGTAATCTTCCGGCTTTTATGTTAAATAAAATAATTAGCGCTGAGGGAACTATAACTTTAACAACTGTTTTGAGCGCCTCAAGCCAACCGACACGATATATCCACCAAATTAAAATTATGCCAACTATATAGAGGAATAAGTAAGTCATAAAATTAGTATAATGATTATCTATTTATCTTGTTCTTGCTAAGAAAAAGATTTTATAAATTTCTTTAACATCAATCAATCAAATTCTTGTAATGAGTTTTTCTGAAATAAGAAAATTTTTAATTAAGATGCAATCTGATGAAGAATTAAAAAAGCAGGTTACTACATCCTCTACAGCAGATGATGTAGCCCTAATAGGTCAACGCTTAGGTTATGACTTTTCAGGAGATGATCTCTTAAGATTTAATGGACAAAAAGTTGATAAAGTTACCGTAAGAAAGGTAGATCATCCAGGAGAATACCACTAAATTAAGACTTAACCCATATTGCAAGCCCTCCGCCTCTGCCCCGAGCACATAACCAATTATCTTTAGTGCTAATTCCTACAAGTGAGAAAAAAGGCATTTTTTTATCTTCTGGTTTTTTTAATTCTTTATTAAATATAGGAAAATTACTAATACTAATTTTCAATTCTTCAAAATAGAAAGCCAATAGAGGTCTAATCCCTTTTAATTCTGCGCTACCTAAAAAAGTAATATTTAATAATCCTAAATTAATTGAATTTTTTATTTCATAATTTATTTGATCCTCTTTATTTTTACTTTTCAATTCGAGTCTTGCCGACAATACTTGGAGAATCGAACTGGGTATATTTTTGATTTCATCTGACTCCTTTCCCCATACATACTTAAACTTCCATATTCCTAACAATTCCTCATATACAATTCCACTACCATTTTTTTGGGAATTTTTTTCTAATAGTTTTAATTCATTAATATCAGGAAAGTGTTTCATAATAGATCTTAATCTAAGAATCAAATACTAAGATAACTTCATAAAAAATGTTCTTAGTTAAAAAATCTCTCCAAAAAGATTTCTTTATTTCAAAATATTTCCAAAAAAATAATTTCATGGCACACATAAGGAACAAGATCTCGTTAAAATGTTTACATATAGTAACTAAATCAATGGATTTCATCTCTAAAAGTCAAGGATACATTCCTCTAAAAGCAGTCCCTTACATATTTTTCCTAGCTGTTGTACTAAGTATTACAACTTCAACTAATACATTTGTCTAAAACTAATTAGTTTTGCGAGAAGAGTAAAGTAAATATTCAATGGAAAAGTACGATGTTGTAATAGTAGGTAGTGGAATAGGTGGATTGTGTTGTGGTTCGATTCTCGCTTTAGCAGGCAAAAAAGTACTTATATGTGAAGCTCATAGCCAGCCAGGAGGTGTTGCCCACAGTTTCAAAAGAAATGGTTACACTTTCGAATCAGGTCCTTCGTTGTGGAGTGGAATAGGTAAATGGCCGACAACTAATCCCCTAGGGCAAATTCTTAAATTACTTGATGAAGAAGTTGAACTATTTCAATACAAAGGTTGGCAAGTAATTGTCCCAGAAGGCGATTTTAATCTTGATGTGGGGGAAGAACCTTTTAAACAAACAATTAAAACTTTAAGAGGTGAGAAATCTGTTCAAGAATGGGAATCATTTATTTCCGGAATAAAACCTCTTAGCCAAATAATAAATGAAATACCTTTACTCTCATTTTCTCCCGAATCGATAAATTTCTTAGATCTAATAAATTTAACCTCAAAATTTTTACCTAATATCAATCAAATACCAAAAATTAATAAAGGCTTTGGGAATTTAGTAAATAATCATCTAGAGGATCCTTTTCTCAGAAATTGGGTTGATTTATTGAGCTTTTTGATAAGTGGTATGTCAATGCATGATACAAATACAGCTGCAATGGCTACTTTATTTAACGAATGGTTTGAACCAAATTCATACCTTGAATACCCCAAAGGAGGTAGTGAATCTATCGTAAAAGCCTTAATTAATGGATTTAAAAAAAATGGAGGAGAATTAATTCTTTCTTCGAGAGTAAAGACAATTAACTTCAATAAAAATTTAGTTACAGGTATAACTCTTAATAATGGTTCTAGTTATAGTTGTGAATCTGTTGTTACGAATACTGATGTTTGGAATTTAAAAAAGTTAATTCCAAATGAAATTTCAAAAAGATGGAATACAAAAGTTTTGAACCCTAATAAATGTGATTCTTTCCTTCATATACATCTAGGTTTTGATGCTGATGGTCTTGAAAATTTGCCAATACATGCCATACATGTTGATGAGTGGGAAAAAGGTATAACCGCAGAAAGAAATATAGCTGTATTTTCAATCCCATCTGTTTTAGATAAAAATATGGCCCCTGAAGGGAAACATGTTCTTCATGGATATACTCCCGCAAATGAACCTTGGGAAATTTGGGAAAACCTAAATCCAAAGGAATTAGAATATAGAAATTTGAAAGAAGAAAGATGTTCAATATTCCTTAATGCAGTGCGAAAATTCATCCCTGATATAGATGAAAGGATTGATTTAAAGATGCTAGGAACCCCAATCACTCATAAAAAATTCACCAATACCTATTGCGGTAGTTACGGCCCTGCATTATCTGCAGCAAAAGGTCTTTTCCCAGGCTGCAAAACTCCAGTTAAAAATTTGTTTACTTGCGGTGCAAGTACATTTCCAGGTATTGGAATTCCTGCTGTTTCAGCAAGTGGCGCTTACGCAGCTGAAAAAATTATTGGTAAAAAAGAGTTTAAAACTCTTCTTAAGAAAATAAATTTATGAATCAAGTTATTTTTTATAACTCTACAAATACTTAGTTAAGAAATAAGAATAAAGAAAGCAAAAACGTTCAATAATGATAATCTTTATCTGAACATAAACTTAACTTATAGCTCTTATATGTTTTTCTTATCAATTCCTCAAGCCTGGCATTTAGTTGGCACTTGGTCAGAACAACTTCCAAACGAATCAAATCTTATAGGAATGGGCCAAACAGAATTAATGATGACTTTGCATTCAATATTCGTTCCTCTCTTACTTGTAATTTCATATTACCTATTCAATAGACTTAACAAAAACGAATCAAAGAAAATTAAAGGATGATCGTTTAAAGTTTATTTAGCTGAACTTCTTCTAACTACTTTTCTGCCTGTAGATGTATCAACTCCGCTTGAATCTTTAGTTTGTGAATTAGATTCAACATTATCAACATCACTTTTATCCATTTCAGCGCAAACACCTACTACCATGGCAGCTTGCATTTGATCTGGTAAATCTCCAATAGTTAATAAGGCCTTTAAAACTAATTGAAGTCGAGTCTGCCGATCTATTTCAGGTCTTAGTTTTTTTACGGTATTCCAAAGTTCTTGGGTAACTTCTTTTAAAAGTTCTCGATCAACAGCCAAATTAAATCCTTCTTGTATTTCTACTAATCTAACAAAAAATTGGATCTCGTAAAATAATATTCAATAAAAAGATTGTTAGTTAATATTTTTCTATCCGAATACGAGTTGCATTTGTTGGTGCAATTCATTCTTCTCTTGCAAAAGTTTATCTTTTTCAATCTTTTTTAGAATAAAAGTTCTATAAAATTTTTTTTGAATCTTTATTGGAGTATTTTCAAACTTTACATTTTTGCTTATTAGAGAATTCCACTCTTTTGAATTAAAAGGGGCATAAGGAGAAGATGAAATCACTTTCATGTCTTAACAATACATCTGTACCAATAGTAGTACAGATTTACTATTATGCAACAATTGGTCGACTTTTCTTAAATTTTAGAGTGTCTTTGAAAATGGATTGATTTTTTTTATCTAATTTGTGGGAATTATAAGTTTGATAAATGAATAAAAGTATCATAAGTAACTTATTGATCCCTTTTTTTAGTGTCTTAAGACTTTTATTGCTTAAAAACCTCTTAAAATAGTTATTTTGTTGAAATTAACATTGACAAGATATATTTAGTAATCCTTCCTATAAAAAGAATAATCAATTGATCGCAAAATGCTTCTTAGTAATTCAAAAAGACTAAAAATCCAAGGAATAATTAAAAGAATTGCTCAAGATAAATCAATTACATTAGAAGAAAGAATATATGTCGAGAAATTTGCACACCATAACTCTACAATTTCTCTTTGGCTGAAAAAAGCTAACAGTTTTAGAAGGAATGGTACGAAAAATGATGGGGGGATTGATAACCTCTTACAATCATTTGGGATAGATGGACTAGATAAAGAAAATCATTTCAACCCTAATGAAGATGATATATCGGATTGGTTTGGCGGTGCTCCTGGTTGGCTAAGGAGAAGCTAGGTCCATTAATTATTCAATTTACCCAGGCTATCTTACACAAATATAAGCTCATAAAAGATATAAATGCCCAAAAAACCCATGGTATAAATTTAATCGGAACTAAATATTTTTTTGAAAAGGTTTTCATATTTATTTTTCTTTTAGATTATTTCTTCCTTACAGTTTTTGAAAATAGGTTTAATTGCTCTATTTATAAATTAAACAATATTCGAAACCTCAAAGATATTAAATCACTTTAAGTAGATAAAGATAATTAGCCTTAATCTTCACAATCTAAGCAACTTTATTTTCAATGTTCTTTGAAAAATTTACTATTTTTGCCTCATCATGGTCTGAATCATTCCAAAATTTTATAAGTCTTTCTAATTCATCAATCCTTTTTTTGGCATTTGCAATTTTTTCAGTATTTGTCATATAAAATTTTTATCTATCCAATTAATGCATGAAAAAAAAATATTTCAATGGAAGTAACAATTTTTAGACTATAAATATTAATTTTTGATTAATTACTTCAATACATCATAGTCCTCGAGCGGCTGAGTAATTATACTTAAAGAAAAACTAAATCCATGAAGAAATTAAATTCTTTGATTTTGAATAGCACAGTTAACTTCTTAGACTTCATATACTCTAGTAGATCTTTACAAAGATTTTGGGTTTTAGAAGTTATAGCTAGATCACCTTATTTTGCATTTCTTTCTGTTCTTCATTTTAAAGAATCCCTAGGAATTAAAAATGAAAAAACAATGATTTTAATGAAAGAACATTTTTATCAAGCTATTAACGAAACTGAGCATCTTAAAGAAATGGAGAAAAGAGGAGGTGATAGGTTCTGGATTGATAGATTTTTTGCGAGACATC
Source organism: Prochlorococcus sp. AG-355-B23 (assembly GCA_003280935.1). Classification (GTDB taxonomy): domain Bacteria; phylum Cyanobacteriota; class Cyanobacteriia; order PCC-6307; family Cyanobiaceae; genus Prochlorococcus_A. Next base: position 34,470 of record QCDJ01000011.1, read on the forward strand.
TTGTTCTTGTCTATTACTGGATCATGGTTTTTTATTATTTCCTCTCTCCAGCTAATGCTTATGATGTAAACATAAAAATCGAAGAACATGCATTTGAAACTTATTCCAAATATTTAATAGATAATCCAAATGATCAAAAAATAAAAGAAATTGCTCAAGATGAATTAAATCATGTCCAAGAACTTAACGAAGCTTTGTCAATGCTTACAACAGTTTAGATTAGTGCTGAGAAATCTATCAGCAATATTGAGAGTATCATCGAAGAAGAAATTAATCCTAGGCTGATCATTAATGAGACGTAACCTTTTTTTCTAGGCAATTTATAAAAAGATATTCCAATAATTAATATCATTATTAATGAGAAAAAAATTATAATTTTTTCATTTACTAAATTGAGATGTATTACTAAATTTTTTTCTTCAAAAAATTTGAGAAATTCTGATAAAACTAATTCTTCTTCTATTTTCTTAAAATAGTCAAATAAGCTTATAAAAGCAGAACTTAATAAAGATAATGCAACCAGTGCAGTAACTGGTTTTGTTAACCTGTTAAGTGTTCTTTTAAAACTTGCCAATAAAATAAGAATAAAAAAAGAGGTTACTAAAGGTATTAAAGGTATAAGAGTTGTTGAATTTATGAAATTTCCCACGGAAAAAATATGTATCTAACTTAAAATTTTATATTATTTCGACGCGTTATTTTATTAAATAAGATTTTTTAAAATCTAGAATGTAATTAGTACCTATTGCATTCTGTGTAAATTGATACCAAAATTATATTAGTATTGAAAAATAAAATGTTAGCCATTTCTGAAATTATTATTGCAAGTGCTATCTTCCTAGGAATTGTATATTGGGAAGTTAAATTCCTATATACCAAAACTACTGTGGCGAAATAAATTCACTCAAAACAGGGAAATTAAAAGCGTAGAAAATTTAAAAAAAATTTAAGAATTTAAGTTGACAAAAAAAGCTCTAAATATGAGAGAATAAACACAATTATTCAGTCCCTCTAATGAGCGAAGTCCAAAATCCTAATAATAACTCAACTCAGCAGCAGCAGCAGCAGCAGCAACAATCCTATTCAGACAGCAAAATTAACTCTGCTGAGAGCGAGAGACTTTATCTTGAGATGAAAGAAGCTTGGCTTTAAATTTAATTCGTGCTTGAAATAATATTTCTATAAATTTTTTTTTAATTTTGAAGTAATCAATACTTTTTTATTTTCTATACCCTTTAAATTTTATTTAACCGCTAGGGTAACTTTTGAGAAAACTAAAGCAGTTAGAAAAAATTAACGGAAGGCTCGCAATGGGAGGGTTGATATATTTAGTTTTTACAAAACTAGTTTCCAACCGTGCCGACATATTAGACCAGCTTAAATCTTATTTAATTTAATAAATGAATTAGAAGTATTTATTATCCAGGAATATTTCGTTCTATATAAGCATCAGTTAAAGCTAAAATTAACCCCAATAATGTTGAAAATATAGCAATTTCAGTTGATTCCATTTTATTTTTGAATTACCCCTAGTTTGCTAAATAATTCAAAGTTAAGCAACAAAACTAATAACTTACTATAGTACGTATATACTATTAGTTATTTATTGTGAGCTCAGCAACTCCTGAGTTTCTTTTCGTTAGGCCTGGTGATTATGTCGCAATTAAAAAAGAAAATTGCGAAGATACTAAGGAAAAGAATGAAAATTATTGGGTCGGTCAAGTTATCGACTGTATTGGAGGAGCTAGAAATCCAAATTCATGGACCTTGTTTCAAGTTGCCAATATTGACAATGGAGAGATCACTATAATCAACGCCGATATTGTAGAAAAAATCTTGAAACCTTCTGGAAGTTAATCTTAATCAAACAAACTTCTTTCAGTATTACAAAAAAGGGAAAATGAACGTTTTAAAGGAAATCATCCCAGTTCCAAGCAGGCAAGTCCATATACTTGATTCATAGGGCAGGGAGGTTGCATACCTTTATACATTCTGTAAGTTTTTGATATCTCCTCAAATCCCAAACTTGATAAAAGATAATTTGCATAAGGGTTCAGATTAGAGCAATCCAAAAAGATTTGTGCATCTAAATCACCAACTAACTCCCTTATTAATAATTCAGCAAGTGGTGGAGTATCCGCTAAAAGTGGGCCAATTCTCCAGCCTTGCTCATTATCCTCCAATACACAAGGTCTTATCCTGCCAAATCCATGGCACATCCCATTATTATCGACAATTGCACTGACATTACCATGAGAATTTTTCAACCAATCATTTAGAAAATGTGGTCTGGGACTAGGTTCTCTTTGATCATCATAAATTAAGACTGCTTCAGAAGAAATTTTATTACCCGGGACAACTTTAAAAGAATGAAATTGATCTTTATAGAAATTTCTCAATGGCAAATCTTGAGAACCATTTAATTTCCATCGATTTGTAACGGAAGATTTTCTAAACCCCCACTTTGCGTAATCATTTAATCTATCTGGGGCAGCCTCAAGACCAATACAATCAACATTTTTCAAATATTCGAGGGCATGTTTCCATAATCTCACTCCATATCCATTATTCCGGAATTCTTTTTTAACGATAAATAAACCTAGAAAACTATACGAGGAATTATATTTTATGCACGCAATAGAGCCTATGGGATTATTGTCTAGGCAAGCTACCCATACCCCTTGTTTATCTGTATTTCTATAAATTGATAAATCATCCAATCCAGGAGAAAATCCTTCTAACCTTGCCCAGTTTGTGACTTCTGGTATTTCATTTATAGATATCAATCTAATTGAAAAATTTTCCCTCATAGAAATATACTAACCAAGAAAAATTTGAATTTTTAATAGCAATATTAATAAATTTGATTAATTCTCCTAAATCATTCGCTTTGATTGAACTGCCTAAAAACCTTAGTTATTTACAATTTATCCTCTGATATATTTAATACTATTCAAAGGTAAAAAATGAAAATTTCTGATAAATTTCATTTAGAAGACATCTATAAATTAAAAAATACAGTTCTCACTGGTAAAACTGAAGATATAAAATGGCGAATCCATCATATCAATATAGTTTCTAAACTTTTGGATGAAAATAAAAAAGAGATAATTAAATCACTTTTTGTTGATCTCGGCAAATCTGAAATTGAAGGGCTTTCAGAAATACTTTTAGTGAAAGAAGAAATTTCACTTATAAAAAAGAAACTCAATTCTTGGATGCGACCAAAAAAGATTGATACACCTTTTTATCTTTTTCCATCATCCTCCAAAGTTATTTATGAACCTCTTGGGTGTGTCTTAATTCTTGGTCCTTATAATTACCCATTACTTTATATTTTAAAGCCATTGGTAAATATTTTCTCAGCAGGAAATACTGCAGTTATAAAACCATCAGAGAAATGTCCTGCGACCTCAAAACTTATTAAAAAGCTTACTTCCAAATATTTCCGTAAAGATGTCCTAATGACAGTAGAGGGTGATAATAAACAATCCATAAAATTAATTAAACAAAATTTTGACCACATTTTTTTTACAGGAAGTACTGAAACTGGAAAATCTATAATGAAATTAGCTTCAAAAAACTTAACTCCATTAACTCTTGAGTTAAGCGGAACAAATCCTGTAATTGTTTTCAAGAATGCAAATTTAGAAGTGGCTGCAAAAAGAATTGTTTGGGGTAAATTTTTTAATTCTGGTCAATCCTGCATGGCTCCGAATCATATCTTTGTAGATAAAGGAATTGAAAATATTTTTATAGAAAAATTAAAAAAATACATAGTAAGTTTTTACGGAGATAATCCAATTATTTCCGAAAACCTATCAAAATTGGAGGAAAAACAATTTACATCAACTGTAGAAATTCTCAAACAATATGAAAAAGAAAAAAGAATTTTATTTGGGGGGACTTTTAGTAAAAAAAAGTTGAAAATATCTCCTACAATTTTGAGAACTAAATTAAATGAAACAGATATTTTGCAGAAAGAATTATTCAGTTCACTACTTCCTATAGTTGGAATTAATGATAAAGAATCAGCTTTAAAACAGATTAGTCAAACATCAAAACCCTTAGCAATCTACTTATTTGGAGGCAATAAAAAAATCCATAATCATATTTCAAAAGTAACCAGCTCTGGAACAATTTGTATAAATGATGTTATGTTGCCAGTCCTTATTCCAAATTTACCCTTTGGAGGCGTTGGGCAAAGTGGTATTGGTAAATTTCATGGAGAAGAAGGTTTTCGAAATTTTTCAAATCAAAAATCTATTACTTTTAAAGGTTTTTTATTTGATTCAAATCTGCGGTATCCCCCCTATGAAAGAGTAAAGAAATTTTTAAAGTTTATTTTTCAGGTTTAAATTACTTAAATTGTTTTCAAAAACCTAGCGATTTTAAATTTAAAGATTATCTTTAAATAAATAGTGAGTTTTATGAAATTTGCATTTTTAGTAATTGCCATATTTATTAATTTTTTTAATCACTCATTGATAAAATCAGAAGAAAAAATATTTTCATCAAAAAACAAAATTGAGAATATTGCTAGAAAAGAATCAATTACTGAAGAAAAAACTGAAATAAAAAAAATTCATATTGTAAAAAGTGGAGATACAATATCAAGTATTTCAAAATTCTATTCAATTAATAAAGATTTAATTATTAAATTGAATAACTTAAAAGATGAAAATTATATCTTTGTTGGCCAAAATCTTATTATCTCCGAATCTTCTGAAAATCTTACAAAACAATCAGATTTAATTAAAAATTATCATATTGTTCAAACTGGTGAAAATCTTACTGACATATCGAACAAATATAATTTAAAAGTAAAAGAACTGATTGAGATTAATAATATCAATAATGCTGATTCAATAAAAATTGGTCAAAAGCTCACAATAAGAAAAAAGAACACAATTAATTCAGAAAAATATGAAACAACTGAAAATAAAAAAAATAATGACTTAATTGAGTTAGATAAAAAAATTTATGGTCCTATAATTACCCAAAGTAAAACATATAAAGATATTAAAGGTAGAAAAGTTTTAAACGTTCTAAATCAAGAAAATAAAAAACTGATTATTTCAATCAATTGTGATAAAAATGAATTAGATGTAAGAATACCTGGCAGGAAATGGATGGGAAGTAAGCCTGCTAAAGAAGAATTCGAAAATAATTTAATAAATGATTTTTGTTAAAACTTTAATTAATATGTGTGAATAATTTGTCTAAGAATATTAATGATGAGTTATTCTACAAAAAGTTAAATTAATAGTAATGGCTATTTCAAGAGGAGATCTCGTAAGAGTAAAAAGACCAGAATCATATTGGTATAATGAAATCGGTAAAGTTGCTTCAGTTGATACCTCAGGCATTAAATATAACTGTGTAGTCAGATTCGATAAAGTAAATTACGCTGGTATAAGCGGAACTGATGGTGGAGCAAATACAAATAATTTCGCTGAAAGTGAATTAGAGAAAGCTTAAATAATTGCCTGAATTACCAGAAGTAGAGACAGTTCGCAGAGGTTTAGAGCAAAAACTTAATAACTTTATTATTAAAAAAGTAGAAGTCTGTAGGGATTCAACTGTTGCATTCCCAATCAACAAAGAAGAATTCATTAAAGGACTTCTGAACTCACTTATTTATAAATGGGATAGAAGAGGAAAATATTTAATAGCTCAATTAAAAGAAGTTCAAAATGAGAATGCCCAATTTCTTGTAGAAAATTCAAAAAATAACGGATTTCTTGTAGTTCATCTAAGAATGACTGGATATTTTA
>QCDJ01000012.1 GCA_003280935.1 Prochlorococcus sp. AG-355-B23
AGAAGCCTCAAAACTGAATCTTTTAAAAGGTTCCCCACATAAGTGGTTAACTCAACCTATCGTCGACTACATCACAAACAAAGGAGCAAAAATACATCTTAACCATAAGGTAGAAGAAATCATTTATGAAAAGGAATCTTCCTCTTATTCAGTAAATCAATTAAAAATATCTTCTCCTGAAGGAATTAAGGCAGTGTTTGCAGATAAATTTCTAGCTGCCTGTGATGTTCCTGGAATAAAAAAAATAATTCCAAAAGAATGGTATCAATTTAAAGAATTTGAAGGTTTAAAAAAACTTAGAGCTGTAGCTGTTGCCACAATCCAATTAAGATATGACGGTTGGGTTACTGAATTACAAAAAGATAATACTGGAAATGAACCAATTGGACTAGATAATCTTCTTTATTCTGCTGATGCCTCTTTCAGTTGTTTTGCTGATTTAGCACTAGCAAGTCCAGCAGACTATAGAAAAAAAGATATGGGATCGCTTCTCCAATGTGTTTTAACTCCTGGCGATAGATGGATGGGAAGATCCACAGAAAGAATTACAAAAGAAATTGATAAAGAGGTTCGTCGTCTATTCCCATCCTCAAAAAATCTTAAATTGCTTTGGAGTAACGTGGTACAAATTCCACAATCACTCTATAGAGAAGCTCCCGGTATGGAACCTTTCAGACCCGATCAAAAAACATCTATATCTAATTTCTTCATGGCTGGTAGTTATACAAAACAAGATTATATAGATTCTATGGAGGGAGCTACGATGAGTGGTCATTTAGCTGCCGCCGCAATTTTAGAGAAGAAAGCCGAATTAGCAAAAAATCTTGCAGTAAGTTAATTAATGGGTACTTGGCTAAAACATGACGTAATAACAGTAGTTAATGCGCCTCTTGAAAATGTATGGGACACATGGAGCGATTTAGACTCAATGTCACTTTGGATGAGCTGGATTGAATCTGTAAAAACAGTTGACGAAGAAACTAATACGTTACCAGATTTAACAGAATGGACTTTAGCTGCTAATGGCTTTAGGTTTAAATGGAAAGCTCAAATTACAGAAAGGGTTGAAAAAAGCAAACTTAAATGGAAATCAATAGGAGGTTTACCAACTGAAGGATCAGTAGTTTTCGAAAGTAAAACTGATCAAATCACAACGGTAAATTTAGCAATAACTTATGAACTACCAAAAATGATTGCTCGGTTTATGGAAGAAAATATTTTAGGAAAAATGGTTACAAACGAATTACAGGCCAATATTGATAGGTTCAAAGATTTAGTTGAAAAGAACTATACAAAAAATTTTTCTAATTAAAAATATTAATTGCTATATCTAGTAGTCCTTCAAAAGTATATTTTTGTGCCTGACAATCAACTCTTCCAAAAATCTTGTTACATATTTTTGTTGTCTGAGGTCCAATAGTTAATAACTTAATTTGATCAAAATATTCTAACCATTGTTTACCAAGGTTTTTTTCTAGTAAAAAAGCAGCATTTACTACGGTTTTACCGCTTGAGAACATAATTGCATCGACTTTTCGATTAGAAATAATATCAATTGTTTCTTCCGGTATTGAGTCAGGACATCTAGTTTCATATGCAGCAACCTCAAATACACGAGAACCAGCCTTTCTAAATTGATCTGCTATTAAATCCCTACCACCTGTTTGAACTCTTGGTACAAAAACTCGAAGTCCATAACCAGATACTGGGAAATTATCAATTAAACTTTCAGCGACAAATTCTGGAGGTATGAAATCAGCCTTAATCCCAAAATCATCAAGAGTTCTTGAGGTTTTTTCTCCGACTACGGCGATTTTTGTTTTTTTAGAACATTCTTTTAATGAACTATTAAAGTATTTAAGTCTTTTATCCACAAATTTGATCCCATTACTACTGGAAAAAATAATCCAATGAAAATCATTTATTTGATTTAATGCTTCATCAAGAGGATTCAAATCATCAGGATCAGCAATGCTTAATGCAGGTAAATCAAATACATTAGCGCCCTTGCTTATGAATATCTTTTTTATATCCAATATCCCTTCTTTTGATCGAGTAATAATTATATTTCTTTGATCAAGGGGTAGATCAACTTTTGGCATCCTTGTCCTCAACATTATGATTTTGATTTTTATTTTTTAATTCATCGAGAAGTTTCAAGACTGATAATCCTTTATCAAGAACAACATCGTCTTTAAAAATTATCTCTGGAACTCTTCTCATCTCAATTCTTTTTCCTAAACTATGCCTTATAGAGCTTTTAGCAGTATTCAAGTTTGATACAATTTCTTTCCTCACTTTCTCTTGAGCAGTTGAAGTTATATAAATTTTACAGTGTTGCAAATCACCTGATAAATCAATCTTAGAAATATTGACGAAATGATCTCTAATAAGATCATTTTCTAAATCATTCTGCAAAATAAGGGTTATTTCTTTCTTCAAAAGAGAAGAAACTTTTGCAAGACGGTAATTATTTGGCATTATGGTTGTAAATTTATTGGGTTTGTCATCGCTTGCAAGACAAAATAAACAGTTATGAAAGCACTTAAGACAGAAGATATCAAACCTACTATTGTGAGTGGATTTGATCTATTCTTGAATAAAGGTTCAAGCAAAGCAACAAGTCCTCCAACAATGATAGATATCAAATACTTTGGATATCTCGCAACATTAGAGAAAAATTCGCCCATCAGCTCCACAAATAGATTACTTTTTTAGCTAAGTTTTAACAAACATTAAACAGCATGATTACATTATATCAATTTAGGCATAGTGCTTTTTGTTTAAAAACAAGAATGGCCCTTCATGCAAAAAAACTACAATATCGAGTTGAAGAAGTAACACCTGGAATAGGCCAATTTGAAATCTTTAAATTATCAGGTCAAAAACAAGTACCTGTAATAGTCGATAGTAATGATCAAGTTATTAATGACTCTTCAACTATTTGCGAATATATAGATAAAAAAAATGAAAACAATCCACTTTTTCCGGAGGATCCAATATTATTTGCACAATGCAAACTAATTGAAGACTGGGCAGACACTACAATGGCTACAACATGTAGAAAAGCTTTAATAAAATCTGCAATAGAAAATCCACAGCTAAGAACTGCATTACTTCCAGATGAAATACCTTCTTCCGTTAAAAGTATTGTTGATAAATTACCTTTTGAAAATCTTAGTAAAATTTCTAATGTAGTTTTGTCTTCTAAAGATAATTTAGAACTCCAAAAATTACTGGAAGCTTTATCAAAATCCTTGATCAACAAGAAATATTTAGTTGGAGATAATTTATCAATTGCAGATATTTCAATTGCTGCTCAATTATCCCTTATTAAATTTCCAAAGTCTGCAGGACCAATTCTTTCAGGAGAGGGGAGCCAAGAATACATAAACAACCCTTATTTAGAAAATCTTTTCATTTGGAGGAACAACTTAGAAGAATATCTTTTTAGTGCTAACTCTCAATAAATTCAAACTTCAATTTATATTTATTTGTTTTGATAGCATGAATAGAAGGATCACCAACTTTTGAACCATAAGAAGCAACATATTGAACTCCACAAATTGATGGTTTGATTGAATTATCAAACTCCAATATTTCTTCGGAACATTTTTGAAATTTACTAATGGTCTCTACCTGATTAATCCTTGAAGCACCTGGCTTATGTGCTGTTTGAATAACTAACTCATCTGCGAAAAAAATATCATTATCTTGAATTTGATTTCTCCCCGTAATTCTTGAATCAATATAAAAATCATCTTTTAAATAAGTAATTTGATTATTAATAGATTGAGGATCATTTACAACCTTGATTAAGGTTTCACCAAATATTGCTTTTCCAATAGACTCAGAATTTTTTGCACGATTACCAACAATTAAATCTGAATCATTCTTAAAGAAATTTACTTTATAAATAACTGGCTCTTCTGAATCATTAACTATATCTTGAGAAGTAACCAGCCAATTACCCTCAAACCATTTAGGATAAATTAAGTCCTTAGAAGTATCCGATAATTTAAAATTTGGCATATATAATTCTGGCCATTGATTTACACGATTTTCCAAAAACTCTCGTACGTTAGAATCTACTAGAGCAAAAGAACTTTCTAAAAAAATTCCTTGAAAAATCAAGCAAAGAATTAATCCAAGAAGAATTTTCATTATGTCAAATCCACTAATAAGAGCATCAGATCATTATGTATTATTAGAGCCAGATTCAAAGGAAAAAATTGTATCAAAGCAAGAAGCAATTTTATGGTTGAAGAATTGGCTTAATAAGATAGAAACACAAACAATATATCAGAATATAGAAGATCCTGATCAGGATTTTTTTGAAGAATTATTGGAAAGCACTTATGAATTAGAAATAAAATTAGGATACGTCATCAAATGGTTTGCAGTAAGAATTGAACCAGATTAAATGATTATTTCTTTATGAATCGCATTAATTATTTTCATAGCAACTTCTTCAATATTTTCTTTTTTTACTTGAATTCTTAAATCTGCTTGAGAATACAAATTTTCTCTAGATTGAAAAATGCTCATATATAGATCATTTAGATTCTTTCCCTGAAGAAGTGGCCTATTTTCAATTTCATTTTTCAATCTCTCAATTGCTATATCTTTGTCGAGATCTATCCAAGCAATTATTCCCTGTCTTAAAATTCCCCAGTTTTCCGATTTGGTAACTATTCCTCCCCCAGTTGAGATTACTAATGAAGGAATTTTGATAGTTTCTTTAAGGCAGTTTGCTTCTAATTCGCGGAAATTATCTTCTCCTTCATCCTTAAAAATTTGATTGATAGATTTTTTTGCCAACTTCTCTATTAATGAATCTAAATCAATGTATTTATACTTCAATAATTCAGCCAGCTTCAAACCAGCTTGTGACTTACCAGAACCCATCATTCCTATTAAAAATATGCTTCTACCTTTAATAGCATGAACTGTTTTTTTGATAATGGATTGTTCCATAAAGACAAAAGCGTATTTAAAACCTTAAGATAGTATTATCGCAGACAGGTATGACTTCTACACAACCCAAACCATCTCATGGAAAAGGACGTGAATGCGTCATAACTCGACGTGCCTGCTTTAGTTCTAGTCACCGTTATTGGCTTCCTGAAAAAAGCCCAGAAGAAAATTTATCTCTTTTTGGAAAGTGCAGTATTGCACCAGGTCATGGTCATAATTATGAACTTATTGTTTCAATGGGTGGAGAACTAGACTCTGATGGAATGGTACTTAATCTCTCTGATGTAAAACATTCCATTAAAGATAAGGTTACTGGACAATTAGATTTTCGTTTTTTAAATGATGTCTGGCCTGAATTTAATGTTAATAATCAAGAAGGTATACTTCCCACAACTGAAGCATTAGTAAAGGTCATTTGGAGTCGTCTGAAGGATGATTTACCTCTTACAAGTCTAAGACTTTATGAAAACCCAAATTTATGGGCAGATTATTTTGGAAAAAACATGGAAGCATTTTTAACAGTACAAACTCATTTTGCAGCCGCTCATAGACTTGCAAAAGAAGAGATATCATTTGATGCAAACAAAAAAATCTATGGGAAATGTGCCAGAGTTAATGGACATGGTCATAACTATCTTGTCGATATAACTGTAAAAGGAGACATTAATAAAAGAACAGGAATGGTTTGCGACTTATCTGCCCTCCAAGAGATAATCAACGATTTAGTTGTTGAACAACTAGATCATACTTTTCTAAATAAAGACATCGAATTTTTCCAAAATTGTGTTCCAACTGCTGAAAATATAGCTTTATATATTTCTGATATTCTTAAAAATCCAATACATGAACTTGGTGCAACATTACACAAAATAAGACTCCAAGAGAGCCCAAATAATGCTGCAGAAATTTATGTTGATCAAAAGCTAACCAATTCATTGAAGTTGAAATTTGAAAATAGTTTAGTCTCACAAACTTGAGTATCCCAAGAGTAATAATTGTTATAGCATCTAGTCTTGATGGGAGAATTGCATTTCCTGGAGGTGGAGAATCGCATCTTGGAAGCGAAGAAGATAAAAAAATGTTAAATCAACACTTATCAATAGTGGACGCCACCATTTTTGGTTTAGGTACTTTAATAGCTCATCAATCAACTTACCTAATTAAAAATCTCAATGGTAATGACGAAGTAACAATATCAAAAAAACAACCAATTTCTATAGTAGCTTCAAATAGCAAAAAATTTAACAGTAATTGGAAATACTTTCGTCAACCAATTAGAAGATGGCTAATAAGCTCAAGTAAAGTTGATAATTCTTCAAATAATGACTTCGAGAAACAACTCTTTTTCGAAGATTCATGGAGTAAAACTTTAATTTCACTTAAAAAACAAGGGATAAATGATCTAGCTCTTTTAGGAGGTGCAAAACTTATAAATTCATTCATAAAAGAGGATCTAATAACAGATATAAAAATTACAATAATTCCACAAATTATTGGAGGTAAATATACATGGATCCCTCCAGAAAAAACAAATGAGATTTTTAATCTCAAAAGAAAATGGGAAATAAAATCAATTAAAAATTTAATGAATAATGAAATCCATATTCATTACAAAAAAATTTGAAATAGATTCAATATTAAATGAACCAAAATACACATAAAGTTGAAGTCAAATTGTCAATTAAGGAAATCTCCAAGGAGATATGGAATGAATTAACAAATGAAATCAATAATCCATTCTATGAATGGACTTGGCTGAAAAACCTTGAAATATCAAAAAGTGTCTCAAGAGAAACTGGTTGGCAACCTCTATATTTTGTTGCTTATAAAAATGAAGAAATATTAGGAATTGCTCCACTTTTTTTAAAAAATCATAGCTATGGAGAATTCATTTTTGATCAATCATTTGCAAGATTGGCTCAAGAGCTGAATTTAAATTATTACCCTAAATTAATTGGAATGAGTCCTTATAGTCCTGTAAATGGATATCAATTTCTTTATAAAAAAAATGAAGATAAGAAAGAAATTACAAATTTACTCATAAACCATATCGAAAGCTTCGCAATTACAAACAAAATTTTAAGTTGTAATTTTTTATATATTGATGAAAGCTGGGGCGACCATCTTAAATCTTTGGGATACCATGAATGGATAAATTCCAGCAGTGAGTGGAGGAGTAATGGAGAAAAAACGTTTGATGATTTTCTTTCAAGATTTAACTCTAATCAGAGAAAAAATATAAAAAAAGAGAGGAAATCAATTACTAAACAAGATATTAAAATAAAAATTTTTAGTGAAATTGATATCAACCAAGAAATACTCGAAAAAATGCATGATTTTTATGAACAGCATTGTTCGAGGTGGGGAGTCTGGGGAAGTAAATATTTAACTCCTACATTTTTCGAAAAAATTCTTGATAATAAAAAAAATCTTTTACTTTTTAGCGCATCAAAAAATGATTCAAATGATATTTTTGCTATGTCTATGTGCGTTAAAAATCAAAACAACTTATGGGGTAGATATTGGGGTAGTCAAGAAGAAATATCTAATTTACATTTTGAATTATGCTACTACCAGCCAATTGAATGGGCAATAAAAAATAGTATCCATTTGTTTGATCCTGGAGCAGGCGGGAAACATAAAAGAAGGAGGGGGTTTTTTGCGAAAAGCACCATTAGCTTGCATAAGTGGTTTGATAAAAATATGGAAAATATAATTTATCCTTGGCTAAATGAAGTTAATAAACAAACTAAGATGGAAATTGATATTGAAAATAAATCTATACCCTTTAAATAAAAAATTATTTAGCTTTACCAAAGATTATATTAGTAATATAGTTTTTATTAACTTCTAAGAATGGATTCTAGTAAAAGTTTCGACGAAAAAATAAATATTGATGATAATCTATCCAACCGATATATAGACTTAGATCCAAACGGTTATTTTATTATAAAAGTAGATTTTGAAGAAAATAAAATAATTCTAGAGCACTTTTTAAACAACATTAATGATGACGGATATGCACTTGACCCAGAAACAAATGAACTAATTAAATGCGCCTCTGAAAATAAAAGAGTTAGTAATGAAGTGTTTGAAGGTATTAGTGCAAAACAGCTTGGAATATTCATCACTGAAGAAAGAAACGACTTAATCACCAGATTCGACCATGCTCTATATTTAGGCCGGGAACTACAAAAAGCAGAAGAATGTTTATACAAAAGATTACCCTATATACAAGATTAAGAAATTAAACGAAAAAATCTAATCTTTTCATCTGATGTTAAATTAAATAAAAATAAAAAAATTAATGAACATCATTTTCTATTTTGCATTTATTGGTTTTGGTTTTGGAGCTGCTTTCGCATTAGATAAGCTCTTAAGAGCAGTTAAATTAATTTAAAAAACTATAAAATTTTAATAGCCTCTCCATACAAATCATATTCATCCGCAAAAGAAATATTTGCTTCAACAAATTTACCAATATAATTTTTCAAATCAATTTTATCTTCAACAGATAAAATTACAGTTCCGTCAATTTCAGGAGCGAAATTGTAGGACCGACCTATTAATTCGTTATTTTCTGATATTTTTTCTACCAAAATCTTCATTTTTGAACCAACATATGACTGATTTTTATCTTTAGAGATATTTTGTTGAACTGAAATAACGTTATCTTTTCTTGCCTCTGCAACCTCTAGAGATACTTTATTTGGCAAATGAAAAGCTGCAGTTCCTTCCTCAGGAGAAAAAATAAACACTCCCACATGATCAAATTTGTGCCTATCCAAAAATTCTAAAAGATGTTCAAAATGTTCTTTTTTTTCTCCTGGGAAACCAACGATGAGACTAGTTCTTAATACAGCAGATGGAATTTCTTCTCTAATTTTCTCCAAAATTGATTCATTCAAAGAAGCTTGCCAAGGTCTATTCATACTCTTCAACACATCTGGATGACTATGCTGAAGTGGCAAATCAAAGTAAGGCACAATATTCTTTGAATCTTTGAAAGCTCTAATTACTTCATCAGTTAAACCTGTTGGATAAGCATAATGTATCCTTATCCAAGGAATTGGAACTTTAGAAAGCTCATTCAAAAGTTTTGCTAATGATGGTTTTCCATAAATATCTTGACCATAATTAGTTGTTATTTGACTAATTAATATGATTTCTTGAATACCCTGTTTTGCAAGACTTTTGGCTTCTGAAACTATAGATTCTATTGTTCTGCTTCTTTGAGGACCTCTCAACTTAGGAATAATACAAAAAGCGCAATTATAGTTGCAGCCTTCAGCAATCCGGAGATAAGCAACAAATTTATTTTTATCTACAAAACGAGGCATTTCCTCATCTGCAATAAATTCAGGTATTTTAGAAACTTCACTAACGATTTCCCCTTTTTCTACTCTGTCTAAAACCTTGGCTATCTTTTGATAATCTCCTGTTCCAACCAAACCTTTTATTTCAGGGATTTCTTTTATAAGCTCATCTTTAAAATGCTGAGCCATGCAGCCTGCAACTATTACTTCCTTGCCTTGATTTGTAAATTCTAGAATTTTTCTAATAGATTCTTCTCTAGCTGTTTCAATAAAACTGCAAGTATTTACAACAACAACATTTGCATCATTTATATTGCTGTCAACTTCATAACCCTCTTTATCTAATAAGCCTTGCATATGTTCAGTATCAACAAGATTTTTCTCACAACCAACATGACTGAATGCTATCTTAGATAGTTTTTTTTCTTTTACATTAAGACTATTTTGTTTCACAACTTGAAAAATAAGAATTAAAAGATTTAAAAAGCATTTCGTATATAACTCTCATGCCAAGATAATATTAGGATAGATAATGTAAATAACAAACTTTCTTTTTGTATGGCTCTTCAGACTTTAAACAGAAGAAATAAAAAAGAATTGAAATGGCCAAAAATCATAATCGCAATTCTTAGCACTATAGGCATAGTTGATACAGGTTCGATTACTTTAAAAAACTGGGGGTTATTTACTTCGCTTTCATGCCCAGGGATACAAAATGGATGTGAAACAGTTTTAAATAGTCCTTGGGGTACTTTATTTGAAAATAATCAAATTAATATACCTCTCTCATTAGCGGGATTTATAACATATTTATCAATATTAGTTATCACAATAATACTCTCGCTAAATTTAATTTCCCCAAAAGAAAAACTAAATAAGTTTTTATGGTGGTTAGTATTTCTAATTTCTTGTGCGTCATCAACATTTAGCTTTTTACTGATAAATATTATGTTTTTTAAGATTCAAGCATATTGCTTTTTTTGTATACTTTCAGCAATTTTATCGTTTTCTATCTTTATAATTTCTATGATTGGAGCAAAGTTCGAAAGTAGAGAACCTATGTTTTTTAGAGGTTTCATTGTAGCCATTTGTGTCCTGCTGGGGGGCCTAATTTGGTCAACAAACGTTGACCCTTCTAATGCTATTGATGTTGCAAACCCCACTGAAAATGTATCGCCAATAATTACCACTTCAAGCTCTCCCCAGAAAGTAAAGTTTGCAAAATTTTTAAGTGAAAACAATATTGTTATGTATAGTGCATACTGGTGCCCGCATTGCCACGATCAGAAACAATTATTTGGTAATGAAGCAGTTAAAGAATTAAAAGTAGTTGAGTGTGCTAAAGATGGTAAAGATAATGAGTATGAGCTATGTCAAACGAAAGGAATCAGTGGATTTCCTTCTTGGGAAATAAATGGAGAAATTATTAGTGGTACGCGTGACTTAAATGAATTAGCAACAAAAACCGGCTATCAGGGAGATCTTAATTTTTAATAAATCTTTTTTGAATTTTTTGATCTAACTGTTGTCTAGTATGACATTCCCAATTTTTATCTTTATCAGGGAAATCATCTCTATAATGCCCTCCTCTACTTTCCTCTCTAAATAAACAAGCTTTTAATAAAGTTATGGTGGTTATTTGTCTATTCTTTAAATCAAGTAAAAGATTTAATGCTCTTCTGTTGCGTTCACTGAGTGTAATTTTTTGATCAAATTTTATTTTTTCAAGACTATTTAGTAAATCATTTTTATTTAATTTTTCTATATCATGTTGAATGTAATTTAAAAATTTACTCATATTTACCTTATTTCGAGATACTCCTAAATTTAACCAACATAGTTTTCTTAGTTCATCAATTTTTTCAGCAATTATAGAAATTTGATCTTCTTTAGGATCTTCAATATCAAACTCTTGAAAAGATCTATCAAATTTTATAAATTTAGAAATGTCATTCAAAACAATTGAAGACATTTTTCTTGCGAAAACAAGACACTCCATCAGTGAATTACTTGCCAGTCTATTAGCACCATGCACACCTGTAGAAGCAACTTCTCCAACGGCATATAATCCTTTTCTTGTTGAAGATGCATTTAGATCAGTTTTAACACCTCCCATCCAATAATGAGCTGCAGGAGCTACGGGAATAACCTCATTTAAAGGATTAACGCCATAATCCTGACATCGACTTAAGATCGTGGGGAAGCGCTCTACAATTTTTTCTGGGTCAATATACCGAAGATCTAAACCAACATGGTCTACATTATGATTATGCATATTTTTCATAATTGCTCTACTTACCTGATCTCTAGAAGCTAGATCACGATTTTCAAGATTTTTAACTGGACTTTCACCATTTTTATCAACTAAGATCGCTCCTTCTCCTCTAAGTGCCTCAGATATTAAGAAGCAAGGTGCTCCATAAAATTTTAAAGCGGTTGGATGAAATTGCACGAACTCTAAATCTTCGATAGCAGCGCCAGCTTTCCATGCGAGAGCAATCCCTTCTCCAGAGGATTGCGCAGGATTTGTTGTATTAGTAAATAAGTGCCCACCCCCACCTGTAGCGAGTACAACAGCTCTAGATTGAATCCAATATAAATTTGCACCATCAAGAACCTGAACTCCTCTACATTCATTATTTTCGATGAGAAGTTCAGTTACTCTTACACCCCTGCAATGAAGAATATTTTTTTGATTCTCAATATGATCTTCCAGAACTTCAACTAATGCTCTTCCAGTACGATCTTTTACATGTAAGACTCTTCTTCGTGAATGCGCTGCTTCTAAAGTAGTAGCTAGCTGATCAGAACTTTGATCAAAAATCATTCCTAAATTCTGCAACCTGTCTACACAACCTGGAGCTTCTTTAACCAGCATTTCTACAGCTTGAAAATCACATAGTCCATCTCCTGCTTTTAAAGTATCCTCAGCATGAAGATCAAACGAATCATCTTGTCTAACAACAGATGCAATTCCTCCTTGAGCCCATCTACTGGAAGATACCTTACTAGTATTTCTATTTAAAAGAAGCACACTTAAATTTGCGGGCAATTCAAGACAAGTCATAAGGCCAGCGGCTCCAGCACCTACAACAATGACATCCCAATTATTTATTTGTATCGGTTCTTGCGAAAATGGAGGCCTTAACATTAAACCAATCCACTAAAAGTTGGTTGCAGAATTGCTAAAACGATAAATATACCATCAACAATTAATGTCGTTTGAATTACATAACCAGAAACTAAGAGTGCTTTTCCACTAGTAGTATTAATTGTGGCAGAATCAAAAATTTCTTTTGAAATAAACCAAAGTATAAGAGCAACAAAAACAATAATAGATAATGATTTTATTTGAATAAGATTCTCTGAGGTTTTTTGAAGAAGTTGGGGTGCAGTTTCAGAATCTGCTGTAATTATCTGCCTCCATTGATCCATTATTCCAATTAAAAATATTGTAATGTCGGTCACTGCAGTTCCAAATAGAGAAGAGATATAAAAACTTGAACCTATTTTCCAATTGGTACCAAGTCCAATCAAAGCTAATGGAAAAACTACAGCTTCAACAGGTATGTGAAGAATAGGAAATGAGCTTAACCATCCCCAGTACAAACATCCACCAAGCCAACTGCCTGATACACCAAGTAATAATGAACTAACTATAAACCACTTATTTGATACTTTCTTATTCAAAACAAATGCCACTAAGACAATAACAAAAGTAAAACAAAGAGCACTTATTGGTTCTACTCTAACCCAAGGAGCTTGAACAAAAATAGGTAAAATTACAAAAAAAGAAGACCACAATCTTAAAGATGTAGGATTTGATAAAAAACTATTTTCATCTGAATCAACTGTCTTTTGCAATTTATATGTCAATTTATCTTTCACTTCTAAATTTTTTGTAATTAATTCTTGCAATGAAATAGTTATCTTACTTAATGTAAATCGTGTTTTGTAAAACTGCGAATGCCATATTTTAATAAATTAAAGGCCTATAATTTCACACCTAGATGTATTTTTTTAAAAGTATTTAATACACTTTGAGTCATATATAAGATTAAAATAAATATTAAGAAGAGAATTTGGCCTTAAATTGTGTGGCAAGAAATTAATTACAAAGAAGATCCCAATGATCTTTTGGTTCCTAGTATTACTTATAAAATAAACCCTGCAGAAATTGAAAGTGTTGAAGCTAATTCCATTGCACAAGAAATAGGATTTGAATCAGGTGATTCAATTATTAGTATTAATGGGAAAAAACCAAGAGATTTAATTGATTATCAGATTCTCATTAGTGAAGAAATTTTGGATATATCAGTTTTAGATAAAAATCATGAAGTTCACAATATAAGTATTGAAAAAGATCAGGACGTTAATTTAGGTATTAATTTTAAAGATGCATTATTTGATTCAATCAAGCAATGCAATAATAGATGTCCATTTTGTTTTATAGATCAACAGCCAAGTGGTAAAAGAAAAAGCCTTTATATAAAAGATGATGATTATAGATTAAGTTTCCTATATGGCTCTTATTTAACTCTTACGAATTTAAAAAAAGAAGACTGGGAAAGAATTTCTATGCAAAAACTATCACCACTTTTTATTTCAGTTCATGCAACTGATCCTACCATAAGGGAAAAATTATTAAAAAATAAAAAAGCAGGCGTGATCCTTGATCAAATTTCCTGGTTTGAAAAAAACTCTATTCAAATACATGCTCAAATTGTTGTTTGTCCAGATATAAATGATGGGGATATTCTTGAGAAATCAATTTTGGACCTTGCTGAATTTTACAAAAAAAGTTCACAGACAGTACTTTCAGTTGCAATAGTGCCTGTAGGACTTACAAAATTTAGACCGGAAAATGATGGCTTAAAATCAATAAGCCCAGAATATGCTGTAAATACGATTAAACAGGTAGAGAGAATTCAAGCCTCTCTAAAAATTACAATTGGGACTCGTTTTTGTTGGCTAGCAGACGAATGGTATTTGATAGCTGGTTCAAATTTACCTAGTTATAAAACCTACGAAAATATGCCACAAGAATCTAATGGAGTAGGATCAATTAGAACTTTTCTAAAGATATTAGGTGAGAAATCTAACAACCTGCCAACAAAAATAAAACACCCCAAAAAAGTCAGTTGGATTGTTGGTAAATTAGTTTATGAAGCCCTAATTCCTACAGTTAAGAAATTAAACTTGATTGATGGATTAATAATTAATTTATATGGTTTACCAAGTATTTATTGGGGTCAAGATCAAGTTGTTACAGGTCTTCTTACTGGAGAAGATCTAATTCACGGACTGAAAAATAAGGATTTAGGAGAAGCTGTTTACATACCATCTATTATGTTAAAACTTAATACTGATTTATTTTTAGATGATAAAAATATTAAAGAAGTTGAAAATCAATTAAATACCAAAATTCACGTTCTTGATGATTCAAATGATATTATTAATACTTTGATTGGTTAATCGAATAACTTCGATACTATAAAACATGTTTAGAAGAGTAATAAATCCTATCTTATTCTTGCCGATTGCTCTAAGTATCAATTCTGTTAATGTACTCTCAAGCGAAACAAAAAATTATATTGATAATGTCATAGAAGAAAAACCTAATATTACTTTTATTGATTATCAAGAAATAGATAAAATTGTATTAAATAATCAAGAATTAAAGTCATTACAGAACTTAGTAGCCTCTGCAAGCTTTAATCTTTCCAGTCAAATTGCCAAAAGATACCCATCCTTAGATTTTCAAGCAAATGGGTTACCAAAATATGTCTCAGGTAAACAGCACAGTAGCAATTCACCCACTTTAAAAACATCACAATTATCGGCTAATCCCTCACTGAATATCAAATGGGATATAGTTGCCCCTCTTAGAGGATCTGAAATTAATATTGCCAAAGCAAATTACAAAATTGCAGAAAATAATTATGAGATTAAGAAAAAAGATTTAATTCAAGAGGCAAGAATGAGGTATCACAAATACCAAAAGTCATATCAAGATATTCAAAATAAAAAATTCACACTTGATTTATCAATTACAAGTTTAAAAAATGCTCAAGCTAAGTTAGATGCTGGAATTGGTACAAAATTTGAAGTTCTTGAAGCAGAAGCACAATTATCTCGAGATAAACAATCACTTAATGAAAAGAAAATAGAACATGAAATTAATAAAATTTCTCTTAAAGAAATTCTTAATATTAAGGGGGATTTCGAAAGCAATAATGAGCAAAGTTTAACAGGATTCTGGAATCATAGATTGAATAAAAATATTAATGAAGGTTTAGAAAAAAATCTTTCATTAAAAAATCTTCTTCTTCAAAAATCAATCAAAAATAGCCAAGCAAATAGTTTTTTAGCTCAAAATAAGCCAAATATTTACATCAGCAATACATTATCTAGTACATTTACAAAGGGTGACACACTGTCCGAGGTTATTGACTCTGAAGAATCTGGATCTAATTATACAAATACCATAAGTCTAAATTTTGCATGGAATATTTTTGATGGCGGACAAAATAAGAACTCTTACAAATCAAAACTAGAAGATGTAGAAGCTGAAAAATTTGCTTATGAAAATCTAAAAAATGTTTTAACCACAAGTATTAGTAAAGCTTACTTAAATCTTAAATTAAATGAAGAGAAAATAATTTCTTCTCTTAAAGAAATTGAATCTAGCAAAGAGTCTGTAAGGCTTTCCAGACTTAGATATGATGTTGGGATATCAACTCTAAAAGATGTTCTTGTTAGGCAAAGTGAATTAAGTAATGCAAAATCAAAAAATATTAATGCAATATATAATTACAATTTGAATTTAGATGAATTAGAAAGATTAACTTTTCTTGACTTAAGTAAAAATTGTTTGGGTAGTAATAATACTAAAATTAAAGATACAGATTCTATTTGCAATATCTAAAGATGAATCCAGCAAATTTAACTGATAAGCAACTAATTGAATTAGATTCTTTATTTGAATTAGTTAGTCATCGTCAAAATAAAGATTTTGGAAATATTAGCGCCAGCAATAAAGCAGACGGATCATTATTAACAAGTTGTGATTTATGGAGTGACAAAACAATCGTAGATGGTTTAGCTTCAATAGCTCCAGGAGAGGGAGTCCTTAGTGAAGAAGGGGAAAAATTAATTCCAAGCTCAAAAGCTTATTGGGTGGTCGATCCACTAGATGGGACAACAAATTTTGCTGCAGGTATTCCCTACTGGTCTATATCAGTAGCAAGGTTCGTAGATGGTAAACCGCAATCTTCTTTTTTAATAATTCCTACATTGAAAAAAAAGTTTTTATCCATCAGAGGCAAAGGGGTTTGGTTAAATAACCATAAGATAGATCCTAGCCAAAATAATCGTCAAAGTGAATGCATTTCTTTGTGCAGCAGATCTATAAAAATTTTACAAAAAAAACCAAACTCAACATTTCCTGGCAAAATCAGACTTTTAGGTGTATCGAGTTTAAATCTAACGAGTGTAGCAATGGGACAAACTTTCGGAGCAATAGAATCAACCCCAAAAATATGGGATATTGCAGCAGCGTGGCTGCTATTAGAAGAACTCAATTGTTCTATAGAGTGGTTAGAAAAAGATCCCTTAAATTTAGTTTCAGGGGAAGACTTAAGCGATGTTAATTTTCCATTAATTGCTTGTAGATCTATAGAAAAACTTGAAATTTTAAAGCCTTGGGGAAATTTATTATTGGAAAAATAGTTGCATCATAAATAAATAATTGCTTGAAAAATGTCTTAATCAGATACAATAAAAAATAAACAAATAAATAAAATATTTGAAGAAAATTAATATGCAGCGAAGTTCAACATGGATACTGAAAAGTTTATGGGGAGCTTGTGAGCGATGGAGCAAATCTGATTGTGTTGATTTAAGCGCTGCATTTGCATACTACACACTTCAATCATTTTTTCCTATTCTTCTGATTTCTCTTTCAATAGCTTCATGGTTCCTAGGAAAACAAGAAGGATTAGATCAACAAATAATTTCTATTGCAGCTCAGCTTTTACCTCCTTCAGTAGTTGAGTTAGTAGAAACAACATTATTTAATTTAATAGATCAAGGATTTGGAGCAGGTATTCTTGGGGCTATGTTTTTGCTTTTTACAGCAGGCAATGCATATCTATCTCTTCAAAGAGGTTCAGATCGACTTTGGGAGGACGAAATTCCTTCTAAAAAAGTTAATGCTGCTTGGAGAGTGCAAGCTTCTAAGTTTCTGCGAAATAGAGTTGAAGCCTTTTTAATAGTATTCTTTATTGGTTTTTTAATGGTACTAGATCAGATTAGTGCAAATCTTAGGATGATCCCACGTAACGTTTTAGAAAATCTTTCAAAATCTAATAATCTAATTTCTGATTTATTATTAAAGTTGCCGCTATTACAAGTTGGTCAGTTTGCAATACCACTAATTGGCTTTTCTTTAATGGCTCTTTTATTACAAGCACTTTTACCCAGTAGAAAAGTTCCATTGAGACCACTTTTACCTGGATCTTTTCTTATTGGAATTGGCCTAACCACTTTGAACTTAGCAGTAAGTAAAAGTATTCTCTCACTTGGAGCAAGATTTCAAGCATATGGTTTTATTGGAGGTTTTCTTGTACTTACTTTGTGGGTATGGCTATTAGGAGTGATTTTATATTTTGGACAATGTTGGAGCGTCGTTATTGCTAGTATGACCTTAGTAAATAAAAAAAGAAATTATAGATAATAATAACCATAATGAATTATTTTCTTAAAGCTAATAAAAATCTTCTTACCTACGCATTAATTATGCTTATCGTTATTCCAATTTTTGGATTTAACTTTTTCATTAGCTTTGTTGGAAATATCCTTATTCTTTTATTTCTAATTCCTCTTTTATTATTAGTTTTAGTGTTTATTGGTTTTAACTCATTTAAATCTAAAATTAATACATGTAGTAATTGTGGTTCAATATCATTTGGTTTTAGTGAAACCTGTATGAATTGTGGTGAAAATTTAGAAAATATAGGAAAAAACAATCAATTAGATAAAAAACCTAGTGAAAGTACCATAGAAGTGAAAGCAGAAGAAGTAAAGTAGGATATTAACCTATACCGATTTGTCGAAGAATGCTTTGCCCAGTAATTAATTCAGTACCAAGACCAATCAAAATACCCATCATAGCCATACGTCCATTCCAGGTTTCTGCAAAATTTACAAAGCCAAATCTTGGTTGATTGTCATTATTCATAATTAACTAGATTATCTATCAGGTTATTTTAACGTTTTAAGGAAGTATTTATGATGAATAATAAATTATTTATTTAACATGTCTTAAACCATCAACAGGTCGATATTCATCTCCAGTCAATTCCTCATACACAATAGCTGGCAATCCTGTGTCAAACATTGTTTGCAATGCCTCTTTTAACATAGGATTCCAACCTCCAGTACTAACTTTTCCATGTCTCACAGTCCAGTCCCATGTCCCCTGAAGATCTCTGGGTAATCTACCTTCTCTATCTCTTCGAGCTACTAAGTCTAACGATTCAACTAAACCAACAATAACCGGATTTTTACCGTAAGAAGGGGTAAGACTTAGTTCAAGTCTAACTGGATCTTCTTTGACAATTTTTAAACGAAACCTTGGAGGTAACTTAAGAGATCTTATTACCGCTGAGACGATTTTTGTTCTTAATTCCAATTTTTTTCCTTAAATGTAATTTGATTAGTCAGTTGTTGAACCTTTTTCTTCTAATGAAGAGTCGTTATCATTCGAAAATCTTACTGTTAATAGCTCTTCTTCAGTTATGTTTCCCGATTTATCTAGAAGTTCCGGATGAATCGTGTACTTTTTTTGTTTAAAGCTGGAATTGCTGAAACGTTTATTTTTATTATCGGATACACCCCAACCATTTGACATTACTTTAAATGCTTTCCAAACTAAATAAGTTAAAGTCGCAGAATATATGATTGGGAAAAGAATAGTCATCAAACTTATAATTTAATTAGTTATATGATTAATATAATAGCCCGAAAAAAAGAAATTTAGCTATTTTAGATTAATTATTTTATAGATTAAATTAATTTATTTGTAGTTATATTTAAACTATACTTAATATGGTGTACTAAATCTTTCGAAGAAAATAAAAAAATCAAAATTGAAAAGATACATCCGCAAGTCATTACTACTCGCCTCATTAATTACAGTAGGCATTACATGCACTGCAAAAGTCATATCTCAGCCATTAAGTAAACCTAAAATTAACGAAGTTAATTTATTTTCAAACAAATCTTTTATAACTAAAGCTGTAGAAAAAACCGGTGCCGCAGTGGTGACAATTGATACTCAAAGATATGTTAAAAGAAGAAAATTTCCAAGAAATTCTCAACTATTTTTAGACCCATATTTTGAAAAATTTTTTGGATTAGATTTACCTAATGACAATCGACCAAGGATAGAGCAAAACCAAGGAAGTGGATTTATATTTGCAGATGGACTTGTAATGACCAATGCTCATGTTGTGAATGGATCAGATAAGGTCATTGTAGGTTTAACCAATGGCAAAAAATTAAACGCAAAACTTATTGGGCAAGACTTCTTTACTGATTTAGCTGTGCTAAAGATTGAAGGAAAAGGACCTTGGCCAAAAGCAAAATTGGGCAATTCGGCAAAAATTAAAGTTGGTGATTGGGCTATAGCAGTTGGCAATCCATTCGGACTGGAGAACACAGTTACCCTTGGCATTATTAGTAATCTCAATAGAAACGTGAATCAATTAGGAATATATGATAAAAAACTTGAACTGATACAAACAGACGCCGCTATTAATCCTGGCAATTCTGGAGGCCCACTATTGAATAGCGATGGAGAAGTAATTGGTATTAATACATTAATAAGATCAGGTCCAGGAGCGGGTTTGAGTTTCGCAATCCCAATTAATAAAGCTAAAGAAATTGCTAATCAACTTATAAAAAATGGAAGAGTAATACACCCTATGATTGGGATTAGCCTAATAGAAGAAAGTAATTCAGAAAGAAAATTTAATGTCGTGAAAGTTGGATATATAGTACCGAACAGTCCAGCTGAAAAAAGTGGAATCAAGATAGATGACATTTTAATAAAAGTAGGAAATAAAAATATTGAAACCGTATCAGACGTTATAGACCAAATAAGTAAAAATGGAATCAATAAACAAATCAATATATTATTGAAGCGTAGAAATAAATTTATTCAATTAAAAGTAATACCAACTGATATGACTAATCTACAAAATAAATAAAAGATGTAATTCTCATTCTGTTTAATTATTTCTACAAACCTAAAAATCCATTTACCCTCCCCTCATATCACAAATATTAATACATTCAAAATAACTTTCATTAGGATCAGAAATTTGAAAATATTTTTCTTAAAAATTGTAATTTTTCATTTAAATTGTTAAGACATATTTGTGTATTTTTAAGATTAATCAAGGACGAGAAACTATCTAAAGATAAATGAGTGATCTTACCTGGCCAGATGAAAAATTTTTCAAAAATTAATTAAATTTTTTTCTTGCTTTGAGTTTTTTCTAAAAAATATTCGTAATTACCATCATATGAAATTAACTTTGAATCTTTAATTTCGACAATTCTATTTGCAACCTTTGAAATGAAATACCGATCATGAGAAATGATTAATAATGAACCTTTATAATTTTTAATTGCTAATTCTAAGTTTTCTTTAGATTGAAGATCCAAATGATTAGTTGGCTCGTCCAAAAGAAGAAAATTACTAGGATTAATAATCATGAGGGCCAATGCTAATCTTGCCTTTTCTCCGCCACTGAGTTGCTTAATATATTTAAAAACAGTTTCATTTTGAAAGCCAAAACCTCCTAAAAATGTTCTTACTTTTTTTTGGGACCATTCTGGAGACTTATTACATATTAAATCAAAAACTCTTTCGTCAAGTGATAATGCTTCGGCCTGATTTTGTTCATAATAACTAGTAATTATATTATGTTTACCAAGATTAATTTCTCCAATTTCAGGAGATATTTTTTTCATAATAATTTTAAGCAATGTAGATTTACCGCAGCCATTAGGTCCTAATAGTGCTATTTTTTCTCCCGAAGAAATCTTTAAATTAACATCTAAAAAAAGAATTTTATCCTCAAAACTATGAGACAAATTTTTGATATTTAACACTAATTTTCCTGAGCGAGGGCACTCTGGAAAATTAAAAACAGGACTTTTTGAGTTTGCTGTAGGCGCCTCTATTTTAGAAATCTTTTTTAATAGTTTTTCTCTACTCTTTGCTTGAGAACTTCGTGTTGCGCTTGCTCTAAATCTATCTATATACCTTTTCTGTACCTCAATTTCTTTTTTTTGTAATTGATATGCCTTATTTTGTGATTCTTCAATTAAAGATTTCTGTTCAATAAAAAAAGAATAGTTTCCATTATATATTTCAGATGTTCCACTATTAATAAAAATTATTTTTTTACATAATTTGTCTAAGAAATATCTGTCATGGCTAATTATAATAACTGCAATCTTAAGCGACAATAGATATTCTTCCAGCCAGAAAATAGTATCTAAATCTAAATGATTAGTGGGTTCATCCAATAAAAGTAAATCAGGCTTTTGTAAAATTATTTTTCCAAGTGCAACTTTCATCTGCCAACCACCTGAAAAATTGCCAACTAATTTATCAGCATCTTCTATAGAAAAGCCTAATTTTGGTAATATTTTTTCTACATCAGATTGCATTTTATAACCACCTAAAGCTTCAAATTTTGCTTGATATTTTGCGAGTTGATTTACAAATATTTCAAGTTCATCGGAATGTTTTTTTATATCTAATGATTTCATTTTATTCTCAATTTCTAAAAGTTTAATGGCAACATTTTGTATATCTTTAAAAGAACTTTCTAATTCCTCTCTCACTGAAAAATTCAAATTGCAATCAAACTCCTGCTTTAAATGGGCAATTTTTGGATTTCCCTCCTTGATAATCATTCCACTTGTTTGCTCCTCCTCTCCAATTAAAATCTTAAATTGCGTTGATTTACCTGCACCATTAGAACCAACTAAGCCAACTTTTTCTCCTTTATTAATCTCCCAATTAATATTTTTTAAAACAACCTCTGTAGAATAAATTTTGCTTACATCTTCAAATCTAATCACTTTTTTAAAAATAGAATTTACAAAATCATTTGCTTATTTACTAAAAAATATTTTTTAGAATAAAATCTAATAATGAAAAGAATAGAACAAATTGTAGTGATTTTCATAGCTGCAGCTCTTGCAATTCCAAGTTATTGGTTTTTTTGGACTTTAGCTGGTGGAGGTGGCTACAACAAAAGAATAAAACCTATGAGGAATCCAAATAATAATTATTCGAAACCTTTTCCTAAAGACCTCCTCGAGCCTTAATTAACCACATTTTAGTTGCCTCATCATCAATAGTACTCAAATATTCAATAACCTCTTCTTTAGTTACAGAAATATTTAACTCGTTGCCAATGTCACAAATTTTATCTAAAGCTTTTTTGGGATTAGTTAAAGCTGTCATAAACAAACTTTGTTTCTTTTTGGAATCATTAGCTATTAATTTATAAAGCTTTTCAGCATTACTAGACATTTTTTTAGGATCTATTTATTAATAGACTATTACTTCAAGCTACATTTTGTTCATTATATTTATTAATAGATAAATCATTATCCCCATCTTTTATTTCTTTTGCAGAGGCATCTGCCATACTTCTTGCATCTAAACATAAAACTTTTCTTAGTTTCGCAAAGTTAGCTGCGTGTGATTTTCTACCATCTTTTTGAGCATAATATTCAGACTGCTGAAGAATATGGTGAAGATGAGTTAACAAATACGGACTAATTACAGCTGATACCAAAACATCACTATTTTCATTATCGTGAGAATCAGAATTAACTAATCTTTTTTTCTTTTTATCAATTATCGACCTTTTAGGAGAATCAAGTTTTCTTGAGTTTTTCATGGGGCAATACAAACAATTAATTGATACGGACATAAATTCCCTTATTAATAATATACACAAAGATAGTATCCTTGACTAACTGTGTATACTTATAAGTAACAGTTATCAACTTTGACTCATGGCTACCCGTCAAAATTCAACTAATGGGAAGCCCAAATCCCCTAGAATTCAAGTAGTTCTCCCAGAATTAATATGTGAGCAATTAACTGTTTTAGCCAATAATGAATCTAGGACAGTAAGTAATATGGCAAAAGTGTTGATACAAGAGGGTATAAAAAAATACTTCGAGAAAGAAAGTAAAGAACGTTTCTCAGAAAACATTTTAAATACTAATAAATTTAGAGACGAACTTGAAAAACAAAGCGTAAAAAGATTAAAAAGAGCTCCTCAAAGAATTAGATACTATAAAAAATCTGATTAAAAATAATTAATTCTGAGGCAATTTCTGTAAATCTGCAGTTTTTCCCATTACTACCAAAATATTTCCTCTTTCCAAGATATATTTTGCTGGAGGATTAACTGTTAACTCTTCAGCAGGTCCTGCCGCAAGAACATTTACTAAATAATTTTTCCTCAAATTTAAATCTCTCAAAGATCTTCCAATAAATTCCTCTGGAACAGTTATTTCATCTATACCAGTTTGATTATCGAGTTCCAATCTTTCAATTAGATTTGGCCTAACTAGTTCTAAACCTAATCTTTCTCCTTGCATTCTGGAAGGGAAGACGACTTTATCTGCACCAACCCTTTTTAACATTTTTTCGTGCAAATCACTCGTAGCTCTTGCTATTACTCTTTTGACTTTACTACCTTCACTATCTTTAGCAATAAGTGTCGTAGTTATACTTGCTTCAATAGGTTCACTTATACCTACTACAACAGTATTCATTTCAAGTATTCCAGATTCCTTCATAGACTCTTCATCAGTACAATCTATAACTCTTGCTTCTATAGAAGGTTCTAATTGCCTTAGATCATCAATAGCTTTTTCCGAATAATCTGCAGCCAAAACATCTGCACCATTACTTATAAGTTCTCTACAAACAGCGGTTCCAAATCTTCCAACGCCAACAACTGCAAAAGTGAGGGCTTCTTTTTCTCTCTTTTGAGACCACTGCCACCAATCAGCCATAATAAAAACTCAGTGAATCCTAAACATAAAGATCAGCCTTAGGATAGCCAATCCTCTTTTGTCTATCTATTCTACTCTTATAAAGAGCCTGCCAAAGTGCACTTAAAAGCAAAAGGATACCAAGTCTACCCACAAACATTCCGACAATAAGAATAAATTGACCAAAATGATTTAATTTTGCAGTTAAACCAATATCAAAACCAACTGTCGCAAATGCAGATATGCAAGTGAACAGAATTTCTAGGAATGTAAAAGATTCTTTCTTAACAAACGTATTAGTTGTACTTAGCAGCATTGCCATTAAAAGAACAAAAAGCAAAGATCCAACTGTAATTCCAACTGCCTTTAGAATAACTTTATCTGAAATTAATCTATTGCTAATAATTACATCTTTCTGACCTCTTAAAGTTGATCTAGTTGCAGCCATTAAAGCAATAAATGTAGTTGTTTTTATGCCTCCACCAGTACCTCCTGTACTTGCTCCAATAAACATCAGAGTCATTAATAACAATAGGCCAGTATCTGAGATAGAGTTCAAGGAAATTGGGTAATTTGTAAATCCTGCAGTTCTAGCACTTACTGTTTCAAAGATTGATGACAATAAACGTTCAACCAAATTCAAATCATTAAAAAATTGACTATTTAGCAATGATTCAGTGATAAAGAATCCTAATGATCCGAATAATATTAGAGACAAACTAGTCCTAACAACTAGTCTGGAATGAAGACTTAATTTTTTATAAGAAAGATTTTTTTTATTACTCCAAATATCATCAATAACCCGCCATCCTAATCCACCCATAACAATGAGAAAAACAAAAACACTATTAACCAAATAATTTGTTCTATAATCTTGAAGACTATTTGACCTCAAAGAAAATCCTGCATTGTTATATGCAGATATACTGTGAAAAATCGAGGACCATAGTCTTTCCCAATTATTTTGAATGTCTACAAATCCAAAATAATATAAAATAATTGAGCCCAAAGATATGATACTAATAGCTGTAATAGCAATGCTTTGAAAAGTTCTGCCAATTCCTCCAACTCCAAATTCATCTAGAGTCTTTCCTTTGTCTAATCTAGTTCTTAGCTTTGTCCCCTTTACAACAAATCCTTGTAAAAATGTAGTAATAGCCATTAATCCTAAACCACCTGATAAAAGCATAAAAGCCAAGAAAACTTGGCCGAAGAAATTTAAATCAACACCAATATCTATTATGGTTAAGCCAGTAACGGTTATTGCAGAAGTAGATGTAAAAAATGCTTCCCACAAACCAACCTTTGAAGATGAACATAATGGAGAACTCAAAATTAAAGTTCCAAGGCAAATAATAAACAAGCCTGTAACAATAGTAAATTGAGGTATAGATAGCTTTTTGTAAGCACCTTTTAACTTATAAACCTTTCTTGGGAATTGCACGATATTAACCGTAATTTAGAATTATCAATGCTGGCACTGTTAATGACATTATAAGTGTTAATCCAGCTCCGTATTTTGCGATATCAAAAAATCTATATCTTCCAGGACCATAAACCATTAAATTTGTTTGATAACCCATTGGAGTCAAAAAAGATTGACTTGCACCGAATAAAACAAGCATTATTAAAGCATTTGATGAAATGCCTAAAACATTTGAGAATTCAATAGCAACAGGCAAAATCAAAGCAACCGAAGCAGCATTACTTATAAATTGTGTAAGAATAACTGTCGATACAAAAATTACGACTAGTGCAAAATAAAGAGGCATTCCATTAAGGACAAAGTTTAGATTGACTGCAATTAAGTCTGCTAATCCTGTTACCTGCATAGCTACACTAAAACATGATAAAGATCCCAACAATAAAATGACATCTAACCTAATGGATTTTTGTATCTCTGCAGGTCTTAAACATCCACAAGCAACCATAGCAATGACTGCTAAAAGAACCGAGCCTACTAATGGAATATTGGAAACCGAAGGCAAAACTACCATTCCTATTGCAATTCCAATAGATATAGGTTTTTTTATCAAGAAAGGTAAATCATCTTCGAATTGATCTAAAATAAGCAAATCATTACTAGCTTGCAAACCTCTTATTGAATCTAACGGTGCTTGCAATAATAATACATCTCCAGCCCTTAAAACAGCTTGACCTAATCTCTCCTGAACAGTTTGTTGACCTCTTCTTAGTGCCAAAACTGTTGCATTATGACGTTGCCTAAATCTTAATTCTCTCAAACTTGCACCAGCTAGAGTTGAGCCGGCTGGTAAGAGGGCTTCAAATGTCTTAGTGCCTTCATCATCTGAGAAAACATTAGCTCCACCGAAAGATGTTTTGTTTTCGCCTAACAAAATGGTATGTTCCTGCTGCAGCCTGAATAAGTCTGCCCTTGTAACGCGGATTATTAACCTATCATCTGGTTCAATCTTTCTATCAGCCAAAGGAGGAAGAATAACTTTTCCATTTCGTTGCAATTCCAGAACATCAACGTCAAATCGTCTTTGCAATCTACTATTTCTGACAGATTGTCCAACTAATTCTGAAGTAGAGGGAATAGTAACTTCAGTAAAGTATATGTTCATATCACCATTTTTAATAAATTCCTTATCTCTTCCTCTATCTGGCAAAAGCATGTCAGAGACTAAAATCATATAGGTCGTACCTATCAGCCATACAGGAATTCCAATTGACGTCAAACTAAATAATTCCAAAGCTCCATAACCTAATTGTTGACTAATATCACTTACAAGAAGATTTACTGAGCTGCCCAATAATGTCAGGGTTCCACCTAGTAAAGTAGCAAAAGAAAGAGGTAATAAAACTTTTGATGGTGATATATTTCTCCGCTCGCACCAACCTTCAATTAAGGGTAACAAAGATGCTACTACTGGCGTATTAGGCACAATTCCAGATATTGGCGCAATCAAAAAAGCTATTAAAGAAATTAATTTCCTTGGCGTTCTAATACTTTCAGAAGAAATCAATTCTCTTACTCTGTCTAGAGCACCACTTTTAAATAATGCAGAAGAAACTGCAAACAAACCCATAAGAGTAATTAAGGATGGGCTACCAAATCCAGCTAAAGCTTTTTCAGGAGAAAGAACCCCTGTAGCTATAAATATTCCAACACATAACAAACCTGTCAATTCGGGCGCAATAGTATTTTTAATAAACAAAATTATTGACATTATCAAAACCACTACCGTTAAAAACGCATCAAAATTATTACTAACTACTGCAATTAAATTCATACGAAACTTATTTAACTCAATATACCCAAAAACAATATTTCCAAAAAGTTTAATTAAAATTATCTTTTTTTAAGAAACTTTTTAAAAATAGATTTTTTTTGGAATATCCATGAAGATGCAGATTTTAAACTTTCAGTAATATCAGGCAACTTAGAAGCATATATAAGTCGTCTTGCCTCAAAAGCTAATTTCCCAGATAAAGTAACCCCAAGGCCAGAAATTGAAGCTTCTCCAATTCCTAAGCTAATCATTTCACCATTGTCTTTAAATTCAAAGGGTAAAAGCTTCTTTCCTTGAATTAGAAGTTCTAAATTATTAGCCAAATAATTTCCTTCCTGCATGGCCAGCTGAGCAGTTATGGGTAAATCCTCCATTCCTTCAATAACTGAAATATCGCCAATAGCAAAGCAATTTTTATATTTTTCTATTTGCAAATTATTATTAACTAAAATTCGTCCACGTTTTTTTGTTATTTGATCAGTTTCTAAATAAGACAAGTTAGATTTAACACCTGCAGTCCAAATAACAATATCTTTATCCAAGGAAGTTATTCCAACCTCACTAGCAATACTAATCTTAGTTTCTGAGACTTCTTTAACTGTGGAATTCAAAAGAACGTTGATTTTTCTTTTTTCTAGTGCATTCTCTGCTTGTTCTCTATTAAAAATTTTATTTTTATTAAGGATTTCATTTGATTTTTCTATGACATTAATTTCAAATTGGTCTTGAAATATATCTTTAATTTTGCATGCCAACTCTATTCCAGAGGGACCACCTCCAACTATGAATAACTTTTTATGCGAAGCAGTATCTTGTGATTTTTTTAAAAAAGAATTTAATTTATTTAGATCGTGAGCATCATTAAAAAAATAACAATTTTCATCTACGCCTTTTATGGAAAAACTATTTGGAATAGATCCTGTACAGATAACAAGATACTGATAACTTAATTTTAAATCATCACTAAATTCAAGAATATTTTCTTTAAACGAAATCTTGGTTAAGCTATTTCTTAAAAAAGTTATACCCACATCAGAAAAAATATTTGCAAATTTTGGTGTGGCTTCCCAACTTCTTATTTCTTTACTTAAAACTTCATACATTAAAGGTTTAAATATAAAGTTAGTTTCAGAATCAACAACAAGAATCGGTAAAGAAGGATTAAGATTCTTTAAATTCAAAGCACATGTCATACCTGCAAAACCTGCTCCAACTATTACTATTGGTTTTTGTATTGATTTCATTAGAGAAATATTATTAGGCGTAACTGTATTATTAAACTATACGAATAATTTCTAAATTGAGCGAAATAAAATTAAACTCATAACCAAACTGAAGAATGATTGAAAAACTCCACAAAGATATTCAAACTGAATTGAGGAAATATAATCAAGAGCTAGTAGATATGAAGCCTCAAGAAATGATTACATGGGGTTATGAAAAGTTTGATAATCAATTTGCTATTACAACAAGTTTTGGTATACAGTCATCAGTCCTTTTAGATATGGTCAGTAAATTATGTCTACAAAAAAAAATCAAAATATTTTGGATAGATACAGGTTACCTTCCTCCAGAAACATACCATTACGCTGAAAAACTTATTGATAATTTATCCTTAGAAGTTGAAGTTTTGCAAAGTGAATTATCTCCAGCGAGAATGGAGGCCAAATACGGAAAACTTTGGGAAACAAATAAAGAGAGTGATTTAGATAAATATCATGAATTGAGAAAAATAAAACCTTTAGAAAATGGTCTAGAAAAATATGATATTTTCTGCTGGGCAAGCGGTGTTAGATCAAGTCAAACAGAAAATAGAAACAAAATGAAATTCCTAGACTTAATTCGTAAAAGACTCTCTTTAAGACCTTTATTAAATTGGACAAATAAAGATATTTTTTATTATATGGAAGAGAATAATTTACCTGCCCATCCACTTTTTATCAAAGGTTATTCTTCTGTAGGAGATTGGCATTCAAGCAGTGCCGATGGTATAGAAACGAAGGGCAGAGATACAAGATTTGGGGGGATTAAACAAGAATGTGGAATACACACTAATGATTAAATTGATCATAGAACAATGGTCTCAGATATAAATTTTTTATTAGTAGGCAATAGTAGGCTTCATTGGGCAAAATATTCTCAGAATCATTCTAAATTCTTCCATACCAAAAAAGAGCAAAAAGTTCCCGAGAATATAGATCTTGATCAATTAATTTGGGCTTCTGTAGGAAAAACACCAAATTTTTTGCTGAATGAAGAAAATGAAATAAAAACTAAAAATATTCAATTATCAAATCTTCCTGATTATTTTGGAGTTGATAGAGCTCTTGCCTGTATTGCTGCTTTAAAAATTATTGAAAACCCTTTAAAAAAAAATTTGCTAATTGCAGATTTTGGCACAATATTATCAATAACAAAATTGAATTCGAATGGATCAATTATTGGAGGTCAACTTCTTCCAGGTTTTCTAACACAATTAAAATCAATGGAACAAAATACAAAAAATCTTAAAGTACCTAAAAAATATGATATTCCGATCAAAGATTTTTTAATTAATACAGAAGAAGCAATCTTAAAAGGAGTAATAAACTCACTTACTGGCGTGATTAATAGTTTATTTAATCCCGCAAAGGATATTTTAATAATCTGTGGAGGAGACTCTCAATTTCTCAAAAAATCTCTAAAAACTCAAAAAGAAAATATTATCAATGCTCCTAATTTGGTTATGGAAGGGATGATTATTCACCACCTGTCCGTAAAAAATTAGCTTATCCCAAGGTCTGCAATTATATGATCAGCCATTATTGCTGCTTTTACCTTTAAGTAAATTTTTTCGATGTTCCCATCAGTATCGATCAAAAAAGTATTCCTCATCATTCCCATATATTCCTTTCCCATAAATTTCTTGAGTCCATAGCTATCGTAATCAGAGGAAACGTTAAAAGGTTCAGGATCAGTTAAAAGAATAAAAGGTAAATTAAATTTTTCTATAAACTTCTGATGAGAGGATGCATTATCTTTACTAATACCTAGCACAACAATATTATTTTTTTGGAGTAAATCCCAATTCTCTTTAAAATTACATGCTTCTTTAGTACATCCTGGAGTATTATCTTTTGGATAAAAATATAGTATTATTCTTTTACCTTTAAAATCACTAAGAGAAACTTCTCTTTCAAAAGAATCTTTTAATTTAAATTCTGGTGCTTTGTCGCCAACCTTAAGAGCCATTGAAATTATTAAATAAGTATAAATATAAAATACCAAAAATTTGGTTTTATGAGATAAAGGGTGTGCAAGATGTCGCAACAGTAGAAGAAATTAAAATTGCAAAAAAACTAACAAGTTCAAGATCAAAGATTTTTTTAGAAACAAGAGCTTATTTACGACAATCACTTTCAACACTTTTTGATTTAGACCCCCTAGGTATTCCAATTAATGCTCATCCTGGAAAACCTCCAAGTTTACCCTCTGGAATGGGAAATATAAGCTTAAGTCACTGTAAAGATGCTATTACTATTGTGTGGCATAAAAGCAAAATAGGAATTGATATTGAGAGAACAGATAGAGATTTTAAACATATAAAATTTGCAGAAAAATATTTTTTTCATACCAATAAATCAAACCATAATAATTATTTGACAAAAAATATGATCTTAAATCAATGGTGTGCTGTTGAAGCGGCTGTAAAATGGGATCATGGAAAATTATCTAAAGACATTAAACATTGGCAATTTTTTGAAAAGTCAAAAGAGTTAATTCATAAGAAGAAAAACATACATTTGAATTATTCACAGATTAACTTCCATAATTGGACTATCGCTTTAGCCTACGAAGAAAAAACTTCTTTTAATCCTGAGATTATTTGTTGTTCAAAAAATTTTTAGTTTTCTTTTCTTCTAAGCAGTTCTTCATATTGAGTTTTTTCCCATCCATTATTATTTGGTTCCCATATTTTTAAACCTCTTAAAGATTTAGGAAAATATTCTTGTGCGACCCAATTACCTGGATAATTATGAGGATTGATATAACTACTCGAATTATTTTTTAAATGCAGTGGAACATCAAAAACATTGGTAGTCTTGATTGTTTCAATTGCTTTAAAAATACTTTTCATACTATTACTTTTTGGAGAGATAGCTAAATATAAAGAAGCCTGCGTTAAAAAATATAATCCTTCTGGGAAACCTACTCTATCAAAAGCATCACAACAGGATTGTACAACTACTATGGCATTAGGATCAGCTATTCCAATATCTTCACTGGCGGATATAAGTAGTCTTCTAAAAATAAAATTTGGATCTTCACCAGCCTCCAGCATATTCGCAAGCCAGAATAAAGTTGCATCTGGATCAGAACCTCTTATGGACTTGATAAAGGCACTTATTACATCATAATGATTTTGACCATTTTTATCGTAAACAATATTTTTCTTTTGAATTGCATCCTCTGCTATTGAAAGATTAATATTGATTTCTTTAGCATCATTTTCAGCATTTGTTTCTATGGCCATCTCTAGCGCATTGATTAATGTTCTTGCATCACCTCCAGAAAATTTAATTAAATGACTTATAGCATCTTGAGTTAAATAAACCTTTTTTGAATCATTTTGTTTTGAATAGTGAGTTATGACTTTTTGTATTATTTTCTGCAGATCATTTTCTGCCAAAGGAAGTAATGTAAAAATACGAGACCTGCTAACAAGCGCTTTATTAACAGCAAAGAAAGGGTTTTCAGTTGTAGCACCAATAAAAGTTATAGTTCCATTTTCTATTGAAGGTAATAAAGCATCTTGCTGAACTGATGTAAATCTATGAACCTCATCGATAAATAAAATTGTTTTTCTTTTTGAATTTATTAATCTATCTTTTGCATTAGCGATTTCATTTCTTAATTCTTTAACACTTGATAATACTGCATTTAGCTTAATTAATTTTGAACGCGTATTAAAGGAAATAATTTCAATTAGAGTAGTTTTTCCAACACCCGGAGGGCCAGAAAAAATAAAATTACTAATCCTATCGTTTAATATTGCACTTCTTAAAAGCGAATTTTCATTCAGGATTGGTTGTTGACCAAAAAAATCTTCCAAATTCTTTGGTCTTAATTTATCTGCCAAAGGTGCATTGTTTTCTATTTGAGAATTATTAGTAAATAAATTTTCTGAATGCATATAAATAAAATCAAAAAATCATTACTTTCAATTCTATGTAATTACTGTAGGAGTTTCCATTTGAGTAAGTTTTGAAATGTTCAATAAAGCATCTAAATCATCTATTAGAGGTTTCAAAGCGATCTGAGGATTTAACGAAAGATTCTGTTGAGGATTGAAAAATTTCTCAAAGTAAAGTCTTAATGTTGCACCCTTAGTTCCAGTTCCAGAAAGGCGCACAATTACTCGAGAATTATCATCAAGGACCAATCTTAAACCTTGATTTTCACTTATGGAATTATCAACGGGATCTAAATATGAAAAGTTATCTGCAACTTTAACTAAATTGCCAGCAAAACTATTTCCTTTTAAATTTTCGAGCATAGAAGTTAGATTACCAAAAATTTGATTAGCAATATTTGAGGGAATTGCCTCATAATCATGTCTTGAATAATAATTCCTACCAAATTGTTGCCAATGATTCTGCATCAAATCACTTACCGAACATTTTTTCTCAGCTAAAACTTGTAACCAATACAAAACTGCCCATAGTCCATCTTTCTCTCTCACATGATTACTACCTGTTCCGAAACTTTCTTCTCCACATAAAGTAATTAAATTAGAATCTAAAAGATTTCCAAAAAACTTCCAGCCAGTAGGTGTTTCGAAACAAGGTATATTTAATGCTCGAGCAACATTATCAACCGCTGAGCTGGTTGGCATTGATCGTGCCACACCTGTAATGCCATCTTTATATCCAGGGACACATTTTGTGTTAGCAGTGATGATTGCAAGACTATCACTAGGATTTACAAAACATCCACTTCCTAAAATCATATTCCTATCTCCATCTCCATCGCATGCAGCACCAAAACTATAAGATTTTTTATTTAATAACAAATCAGCCAAGTGGGATGCGTAAGTAAGATTAGGATCAGGATGTAAACCTCCAAAATCTTTTAACGGATTACCATTCATGACACAATCAGGTGAAAGACCCATTTTTTCAACAAAAATATTTTTTGCATATGGGCCTGTAACCGCATTCATTGCATCAAAGATTAACGAGAAGTCTTTTTTTAAAAAATCACTAATTTGATCAAAGTCAAAAATTTTCTCCATCAAATTAGAATAATCTGTTAATCCATCAATAATTTCTAAGGTAGTTTCGTCGTAAAGATAAGTTCCATATTCACTAAAATCAGGTAATTGGATTTTACAAATTTTATAACTAGTTAGTAATTGTGAAGCCTTGAAAATCTTATTAGTAATTATCTCAGGAGCTGGACCACCATTAGAGATATTCAATTTCACTCCAAAGTCGCCATCAATCCCACCAGGATTATGACTTGCAGAAAGAATAATTCCACCAATAGCGTTTTCTTTTCTAATTAAATGTGATGTCGCAGGTGTTGATAATAAACCGTATTTTGGAACAATAACCTTTTGAACTTTATGAGCAATGCATATTTGGACAATTTTTTCTATTGCTTCAATATTGCCATATCTCCCATCACCACCAACTACTAATGTTGAACCTTTTAAATCTTCTAATGATTGTAGGATTGCTTCAATAAAAACTTCTAGATAATGTTCTTCCTGAAACTTTAAAGTACTTTTTCTTAATCCAGAGGTACCTGGTTTTTGATCTAGAAAAGGAGAATTGATATTAATTACACTTAATTGATTCATATTTTTAAGAAACTTCCAAAAATCTAACTAAATTAATGAGGCATTTCGGAAGTTCTTAACATAGCGATAAACCATAATGAAGAAATTAGTAATGCACTAAGAATTCCATAGTTAACACCAAATTTAGAAATTGTAATTGGTACTATAAGAGGAAATGTTAATGCCCCAAACAATGGAGTAAAAGCTACAATTTTTTTCAGCATTAATTTAATCTATTAAAACCATTCAGTCTCAGCATTATCTTTTTCATTTGTATCGTCAAGTGGTGTAGTTCTATCAAATTTCATTGATATACTTTTTTCTTGCTCACCCGATACATCAACAGCTTTAATATCATATTTTTGAGTCCCGTCTCTAAATGGAACTTGAATTCTAAAAGTACCATCTGAAGCGAGAGGCACATCTTCTCCGCCTATTGTAAGTTTTGCAGAAGGCTCTGTAGCTCCATAAACGATCAATTCAGCATCAGCAACGAGCCAAAAAGATCTATTTTTAACAATTCCGCTTCCAGAATCATTTAAACCTGATGACCATTTACCAGCACCTGAGTCTGTAAGATTATCATTGAGGTTTGTTGAATTTAAGTTTTCCATAAATTCTTCAGAACCCACTTTTCTACTGAGAGAAATGTTAGTTGCTGCTTGGTATAACCTTTCATGCATTCCATTTTGTTCTGAAACAACAGGATTAGAAATATCTGGGATTGACTCAGGAGTTGAATCTAAATTAAATGGTACAAATTTATCAAGAATCTGCTCAGAAGGATGAGACCCAGGAACATGGCTTATCGAAGAAAATGCCAATGACATCCAGTTAAAACCATATTTGTAACCTAATTCAACTTTATAATCTCTATCTGCAAGTGGGATTGGCAAGTACCACTCGGTACTGTAACTATCAACTGCTATCTCCCTTAGTGTTCCTTGATTCAAGTTGCTTCCTTCAGAACCGGATGCATCAAATAATCGTAAACATAATTTATTTGCTCCCAAAGATTGTGCTTTTTCTCTATCTGCATCAGAAATTTGCCAAAAAACATAAGCCCAATCTGGATCTCGGGGTAGGAAAACTACATTCGTTTTAACTTCTTCACTACTATTGAAAGTATTGAACTCAGAAGTTACTTCAGGTTTTGACTCAGAAGAAGTAGTGTATATTTTTTTTGTAAATTTTTCTTGATACTTAAGTATTAAATCAACTAAAACAGCTTTTGTTTTGCGACTGTACAGCGGAACCGATAATTTACTTGCTTCTTGACGTAATTGTCTGAGGGTTAGTGAGAGTAATTGATCTTTATTCATGATCCCATCAGCCACTTTAAATTCTCCGTTTTTGTTTGGGATCAGTATGTTCTTTTTTTTTAGGAATTGTGTGTCTTTTTAGCCTGTCGTCAGGATCCTCTGACTACTAAAAAATTCTCAAAATTGATATTTCTCTTCAAAACAATTGGTATCAAAGAAATTAATTAATTTTCAGGTCTTTTTGAAATGTAAATTAATTTTCTTTTTTTTTAAATTTTATTACCTGAATTTGTTAACGACTCAACAAAAATATATTTTTTCTTCGGGATCATTTGAATAAAAGAGAATTCAGCGTTGTTCAACTAGAAGTACTAAATCATCTATTTCTAGATCCTCAATACTTTTACCTATTTTTTTTGAAAAAGTACTTAATTTTTTCGAAGTGGATTCTAACTGCTCATAAAAAAGATCACTAAATTTTTTATCATCAAATTTTCTAGATTGGTTATCACACCATTCTCTCAGGGAATTTTTATTATTACATTCCAAACTATTATCTAGATTGATAATTTTTAAAATCTGAAGGCAATGAGCGAGTATTCTTAAATGATGTTTTTGCATGATAGGCAGATCAAGATTATCAATTTCTTGAATAGTTTCTATGTTTAATGGGTTAGACAAGGGATCAAGATGATTAGACATTAATTTTTAGTTTTAATAAAGGAAAAAAACTCAATATTGGGGATATCTTTCGTTAAAGTATATAAAGCTAATTGTAATAAGTTATTTTTGATAACATGGTTAACGAAAATTTAGTTAAAGATGTAGTAAAAGAGCCTTACAAATATGGTTTCGTTACTGATATTGAAACTGAAAAAATAGAAAAGGGATTAAATGAAGATATAATAAGATTAATTTCACAGAAAAAAGAAGAGCCAAAATTTCTTCTTGATTTTAGATTAAAAGCCTTTAGAAAATGGCAAAAAATGAAAGAGCCAGATTGGGCAGCATTAGGATATAAAAAAATTGATTATCAAGATATTATTTATTACTCTGCTCCTAAGCAAAAAGAGAAAATCTCTAGCTTAGACGAAGTTGATCCCAAACTTCTTGAGACTTTTGATAAATTAGGAATACCCCTTACGGAGCAAAAAAAACTCACAAATGTAGCAGTAGATGCTGTCTTTGATAGTGTTTCTATAGCCACAACTTTTAGAGAAGAACTTGCTGAACATGGAGTTATATTTTGCTCAATTAGTGAAGCAGTAAAAAATCATGCGGATTTGATTGAAAAATATTTAGGTACAGTAGTTCCAGCTAGTGACAATTATTTTGCAGCACTAAATTCTGCAGTTTTTAGTGATGGTTCTTTTGTTTATATCCCAAAAGGTGTTACCTGCCCTATGGATCTATCTTCCTACTTCAGAATTAATAGTGGAGATTCAGGACAATTCGAAAGAACACTAATCATTGCTGAAGAATCAAGTTCTGTAAGTTATCTAGAAGGTTGTACAGCTCCAATGTTTGATACAAATACCCTTCATGCAGCAGTTGTAGAGCTTATAGCGTTAGACGACGCCTCAATAAAATATTCAACAGTACAAAATTGGTATGCAGGTGATGATGAAGGTATTGGCGGAATTTTTAATTTTGTCACAAAGAGAGGAAAATGTTTAGGTAAGAGAAGTAAAATTAGCTGGTCTCAAGTTGAAACAGGGTCTGCAATTACATGGAAATATCCTAGCTGTCTTCTTTTAGGGGAAGAATCTGTAGGAGAATTTTATTCAGTGGCTCTCACCAATAATCTTCAGCAAGCAGATACAGGCACAAAAATGATCCATATTGGGCCTAAGACCAAATCAACTATTGTTAGCAAAGGTATTAGTGCGGGCAACTCAAAAAATAGCTATAGAGGTCTTGTCAAAATGGGAACAAAAGCTACAGGATCAAGAAATTACAGTCAATGTGATTCAATGTTAATAGGGGATCAAGCTTCTGCAAATACATTCCCTTACATCAAATCTCAGCAACCCAATTCTGAAATTGAACATGAAGCAAGCACATGTAGGATCTCAGAAGACCAACTTTTTTATCTCCAAAGCAGAGGTATAGAATTTGAGGAGGCAGTATCTATGATGGTTAGCGGTTTTTGCAGAGATGTATTTAATCAATTACCTATGGAATTTGCTGCTGAAGCAGATAAGTTACTGGCACTTAAACTAGAGGGATCAGTAGGTTAATTAATCAATTTCT
Organism: Prochlorococcus sp. AG-355-B23; assembly: GCA_003280935.1. Lineage (GTDB taxonomy): Bacteria > Cyanobacteriota > Cyanobacteriia > PCC-6307 > Cyanobiaceae > Prochlorococcus_A. The sequence goes on from QCDJ01000012.1 coordinate 37,994, forward strand.
AAACTGAAATGCAAAGTACAATGAAAGAATTAGATCCAATTTTAGAAGTTGAAAACCTCTCTGCATCTACTGATAATCTTCCAATTTTAAAAGGGGTTTCACTTACTGTCTATCCTGGAGAAATCCATGCCATTATGGGAAGAAATGGATGTGGCAAAAGTACTCTTTCGAAAATCATTGCAGGACATCCTTCGTATAATATTACAAATGGCGACATAAAATTTTTAGGTGAAAACATCAACTCCCTAGAACCTGAAGAGAGAGCTCAATCAGGTATTTTTCTTGGGTTTCAATATCCAATTGAAATTCCAGGTGTAAGCAATCTGGAGTTTCTTAGAGTTTCAACTAATGCTAGGAGGAAATTCCTTAACAAAGAAGAATTAGATACTTTTGATTTTGAAGAATTAGTTAAAGAAAAGTTAGAGCTTGTGAAAATGAATCATGCATTCCTATCAAGGAGTGTAAATCAAGGATTTTCTGGAGGTGAAAAAAAAAGAAATGAAATTCTGCAAATGGCTTTACTTGAGCCCAAGATAGCAATATTAGATGAGACCGATTCTGGTCTAGATATTGATGCTTTAAGAATAGTGGCATCAGGAATTAAAAAAATATCTAATGCACAAACTGGGATAATACTAATTACCCACTATCAAAGATTATTAGATGAAATTGAACCAAATTATGTCCATGTTATGTCAGACGGACAAATCATAAAAACTGGTGAGAGTGATCTTGCTCTAGAACTTGAGAAAAAAGGGTATGAATGGACTGATAACTTTATAAAAGAGAACTAAATAAATGGAAATTATTGAAAAAATAAAAACCAATAAATCGATTGATAATGAAACAGAAATACAAAAAATCTGTCTAAATAAATTACAATCAAGTCCCCTCCCGAATCCCAAAAGTGAACAATGGAGACTTTCAAATAAATCAAAATTTTCAAACTTTTTAGACTACTCGATTAATGAAAAAGATCCAAAATTTGATACACCTTTTCCGAACACTTCTCAGGGTACTATTAGGTTAGTAATTGGTAATAATTGCCAAATTAATTTAATAGGAGAAAATTATTCAATACAGCAATTAAGTCAGGATGAATTAGATAAATATATCAAGGAACAGATATCTTGCTTTGATCAAGACGAAAATTGGAGTAATTTGCTTAATCTGTCTTTGAGTAATACAAAAAATATCTTGGGATTAAAAATAAATGGATCAAAAATTCCTTCTATAGAAATCTTTAGTCATTCATCAAGTAATGCATTAAGCGCTAAAACCCTGGTAATTTTTTTGGAAAAGAATTGTGATGTTGAATTACTACAAGTAAATCTTGGTAAAGAAAACTCTTCCTTATCTCAATCAACATACTTTTGTTTAGATGAAAATAGTTGTGTAAATCATGGTGTTGTTTCTTACGGTGAAAACAGATCAAATTTATTAAATTCTCTCAATGTAATTCAACAAAAAAATAGCGAATACAACTTAGGTTCTGTACATTTCAAATTCAATTATGCAAGATTTGAAATTAGTATTAAACAATCTGAAGGAAACGCTAAAACCAATATTAAAGGTATGCAAATAACAAAAAAAGATGAACAAATTTCTACTTATACAAAAATAGAATTTAATGGCCCAAATGGATTTCTAGATCAAATCAACAAATCACTTGCTGACGATGAATCACATGCAATATTTGAAGGTACAATAATAGTTCCTAAAATTGCCCAGAAAACTAATGCTTCTCAATTAAGTAGGAATTTACTTTTATCAAATCACGCACAAATAGATACCAAGCCTCAATTAGAAATAATTGCTGATGACGTCAAATGCAAACATGGAGCTACAATATCGCAATTAAATGAGGATGAACTTTTTTATATGAGATCAAGAGGGATCACATTACCAGAAGCAAGTAAACTACAATTAAGTTCTTACTTTCAAGAAATAATTTCATTTATTCCCGTTTCAAAAGATAGATGGGATTTGCTTGATAAACTTTTAAATGAAAAATAATGGAAACGATTCAAAATTTCCCTGAAATAACTAGGAAAGACTTTCCTCTTTTAAATAACAACATAAAAAGTAATGAGCAAATCATTTATTTAGACCATGCTGCAACCACGCAAAAACCAAGTCAAGTCTTAAAAAAAATTGATGAATACT
>QCDJ01000013.1 GCA_003280935.1 Prochlorococcus sp. AG-355-B23
ATCAAATTTGTTGTTTTCTTTTTCTAAATTTATATCTTTTTTATTTTCTGGAACATTTTTTGGCTTCACTACTTTTTTAATTTTTTTATCATCAAATTTGTTGTTTTCTTTTTCTAAATTTATATCTTTTTTATTTAATAAGTTATTTTGTAAATCTTCATTTTTGCTTGTTTTTTCTAAATCATTAAAACTACTTTCAAGAAAATTTCCAATCCTCCCTCCAGAGCATGATTGCAAGAAAATTAAAAAAATTAATAAAAAAAATTCTTTTTTTTTAAAAATCATATTTTTTCTAACTTTTCTTTTTCCTTGTAGTTTTTTTATTACTAATCTTTGTTTTTTTTAAAATTGCGCCTTTTTTATCTTTTAGTTTTTCTTCTAAAAGAGATACTGCTTCATCTATGGTAAATTTTTCTATGTCAGTATCTTTGGCAATCGAAACATTAGTTTTGCCACATTTTAAATAGACACCATATCTTCCATTTAATATTTGAATTTTTTCTTTAAATTCTTTCGGTTTTCCAAAGTCTTTAAGTACCTCTTGACCACCTCTACCCATTTTTGGCATCGCAAGAATTTCTAATGCTCGTTTTATATCAACAGTAAAAACATCATCCTCTTTCTTTAAGGATCTATTTTCAGATTCAGATTCATTTTTAATCCATTTGATGTAAGGGCCAAATCTTCCTCTATCAGCTTCAACAACTCCTCCTTCAGGATGAACTCCTAACAATCTAGGTAAACTTAAAAGTACAAGCGCTTCATCTAGAGTTAGATCATCAGTTTTCAACTCTTTGGGTAATGAAGCTCTTCTTGGTTTAGCTTTATCTTGATCATTATTTCCCAATTGTACGTAAGGTCCATAAGGGCCAAATCTTAAAAAGACTTTTTCCCCAGTTTTCGGGTCAGTTCCAAGATCTGATGGGCCACTTAAAATTTGATCAACTTGCTTTATATCTAAATCTCCAGGAGTAATATCCATTGGAAGATTACCTTTAGCCTGAATTTCATTACCAGATTCATCAATTTTTGTACCCTCTAGCCAAGGTCCGTTAGAGCCTATTCTGACTACGCAAGGAAGGTCTTCGAAATCAACTTGTCTATAAGCTTTACCATCAATATCACCCTCTGTTTTCTGAACTTTTACCTCCAAACCATTTTTACCTTTATAGAAAGTTTCTAGGTATGGTAGCCACTCAAGATTACCAGAAGATATTTCATCCAATGAAGATTCCATTTTTGCTGTAAAAGTAGTATCAACCAGATCAGGAAAATGTTCTTCTAATAGAGCAGTAACAGCAAAAGCTGTAAACGTTGGAGCCAAAGTATTGGAAGATATATTCGCATAACCTCTATCAACTATGGTCCCAATAATGCTGGCATAGGTAGAAGGTCTCCCAATTCCTTCTTTTTCAAGAACTTTAACTAATGCAGCCTCTGTATATCTTGCAGGAGGTTTAGTTTCATGAAAAGTAGATTCCTTATTAGTAACTTCAAGACATGTTCCAGTTGTTAAGTTTGGGAGAATAATTTCTTGTTGTTCAAGGGATGAACTTGGGTCATCACTTCCCTCGACATAAGCTCTGAAGAATCCTGCGAAATCAATACTTTTCCCGCTCGATTTAAATAATCCATCCCCTACGCTAATTTCAGCATTAATCATTGTTAACCTAGCTTCCGCCATTTGACTAGCTACAGTTCTTTTCCAAATTAAATCGTAAAGTGATAAGTCTCTACCAGTTAGATTAGTTTCCTTTGGTGTTTTAAATACCTCACCTGCCGGCCTAATAGCTTCGTGTGCTTCTTGAGCATTTCTTGCAGTTGAATTAAATTGTCTTGGTGAGTTAGATAAATATTCTTTTCCATACATAGAACTGACACATTCTCTAGCAGCTCTTGTGGCTTGTTCGGAGAGATGAACTGAATCAGTTCTCATATATGTTATGAAACCTCTCTCATATAGACCTTGTGCACATCTCATAGTTTCTCTTGCAGACAAACGAAGCTTCCTATTTGCTTCTTGTTGTAATGTGCTAGTTGTAAATGGAGGAACTGGCTTACGAGTGGATGGCTTTTTTTCGATTTTTGAGACTAACCAATCCTCTGAGGAAAAAGTCTTCAATAAATCATTTACTTGTTGTTCTCCAATTATTAAAGATTTGTTTCCTTCTTTTAATTTACCGGTTTGTTCGTCGAAATCGGAACCGTTAGAAATTCTTTGACCGTTTAAACTGAATAACTTAGTTTCGAAAGTAATATTATCTTTTACTAGGGAAGCTTTAATCCCCCAGTAACTAGCTTTTTTAAAGGATCTTCTTTCTCTCTCTCGCCTAACAAGAAGTCTTACAGAAACTGATTGGACACGACCAGCAGATAGTCGGGGGGCTACCTTCTTCCAAAGTAAAGGAGATAATTCATATCCAAAAAGCCTGTCCAAGATTCTTCTTGTTTCTTGAGCCTGAACAAGTTCCATATCAATTTCTCTTGTTTGGTCTAAAGCTTTATTAATTGCCTTTTTTGTGATTTCATGAAAAACCATTCTCTTAGTTGGTATTTTAGGCTTAAGGATTTGCAAGAGATGCCAGCTAATACTCTCTCCCTCTCTATCTTCATCAGTTGCCAGTAATAGCTGGTTTGCACCTTTCAATGCATCTTTTAACTCTTTAACAACCTTTTTCTTATCTTTTGGAACTATATAAAGTGGTTCAAAATCTTCTGTTGTATTAACTCCTATCCTTGACCATTTTTCCTTTTTAACCGCAGCAGGTATTTCAGCAGCTCCTTTTGGAAGATCTCTTACATGTCCCATTGAAGCGAGTACTTCATAATTAGGAGGCAAAAACTTTCTTATAGTTTTTGCTTTGGTGGGACTTTCAACAATAACAAGTGTGTGATCCAAGGTTTATTTCAAAAATTGGTGTTTTTGTTCTGTTAGGGCATATTATGATTATTTGAAGCTTTTTCAAGTATTTTCTTCTGAAAATTTCAAAAATCATGCTCACAAATTATAATCAAGTTAAGATTAACTCTTAGACCCTTACAATCAAACATCTAATTTAATCCAATTTAATAAAGTGCCCAACGAAATCTTTACAATTAATTTAAATGCTCAAGCCATTATTCCAGAGGCTTTTATTTTATTAGGTATTGTTGGAACACTTCTTGTAGATTTAGCTGGAGAAAAAACTGCATCAAAATGGGCACCAATAATTTGCTATTTATCAATTGGCAGCTCTCTCGTTAGTTTGGCATTGCAATGGAGTAATCCTGTAGAAAGCGCATTCCTTGGGTCCTTTAATTCAGATAATTTGGCAATCGCATTTAGAGCAATAATTTCTTTATCAACCTTAATATCTTTACTTATAAGTTGGCGGTATACAGAACAAAGTGGTAGCCCAATTGGCGAGTTTGCTGCGATAGTTCTTTCGGCCACCCTTGGAGCAATGCTCTTGTGTGGATCTACTGACCTTATTAGTGTATTTATATCTCTGGAAACTTTATCAGTAGCAAGTTACTTACTTTCTGGTTACCTCAAGAGAGATCCAAGAAGTTCAGAAGCGGCCTTAAAATACCTCCTTGTTGGATCAGCTGCTGCTGCGGTCTATTTGTATGGATCCTCTTTTCTTTATGGATTAAGTGGTTCAACAAACTTAACGACCATAGGTTTAGAAATTATCAATAAGCCATCCTTTATTACTTCACTAGCTCTTGTATTTGTCTTATCAACAGTTGCCTTTAAAATTGCTGCTGTTCCCTTTCATCAATGGACTCCTGATGTATATGAGGGTTCACCTACACCTGTAGTAGCTTTTTTATCTGTTGGTTCAAAAACAGCGGGCTTTGCATTTGCAATAAGAATATTAAGCACAACTTTCTCTTCTTTTGACGAAGAATGGAAACTTTTATTTACCATTTTGGCAATATTGAGCATGGCTCTAGGAAACGTTGTAGCTCTAGCTCAAACCTCAATGAAAAGGATGCTAGCTTACAGTTCTATTGGACAAGCAGGATTTGTAATGATTGGAATAGTATCTGGCACACAAGATGGTTTATCATCTGCTGTTTTATATTTAGCTGCATATTTATTTATGAATTTAGGTGCATTTTCTTGTGTAATACTTTTCTCACTAAGAACTGGTTCCGACAGAATTCTTGATTACTCAGGACTTTACCAAAAAGATCCTCTCATTACATTAGGCTTAAGCCTTTGTCTTCTATCTCTTGGAGGGTTACCTCCAATGTTGGGATTTTTTGGAAAGATATACTTGTTCTTTGCAGGTTGGGCGAATCATCAATATCTACTAGTAATTGTTGGATTAGTAACTTCAGTTATATCTATTTATTACTACATTTCAGTGATAAAAATGATGGTAGTTAAAGAACCACAGGAAGCTTCTGAAATAGTCAAATCATATCCAGAAATTAATTGGGGAATTGTAGGATTACCTCCCTTGAGAATTGCACTTTATACTTGCGTGGCGGTAACTGCTCTTGGAGGAATCCTATCTAATCCTCTTTTTAAATTAGCCAATACAGCAGTTTCAGAAACTCCTTTCTTACAAGATATTATTGCTACAGCAAATAATATTTCCTAGAAGAATTATTCAATAAATGTCTAAGAAAGTTGCAAGTTTAGAAAATATATCTAAAACATATGGGAAAGAGGATTTAACTGTCAAAGCCTTAGACAGCATAAATTTAGAAATTTATAGAGGTGATTATTTAGCTGTAATGGGAGCAAGTGGCTCAGGTAAAAGTACAGCTATGAATATTATTGGATGTTTAGATAGACCATCTGAAGGTATTTATAAATTAAATGGTATTCCTGTTGAGAATTTATCTGATGATGAGCTCGCGGAAATACGTAACCAAAAATTAGGCTTCGTTTTTCAACAATTTCATCTTCTTTCAGACGCAACTGCGCTTGAAAACGTAACTTTGCCCATGATTTATGCTGGTATTGAGCCTGAGCAAAGATTAGAGCGAGGTAAGAATGCCTTAAAAAAAGTTGGTCTTTCAGAAAGGATGAATAATCGCCCAAACCAATTATCAGGGGGTCAACAACAACGAGTTGCTATTGCGAGGGCTATTATCAATAACCCTGCAATTTTGTTAGCCGACGAACCTACTGGAGCACTAGATTCAAAAACCACTGAAGATGTATTAGATCTTTTTGACAAACTGCATGAATCTGGAATAACTATAGTTTTAGTTACGCACGAAGATGAAGTTGCAAATCGTGCAAAAAAAATAGCCAAATTTAAGGATGGAAGAATAGTTGAATTGAAAGTTAATTGAATTCAGAACCTTCTAATTACCTTCAATTGAGTTTCATTTTCAATTCTTAAATTCCCATCGGAATCAATATCTTTAATTTTCCATTTATGAGGACAATAACCACTAGGTAAAAAACTTTTAGTAAGAAACTTATTTGCAGATTTAATAACATATTCTTTCTTCTTATTGCATTCAATTGAATCATAAAAAGCTTTAAGAACTTGAGCTGTCCAATAGTGTTGATTAATATTCTTAGTTTGAAGTACTTTCGATAATGAAGTACCCTCTGATGGAGTGTAATTTAAAACATTCATGCCAATTCCTACTCTTACATAGATAATTTCTTTGCCTCTTGTTATCACCCTTGGTAAAAATCCAATCAACTTTTTTGAACCAAAAAAAATATCATTTGGCCATTTCAAACAAACATTTATATTCTCTTGTCTAAGCATTTCACATAACTTTATCCCTAAAGACAAATTAAATATTTGATATTCAAATTCTTTTGAAAATATTGGGTAAGCTGCGCTTAACCAAATTCCGCCTTTTGGAGAAACCCAAGTTTTTGAGTTTTGGCCAACCCCTGAGAACTGTTCTCTTGCAATTATCGCTACTGGCTGATTTTTCTTTATTTCAGAATTTCCAAGCAAGTTTGTTAGCTCATTTTCGGTACTTTTACATTTTATTTTGTAAAAAAGCCTCCACCTTGGATATTGACCCTGGATTTTTTTTAAGTAAAAAACTGTCTTAGATGCAGATCCAATAACTTTCACAAATTCTTTATTAAAACAACGAGCATCTTTTTAAAGATTAGATTAACTTTAGTCTTAATAAGTAAATTTTACAAATTGGACAAAAAGTATTTGCCAATAGTGAATAGAAGGAATCCACATACATTAAAAAATTGTCTTGAAGATTTCAGAAAATCATGGGGAGACTTAGATAAACTTTCTAAAATCAACGACAACTGGAAGAACTTAATCGGTTTGGAACTATTTCAAGAATGCAAACCACTAAATATTGAAAAAAAAATACTTACTATTGCAGTAAATCATCCACAGTGGCGCCAAGCTTTAATCTATAACAAGCATAAATTGAAAGAGAGAATTGAGAAAATTGGAATAACTTTGAATGAAATAAAAATAATACAAAATTATGAAATTAAAAATAAAAATATCGAAGCTAATAATGCAAAGATAGTTTGGGCAAGGCATCCAAGCAGAATCCATCAAAATAATATGTGTATTTGTACTCTCTGTAATTCCCCTTCTCCTGAGGGCGAAATCAAAAGATGGGGGAAATGCTCTTTTTGTTGGAGAAAAATAAATAACTAAATTCTTTATTTAGTTAAAATTAATATCCCCATTTGCCCCCCCAAAATAGTCCTATATTCAGCTTTTTTAAATCCAACTTCCTTAGCTATATTTATAAGCTCATTTTTCTTTGGAAAATTTCTAATACTTTTTTCAATATATGCGTACTCTGGACCTAAATTAAAAAGCCGCGAAATGGTTACTACAACAAATCTCAAATAAATTTTCTGAAAAATATTGGATAAAGAACTTTTTGTTGAGTGATTAAAATCCAAAAATCCTGCCCTTCCTTTATCCTTCAAAAGATAAAAAACTTTTTTTATTCCTTCTTCGACATTATTCAAGTTTCTCAGTCCATATGACATGCAAATCCCATCAAAATTTTTTGAATAATCATTAATTTTTAATACATCTTGAATTTCCCACTTGATAAATTTATTTTTTTTTAGCTTTGATTTTTTCTTTGCAATATTTAAGATATCCTTTGCACTGTCAATTCCAGTAATTGAGCCCATTGGACTAACTCTCTCAGAAATTAAGAATGCTAAGTCTCCAGTTCCACAGCACAAGTCTGCCCAATCTTCACCATTTAAGGGTTCCAATAAATTAACTAATTTCCTTTTCCATAATTTGTGCAGACCAAAACTTAATAAATTATTTAAAAAGTCATATTTATAAGAAATTTTATTAAATATATTTTTGACTTCGATAGTTTTTGTAAATTTCATTTTTAAATTTTTAACTTATTTCTTTTTGGTATTAAATTAAATTTTTTATTCATATGGTCTAATTGGAAGTTTTTTTTCGAGGAGGAAAGTCTTTATTTCTCTTAAAGAAATTTTCTTATCATGAAGTAATGATGCTAAAAGTGCGGCTGATGCCCTGCCTTCATTGAAAACATCATAGATATCTTCTAAACAACCTGCCCCTCCAGAAGCAATCACTGGAATATTAACAATATTGGTAACAGATTCAGTCAGATGTAAATCATATCCATTCTGCGTGCCATCACCATCCATTGAAGTAAGCAAAATTTCCCCTGCGCCTAAATCCTCAACTTTCTTTGCCCAACTTAATACATCTATTCCAGTATTTTCTCTCCCTCCTTTTACATATACCTCCCATTCATCAGTCTTATTAACTTTTCTTTTAGCATCAATTGCTATCACGATACATTGATTACCAAATTCTCTAGAACTTTTAGAAATTAAATTTGGATTTCTAACAGCAGAAGAATTCAAACTCACTTTGTCTGCTCCAGCCCTTAAAAGATCATTAATTGAAGAAACAGAATCTATTCCTCCACCTACTGTAAATGGGATTTTTACCGATTTTGCAGTCCTAGAGACAAGGTCAACTAATGTATTTCTATTTTCTACACTAGCTCTAATATCTAAGAATACTAATTCATCTGCGCCCTCATCAGAATACCTACAAGCCAATTCAACAGGATCGCCTGAGTCTCTCAAGTTAACAAAATTTACACCTTTAACCACTCTGCCATGGGCGACATCTAAACAAGGAATTAAACGAAGAGCTACCATTTTAGTAAAAATTGTCCAAATGCTGTTAATCTTGCATAATAGCTTCCATTTTACCTCTTATGGCTGAAACAAAATTATTACCCAAAATCGGTAGTAAAATCAAAATTAACATTAACAAAGTAAAAGATAGACTACCTGCTAAATTAATCGATCAAATATCCTCGAATCCTAAAGCCGTAATAACAGGCTATAAAATGACAGATGGCAGAAGTATTGGGATCACCGCAAAATTTCAGAATGGTGAGCAAAATTGGTTTTTCCCAGAAGAAATTGAGAAAGGTTAAAGAGTAAAGTGAATGATCCAAAACAACTATTAGGAATTAAAGGTGCCTCTGAAACATCAAGTATATGGAAACTCCGTATACAGTTAATGAAACCAATAACGTGGATCCCTTTGATATGGGGAGTTATTTGTGGAGCAGCTGCAAGTGGGAATTTTGAATGGACATTTAGTAATGTTCTAGCTTCATTAGCATGTATGTTGATGAGTGGACCACTTCTGGCTGGTTATACCCAAACCATAAATGATTTTTTTGATAAAGAAATTGATGCAATTAATGAACCAAATAGACCAATTCCTTCCGGCAAAATTTCAATTAAAGATGTAAAAATACAAATCTGGGTATTACTTATAGCGGGTTTAATAGTTGCTTTTCTATTAGATTTATATGCTAAGCACAGCTTCCCATCTGTCTTACTTTTGGCATTAGGAGGTTCATTTGTTAGTTATATATATTCTGCTCCACCACTCAAATTAAAACAGAATGGTTGGCTTGGAAATTATGCATTAGGAGCATCTTATATAGCTTTACCTTGGTGGGCAGGACAAGCCTTGTTTGGGAAATTAACTATCGTGACGGCGATACTAACACTTGCTTATAGCCTCTCAGGACTTGGAATCGCTGTTATTAATGATTTCAAAAGTGTTGAAGGAGACTCAAAGCTAGGCTTAAATTCTCTACCAGTAGTATTTGGAATTAAAAATGCAAGTAGAATAAGTGCAGGACTGATTGACATTTTTCAATTAGCAATGGTTGTAGTATTAGTCATTATTGGTCAACATTTAGCCTCTGTAATTTTGGTTTTATTGATAATTCCACAAATTACATTTCAAGATATGTGGTTACTAAGAGATCCCCTAAAGTTTGATGTCAAATATCAAGCAAGTGCCCAACCGTTCCTTATAACTGGGATGTTAGTTACAGCTTTAGCGATAGGACATAGTTTTTTAGTTGCTTAAGGTGCAAAAGATTAAATTCAAATCTTTTGTTTTAATAATTCCAATATTAATTTTTTCTGGAATATCTTTTTATTTTTTTAGTCTAATATTTAGTACGTTAAAGTTTGACGTATCTAAAAATAAAAAGTTTCGGGAAAGCAAATATTCTTATGTAATATCATCTTCTGATAATAAGATACTAAGCAAATTAAGCCGCAAATTTGAAATAGATAATAGTTATCATAAAATTCCTTTTTTGCTTAAACATTCTTTTATATCTTCTGAGGATAAAAGATTTTATAAACATAATGGAATAGATTTTAAAAGTATTTCTCGTGCTCTTATTCAAAATATTAGAAGTGGTTATGTTAAAGAGGGAGGAAGTACAATTACACAACAAGTTGCTAGATTACTTTTTCTAAATAATGATTTAAGTTTTCAAAGAAAAATCAAAGAAATATTTATAGCACTCATACTTGAATTTAGATATAACAAAAGTCAAATTTTAAAATTATATTTAAATAATATTTATCTAGGATCAGGAGCATACGGGGTAGATGAGGCTGCCCAAGTTTATTTTGGAAAATTTATAGAAGAATTGACATTATCAGAGATCGCATTAATTGCAGGATTAGCTCCAGCCCCATCAATTTATTCACCTTATCAAAATTTAGAACTAGCTATTAAAAATAGAAATAAAGTTCTTGAATCAATGTATATTGATGGATATATTTCTCTTGCAAATAAGAATAATGCTATTAAAGAAAAAATAAAGTTAAATTATCAAACAGCTGATAATTTTTTAGATGATAAATTACTAATAAACTTTATTCTTCAGGAAACCGATAAAAAAATTGGAAGTAAAAATGATTATAAGTTTTTAAGAATTAAATCCTCTATCAATAAAGATTGGCAAGAAAAAGGTCAAAAAATATCAAGATACGCAGGGCCTAAAGAACTTGAATTTGGTCTGTTATCTATCGAATCAAATACAGGACTAATCAGGACAATGATAACCAGCAAAAATCCATCAATTAATGAATACAATAGAGTGATTTCATCTGTAAGACCTTTAGGTTCTACTTTTAAAATAATCCCTTATGCTGCTGCATTAATAGAAGGAATAAAATTAAGCGATAAATTTGAAGACTTACCAATATGCTGGGAAAGTTATTGCCCAAAAAATTTTTCAGAAGACTATAGAGGTTCAATATCTTTGATTGAATCATTTAAAAGTTCATCAAATATCGTTCCAATATCAATAACAAAAAAAATCGGCTTAAAAAATATCATTAATTTAGCGAATTCATTTGGACTAGGTTACGAGCAAGAGTTTGAGGAATTCCCATCATTAGCTATTGGCGCCTACGGAGATAATCTTTTAAACATCACAAATGCATATTCAGCAATAAACAATAATGGAAAGATTCAAAGCCCTGAAATCATAGAAAAAATAGAATCATTTAAAAAACAAACTATTTGGGGAAATAAATCTATTTCCAAGAAAATATTAGATTTAAAAATAAACAAGAAAATAAATAAACTTCTTGAAAAATCTGTAGAAGAAGGAACTTCAAAAGCTGCCTCTATAAAAGGAAAGAAAATTTATGGAAAAACAGGAACATCTGATGGAAATAAAGATCTCTGGTTTATTGGTTCCATTGATAACCTTACAACGGGGGTCTGGATAGGTTACGACGATAACAAAGAATCTGAATTATCTAGTGGGAATGCTGCTTATTTATGGAAAAAGTTTATAGCTGAAATCTATAAAATTCCAATTAAAAAATAAATTATATTTTTAAGATTTATAAGAAATTATTGCAGAATAAAATCCATCACCAGGATAATCCAAGCCAGGTAAAATTTGCTTTTGGCTAACCAATTTTAAAGTTTTGTTTTTTTCAATAAATCGTTCAATTAATAGATTATTTTCATCGGGACAAATAGTGCAAGTTGAATAAACTAAAGTACCATCTTGTTTCAAAAGAGGGAAAATACTCTCCAAAAGTTTTTCCTGTAATAAAGTTAAAGATTTTATTTTTTCTTTACTTAAAGACCATCTAGAATCCGGATTCCTGGAAAGAGTTCCAATGCCTGAACATGGAGCATCTAATAAAATCTTATCAAAATAAGATATAAACTTAGGATTTAATTCAATCAAACTCGTAGCATCAGCCTTAAGGGTAATAACAGATTTCAAATTTAACCTTTCTAAATTTGATTGCAGTATTTTCAATCTTTTTGCTGATCTATCTACGGCAATGATTTCAGCACTATCATTTGTTAATTCTGCAAGGTGGGTAGACTTACTTCCTGGAGCTGCACAAGCATCTAAAATCTTTTCACCTTCTTTTGGATTTAAGAGAGGTGCTATCCACTGAGAAGATCTATCTTGAATTGTCCAAAGTCCATCACTATATCCTGGTAAATTTTTTATAGATCTTGGATTAGATTTTAAAGTAATTCCATTATGTAAATCTTTAATAATTTCAGCATCAATTTTATTTTCATGAAGTACTTTCAAAAAGTGATCTAAATTAGTTTTTAATTGGTTAATTCTCAAATCAATTGATGGTTTTTTATTAAATGCCTTAATGATATTTTCACCCTCGCTATTGCCAACCCACTTATAAAGATCCTTCACAAGCCATAATGGAAATGATTCAAGATATGAAATTCTTTCTTTTCTATCAGAAGATAATTCCGGAAAGATTTTTTGTTCTAATTTTCTTGATGCATTTCTCAATATCGCATTTACAGTTCCCGCTAAACCATTTAAATCTGTTTTTTTAGCTACTTCTACAGTGGTAGAAATAGCAGCAGGAAATGGGATTTTATCCATTTTCAATAGTTGATACAAACCTATATGTAGAAGCCATCTTAACTTTGGAGGCTGCTTTTTATAAGTAATTTTTGATGTATGATCCGTCCAAAGATCAAGAAATTTTCTATACCTTATGCATCCAAAAGATAATTCCGTAATAAAAGCTATATCAAGAGGATTAAATTGATAATTTTTTAAAACCTTTTCAAGAGCATGATCAGAAAAATCACCAGAACTAACTTTTAATAAAATTTCCCAAGCTGCCTTTCTTTGTAAATATCCTATGCTCAAAATATAATTAATTTTTAAAGATAACTTTAATATACAAAAAATTCAAAAATTTAAACTACTTTTTCAATTGCAGAATTAAACCAAATAAAACCTAAGATAGAAATAAGTGAAAGATTAAATCCTAAAAAAAGAAAGATATTTAAAGAATGGATTCTTTCCCAAAAAAATATTTTTTTCTGTTTTTGATACTTCATTATTAAAATAAAAACTTATTCAGGATTGCAAACGGCAACCAATATTGATAGATCCTGCATCAAGCATTCTGCCTAATTTAATTGCTATGGATTCCTCCAATCTAGAGAAATTAGATTGATGGGTAGTTATCCAATCTAATTCAGAAAAAGTAATAATTCCCGTCGAATTACTTTTTAAAAAAAGTGTTCCAATTTCCATTAGATAAATCTAATTTTTTCTAAGCTAACATCCGTACTTAATATTTCTTCATAACATAATATTCTTTTAATTTTTCAAAGACAACTATAGGTTATTACTCTTAATTTATTGAATATCTCTTAAAAATTTATCGGCCGTTTTTAAGTGATTATTTAATTTTTCTTCTGACATTTTATCGAGATTTCTCGTTAACATTGCCAGACGATATTGCTTTCTAAAAAAGCTTTCATTATCTTTAATAAATTTCCAAAATAAGCCGTCCCATATTTCACACCATGGGCCACTTTTAAAATTAGACATTTTTTTTACATAATTAGAGCTTGATATATATGGCTTTGTTGAAAAGATACCACCATCACTAAACTGACTCATTCCGTAAACATTTGGGACCATAACCCAATCATAGGAATCAATAAACA
Organism: Prochlorococcus sp. AG-355-B23; assembly: GCA_003280935.1. GTDB lineage: Bacteria > Cyanobacteriota > Cyanobacteriia > PCC-6307 > Cyanobiaceae > Prochlorococcus_A. The sequence continues at coordinate 13,284 of QCDJ01000013.1, forward strand.
TTTCCATAAACCATTTATAAACTTGGTTGGGGTGAATTCTACATAGAAGCATAAAGTTGCCAATAATCATTAGCCGCTCAATATGATGACAATAACCAAATTTAATAATATTTTTTATAACAACGTCTACTGGTTCAATTCCTGTATTTCCTTGATAAAAAGATTTTGGAATTGGCTTATCTTCAAAATTCCAAAAATTACTATTTCGCATCTTTGTTCCGTACTTTTTATAGACAAGGCAAATAAATTCTCTCCATCCAATAATTTGACGAATAAAGCCCTCTAAAGAGTTAATAGGAACATTATTATTTTTTGCAAAAAGTAATGCTTTATTTACTACTGCATCTGGGGTTAATAGGCCGCTATTTAAAAGAGGAGAAAGTAAACTGTGCCATAAAAAAGAATTTTCTTTAGAAATAGCATCCTCATAATCTCCAAATAAGAAAAATCTATGTTTAAAAAAATCATTTAACCATTTATCTGCCTCCTCAAAATTAGTTGGATATAAAAAGTTATTACTTTCTCCAATAAACTCAATATCAAAATTGGCTAATGACCTTTCTGCATTAACTACAAATTTATTTTTTTGTAATTTAGGTGTATCGGGTATTTTTATTTTTTTTGGTAATTTTTTTCTGTTCATTTCATCGAAACTCCATTTACCACCTTCAGGTGTATTGTCAGGATTAACTAATATCTTTTGGCTCTTTCTTTGATTCTCATAAAATCTCCCCATAAGAGGTTTTTTTGCATTTGATGCAAATAAATCTTTTAAATCTTCACTGCTCATAAACATAGGAGAAGGTAAAATATTTAAAACTAAATTATTACTTTCAACAAAATTATTAATCCTCTTCATTATTAAAAAATCATGAGGGTCAATGAGATTTATTTTCTGATATTTATTTTTAATAAATTCCGATAAATAATCAACTGTAGAAACATTATTCTTGTTTTCGATATATAAAACTTTAAAGCCAGATATTTCTAAATAATTTTTATAAGCGAGCATAGATGCTCTATGAAAAACTAACTTATTTTTATGGTTAATTAATTTATGAAATTTATCATTTCCAAAAAATAATGAGTCTTCCACAATCAAAACTTCACAATTTATTTTTAAGATTGGGCTTTCTCTAAAAAGTTGATTCGGGAAAATAATTGATACTTGTTTCATCTTTGCGACTTCCTGTTACTGCATCTTTTTGAACAGTAGATAACATCATCCCAACAGTTTTTCCATTTTTTACGCCACTCAAACGGCCTATTGCAAACAGGACAAGTTTTAGTAGAAAGATTTTTCAAAATTTATAATTTTCTTTTATGAGTAGATTTAAATCTAGTTGAATCTTTAAGGGCCATATGTTTTGTATTTCTTCCCGAAACTCTCTTTCTCCAGACTTTGAAAGATTTGGGTTTAAGATTTTGACGCATAATTTTTATCGCATCTTCCTCTTTTAAACCAAATTGATACTCGATAGCTTCAAAGGGTGTTCTATCTTCCCAACACATTTCTATTATTCTGTCTATATCGATAATTTCCATATTTATTGTTCACATTGTGAGGTACAAAGTTTTTCAATATCAGATCTACCTGTAATTTGAAGTCTATATTTTGCCCAATATCTGTAAACCAATCTCAATAATGGAGATAAAAGCTTAATCTTCAAGGGATAATAAACCCAACCTAAACCAACTAATTCATAAGAATATGCAAGTACATCTAGTCCCCTAATAATTTCACCATTTTCAATAATCCCATGGAGGTTTGACATAGCTTCTGAATATGAGATGTCATTAAAAAGACTTCGATCATAATTCTTACTATTAATATCTATAAATGAAATTTGATTTAAGCTATCTCTTTTTTTAAGAAAATTTGTTTCTCTCAAGCAAAGTGGACAACCACCATCGAATAAAAAAGTTAATTTATTTTTCATATTTTTATTCAAATATAGAAATTAAATAACTTTTTTGTGGAATAAAAAATTTTTTTTTGAGTACAAGCTTTATAAAGCCTTAATAATTGCCAGTTCTAATTTAGTGAAATTACATTATCTTATTAATTAATAAGCCATTGATTAAGGGATACATCAATGGTTTAAAACTATTTATGATCAGTCATCTAGAAGATGAACTCCTTCTCCTACGTCAGGAGTAAATTTACAATATTTTTCGAAAATAAGTCCAACACCTCTCATTTTTTCTCCTAATTCATCGTTAAATTTATTCCATTCTTCCGATTCACGATCAGGTAAATCCCACCCTTGTTTTTCTACCATACTTGTTATTACTGTATAGTCCCATTCTATGTATGCCATTGAGTTAACTTAAACTACCAAAATATTATAAACCAAGAGATTTAATAGGTAATCAATATTTTTTGAATATAATTTAAAGGTGTGAAAAAATTATAAATGTCAATTTTGCCAAGAAGATTTGAACGAATCAAAAGTGTTTTAGATTGCAGAATGAAAAACTTGACTGTTTTAGTTGAGGATGTAAATAAACCACATAATTTATCTGCGATATTAAGGACATGTGATGCAGCAGGAGTTTTCGAAGCAAATTTTATTAGCAAAACAAATACAGTTAAGACTTTTAATAGTACTGCTCAAGGAAGTCAAAAATGGGTAAAGCTGAATAATCATGAAAACACTATCACTGCAATATCTGATTTAAAGAATAAGGGTTTTAAATTATATGGAACAACTCTTAATAGTGAATCAGTAGATTATAGAAATTTTGATTATTCTAAAAATACATGTTTTGTTTTAGGAGCAGAAAAATGGGGACTAAGTAATGAACTTATATCAATGGTTGATCAATCAATTTTTATACCTATGAGAGGTATGGTTCAGTCTCTGAATGTTTCAGTTGCTGCTTCTATATTATTATTTGAAGCTGTTCGCCAAAGAAAAAATAAAGGTATATTGCCCGATCATGGAGAAGGGTTAAATATGGATGAATATCAAAAAACACTTTTTGAATGGTGTTACCCAGAATTAGCTGCGGTGTATAAAAAATCAGCTAAAGAATATCCAAAGTTGAATGATCAAGGAGAACTTGATCCTATTACAGATAACTAAATTTATTCAGAATTTTGACTATCAAAAATTTCTTCAAGATCCTCTCCTATAAAAGAAAGACCTAAAACTAAAAAAAACATTGCCAAACCTGGGAACAAAGCTGTCCACCAGATACCTGTCGGTAAAGCGGCAAGAGCCAGATTTAAATCACTTCCCCACTCTGGGACATCTGCAGGAACGCCAAGGCCTAAAAATCCTAAACTTCCTAATACCAAAACAGCATCTGCAGCATTTAGGGTAAGCAGAATAGGCAATGGTGTTATTACATTTGGGAGGATATATTTAAAAATAATTTTTTTAACATCAGCTCCTGCAACTTGAGCTGCCTCCACATAAGTTTCGGATTTAACCAATATTGTCTGATTTCTGATTAATCTAAAATATTGAGGAGAGTAAACAATACACAATGCCAAAGCCGCGTTAAGGATACCCTTACCCAATACAAAAGCCACAACAACTGAAAGCAAAATTACAGGTATTGAAAAAATAGTATCCATTATTAGTGATAAGCATTTATCAAAAAAACCACCAAAATACCCACTTAATAATCCCAATGGCAAACCCAAACTTAATGAAAAAAGAATAGCTAAGAATACAACTTCTATAGCTAATGATGATCCTTGCAAAGTTCTTAAGCAAACATCTCTTCCTAATCTATCTGTGCCACAAAAATGATTAAGAGAAGGAGGGGCAAAGATATCATTGCTTAACATTGAAAATGAATAGCCAAAAAAATTATTGGCTTCTAAAAATTTCATTATTAAAACAACAAGAAGATAAAAAAGTACAATTAAAAATCCAGCTTTTCTGATATTTGCGCCGACACGATTAAATGAGTTAATATCCAAAATCTTTTTTTAAAGATATAAATGAAATATACCCAATTCTTTTAAAAATAAATAGCTGTAAATTTTAAATTAAAAAAAATTACTGGTTTAATTTCAAGACTGCCATAAAAGCTTCTTGAGGGACTTCAACTTTACCCATTGCCTTCATCCTCTTTTTACCTTTGGCTTGTTTCTTTAAAAGTTTCTTTTTCCTAGAAATATCCCCTCCATAACATTTAGATAAAACATCTTTTCGCAAAGCACTTATGCTTTCACTTGCAATAATCCTGCTACCGATTGATGCTTGAATGGGTATTTTAAATTGTTGTTTTGGAATAAGTTCTTTTAATTTCTCAACTAAACTTCTGCCAATTCCATAAGCCTTATCTTTATGAACAATAGAAGTTAATGGATCTGCTCTTTCTGAATTTATTAGAACATCTAATCTAACAAGGTCATTTTTTCTATAGCCAATCAAATGATATTCCATTGATGCATAACCTTGGGTTCTACTTTTCATTTGATCAAAGAAATCTGTAACAACTTCTGCTAGTGGAATTTCATAAATCAAGGTAACTCGATCTGTTGTTATGTATTTCATATCTATAAATACTCCCCTTCTTTCCTGACATAAACCCATTAATGTTCCATTAAATTCATTGGGAGCATAAATTTCCATTTTCACATAAGGCTCCTCTATTGATTCTCTAAGTTGTGGATCAGGAATTGTAGAAGGATTATCAATAAAGATATGTTCCTGCTGATTTAAATTAACCTTATAAATAACTGATGGTGCCGTTACGATTAGATCCAAGTCATATTCTCTTTCTAATCTTTCTTGAACTATCTCCATATGAAGAAGTCCTAGGAATCCGCACCTAAATCCGAAGCCCATTGCGCTACTGGTTTCGGGCTCATATTTTAAAGCTGCATCAGATAATTGTAATTTTTCTAGCGATACTCTTAAATCTGGGAATTGATCGGCATCAGTCGGGAATAAACCACAAAAAACCATAGGATTTGCTGTCTTATATCCAGGCAAAGGATCAATGGCAGGTGAATTTAAAAGAGTAATCGTATCTCCCACTCTCGCATCAGCAACTGATTTTATAGAAGCAGCTAAATAACCAACTTCTCCTGCATGTAATTCATCAACTTGCTGCTGATCAGGCGCCATTATTCCTATCTCATCTAGTTCATAATTTTTCTTACTTGCCATTAATAATATTTTTTCTCTCTTATTTAGAGACCCAGATATCACCCTGAAATAAACAATAACTCCCCTGTAAGGATCATAATAAGAATCAAAAATCAGTGCCTTTGTAGGTAGTTTAATTTCATCTTGAGGAGGAGGTACTCTTCTTACGATTGCTTCCAAAATATCTTTAATACCAACTCCAGTTTTTGCTGAACAATTTATTGCATTAGATGTATCAAGTCCAATAATTTCCTCTATTTCTTGTTTTATTTTTTCAGCATCAGCCCCTGGTAAATCAACTTTATTTAAAACAGGAATTATTTCAAGATTATTTTCTAAGGCAAGATAAACATTAGCTAAGGTTTGAGCTTCTACTCCTTGACTTGCATCAACAACTAGTAAGGCGCCTTCACAAGCTTGAAGAGATCTACTAACCTCATAAGAGAAATCAACATGCCCTGGAGTATCTATTAAGTTCAAAACATATTCTTGGGAATCATCAGCTTTATATTTCATCCTAGCGGCCTGTAACTTGATAGTAATTCCTCTCTCTCTTTCAAGATCCATACTGTCCAAAAATTGTTCTTGCATATCCCTTTGCTGCACAGTACCAGTATCTTGAAGCAACCTATCTGCGAGGGTAGATTTACCATGATCAATATGAGCGATTATGCAGAAATTTCTTATTTTTGAAACCAATATATCAGTCATATAGAAAGAAAAATTCTCCTCTTATTACATCTTGATTAATATTAGCTAATTAGGATTATGGATGGAAACCAAAAATGGAATTATTTCTTTTTTTAATTTCTTTTATGAAGGTACTGTAATTTTCAGAGACCGATAGTTCTTGATAAATTAAGTCTTTTATTTTTTTCTGAAGATTATGCTTATCGTTTAAAAATAAAACAGATTTTTCTAGAACTTCAACCATAATTGAAACCGCCGTACTTGCTCCCGGAGAGGCTCCCAACAAAGCAGATAATGATCCATCAGATGAATTTACAATCTCAGTTCCAAATTTCAAAGAACCACCACCTTCAGTTTTTTTAATTATTTGGACTCTTTGACCAGCATTCTTTAAATACCAATCAGAAGGATTAGCTGATGGCATCATGTTCTTTAAATTCTCAACTCTTGAGTTATGGTTCTTTAATGATTGTGATATTAGGTAATTAATTAAATCGTTGTTCTTGAAACCAACGTCTAACATAGAAAAAATATTATTCTTTTTAATTGAACTAAATAAGTCAAAATATGAACTTTGTTTTAGAAATTTCGTTGTAAATCCAGCAAAAGGTCCATATAAAAGAAGTTTTTTATTATCAATCCATCTGGTGTCTAAATGAGGCACAGACATTGGTGGCGATCCAATATCAGCTTTACCATAAACTTTTGAGTTATGTTTTTCTGTTAGATCTTTTTTCTCGCAAATAAGCCATTTACCACTAACAGGAAATCCACCATAACTTTTTGCTTCTGGAATTTTTGATTTTTGTAAATAATTAATTGTTTTTCCACCAGCACCAAGAAAAACGTAGCCAGTTCTAATTGAAGTTTTTCTACCTTCAGAACTGATTTCTAGTTCCCATTGTTTTTTATCAATTTTCTTTAAATCTACTAATTCTGTTTTGTATCTAATTTCAACATTTTTATTTAAAGAAACTAATGACAAATACTCTTTAGTTAAAGCCTCAAAATTAATATCAGTTCCTCTACCTATTCTGGTAGCAGCAATTTGATTAGATGGATTTCTTTCTTTTGTTATTAGAGGAGCCCATGATGAAATTTCATCAAAAGATGTAGAAAATTCCATATCGATAAATTCTGGATTTTCGGTCATTTTCTGAAATCTTTTTTTTAAAAAAGAAATATTATCCTGACCAGTCACAAAGCTAATATGAGGAATAAATTTTAGAAACTTCCTAATATCAATTTTCCCTGCTTCATACAATGAGGCCCATAAAGACATGGATGTTTCAAAAGAACGATTTATTGAGAGCGCTTTATCTATTTTTAGATTTCCTTTTTCATCTAAAGGGGTATAGTTTAATTCGCAATTAGCCGCATGTCCTGTACCTGCATTATTAAAAGCGCCAGTACTTTCACTTCCCGGAGCATTTAATTTTTCTATAATAAGAAATTTTATATCTGGTAAAACTTCTGAAATTAGGAGGGCTAAAGTACTACTCATTATCCCTGCTCCTACTAAGACTGCATCAAAGTAGCTATTATCATTAGTGGGATTTTTAGATGAAGTCACAACAGAAAATTATCTTTTTTGCAATTAATCAGATTTCTTTCTAGGCTTATTATAAAGTTAATCCAAAATTATGAGTACTGAAACACTCTCGCTGACAAACGAAAATGTAGAAAAAGTCCTTGACGAGCTAAGACCTTTTTTAATTTCTGATGGAGGTAATGTAGAGATTGCAGAAATAGATGGTCCAATTGTCAAAGTCAGACTTCAAGGAGCATGTGGTAGTTGCCCAAGTAGCACTATGACTCTAAAAATGGGTATTGAAAGAAAGTTAAAAGAAATGATTCCTGAAATAAGCGAAGTTGTCCAAGTTTTATAAAATTTTAACTGAAGTATATATTATTTAGTTTTTAATTCCTTCAACAAAGATGATTCCATATCAAGGCAATCAATTGGAAGTCCTTGACCAATAGCGATTAAAAGAGGTGCAAGAATTCCTAAAGTAAAAACTAAATTTGATTGGCTCACATCATATTTACTCAAAGTAAAAGTTATCAAATAAATAATTGAAAAATAAGCATGTAGTGAAAAAAATTCTTTTGGTTTTAACACTGGCCACCTTAAAGTATTTCCCAAGAAATATAAAAAACCTGTCATAAATAAATAGTTATATGAAGATTAAACCAAATATAAACATAAACCTTTTTAGAGACTATTTATAAAAAAATTTACCTAATATAATAATTAAAAAAACATTAAATCTTCGTTTCTATTTGTAAAAACTAGACATACCTAGAAGAATACGCTTATAATAATTTTGTAGCAATCGCTACTTTTTCGTTCACTCTCATTTGAGGGCGCAGTTCGAGTCATACCATGGAACGGGGGATGGCCGTGTGTCACATCGAAACATGACTACTTTAACTTACAGAGGTAAAAACTACGTTCAAAACAAAGAAGCTGCTAAAAAGCAACTTGTTGAACTTACCTACAGAAGAAACGTATACACCAACAGAATGGATGACGCTTCTTCAAGTAATGAAAAAGCAGAATTAAATTACAGAGGTGTTAATTACACTAAATAATTTAATTAAACAAATAAAAAGTCCCTTTTTCAGGGGCTTTTTTTTTGGCTATATTTATCAAGAGTCCTTTAAAAAAATATGTCTGAAAGTTGCTGTAATACAAACACATCGAATAAAGCACCTAATCAATTCGATCATAAAGATGCGATTCAAGAAAGATATGGCTCAGCCGCACAAGAAAAAGAAAGTTGTCTTTGTACACCAGTTGGGTTTAATCCCGTTTTACTTGAAGCAATTCCTCAAGAGGTTATAGAAAGAGACTATGGGTGTGGTGATCCAACAAAATATGTCCAAAAAAATGATATAGTCTTAGATCTTGGAAGTGGTAGCGGCAAAAATGCTTTCATTTGTGCCCAAATTGTTGGGAAAGAAGGGAAAGTTATTGGAGTTGATCAGAATCCTGACATGCTTTCTTTATCAAGATCAGCCTCTAAGGAAGTTACAAAAAATATAGGTTTCAACAATACAGAATTTCTAGAAGGTTCAATTGAAAAACTTGATGAATTAGATAAAGATTTAAATCCATTAATCGCAGATAAATCAGTGGATATTATTTTAAGTAATTGCGTTTTAAACTTGGTAAGTCCAGAATCTAGAAATAACCTTCTAAATAACATAAAAAGAGTTTTAAACGATAATGGAAGAATTGCAATTAGCGATATCGTCTCTAACAAAAAAGTCCCTTTAAGATTACAAAATGATCATGATTTATGGACAGGATGTATTAGTGGAGCATGGTATGAGCCAGAGTTTATAAGTGATTTTAAAGAACTAGGATTTAAAAATTTAAAATTTGCAGAAAGGAGTGATGAACCTTGGAGAGTAATTGAGGATATTGAATTTAGAACAGTAACTTTAGTCGGCAATATTTAAAAAATTAAAGATTTGAAAATTTAATATAAATTTCCATGAGAAATAATCTAAGAGATCAAATACCCGCATTAAAAAATAAGTATTATTTCAACTATGGCGGTCAAGGACCATTACCAAAATCTTCTCTAGAAGCAATAGTTAAAACTTGGGAAATCATCCAAGATTTAGGACCATTTACCAATGATATATGGCCTTTTATTTACAAAGAAATATTGACCACAAAAAGAATCATTGCGCAAAAATTAGGTGTCAATTCAAAGAATGTAGCTTGTACCGAAAATATCTCTTCCGGTATGATTTTGCCCTTTTGGGGAATAAAAGTAGTAGAGGGAGAAGAGTTGCTAATAAGTGACTGTGAACATCCTGGAGTCGTGGTTGCAAGTCGAGAATTTTGCAGAAGAAATAAATTAATATTCAAAATTTTGCCAATCCAAAAAATTCAAGATCTAAACGACGAAAATATAATTTTAGAGATTTTGAAAAATCTAAATAGTAAGACTAAGATCCTAATTATTTCTCATATCTTATGGAACTTTGGATATAAAATTCCTTTAAAACAAATTTCTATCGAATTAAAAAATAATCGAGAAGATTCTTATTTACTTGTTGATGGCGCTCAAACCTTTGGGCACATAAATATTGAAAAAGAAGTTTTTTATTCTGATTTATATTCAATAACTTCTCATAAATGGGCATGTGGACCAGAAGGACTTGGAGCTATTTATGTCTCAGATAGATTTATTCATGAAACAGATCCAACAATAATTGGTTGGAAATCATTAAAAAAAGAACAGGGCATTTATGAGCCTTCAGATAATCTTTTTCATGATGATGCAAGGAAATTTGAAATAGCTACCTCTTGTATTCCTTTACTTGCTGGGCTTCGGAATTCTTTAGATCTTTTGGATAAAGACTGCCATGAAAAAGAAAAAAACAAAAATATCAAAAAATTAAGTGGAAAACTTTGGGATGAATTAAATGAATCAAAGGGTGTTGAATTAGTTTTAGAAAAAAAATATTTAAATGGGATTGTTAGTTTTAATATCGAAAATATTAAAGATAAGGATAAATTTGTAAAGAAACTTGGAGAAAAGAAAATTTGGATTAGAGTTTTAGAAGATCCAAAATGGTTTAGAGCATGCGTACATCAAATGACTACAGAAGCTGAGATTGATTTACTTGCTAGAGAAATAAAAAAAATATTGACTTAAAGATCTATTGATATAAAAAAAATTTAGTTTACCAAGGTATCTCCGAGTTGTCCCAAGCAATAAATTTTCCTGTAGATTCTGGTGATTGATTTTTAATAATATTAATCAAGAATTGGGAGGATTTTTCTTTACTAAATAATTTATGTTCTGGAACAAATTTATGAAAAGGTCTAGATAAATCAGTATCTACTGTTCCTGGATGAAGCAATGTGATAGTAGCCTTTGGGAAACGTCTAGCCCATTCAATACTTAAAGATTTAAAAAACTGATTTTGCGCAGATTTTGCTGCTCTATATGAATACCAACCTCCAGTTTGATTATCTCCAATGCTACCAACTCTTGCACTTATACTTGCAAAATTAAAATCAAAATCTTTTGGTATAAATTCTTCAATCGCTTTAGCTAATAAAATAGGAGAAAAGGCATTTATTGAAAAACTTTCCATAATATTTTTTTTATCAAGATGTTGTAATCTTTTTTCTGGTTGAAGTGAATCACTATGAAGTCTACCTGTAGCATTAACAACTAGCCTTAATTTTGAAGGATGATTTGATATTTTATTTTTCAACTGCGAAAGGGATTGAGAATCCTCTACATCTAATTCCCAAAAAGGATTAAATTCACTTTTTCTTCCACACAAAACAACATCTAAATCTTTTTCACTTTCATCCAGATCTTTAGCTAGTTGTGTTCCAATTCCACCTGCGCCTACAACTAAGGCTAAGCCTTTCATTTTAATAAACATAACTCCATTGATTCTAAGAAACTTTTCTTGTGATTTGCGTAAAGATCTTTCTTATTTGATTAGGAAATTTTATTGAGATTTACTTTTATCTTTTAATAATTTATAAGCTATTTTTCTATCATCAAAATTAATAACTTTATCATTGAGAATTTGGTAGTCTTCATGTCCTTTTCCTGCAATTAAAACTATATCTTCTTTATTGGCAAATTTGATAGATTCATTTATTGCTTTAAATCTATCAATCTCAATTGTTATTTTTTCTCTTATTTTTATACCCATCAAAATATCATTTACTATCTTTTGGGGTTCTTCTGATCTTGGATTATCTGAAGTTATAAAAAGTTGATCAGAAAACTCTTCAGCTATTGATCCCATTAAAGGCCTTTTACTACGGTCTCGATCTCCGCCACAGCCAAAAACAGTTATGAGTTTCCCTTCACAAAGTTTTTTAATTGATTGCAAAACTTTTTTTAATCCATCAGGAGTGTGGGCATAATCAACAATTACTGTTGGAAGTGATCTTAAAACGACATCATTATCAATTTGTATTTTCTCCATTCTCCCAGGAGCGCCAGGGAAAGATTGTATTAACTTTGATAGATCTTTTAAAGAAAAATTAAGTTTATACAAAATTGTTATTGCTTGAATAGCATTCATTAAATTAAATTCACCGACAAGTGGTACAAAAAGTTGAATTTTTTCACTAGGTGTATGAAATATACAGGTGGAACCACTTTCAGTAAATTTTTTATCTGTCACGAAAAAAAAATCATCATTTTCAAATTCACTTTCAGTAATCTTTGTAGAGACTAACAAAGATCTTTTTTCAAGATCAGATGACAATTTAGATATCCAATGGTCATCATGATTTAATACACAAATTCCATCTTTTTCTTTTAAGTAAGGTGGGAAAAATAACTTTCTTTTTGTATGAAAATATGATTCCATATCTGAGTGATAATCAAGATGATCTTGAGTTAAATTAGTAAAAATAGCTGCCTCAAATTCGCATCCTGATATCCTGTTTTGAGCAATAGAATGAGAACTTACCTCTAATATCGCGAATTCAGATTCTGCCTCAACAGCAGCATTTAATTTCTTTTGAAGTTTATCGGCGAAATCAGTTGTATGAGTAGCCACCTCTGAGAAGCCAGGCCATCTATTGAACAAGGTCCCAAATAATGCAGTCTTTTTTCCTAATTTTTTTAAAAGATATTCCAATAAAAAAGTAATTGTTGTTTTTCCATTAGTACCCGTAACACCAATAAGTTTAAGTTTTCTTGAAGGCCTATCCCAAAACTCAGCGACTATTTGACCAAAAATATAATCTAAATTATCCTCTATAACCAAAATCCTTTCTCGATCAATAGATCCAATTTTCTCTTTTGCAGCAGACCCAATAATGGCAGCCTCAGCGCCATTTTCAATTGCCTCAATACAATACTTTCCTCCATCAACATTTAAACCAGGCATACCTAAAAATAAAGTTCCTTTTTGTACTTCTTTAGAGTTAAAAGAAATATTATTGATTTCATGATCGATTAAATCTAATGAAGGAATAATTCCTACCAAATCTAAAAGTTTATGTAATTTTATAGATCTCATATAAAAAAATTATTTCTCCAGAATGGTACTAATATTTTTTTGAAACCAATTCTTTAATTGATCATCTTTTAATCTTGGAGAAATGCGAGGCAATTCTATAATCTCCTCGGATCTAATTCCTTCAACAGCAATAACAGGTACTTCATAATCATATTTTTTATATTTATCTTTATATAAATCAACCCTATCAATATCAATTTCTTTAAGCTCCTCTAGATTAGGGAATAACTCATTAAGATTTATTTTTGCCAGTTTGTTTTTTAATGAATCACAAAGGCAACATCCCTGCCTAACAAAAATAAATATTTTCATTCATTTAGTCAGGCACAGGATCACATCCACAGGGAGTTAAAGGATGACATCTGCTTAATCTTCTTAAAGTTAACCACCCTCCCTTCCAAGGACCATGTCTAGTAATTGCCTCATATCCATAAGAGCTACAACTTGGAATAAATCTGCATCTTGGTCCGAAAAAAGGAGAAAACCACTTTTTATAAAAAGAAATCATAAAAAGAAGTATATAAGTAATTAATTTGTTAATAGTTTTGAACACTTTGATGATGTAAAATATAATTTCCGGTAGTAATTAGTTTAATTGAATTTAATCAATTATCCAATTTATTGCAAATTTCTATTTAATTTAAAATTATGTCAAGATACCGCGGCCCCAGATTAAGGGTTACGCGTCGCTTGGGAGAACTACCAGGTCTCACCAGGAAAGCTTCAAAGAAGTCTAATCCTCCAGGTCAGCACGGCCAAGCCCGTCGCAAGCGATCAGAATATGCAATTCGTCTAGAAGAAAAACAGAAACTTAGATTTAATTATGGAGTTTCTGAAAAACAACTAGTACGTTATGTAAAAAAAGCTAGAGCTCAAGAAGGATCTACAGGAACTAACCTACTAAGACTTTTAGAAAACAGACTTGATAATATTTGTTTTAGATTAGGTTTTGGAGGTACAATCCCAGGCTCAAGACAATTAGTAAATCATGGCCATGTAACCGTTAATGGAAAGGTTCTTGATATTGCTGGTTATCAATGCAAATCAGGCGATGTAATCGGAATTAGAGAAAACAAAGCAAGCAAAAAACTTGTAGAAGGTAATATAGAATTCCCTGGTTTAGCAAATGTCCCACCTCATCTTGATTTAGACAAACCTAAATTAACGGGAAAAATAAATGGAAAATGCGATAGAGAGTGGGTGGCTCTTGAAATAAACGAACTACTAGTTGTTGAATATTATTCAAGAAAAGTTTAATACTACTTTTCTTTGGATTATTAAATCTCTCTTTTAAAAAAAGAGAGATTTATTTAATTCTTATTTTTAAAAATAATGGAAAATAAGGAAAATAATATCAAAAAGCCAGGTTTAAAAACCCTATCTATTCACCATGGGGAAACATTTGCAGAAGACACTGGATGCGTTATGCCTCCTATTTTTTCTACATCTACTTTCAAGCATGGTAATAAAGATAATTTCGACTACACCAGATCAGGCAATCCAAACTTTAGAATTCTAGAAAGCATCCTTAAATCAATAGAAGATTCTAAATACTGTACAGTTTTTGGATCTGGAATTAGCGCGGTAACTGCAATTTCATCAACTCTAAAATCAGGTGACAAGATACTCTGCGAGTCAAATCTCTATGGTTGTACAGTGAGGATGTTCGAAAAAGTTTTCAAGAAATTTGGACTAGAAGTTTTATACACAGATTTTACAAACGAAAATAATATCAAAAAGATTTCAAACTTCGAGCCAACCTTGATATGGCTAGAAAGTCCAACTAATCCACTTTTGAAGGTACTTGATATTAAGGCGATTTGTGATGAAGCGAATAAACTCGCAATACCAGTAGTTGTAGACAACACATTTTCTACAGCGCTTATTCAAAAACCATTAGACCTTGGTGCAACACTATCGGTTGTAAGCACCACAAAATTCATTAATGGACATAGTGACGCACTTGGCGGAGCAGTACTGACAAATAATGAGGGATGGAATAGTAAGATGCTTTTCTCTCAAAAAGCTCTCGGGCTTCAACCATCTCCTTTTGATAGTTGGCTCATTACGAGAGGAGTAAAAACTCTTCCTTTAAGAATCGAACAACAAACTAAAAGTGCAGAATTTATTTCTGAAGAATTAGGTAATCATAAAATTATTAGTAAAGTAATTTACCCTTTTAATCAAGAACATCCGCAATTTAATTTAGCAAAATCGCAAATGCAATTTGGAGGTTCAATGATCACCCTTAAATTAAATTTAAATAAAGAGGATACTTTTAAATTTTGCAAATCTCTCAAATATTTCTCTCTAGCAGAAAGCCTTGGAGGAGTTGAAAGTTTAATTTGTCACCCTGCAACGATGACTCATGCTTCTGTTGATGACAAAACAAAAAATCTACTAGGGATAGATGATGCTCTTGTCAGATTATCAATTGGATGTGAAGATACACACGATTTAATCTCGGACATTTTATTTGCTTTAAATAAATTCTGAAAATTGAGAGATTTACTTAAAAAACCTATATGGAAAAATTTAGAGTTGGGATATGCAATTCCTGATAGTATTCATGCTGTTTCTGTAGCATTACCAACTTGGAATGATGTAATAAATTACGAGGAAAAAGATCAAGAATGCATGAATTTATTGAAGTCCATTTACCCACGATTCGGGCTAAACCCCATAGTGAAAAGATTATGCGAAAAAGTAAAAGAGCAAAATTACTACCACAATAAAAGTATCTGGCCATATCCGAATGAAAGCATAGCTTTTAAAGCTAAAAAATACATTGATAGAAATACTTCTGAACAATTCTCGTTAATAGAGAAAAGAAATAATTTAGCTTTCTTAATAACTGAAAAAGAAGGAAGTATTTATGCAAAATATTTTTGGCAACATACAGGTCTTGGTCTATCTTCAAGAGCTGCCGCTATAGAACTAGGTCTTGAAGATTGCCCTCCAAAATCTTACGTAAATGAATGTTCTCAAAAAATAAAAAATAGAATTTCTAAATCTACAAAAATTGACTCTGATGATATTCACTTAACTTCATCTGGAATGTCTGCATTGCATACATCATTAGAAATCATATATAAATTATTTCCAGCTAAACCAACACTCCAAGTTGGTTTTCCATATGTAGATGTACTTAAATTACCAATGAAAATCTTTCACGGAGCAAAGTTAATTACAGAAGAAAATTGCGCGGATATTGAATTAGAAATAAAAAGAATAAATCCATCAGCATTAATTATTGAACTTCCAAGTAATCCAATGCTCAAATGTGTAAACATTAAAAAAATTTCAAAAATTGCAAAAAAGCTAAATATTCCGTTAATTGTTGACGATACAATTGGTTCGAATTTAAATATAAATTCCATAGAACATGCAGATATAGTTTTTACTTCACTTACAAAAATTTTTTCAGGTAGTGGTGATATTCTTGCCGGATCATTAATATTAAATCCAAAAAGCAAATGGATTGATCAATGTAGAAATGCATTAAACGAGATTAATATTCCAATACTTTCCGATGGAGATATTGTTTATCTAGAGAAAGTTAGTAGAGATGTAAATCAAAGAGTTTTTGAACAAAATAAAGCATGTTTAGAATTAAAAAAAAGATTAGAGACTCATAGCGAGATTAAAAATATTTTCCATCCTGAAAATTGTCCAAATTTTAATTCTTTACTTACTTCTAATGGGGGATACGGCTGCTTATTATCGTTTGAATTAAATGGAGGATTGAACAAAGCTAAAAAATTTTATGATTCTCTAAAAGTATCTAAAGGACCTAGTTTAGGTACAAAATTTACTCTAGTTTGTCCTTATGTTTTACTAGCTCATTATGACGAGTTAGATTGGGCTGAAAGTTTTGGTATACCCTCGCACCTTATTAGAGTATCAGTTGGATTAGAAGACCAAGATCAATTATGGAAAACATTTTCTGAAGCACTAAATAATTTCTAAATTCCTAGTATTTACCGTATAGAAACTTATATACTCTTTTTCTGAATAATAGTTAGTATTAATATATATTTTCTCAATATATAAATGGCAAAAATTTATGAGGACAACAGTTTTGCTATTGGAAACACTCCATTAGTAAAATTAAAATCAGTTACTAAAAACGCGAAAGCTACAGTACTTGCAAAAATTGAAGGTAGAAACCCCGCTTATAGTGTCAAATGTAGGATCGGCGCAAACATGATCTGGGATGCTGAGAAAAGTGGGAAACTTACAAAAGACAAAACTATTGTTGAGCCAACTTCTGGAAATACAGGAATTGCTCTAGCTTTTACTGCTTCAGCAAGAGGTTATAAACTGATCCTTACAATGCCAGAATCCATGTCAATTGAAAGAAGAAGGGTTATGGCAGTGTTGGGTGCTGAAATTGTTTTAACAGAGGCATCTAAAGGTATGCCTGGAGCAATAGCCAAGGCTAAAGAAATTGCAGAAAGTAATCCTTCTCAATATTTCATGCCAGGTCAATTTGATAATCCAGCAAACCCTGAAATTCATTTCAAAACTACTGGACCAGAAATCTGGGATGATTGCGATGGTGAAATTGATGTCCTAGTTGCAGGGGTTGGAACTGGCGGCACAATTACAGGAGTTTCAAGATACATTAAGCAAGAGAAGGGCAAGAATATTACTTCTGTAGCTGTAGAACCATCACACAGTCCTGTTATTACACAGACAATGAATGGAGAAGAGGTTAAATCCGGACCACATAAAATCCAAGGAATTGGAGCAGGATTTATTCCTAAGAACCTTGACTTATCAATTGTTGATAAGGTCGAACAAGTAACAAATGACGAATCTATTGAGATGGCTCTTAGGTTAGCTAAAGAGGAAGGTCTATTAGTAGGAATATCTTGTGGGGCTGCCGCTGCTGCTGCTGTTAGATTAGCTGAACAAGATGAATATGCTGGGAAGACAATTGTAGTTGTTCTACCTGATTTAGCAGAGAGGTATTTATCATCAATTATGTTTACTGAAGTTCCAAGCGGAATCATTCAAGAACCAGTCAAAGCCTAAATCTATTTTTTCTCCAGTAGTGAATCTGGTGAAATATACATCGCATCGCCATAAGAGAAGAATCTAAATTTTTCTTTTATGGCTTTTTTATATAGATCTAATAATCTTTCTCTACCAATCATTGCACTTACTAAAAGTAATAATGAACTTTTAGGGAGATGAAAATTAGTTAATAATCCATCAACTACCTTAAATTTATAACCTGGCTTAATTACTAAATCTACGTATTTAGCTATGGGAATAAAGTCATTAATTTCGTGAGAATAACAACTTTCAAGAGCTCTTACGCTAGTTGTTCCAATAGCAATTATTTTTCTATCTGTTTTCTTTATTCTTTTTATTTCCTCCACTACTTCCTTATTAACACTTACCCATTCTTTGTGAAGTTTTAAGTTACTTAAATCTTCTTGATCAATTGGTTTGAATGTTCCATAACCCACGTGCAAAGTTATCGGTAAGATTATTACGCCTTTTTTTTTTAGATTGGAAATAAGACTTTTGCTTAAGTGTAAACCAGCTGTTGGAGCAGCAACTGCCCCCGGATTTGTTGCATACTCAGTTTGATAACTTTTCTCATGAAAAGATTCTTCTTCGGAATTTTTTATATAAGGAGGAAGAGGGATTTCCCCGTATTTATCAAGAAGTTCATTCATTGAATTGAGACAAGTTATATTTTCCGGAAATTTAATAAATCTCCCTCCAGTTTCTTCATCAACTCCATCAACAATCAAATTAATATCTTGTGCTAATGGAGATTTTAATTTTAATTTTTTATTTATTTTTAACTTTTTTGCTGGCTTTGCCAAACATAACCAAACACATTCATGGGATCTTTCTAAAACTAATAATTCTACTAATGTCTTACTTTCTAATTCAACCTTTAACCTAGCTTTCATAACTTTAGTATTATTTACAATTACAAGATCCCCTTCTCTAAATTCATCTAAAAGATTCTTGGTAAATTTATTAGCTAAATAGTCTTCTTCTAAAAAACTATTTCTAACTATCATCAATCTTGATTCATGCCTAATTGCAGAAGGTTTACTAGCAATTAATGAAGGATCAAGTAAATAATCATAAGCTTCAAGCTTATAATCTCTTTCTTCATTATTAATTGGAGAAATCAATTAAATTTAGGAGACAAGAGTCTCTGGCTCATCTTCAATTAGGGAAGCCAAGTCTTTTAAGAATGAAGCTCCATCAGCTCCATAGATCACTCTATGATCAGCTGTTAGATTTACTTGCATTATTTTTTTAACAGATATTGAACCATCACTATTAGCAACAACGGTTGGTTTCGATGATGCTATGGCTAAAATAGCACCGGTACCTGGAGGAAGAATTGCATCAAATCTATCAACTCCAAACATCCCAAGGTTAGATAAAGTGAAGGTTCCCGTTGAGTATTCATCAGGTTCTAATTGTTTTGATCTTGATCTTTTCACGAGATCTTTCCATTCCCTAGACAATTCAAATAAATCAGTATTGCATGGTTCTTTTAAAACTGGAGTTATTAGTCCACCATCTTCCATCGCAACAGCAACAGCAATATTTATATTTTCTGGATAAGAAATTCCATTTTCTGAAAAACTTGAGTTAACTTGAGGATGTTTCTTTAGTGTCTTAGCAACTGCTTTAACTAGTAAAGCAGTCATAGTCACTCCGTTCTGTTTTACTTTTTTATAGAAATTATCTAATTTATCTGTGTTGATGGAGTAACCCACCCTAAAACATGGCACATCTAAACTAGATTCCATATTTTTATTTACCGCTTTTTGAAGAGTATTAAATTGAACTGTTTCTCCGGGATTACCAAAACTATTTCCTGAAGCTTCTAGTTTACTTTCAACTCCCAAATTTGCACCAGGGATACTTGCAGGAGAACCACTTTCGCCTATCCATGGAATAGAGACTGGTTGGCCATTAGCTTTTAAAATATCATCTGCTTGAATTCTTCCATGAGGTCCTGATCCATGAACCTTTGCTAAATCAACACCCATTTGAGAGGCAAGTTTTTTAGCTCTTGGAGATGCAATCACCCTCGAAGAGACATTACTCGTTGCAGCATTTATTTGATCACTATTAAAAGATGGGGCTGCCTTTTCACTCATTAATACGACTTCTTTTTCTTGTTTTTCAATAATTTCACTTTGAACCACAGGTTTTTCTTCAGTTTTATTGCTTACCAATTCAAGTTGATCCGAACTAGAAACTTCGGGTTGATTTCCTTTATTTTGTTCTTGAACAGAAGCTATCTCATCCTCATTTTCTACAATAAGACCAATAGTCTCTCCTACTGGTGCAGTGCTGCCAGCAGGCATTAAAACAGCTGCAAGATATCCATCTTGAAAAGATTCAACATCCATATCTGCCTTGTCAGATTCAACAACCAAGACAGATTCACCTCTTTCAACTTTATCTCCTGGATTTTTCAACCATTCCACAATCTTGCCCTCCGTCATAGTAGAACTCAAGGCAGGCATGAATATTTCGTGAGACATAAGAAAATTGTTATTGCATAAGTTTCAAGAGATTTCTACCAAACTTCCTAAAGTTTTTATGAGAAAGAACCCTTTAAACTCTTGTTTTAATTATACGAAATCATGTTCACAGTGGGAACTCTTAAAACTTAAGAAAGTAATAATTTAGATCGATTAGAATTTAAATTTTTCGTAATTAAGATTTACTTATATTTATCAAAAAATACTAAATCTTCTCTTTAATTATTATCTATAGATTGAATAACTCCATCTTTAACCGTAATCGAGACTTGC
>QCDJ01000014.1 GCA_003280935.1 Prochlorococcus sp. AG-355-B23
AATGAAATACTTTTGGAACTTAATTTTTCTAAGACAAAAGCTAGGCCTGCCTCCATACCTTTTTTTAACTCCATAGGGTTGGCACCAGAAGCAATATTTTTTAATCCCTCCTGAACCATCTTCTGAGTCAAAATGGTAGCTGTAGTTGTTCCATCTCCTGCACTCTCTTTTGTCTTAGATGCCACTTGTTCTATTAATTTCGCACCCAAATTAGAAATAGGATTCTCAATCTCAATCTCTTTAGCAACTGTGGACCCATCTCTGACAATATCTGGTGAACCAAATTTTTTTTCTATTACAACGTTTTTTGCTTTTGGCCCAATAGTAACCTTTACCGCATTAGCTACAAAATTCACACCTTTTTCTAGCGCTTCTCTTGATTCATTAGAAAAACTTAACTGTTTAGCCATGTTTACTTGAACTTTAGTCTTATTCTAATCTCCCATAGAATCATTTTTAAGGGATATTTAATTAAGTGGGGAAAGCCGAATTTCTTTTAATTAGACATACAAATTAATTCAAATAAGAGTATCTTTAAGTTATGGAAGAAACAAATAATCTTATTTTTACTCTTACCGCAATCCTCGCGATTGCTATGACACTGATATACTTCCCTTTAAGATTTTTCTTGACATTAACTGCTAGAAGTCGAAGACTAAAACTTTTACAGAAAATTAGAAGGTTGAGAGATGAATTAGGTCAGCCCTATGAAAGTACATAACTAAATACTCATACCCCCGTCTATACTGATTGTTTGCCCTGTAATGTAATTGCCTGCATCACTTGAAACTAAGAATGACACTAAGTTTGCAATTTGAGTACAACTTCCTAACTTTCCTAAAGGAATAACTTTTAGAATCTCTTCTGTATTAAGTTTTTCAGTCATCTCTGTTTCTATAAAACCTGGAGCTATTGCATTAACGTTTATACCTCTTGAGGCAAATTCTTTAGCGCAAGTTTTGGTAAATCCAATAACTCCTGCTTTGGCTGCTGAATAATTTGCTTGGCCGGGATTACCAATTATTCCAACAACAGATGAAATATTTACGATGCTACCACTTCTTTTTTTCATCATAAATTTTGAAGCATATTTTGTACAAAGAAAAACTCCTTTTAAGTTTGTATTTAGTACATCATCCCATTGTTCCGATTTCATTCTCATCAATAGTCCATCTCTAGTAATTCCAGCATTGTTAATGAGGATATCAATGGTGCCATTAATTTTGATTATTTCTTCAAAAGCTGAACTGACAGAATCCTCGTTTGAAACATCAAATTTTAATTTATGAGCTTCACCTCCCGAATTTTTTATTAAATTTACAACTTCTTCTGCTTTTTCATCAGAAGAAGAGTAATTAATAAAAACTTCTGCTCCTAATCGGCTTAGTTCTAAAGCAATTTCTTTACCAATTCCTCTGCTAGCTCCAGTGATTAAAGCAACTTTACCTGATAATGAATCTGTATTGGACATTATGAAATTTTATAATTTTCAATCGTAGTACTATTTGTGTAAAGATATTGCTTTTATTTATAATTGTCTAGAAAATATTAAGACCTTCTATTGTGCACTTTTTAATACCAGCTGCAGGGAGTGGTAGCAGAATGAAAGCTGGAAAAAATAAATTACTTATTGATTTAGAAGGAGAGTCTTTGATTTATTGGACACTTAAATCTGTATTTTCTGCAAGCTCAACAAATTGGGTTGGGATAATTGGGCGACCGAAAGATAAAAATTTATTATTAAATTCAGCAAAGAATTTTGCCCATAAAGTTCATTGGATTAATGGTGGTGACACCAGACAACAGTCAGTTTTTAATGGTTTAAAAGCTTTACCAAAAGATGCTGAAAAAGTTTTAATACATGATGGTGCTAGATGTCTAATTAATCCTGAATTGATAGACCTTTGTGCCAAGCAATTAGATGAAAATGAAGCTGTAATTTTGGCTACTAAGGTAACTGACACTATAAAGATTGTTGATAATGAAGGTTTTATTAAAGAAACACCAGATAGAAATTATTTATGGGCAGCGCAAACTCCTCAGGGCTTTTTAGTAGATAGATTAAAAAAAGCTCATAAGATGGCAATTAATAAAAACTGGAACGTCACAGATGATGCCTCTCTATTCGAAATGCTTAATTGGAAAGTGAAGATTATTGAAGGAACTTATTCAAATATAAAAATTACATCCCCTATAGATTTGCAAATAGCAAAACTTTTTGTGAAGAACCCTAGTTAAATAGATGTATCGATACTAAGAATGCCATCATCACCATTTAAGGTGGCTTCGTATCCTAAAGGTATGCAAGCATTTCCCGATATGTGGCCTATTGGGAGGTCAAAAAGAATAGGAAAATCAAACTCTTGGAGTCTTTCAATAATGCAGTTTTTTAGTAAACCTTTCCATGCAAGGTCGCAGGAATCATTAGAAAAACTTCCGAATCCAATACCAGCAATTTCAGAAAGTGTTTTAGTCATTCTGAGGTAAGTCAACATGCGATCAATTTTATAAATATCTTCATTAATATCTTCAAAAATTATTATTTTCCCTTTGCAATCCGGAAAGTGATTAGTACCAATTAAAAAAGTGGCAATAGTTAAGTTAGAAACGATAATTTCTCCTTTAGCTTTTCCAGCTCTTAAAGGAATTCCTCTTATGTCCTCAACATATCCCTCAAAAAGTAAATTTCTTAATCTCTTAAGACTCCACTCTGGTTCTTTGAAAAGGCCAGTAACCATTGGGCCATGAATAGAACCTATAAATCCTTGAGAATATTTAGATAGTAATAAAGAACATGTATCTGAGAATCCAAGCATTAAACCATGCTGCCAAGAAGGTTCTTTTTCTAAAAGTCTTGCTGAACCCCAGCCTCCTTTTGCAAAAATGATTAGCTTACTTTTTTGTGCTTTTTCCAGATCTTCGAATCTAGTTAGATCATCACCTGCAAAATAACCAAATTTTTTTGATAGAGAATTATTTTCATTAATTTCCAAGCCCCAGTTTTTTAAGATTTCTATGCCTTTTTGAAAATTTTCGTCTTCATCAATAAAGGAGCCTGGAGCTAAAATATCTATTAGATCACCTTTTTTTACTCTAAAAACCATATTTAGACTTTATGAGGCAATGATAATTCCTAATAAAAGGACTCCTCCATAAATTGATTGATTTTTGAAGTGATTCCCAATATTTTTTACTGATTGCTTATCCTCAGGGAATACTTTTATTATATCTCTCTGCATTAAGATTGACGTTGTAAGCCAAATTGGCCAAAAAATAAAATCCATTTGATTAATAAATCCGCATAATGCGAGAAAACAAGAAGTTAAAAAATAACAAATTTGAATAGTTATTCTTGTATTGTTCTGGAGATTAATAGCGGAACTATTTATTCCAATTTTGATATCATATTTTTTATCTGCTAAAGCATAAATCGTGTCAAAGCCGAAAGTCCAAAAAATGGTAGCTAGCCAGCAATATAATAAAACAATACTATTTAAATTGCCTTCATTTGCTGCCCAGGGAATTAAGACAGCAAAACCCCAGCATATGGATAAGATTAATTGAGGATATTTAAACCATCTTTTGGCAGAAGGATAAATTAAAATAATTGGTAAAGCTAAAAAAGCAAGTGAAATGGAGAGGATTCTTCCAGGCTGAGGTAGTGACAAAGTTAAAAAAAAGCTACATAAAATCAAAAAGAAAAGAATTGAATAAGCTGTTTTAAGACCGATTTTATTTGCAGCTAGAGGTCTATTTTTTGTCCTAACAACTCTTTGATCAATTTTTTTGTCCCATATGTCATTAACCACGCAGCCTAATCCACTTACTAGTAGTCCTCCTATTATTATTCTTAGCAACATTAAAAATGTTGGATTAGCCTCTGGGGTTAAATATAAACTCCATCCAGCAGGAATAAGTAAGATCATTCTTCCAGTCGGCTTATTCCACCTTAATAATTCAAAAAAAGTACTTAATTTAATTTGTCGATTTTTATTCTGCATATAACCTATTGTATATTTCATAACTTTAAATAATCTTACTAGGATTAAATGATTTCTATTAATTAATAATCAATCTTGAGTATATTTATTAATGGATTAAAGATATCTGCATCTTATAAAAAGAAATGATAAAGAAACAAGATTTAAGATATTCACAAGAAAAGCAAATTTTAGTAGCTTCGATCGATATAGGAACTAACTCTACACATCTCTTGGTAGCAGAAATTAATCTAGAATTAAAATCATTTTCAATAAAATTCACTGATAAATCAACCACTCGTCTTGGAGAAAGAGATGAGGAGGGAAATCTTACTGAAGAATCAATCCAAAGAGCACTAGTTACTCTTAAGCGATTTAAGGAATATTCTAAAAGTAATGGAGTAAAACAAATAGTAACAGCAGCAACAAGTGCAGTTAGGGAAGCTCCAAACGGTCAAGATTTTATTAGAAGAGTTCTTGATGAAACTGATATTCAAATAGAAATGATAAGTGGTTCTGAGGAGGCTAGATTAATTTACCTTGGTGTTCTTTCTGGTATGGCTTTTGAAGATCAGACTTTTGTAATCATAGATATTGGAGGAGGATCTACAGAATTAATACTTGCAGATAAAAAAGATGCAATAGCTCTTACCAGTTCGAGAATTGGTGCGGTAAGACTTAAGAATGATTTTTTAAATAAAGAGTCTTTAAATTCAGAAAGAACGAGTTTTCTAACAACTTTTATTAAAGGATCTTTAGAACCATCCGTTCGAAAAATAATGAGTAGATCTAAGGGAGATCAGCCTTTATCTATGATTGCAACAAGTGGCACTGCAACCTCATTAGGAAATTTGATTTCAGATGATTTAGGAGAATCAAAACAAAAGTTGCATGGTTATAAATTTAAAAGGGAAAGTTTACAGAATGTATTAGAAAAACTAATTAAATTGCCAGTTTCGGAAATCAAGAAAATACCTTCATTAAGTGAGAGAAGAGCAGAAATAATTGTTCCAGGAGCATTGATATTAAACACCGCAATGGAGATGTTGAACTTTAATGAATTAACTATAAGTGAGAGGGCGCTTAGAGAGGGTTTAGTTGTTGATTGGATGCTTCGTAAAGGGATAATAAAAAACGAGTTAAATATTCAAAGCAATATTAGAAAAACAACCATAGTTCATCAGGCCAGAAAGTTTGGCGTAGATATTACAAGAGCTGAGAAAGTTATCGATATTGCCTTTCAAATCTACGATCAGACTAAAAATATCTTTCATAGCCATAATGACCCTAAAGCCAAAGAACTTCTTTGGGCAGCCTCTAATCTTTATAATTGTGGGAAATACGTGAATGTTGGCTCATATCACAAACACTCTTGGTATTTAATAAAAAATTGTGAGTTGTTGGGATATTCTGAATCAGAAACAAATATTATTGCTTCAATTGCTAGGTACCATAGAAAGACTCTTCCCAAGAAAAGACATGAGTCTTGGCAAAATTTAATATCCAAAGAAGATAAAACATTAGTTCTTGAAATGTCGTTAATCCTGAGATTAGCAGCAGCTCTTGATCAAAGACCTCACAAGGTGATCTCCTCAGTTCAAATAAAATTGCAGGAAAATAATCTTACATTTCAACTTTTACCTTCAAATAGAAACCATGATCTTCTTCTTGAAAAATGGAACTTAGGATTATGCCGAAATGTAATAAAAGAACTAAAGAATTTGGATTTAAAAGTTATTTAGTTTTTTTAATAAGTTCTTGTGTTGGAGTTTGATTCTGAGAAGAATCTGAAAATAAATTTAAAATTAAGGATGAGGCGATTAGTCCGAGAAAGCCTGAAATTAAAATAAATATTATGAATCCTAGTGGATTGAAATTCTTAGATTGCCTAGATTTATAATTTTTTTTGGAAACTTCTTCAACTATTTCTTCAATTTTCACTTCTTTCCTCTCTGTCTTGAATTCATCCATTAAAAATTCTGTATCAAGTTTTAGCTTCTGTGAAATACGTCTAATCATTGCTTTGATAAATACTTTTTCAGGTAGTTTTTCTTCATTACCTTCCTCTATGGCTTCAAGTTGATGAGCTCCAATTTTTAAATCAGAAGCCAATTCTTCAATTGATTGATTTTTACTTAACCTAGCCTCTTTAATAAAATTTCCGATTCTCTTTAAAGAGGAATCTCCTCCTTTATTGTTGATTCCCGAAACAGATTTTATTTCTTTCAAAGCAAATAAATTTTTACTAATTATAGTAATTAATATTTTTCTATCAACTTTAAGATTATTTATTCCTAAAGAGATGCTTATAAGATGGATTATAAAGATTAGATCTTTTTTGAGAATTGCTAATTGCTGGGCTAATTATGTAAATGGTTGTTCTAATTAGTTTTTTCTCAATAGAAAATTTTTCCATATCTTTTAATTCTATTAATGATGTCCAACCATCATCCCAAGATACTCTAAATCCAACAATCACTTTAGTCTCAGGAGGGTAAAACTCTAGTAAAGTTTCTTGAGACTTTTTCACATGCCTAGCACTTAAATACAGACATATGGAGGAATTGTGTTTCGCAAGATCTTTCAGAGATTCTTTTTCGGGCATCCCTGTTCGACCTCCTGCTCTAGTTAAAATTATTGTTTGCGTTACGTCAGGGATGGTTAACTCAGCTTCATGATATGCTGCAGCAACTTGAAAAGCACTTACTCCAGGAACAACCTCGATTTCGATTTTTTCGTTTTTTAAAATTTCGATTTGCTCTCTAATTGCACCAAAAAGGCAAGGGTCTCCATCATGCAACCTTACAACTGTTTTCCCTGCCTGAAATTTTTCTATCATAATTGAGGTGATTTGCTCTAAGTTAAGTGAACTCGTTTTTATTTTTTCAGAACCTTCTTTTGCAGAATCTAAAATCTTTTCAGGAATTAGAGAATCAGTCCAAAAAATAACATCTGCAATTTTTATCTTTTTTAATGCTTTTAAAGTTAATAATTCTGGATCGCCTGGACCAACCCCAATAAAGGATATTTTGTTATCCATTCTTTCTATTTTTCCCACTATATGTTCTCAATCTTAAAAAAAATATTCCAATTAATCCAGAAGAAAATAGAAAAATACTTATAAATTGAGCCATTCTTATACCTCCATCACAAAAAGGTGGAAGTCCACCAATGCATAGTGGGTCAGTTCTTAAACCTTCAATCCAGAATCGTCCAAAGCTATAACTTATTAAATAAAGACAACTAATAAAGCCAGGCCTGTAAAAATCTGTTTTGTTTTGTTTATTAAAGGTAATAATAAGGACGATGAAAATCAAAAGATTCCACAATGACTCATAGAGAAATGTAGGATGAAAAAATTCATAATTAATAAATTCTAAAGGCCTATTTTGGATAGGTATAAATAATTTCCAAGGCAAATTTGTAGGAACTCCAAAGGCTTCATTATTGAAAAAATTTCCCCACCTTCCTATTGATTGTCCAAGAATAATCGAGGGTATTAATATATCTATAAAGGTTTTTAAATTAATTTTTTTCGACTTACAGAAATACATAATAGATATTAATCCTCCAATTAGACCTCCATGGATTGCTATGCCTCCTTCCCAAACTGCAAGAAAAGAAGGTATTTGAATGATGTTCTTGAATAGTTCAAAAGAAGTAAAAAAGTTCTCTCCGCTATATTGCCTCCACTCAAAAATTACGTAATAAGCTCTAGCTCCAATTATTGAAGAGATTATTAATGATGGAAGTATTTCACTAATGTACTCTGGGTTAATATTTCTTGCCTTTGCTAGTTTTTTAGAGATAAATAGGCCTATTAAAACTGAAAACGAAATAAGAAGTCCGTACCATCTAATAGTTATAAATCCTAAATTTAAAAAAGTTTCTCCTGGAGATTGTATAAAAGCTTGAAGTATAAGCATTTAGAGAAAGTTAGATACCCTCTGCTGCTTGCACCTTTTCTACTTGTTTTTTCTTTAATACTAAAAGTATTTGTGTTAAGCCTACACCAATGAAAAATGCAATCAATCCAATAACTCTATAAGGGCTCTGAAGTACAACCTCAGCATCTAATTGCCCAAAGCCACCAACGTTGGGATCATTAGTAAGAGGGTCACCTACATTAATTTTGTCTTGCGCTTTTACGATAAGTTGAGGACCAACAGGGACTGCTTCAGTAGTTATTTCACCGTTATCGTTTTCTATATTGACTTGATAGCTACCATCTTCAATTGTTTCTATTGAATTTATAGTTCCTGCTGTGGAAGAAGTGAATACTACATTATTGCTCTTGTCTCCAGTTGGATATACCTGACCTCTACCTCTATTGCCTCCAATATGTAACGAGTATTTCCCATAGTGATATTCTTTATTAGTGGATGGATCAGGGGAAAGTACAGGGAAAACGATTTCTTTATTGGTATCGCCAGGTAAAGGTCCGACGATAATGATATTATCTTTCTCTTCACTGTAGTTAGTGAAATAAACCCCTTCTGTCTCCTCTTTTATTTCTTCGGTCCATCTTTCTTGTGGAGCAAGTTTAAAGCCATCAGGCAGCATTACAACAGCACCAACTTGTAATGGGACTTCCGAACCATCAGCCCCTATCTCTTTTAAATCATTTTTGTAGGGTATTTTGACTACAGCTTTGAAAACACTGTCTGCTCCAACAGATTGTGGAACCTCTGCAATTGTAGGCATCTGAGCTAGATGACAATTTGCGCAGACTATCTTACCTGTGGCTTCTCTTGGGGATTCGTAGTTTTGCTGAGCCCAAAATGGATAAGCAAAACTGATCTCTGGATACAATACAATGCTTGAAATGAAAAGCAGAGTACAGATAAATAAACTTGTTTTTTTCATGATTTGATTTTTAAGACCTTTCATTTTTTTTATGCCCACCATGGATTTTCATTAGTTCTAAAGTCAGTTTCTGACCATTGTTTAACGAGTACAGCATCATCATCAATATCGACATGAGCTAGAGCTAAAGATAAAGGCGCAGGCCCTCTTACTACCTTCCCGTTAGTATCGTACTGACTGCCATGACAAGGACATATGAATTTATTAGCGCCACTATCCCATGGGACAACACAACCTAAATGAGTGCAAATTGCATTTAAACCAAATTCTCCTATTTCTCCACCCTCATTAACTATTAAATAAGTTGGATCTCCCTTTAGACCCTGAACTAGACTTCTGTCTCCTGCTTGATGGGTAGCTAACCAACCTGTCTTAGTTATTGGATTCCCTAATTCATCTTTAGCAGAAGTTCCACCTCCACCACCGCCTGCTCTTAGGGGCATGAAATAATTCGCTACAGGGTAAAGGGCTCCTAAAGCTACACCAGTTGCAGTACCAAATGTAAGAAGATTCATAAATTGCCTTCGACCCATAGAAGGGACTTCATTGGAACTTAATTGAGTCATTCGCTACTTGGTTCTGTTATTTATTAATTATTATGGAGCAAATTGTTCAATTTCTGTTGCAAATAGATAGGACTTTTAATAATTTAAAGTAAAAGTTTAGGAAGTCTTAATTAATTGATTTAAATGAACCCATTGCTAGTAGATGAAGTTATACATTATTTGATTCATCGCTGGGGGAAAAAATATGATTTTAGACTCTTTAGAAGAGGAAAATTCGTGTATTTTCAAATGATGTGGGGATTTCTTGGACAGGAATCATTCCCTCTAAGTGAAGATGAATATAAAAAATCGATAGCTGATAAAATCGAGATTTTAAATAGATGTGGATATTCAGAAGAAGTAAGGGAATGGCTAAAGAAAGTTAATGCTAAGCCAAGGTTAGGTAGAGCTGTCAGCTTGCAATTAGATCTTAATGAGAAGATGAGAGAGTTTTTGACTTAAGATTTTCTGATAAGTAAGTTAATCCAGTACCGACAAAAAATAAAAACACAATCGATATAGATAGCAATGACATAGTCAATGGGTCAGTTGAAGGGGTAATCACTGCAGATAATATTGCAGAGGAAATTACAACTATCTTCCAATTCGAAATCATTTTTTCTGTTGTGATTATTCCAAGAGAACCAAGAATAAATTGTAAAACTGGCAATTGAAAAGCTATTGCAGTGCTAGACATTAATAAGAGAACAAAATCAAAATATCTTTCTATAGACCAAGTTGGTTCAACAATATCAGCGCCGAAACTAATGAAGAAATTTATCGCTGCAGGGACTAATATCCACCATGAAAAAATTAATCCTAAAAAAAATAAAAGACCTGAACCAAAAACTGCAGGCAAGATAAGGCTTTTTTCTTGTTTTGTTAAACCAGGAGAAATGAATAATATTATTTGATAAAAAATATAAGGCATAGAAACTATCAATCCGCTGTAACCTGCAACTTTAATAGCGACAAATAAAAACTCTCCTGGAGCAAGTTGTAGCAAATGAATATCACCAGCTGGAATTTCTAAAAAAGATATTAATGGCTTTATGATGAGAAAACTAAAGAATATTGAAATAAGTATTGAGTAAATTGAGTTTAGTATCCTTTGACGTAGCTCTTCTAAATGATCACTAAAAGTCATCGAATCTGATAATTTTTTTTCACTTTGACCTGTACCTCTCATTATTATTTGATAAAAATTGTGTAGGAAAAAGGTTTAAATCTACTATTGTCAAAGTCCAATTTATTTTTCTATAAAATTAATTATTTGCTTAATTTAGGATTTGTTGGATCTGGTAATAAGAAAGGAGGGGCATCATTTAAAGATGATTCACCATAAGTTTCATATTCTCTATATCCACCCATTTTCCCATTTGTTTTCATTAAAGCGCTTACGAAGGCAAGTAGTAAGAAAACAGTGGGAGCTCCAATTATTAATGCAGCACCAAATAGATATCCAACAATAAATTCTGGAAAACTATGATTTCCTAAAAATTCATGAGTGCCTAAAAGAAAATCAAACATTTAGATTTAAAAATTTTTTTTTTATTATAAACTAAATTGCTGTTTTAAGATTTTTTTTAATGTAATCTTCTCCTCTTGTAGGATTTCCCCAAATAATTTCTCCATTTTTAAAGGAAACGCAACCCGGTCCTCCGTTTTTGATTTTTTGCAAATCTTTAATCTTTACTAAATTAATTGGAACTTTAATATTTCTTTTTGCCTTACTAAATAAAGCAGCTAAATCTGCAGCTATTTGAAGATCTTGCTCAGATGCTACTTGAGATGAAGACTTCAAAACTACATGACTACCTGGTGATTCTTGTGCATGAAACCATAAATCGCCTTTTTTTGAGAACTTAAAGCTTATTAAATCATTTTGCCTCATATTTCGCCCTACTTGAAGCTTTAATCCTGTGGGAGTGTCAACTTGAATTGGTGAAGACTCTATCTCATGTGTATTTTTCTGATCTTCTCTTTGCTTCTTGATATTGATATTAAACTCGTTACAAATTTCTTCCATAATTTCTTCTAGTAATTTGATCCTCATAGAAAGTTTTTCATGATTTAAAGAATTTAAATTTTCTAGAAGCGTAGTGAATTCGTCTAATCTCTCTAAATTTGTTTTGTAAATACTTAATCTTTCTTTTATTAATTCTCTAGATCTCTTTAGTTTTTTTGATTTTTTATATAGTTTTTGTCCCTTTATAATGTCTTGTTTTTTAATTTCATGTGAGGAGAATATAATATCAGCTTTTTCTTTATATATCTCGTAGTTTTCTGATTTTGTCAGAAGATCATATTGAAAATTTAAATTCTTTTTCTCAGTATTCATCTGTTTAAAAATTATCCCTTCAATTTTCTTTTCCAATAATTCAAGTTTTTTTTGTTTCAGATGATAATCATAATAATTCTCTAAGCTTGTGCATAAATCTATTTTATTTTCGAAATTAATTTCCTTATCAAAAAACCAAACGCAATAAAAATCTTTGTTGAATGTAGAAAAGTTAAAGTTATTGTTTTTAAACCTGTTTATCCAAATCTTCCAATTTTTAAATATCTCCTTTAAGTCTGAGTTGCTAATGAAATCAATATTTTTCCCCATTATTTCTGAATTAACAGTTGCGCTAACAAACTCTAATTGTTTTGTGAGGATAGGGCTTACTCCTTGATAGGTATTTATTAAACAGTATTTCAAAGACTCAGGTACTATTGAAATTGATTCTTTCCATGATTGAAAAGACTCATCTTCTCTAGGTTGTTTTTTGAGATTGACTGGAGGGCCAGAATAAATTGATCCTGTTGAAATTGTTCTAAAACTAGATTGACTTGATTTAATTTGTTTACCTACGGCTATTATTTTAT
This sequence comes from Prochlorococcus sp. AG-355-B23, assembly GCA_003280935.1. Taxonomy (GTDB): domain Bacteria; phylum Cyanobacteriota; class Cyanobacteriia; order PCC-6307; family Cyanobiaceae; genus Prochlorococcus_A. The sequence continues at coordinate 12,263 of QCDJ01000014.1, forward strand.
GTTTATTATCCAGATAAAAAATATTACTATGTTTTCCCATTAATTCAAAAATTAAATACTTATTGATTTCATCTCCAGGTTTTTTCGCAAAACTAAATTTTATAACTCTCTCGAAATCATCTTGTTCAATCGAAATTAAAGCCATATATTTTAACCCGTATCTTATTTGTTTGGAAAGTGTGCTTTCTCTCCCAATCTTTTCTGGCTTATTTATCTTTAGTATTCTTGGAGAGTCTCCATTCCATGAAACTTCTAACCATGTTTGAGAATCAACTCCTCTGAAACATAATTGAATTGTATTAGGCTCTGGTTGTTGGGCAGTTTCAAACTTTGTAGGTAAGATGTTCTTTGTCAAATAATGCAAGACAGATCTAATAGATGTAATATCCATTATCTGTGGAACACCTTTTTGCATTATTCCTTTTTAATTCACAAGATGTCTATTTTACTGTAAAAAATTTAATATGAAAAATCAAAAAAAACTCATTATCCTTACTGGACCCAGCGGGGTAGGTAAAGGAACAGTTGTTAAAGAAATATTAGGTAAAGAAAAAAATTTTTGGCTTTCAATATCTGCAACTACTAGAGAACCTAGAGAGGGAGAGAAGGACGGAGAAAATTATTATTTCTTAAACCAAGAGAGGTTTAAAGAAATGATTGAACAAAACCTTTTCCTTGAGTGGGCTCAATTTGCTGGAAACTACTATGGAACGCCTTTGTCTTCTGTTAATGAGAAAATAAAAAAAGGATTTACCGTACTACTGGAAATTGAAGTAGAGGGTGCAAGGCAAATAAAAAATAAATTTCCTAATTCACAGTCAATTTTTTTACTTCCTCCGAATAAAGAAGAGTTAGAGAGAAGAATAAGAAATAGAGGCACAGAAAAAGAAGAGGCAATTAAAAAAAGACTCTCAAGGGCTAATTATGAGATTTCAGTATCAAATGAATTTGATTTTGCATTAACAAATCACAATGTTGATGAAACAGCAAAAAAAATAATCAAGTTAATAAAAACTTGATTATTTTCTATTTATCAACTCATTGGATGGAATAATAAATCGGGGAAAAACCTATTAAATTCAATAATTATTCCAGCTGTAAGGCTTAGCCAAATTGCTGCTACCACTGGAGCAGATCTGACAAATTTTGTGTTTAGAATTTTGAACATTTGTGTTATGAAGTTTTTTAAGGATGTTTAGCGGGGACCATTAAGAGTAATATTGTTATCTTTCTCTCTTAAATCTCCATTTCTACCTTGTTTATTAGCAAGAAGAGGCCATTGGGCTCCTTTTACAAGACATTTTCTGGCTAAGTCTAGGTCAATAATGATCTCAAGGTCTGCTGGATTCTTAGTCTTTTTTGATTCAATGAGATACTCTCTTCCTGACCAACCTATAATTCCAGCAATGTAAATGAATAATACTCCTGGAATAAGTAAATCTCCTTCATGACCCCTATTTAGAAGGGCCCCCCATGGCTCAAGAGGAGGTCCAATTATTAAATGAGGAAGACCATCATCTCCGCATGATGCTTTTCCATATCTTTCAAATCTTGCTATGTCTTTTTGAGTAGTTGCAGAATTTGCTCTCTCAATGAATTTAGGATTCTCAGAGCATTTTGTGAGGGCTGAAGCAGTATATTCTGTGCTAGCTCTATCTGCGTTCAAGGCAGGCCCATTTGCAGCTAGAGCAATTGGAGTAATTCCGAGGAACAGAAAAACTGAGGTTATGATTGAAAAAAAGAATTTCATAAGTTGCAATCTTTAATTCCTTATAGTGTGTTAAGTAAGAAATTAATATTAAAATAGAACAAGTTGAATCAAAAATGCATAAAGTTTTAGCTATTGAAACAAGTTGTGATGAGACATCTGTCTCAATAGTTTCTAATATTGGCGATACTTTCAGAATACATTCAAATATAGTTGCCTCTCAAATTGAAGATCATTCAAAATGGGGAGGAGTTGTGCCTGAACTTGCAGCTAGAAAGCATTTAGAATTATTACCTTTTGTTTTAGATAAGGCTCTAGAAGAAGCAAAAATAAAAATTGAGGAAGTCGATTATATTGCGTCAACTGTAGCTCCTGGATTAGTTGGTTGTTTACGAGTTGGCTCTATAACCGCAAGATCACTTTGCATTATACATTCAAAACCATTTTTGGGAATTCATCATTTGGAGGGACATTTATCTTCAATTCTATTTTCAGAAAACTATCCAAAGAAATCTTTTCTTACATTACTAGTTAGTGGTGGGCATACTGAATTGATAAAGGTAGATGATAGTAGGGGGATGCAAAGACTTGGGAAAAGTTTTGATGATGCTGCTGGAGAAGCCTTTGATAAAGTTGGCAGACTATTAGGTCTTTGTTATCCAGGAGGACCGGCAATTGAAAAGATTGCAAAAAAAGGGGACCCAATGAAATTTAATTTACCAAAATGTAAGATCTCTGATAAAAAAGGTGGATTTCTTAAATATGATTTCTCTTTTAGTGGTTTAAAAACTGCCGTATTAAGATTAGTTGAGAGAATAAATTTGGATGGGAAGACCGTTCCAATTCCAGATATTGCTGCAAGTTTTGAGAGAGTAGTGGCAGAGGTCTTGGTAGAGAGAACAATAAAATGCGCAGAAGATCATAGCTTGGATAATTTAGTTGTGGTTGGGGGAGTAGCTGCTAACAATACATTAAGAAAAATGATGATTAGTGAAGCTAGTAAAAAATCTATTAAAGTTCATTTAGCGCCTCTTGATCTTTGTACAGATAATGCGGCAATGATTGGAGCGGCGGCGTTGTTCAGAATCAAATTTAAGGATCATTTAAGTTCCCTTAAATTAGGTGTCGCAGGAAGACTATCAATTGAACAAGCAAATACCCTTTATGAAGAAAACCCTCCTTTCTAATTTCAATGAACAAACAACCTAAAATCGAGATTAAAGAGACAAAAAACTTCGTTGATAAAAAGGAATTGAATTTGTGGAAAAGAGGTTTTACCCCTCAAGCTGAAATATGGAATGGAAGGATGGCAACTGTTGGTATAGGAATTATTTTTATAATTATTGCTTTAATAAGCCAGTTTTCTTAATAGAAATAAAATTAATTTTCTTAAAAGTATTTTTGAAAGAATTTTTTAAAATACTCTTGTTCAGCCCATGAATTAAATTAAAAAGTATTGTTTTTATTGGACTAGACATAAGATTGTTGATTTAATCAAAATGATGAATGTTTTTATTATTTATAATTTTTTATGACGCCTGAAAGGCTTGGGTTACTTTGGGGGATAACTGTATTTGCAGGCGCTTGCGCTCGATTATTTTCTTCTTTTACAGGATTCCCAAGTGTTGTTATTTTATTACTTTCTGGATTACTGATTGGAAGATCAGGATTGGGACTTGTTGAGCCTTTAGATCTCGGGCAAGGACTTGAAACTATTGTGGGGCTTTTGGTCTGCTTGGTTCTTTTTGAGGGGGGATTAAATTTAAAATTGCCTGAGGGGAATATAAGAAATACTGTTTTAAAAATTTCATTGGTAAGACTTTTTATTTCATTATCAGCTGGAATTTTCATTGCTCATTGGCTGGCTGGCCTCTCATGGCAAGTCGCAGGAATATATAGTGCCATAGTTCTAGCTACTGGACCAACAGTTGTCTCTCCATTAGTGGAACAAATAAAATTAGTTTCCCCACTCTCGGAAGTTTTAAAAGCTGAGGGGTTGCTGCTTGAACCAATTGGGGCAGTACTAGCATTACTGCTTTTAGAATTGACTTTAGGGGACCTTCGTGGGATTAATGATGTATTTATAGCATTAATGCAAAGATTAGGGGGAGGAGTTTTAATTGGATTAAGTGCAGGATGGTTACTATCAGAAATTTTAAAAAAAATAAAAAATGAAGCCTCATTTGGTATAGAGCTTCAAGTTACCCTTGGATTTATTTTCCTTGTGTATGGAATTTGCGAATATTTTTTACCAGAATCAGGCTTGCCGGCTTCAGTCATGGCAGGTTTTATTGTAGGCAAAAGAGAAGTTATAGATAAGGAGAGATTAGATAATTTAATAGGTGAATTAGCTCAATTAGCAATAACAGTTCTTTTCCCTCTTTTGGCCGCTGACGTTTCTTGGGGTGAATTAAGTCCACTAGGCTGGGGAGGGGTTGTTTGTGTTTTTATGTTGATGGTAATTGTTCGCCCTATCTCTATCTGGATAGCAACAATGGGGAGAGACTTGAACTTAAAAGAAAAAATATTTTTAGCCTGGTTAGCCCCAAGAGGTATTGTTACTGCGGCTGTAGCTTCTCTTTTTTCTATCAGATTAGAGCAGGCTGGTATCCTTGGGGCTGGCCGTCTACAAGGTTTAGTTTTCCTTACTATTTTGATGACAGTAGGAATACAAGGACTTTCAGCTAAACCTTTGGTAAATAGACTTAAATTAGGCCAAAAAAATAATTTTGATTGATTAAAGACATCTTTCAATTCGAGTTCTATCAGTTTTACTCTCTGCGAAAAGCTCCCAACTTTGAATTAAATCTGGCCCACTGAGAGATCCAAAAAAGGCTACTCTTAATGATTTCATTAATATCCCTTTTTTAATATTATGTTTTTTTGAGATTTCGCTTATTATTTCTTTGGCCTTCTCTTTATTTAGTTTTATAGTATTTTGCTCAATTAAATAATTTAAGATTAGTTTTAAAGATAATCTGCTTTCACGGTTTTCCAGAAAATCTTGACCTTCTTTTTGAATTGTAGGTATTAAGAAAAATGGTTTTGATTGATCAATTGCATCTTTTAAAAGAGTCATAGAGTCTCTAATCAAAATTGCTAATTTATTAGCCCATTCTTGAGATGGCGGCTCCCAACCATTGTCATCCCAGTATTTTCTCATGATCTGAATTAACTTTATTGATTCCATATTTTTTATATATTGAGAATTAATCCAGTTGAGTTTTTCCCAGCTAAATTTGGCTCCAGCTTTATTTATTTCTGATAAGTCAAAAATTTCAGATATCTCTTCAAGTGAAAGTATTTCTCTGTCGGCAGATTTTGGAGACCAACCTAAAAATGCCATATAGTTTGATAGGGCCTCAGGTAAATATCCCATTTCTCTAAATTCGTCGATTGAAGTAACGCAATCTCTCTTAGATAATTTTTTCCCTTCGCTATTAAGTATTAAGGGTGTATGCGAAAAAGTTGGCAAATTAAAATTTAATGCTTTATAAATTAATATTTGTTTTGCAGTGTTCGAGATATGGTCTTCACCCCTTACAACGTGAGTAATATTCATGAAATTATCATCAACTACAACTGCAAGATTATACAAAGGATCACCAATCTCATATCCCTTAGCCCTTCTTGATAAAACTAAATCACCGCCCAAATCTTTCCCTTGCCATTTTATTTCGCCTCTTATCTGATCTACCCATTTAATATCAATTTTTTCATCAATCTTAAATCTTATTACTGAAGTCCGCCCTTGGGATATGAATGTTTCAATTTTTTCTTTTGAAAGACTTCTGTGTCTATTATCATGCTTTGGAGGTAATCCTTTCTTTTTTTGTTCTTCTCTTAATTCAGTTATTTCATCTTCTGATGTAAAGCACCTATATGCAGCTCCACATTCCAATAGTTTTTTGATATAACTTTTGTGAATCGAAATTCGGTCACTTTGCTTTATAGGTTCTTCATCCCATTTAAGTCCAAGCCATTTCAAGCCCTCTAATATATTTTTTGTATATTCAGATTTAGATCGAAGAAAATCTGTATCTTCTATTCTGATAAGAAATTTTCCACCTATTTTTTGTGCGTACAACCAGTTGAATAGTGCTGTTCGCGCTGTCCCAATATGAAATAAACCCGTTGGACTCGGGGCTAGTCTTAAACGTTTTTCCAAATTTCTTTTAGAAAAAACGGGACCGACGGGATTCGAACCCGCAACTTCCGCCGTGACAGGGCGGTGCTCTAACCAGTTGAACTACGGTCCCAAAGTTTTGTTCTAAATTTATTTAGAACTTCATTCTTAAAATTATCAGATCATAATACTTAATTTATGGGGTTGTAATAAAAAAAATTTATTAATTTGAGGATTTACAGAAATAATTAGTTTTTTAACTGCCTTAGTGTAAACAACTATTTATTTTTGAGGTCTAAAACCAGCAGGTTCTATCAATCTAACTTGATTGCCTCTAGCAGTAAATTCTCTGCCTTGGTCACTTTGTACGACAACTCTCCCACCAGACTTAACTCTGATAACTCTTGCACGAACCCATCCTAAAGCTGCTGATTCAAGGACTTTAACTACGTCCCCAGGTTGAAGATCTAACTCCATCTTATGAAAAAATGATTTACATAATGTTGATCAAACGCGTCGTGGAGGACTTGAACCCCCGACATCAGGTTTTGGAGACCTGCGTTCTACCAACTGAACTAACGACGCATTTAAGTAATTATAAGCGTCTTTGTGACCAATAAGTTGATTAATTTACAACTTTATCGATCAAAGCGTTGTTTTACGCGAGTAGCTTTTCCTACTCTATCTCTCAGATAGAATAACTTAGCTCTTCTTACTTTACCTCTACGTTCAACTTTTAGAGAAGCAACCTGTGGACTATGTAGCATAAATACTCTTTCAACACCTATACCCTGAAAAATTCTTCTAACTGTAATAGTCTGGTTAATTCCTCCATGTCTTTTTGCTATGACAACGCCTTCATAAGGTTGGACTCTTTCTTTATTACCTTCTGTAATTTTCACCCCAACTTTAACAGTGTCCCCAACATATATTTCAGGTAATTCTTTTTTTAATTGTTCCTTCTCAAATTCCTTAATAAGATTTGATGCGCTTAAGGTTTGGGTAGTCTCAGAAACCGTATTTTTTTCTTTTTGTTCAACTGCTACATCAACTGATGCGTCAGCTTTAATACCGGTTTCTAAATCCTTCTCTTGTTTCTCTTTGGCCATTTTGGTCATTATTATCCTACAAGTTCTATATCTTAACCTTTTGACTCGCCTTTAGTAACCTTTTTGGTAAATGAAATTGTTTTTGAAAACATTTGGAATCCTGTGGCGAGCATCCATAAAACTCCAAGGGAATTAAATATTACGTATATAAGCTCTCCATTATCTCCAAGCCATTCGCCCTCATGGAGAGACATTAACCAATGAACTTGTTCTCTAGAGTAACCCAGTAAATCTTTTGAAACCCTATAAAGAAGACCAGTAATTGAAGATATAAATAATGGAAGAAAAATCCAGGGCGCCAAAGCCTTATGAAATTGCCTAGAATTAAATAAAGTTTTCATTTTAGTTTCTTTCCCATTGTTATTGATAGATTTAAAGTAGCCAAGATCATAAAGGCTATTTTGAAGATATTTACCTATTACTATTATTTATTCCAATGAGACATTTTGCAGATCTTTTGTTAAATAAAAATAATTCCAAAGCTAATGATCAAGTTCCTTTTATTCAGAGGAGAAGAGGAATCGAAATAAAGTCTTCACGGGAAATAAATTTGATGAAAAAATCTAGCAGAATCGTAGCTACTGTCTTGAGAGAAATTAATGACATAATTAAGCCTGGAATGAGTACAAAAGATTTAGATGATTTCGCAGAAAAGAGGATAAAAAGTTTTGGAGCTGTGCCGAGTTTCAAGGGCTACCATGGATTCCCTTCTAGTATATGTTCTAGTATTAATAATGAGGTTGTGCACGGTATTCCAAATAAAAATAAAATTATTAAAAATGGTGACTTGGTTAAAATTGATACAGGGGCATATTTAGATGGTTTCCATGGAGATAGTTGTATATCAATTTGTGTAGGAGAAGTTAGTCCAAAGGCCCAAAAACTTAGTGATATAGCTTTTAAAGCATTGTATGCGGGTCTTTCGAAAATCAAGGCAGGCAATACACTTCTAGATGTGGCTGGGGAAATCGAAGACGTCGTTTTAAAAAATGGCTTTAGTGTTGTAGAAGACTATACAGGTCATGGAGTTGGACGAAATCTTCATGAAGAACCATCGGTATTTAATTTTCGGACCAAAGAATTGCCTAACGTCGTCCTTCGCGAAGGAATGACATTAGCGGTGGAACCTATTGTTAATGAAGGGACTAAATTTTGCAAAACACTAAATGATAGATGGACCGTAATAACAAAAGATGGAAAACTATCGGCTCAATGGGAGCATACAATTGTTGTTTTAAAAGATGGTATTGAAATATTGACAGATCGAGATTTTTAGGTATTAAGATTTATATTTATAGATAATTTGGCAATATAAATAATTAAAAAATTCTTTCAATGGGAAAAGTACATATGTTAAAGGGTTTGGACTAATTATTACTAAATAATTTTTTGAATTGGCTAAATCATAAATTTTTTTTGAAACAAATTTGGGACTCATTATTCCGAGAGGATTTAGTTCTGATTTAAAAGGCCCTAAAATTATTTTTTTTATTATTAATTTTTTCTTTGTATTTTTGTCCTGAAGATTCTTTTTGAAAGAAACCAATTGACCAATAAGGGATTTACTAATCTCATAAGATGGATTCAAGGCTGGTAATATTTCTGCTTCAGATGTGTTTATCCAAATCTCTTTTTTTATAGCTGAATCATTGGTTAGAGCAATATCTTCAAATAAATTTAAAAATTTGAATTTGCTTAATGCATTTATTTCTATTGATTTTTCGTAATTGGAATTTTCTCTGCTCAAATCATAAATACCATGGTTCAAAATTAAAATATCTATCTTTTCTAATTGTTTTTTTAATAACGACTCATTCCCACATTCCCATTTGATCCATTCATTTGGAGATTCAAGATTTGTTTTGTAGTTAGTTTTACTATGGGTAAATCCAATCACTCTATATCCTTTTTGACGAAACAACTTTGTTAGTTCTTTCCCTAGCGCACCTGAGGCGCCAGTAATCCCTATAGTTTTTCCCTTTTTGGTTGGAGTTATCATTTTGCTTGATTTTGATGAAATACCAAAGAATTAAAATAAATTTACCAATAAAATTTATTTAATTTTTTTATTAGATTAAAACTCATAAATAAATATTTGTTTAGTTCAGAAAAAAATATTATCTTAAACCTATTGATAAATATTTTTACTAATTATGAGCGATATATTAATAATTGGTTCATGTGAGCCATTTAGTGGTAAGTCTGCAATGGTTCTTGGGATAGCAAAAAGACTTTTACAGGAGAAAAAAAAAGTACGGATAGGAAAACCGCTAGCAACATGTATTGAACTTACTAATCTCCCTTCAATGTCATATGAAGGATTAATAGATGATGATGTTAAGTTTATTGGATCTACATTAAATATCGAAGAGGAGAATTTAATTTCTTCAGTGGGATTATTGGATAACATATCAGCTGAAAAAAGAATCTTCAATAAAGATTTACTCCCAGGAAAAGGTTTTGATCAGATTGAAGGATTAATAGATGATGATTTTGAAGGCCTTAATATTTTAGAGGCAGCTGGAAATCTTCATGAAGGTATGATTTATGGCTTAAGTCTCCCACAACTAGCTATGGATTTAGATGCGAAAGTTTTAGTTGTGAATTTGTGGGAAGATTGTAAAAGCGTGGATGCATTACTTTATGCGAAAAAACAATTAGGTGAGAGATTGACTGGAGTTGTATTGAACGGAGTTTTGCCTCAAGAAGTCGAAAAAGTTAAAACTGAAATAATACCCTCTCTTAAAGATCTGGATATTGAAGTGTTTGGGGTGATGCCTAAATCCCCACTTCTTAGAAGTGTCACTGTCGGTGAGCTTGTAAGAAGACTAGATGCCCAAGTAATTTGTTGTCCTGAAAAAGATCAATTACTTGTTGAAACATTAAGTATTGGTGCAATGGGGGTAAATTCTGCAATGGAATTTTTCAGGAGAAGACGAAATATGGCTGTAGTGACTGGAGCTGATAGAACTGATATCCAACTTGCTGCTTTGGAGGCTTCGACTCAATGCCTAATTTTAACTGGTTTAGGAGATCCTTTGTCACAATTGATTCATAGAGCGGAGGAATTGGAAGTGCCAATTTTAAAGGTAGAATTAGACACTCTTTCCTCCGTAGAAATTATTGAACAAGCTTTTGGTCATGTCAGAATACATGAATCAATTAAAGCTTCTTATGCTATTCAACTAGTTCAAGAGAATGTAAATCTAAAAAGAATTCTCGAAAAGATAGATTTTCCCTGCAATTTTTCAGATAAATGCTAATTTCAAATATAGGAACTATATTATTTTGAGCCGCTCTTTAGATCTACCAACAACTGAAGGCGTTGATGCCTTAGCTCAAGAACTCGCAAAACTCCAAGATAATGGGAAAAGGAGAATTGCTTTTTTGGGTAGTAGACACGTACCAGTTGTAGATATCCACTTAATTGAGTTGATAGCGAGGTCATTAGCAGAGGAAGGACATAATATCCTAACTTCTGGATCTCAAGGCGTTAATGCAGCTGTTATTAGAGCTGTCTTAGAGATTAATCCATCATTATTAACTGTTTTATTACCGCAAAGTCTTGATAGACAAATACCCGAAATAAAGGATCAACTTGAGAAGGTCATGCATTTGGTTGAAAAAAGTGAAAATGATGAATTACCTTTGCCACTTGCAAGCAGTCTTTGTAATCAAGAAATCATTTCTAGGTGTGATCAATTAATTTGCTTTGCCTTTCACGATAGTGAAACTTTACTAAATAGTTGTAGATGCGCAGAAGAAATGGGGAAAGTGGTTAGTTTGTTATTTTTTGATTAAATTAATCCATTCCTCTTAATTAAAAGATAATTTATGCTATTAATATTTAGCGTTTAATAATTTACTATGGCAGAAAGTTTTTCATTTGATGTGATTTCTGATTTTGATAGACAGGAATTAGTCAACACTTTGGATCAAGTAAAAAGGGAAATTTCTCAGCGTTACGATCTGAAGGGCACAGACACTTCAGTGGATTTGGATAAAGAAAATATTTTTATAATCACTAATAGCGAGCTAACATTAAATGCTGTCAATGACATAATTAGACAAAAGGCAATAAAAAGAAACTTATCTTTAAAAATATTTGACTACGGTGAAATTGAAATGGTAAGTGGTAACAGAGTAAAGCAGACAATTTTATTAAAGCAAGGAATTAAACAAGAAATTGCAAAAAAAATCAGTAAAAATATTAGAGATCAATTTAAAAAAATTAATGTCAGCATCAATGGAGAAACACTCAGAGTTGCTAGTAAGAGTAAAAATGATCTTCAATTGGCAATTAAGCTCGTTAATGAGTTGGAAGAGTCTTTGAACATTCCTCTAAAAGCTAATAACTTTAGATAAGATCTTAAATAAGATTATTTTTAAAATATGGCAGATTATTCAAAATCTCTCATTAAATCATTGATTAAGAATGTAAAAGAATACCCTCGTTTTTCAAAAGAAGAAATAGAGAAATTTTGTTGGATGGCGGTGCATGAGCATAAGCATGGTGTATTACCCTCTGAATATGACATCAGGGAGATTGATGAGGATCTTTATTTAGAACTTTTGCAAGAATTTAAATCAAATATTTATTAATTTAAATCTATATTCAAATTTACAATTATTAAAAAAATATTTTAATTAAATGTCTTCTTAATGCACTAATTAGTCTATTTAAATATGATTAATTAAACGAATAATTTTAATGTCAACATCCTTTAAAAATGTCACACCAACAGGTCCTGGTGGGACAGCAACATTACTGATTGTATTGTCTTTTACTGGTTTTCTTTTGCTCACCCAATCATTGTTTGTTGTACCTTCTGGACAAGTTGCAGTTGTTACGACACTTGGGAAAGTAAGTGGCCCCTCTAGGAGAGCTGGTTTAAACTTTAAACTTCCATTTGTTCAGTCTGTATATCCATTTGATATAAAAACCCAAGTTCAACCAGAAAAATTTGAAACCCTAACTAAAGATCTTCAAGTTATTAGGGCTACAGCTACTGTTAAGTATTCAGTTAAACCTAACGAGGCAGGAAGGATCTTTGCAACAATTGCAAGCAGAAATAGCGATGTTTATCAGAAAATTGTTCAGCCATCCTTGCTAAAAGCTCTAAAATCAGTCTTTTCTCAATATGAGCTAGAAACAATTGCTACTGAATTCGCAGTAATTTCTGAAAAAGTAGGCGACACAGTTGCAAAAGAATTAAATTCATTCGATTATGTAGATGTTAAAAGTTTAGATCTTACTGGATTAGAGATCGCTGAAGAATATAGAGCTGCGATCGAACAAAAGCAAATAGCTGGTCAGCAACTACTAAGAGCAAAGACTGAAGTTGAAATTGCTGAACAAGAAGCACTTAGATATGAGACATTAAATAGAAGTCTCGACGATCAAGTACTTTTCAAATTATTTCTCGATAAATGGGATGGCAGTACACAGGTTGTCCCTGGGTTGCCAGGTTCAGAAGGAGGTACTCCCCCAGTAATAGTTGGTGGTAGAAGATAATTATCTAGAAAATATCTTTCTAAACTTTTTAATCGTTTACTTATTTTTCTTTAAGGAAAGACTAGTAAATTATTATTTTTTTATTGCATTAAAAGATTCGTCAAAAGCTTCAATTGTTTTATCAATTTCTTCTTCGCTGTGAGCTAGTGATGTAAAACCAGCTTCGAAAGGACTTGGAGCCAGGTAAATCCCTCGTCGAAGCATTTCTCTATGCAACTTACCAAAAAGTTCGGCATCATTTGTTTTGGCTTCATCAAAGTTCCTAACTGGCCCATCGCATAAGAAAAATCCAAACATAGCGCTTACACTCCCACCATTAATAGCAATTCCATTATTTTCGGCAGACTGAATTATTCCTTCAATTAATCTAGAAGTTGTTGATTCAAGTTTATCGTACGTACCATCTTGTTTGAGCAGTTCAAGAGTTTTAATTCCAGCAGTCATTGCAAGTGGATTGCCGCTCAAAGTGCCTGCTTGGTATACCGGCCCTGAAGGGGCTACCATTGACATTATTTCTTTCTTGCCTCCATAAGCTCCAACAGGCAATCCTCCACCAATTACTTTCCCAAGGGTTGTTAAATCAGGAGTAACCCCAAACTTTTCTTGAGCTCCCCCATAACTTATTCTGAATCCAGTCATTACTTCGTCAAAAACTAATAAGGATCCATTTTCAGTGGTTAATTCCCTTAATCCCTCCAAGAATCCAGGTTCAGGAGTAATAAATCCAGCATTACCAACAATAGGCTCAAGGATAACCCCCGAAATGGCATCAGGATTTTCAGAAAATAATTTTTTTACTGCTTCAAGGTCATTGTAGGGAGCAGTAAGAGTGTTGGAAGTTGTTGTGCGTGGAACACCGGGAGAATCTGGCAAACCCAGAGTGGCCACACCTGATCCTGCTTTTACTAAAAACATATCTGCATGACCGTGATAACAACCGTCAAATTTAATAACTTTATCTCTTCCAGTAAATGCTCGCATAAGTCTCAAAACAGCCATGCATGCTTCAGTTCCACTATTGACAAATCTAACCATTTCTACAGATGGGACTGCATCTATTACCATTTCAGCAAGTTGGTTTTCTAGAACGCATGGAGCACCAAAACTTGTGCCTTTCTCAATTGCTTCCTGTAATGCTGTTGTAACTTCAGGGTGGGCATGTCCACATATAGCAGGTCCCCAGCTTCCTATGTAGTCAATATATCTATTTCCATCAATATCCCAAGCATAAGGACCTTTGACTCTATCAAAAACAATTGGCTGTCCTCCAACAGACTTAAAAGCTCTTACTGGAGAGCTTACTCCTCCTGGCATTAGCTGTTGGGCGGCAGAGAAAATTTCTTCTGATTTTGTGTAATTTAATATGTCAGTCACAATTTAGCTAAATGATGTTTTGAGAAAAATCTAGTCATGTTCTAAATTAGAAATAAGTAAAAAATTTGTCAATCAGGTTGAAATTCTACATTATGATATTTTTATTACGATAGTTTGGATTGTAAATTATTAATTTCTAAAGAAATCATGATAAAAAACATATTTATCTTAGATAACTCAATATTAATAAGCGTTTTCAAGCATTAAAGAAATTCAATTTATTTTATTTATATTTCGAAGAAATTATCCTCATCCTCAAAAAAATCTGAATTTATTTCGTTTAAGTTAAGATCTATCATTACTGGGGCATGATCACTTGGACGCAAATTACCTCTAGGGGAGCTGTCTATGACACAACTTTTAAGTTTTGATGACAGTTCTTTGCTAATATATATATGGTCTATTCTCCAACCTTTATTTAATTCAAATGCGTTGTTACGGTAATCCCACCAACTCCAATGGCCAGTATTTTGTTCATAAATCCTGAACGAATCTATTAATCTTTTTTTCAGAACATTATTTAGTGCACTTCTCTCTATCTCAGACGCCATTATTCCTCCTTCATATTTCTTTGGATCATGTATATCCAAATTAGATGGAGCAACATTAAAATCACCCATAAGACAAATTAATTGTCCTTTTTTTTCTTGCTCATCCAAAAATGAAGCTAAACAATTCAACCAATTAATTTTGTATACGAACTTACTAGATTCTAGAGAAGATCCGTTTGGGACATAGACATTTATGATTTTTATGCCATTAATATCAGCAGAAATCAATCTTTTTTGATCAAGGAAAATTTCGATATTTTGATTATAGTCATTACAACCATAGAATCCTTTTTTAACATTTTCTGGCTTTATTTTGGAAATTATAGCCACACCATTGTATGATTTTTGCCCATAGATCTCTATTGAGTATCCTAATTTTTCAAAAGGTTCAACAGGGAAACTTTCATCCATCACTTTCGTTTCCTGTAAACATAGAATATCTGGACTGACTTCATTAATCCAATCTATTATTTGTGAAAGTCTGGTTCTTATAGAGTTAACATTCCAAGTTGCTATTAACAAATTTCTACCAAATTATGTAAGATTAACTTAGCAGAAAACTTTGACGCTAAAGAATTTTGAAATTAAATAAAATGAAAAATTATTTCTGCAAAAACATACCAAAACCAATAACTTTTGTAATTTTTTTTATTTTGTCAATTCCCGTAACAGGTGATTCCTTAAATGCTGAATATCTATTTAAAGAATTAGAAATCAATAGCTCAACTAAAACAGAAGAGGATAGTTCAGTTATTCCATCCAACCCCTTTGAACTTGTAGAAATGATTCGCAGACAAAGTAGTATGAATGATGCTACTAATCCTTCTGATGCTATTGACGATGCGTTAAAGTCTTTTAATAGTTTGGAGGAAAAATAAGAAATTTAATACGATAAATTGTTATTTTCAAATTTTTGATATGTTAAAAAACCCTATCCCAAAAGTTACTAATCAATTGCAGCAGAGAGCAATAGGTATTATTAATGGTAAATTCACTCCCCATAATAGTGAGCAAATAAATAGAGGCTTTTTAATTGATAATAATGGGGAAAAAATTGAGACTGTAATACTAGGTAAAGCATTGCCCCTTTTAAAAAAGCATATTGATTTAAATAAAAATTATTATTGGATCGTTTACCCAAAGAATAAAAATACTCAAAACCTCCATTTACAGGTTGCAGGAATTTGGGATCCCTATCAACTGAATGATTTCCCAAATGATTCTTCAAAAACGAACTTCTCTAAATTATTAGAAGAATTAGATCTCAAAGATAATTATTTTTCTGTGAGAGGAGAATTAGTTTTTGTCAACACTCAAAAGAAAGAAATTGTTATTAAAATCTGCCCTTCTTTAAATTCAAAAAATTTAAAAAATAAAAATTTTAAATTAGTCATAAAAGGAGAGCTTTCTCTTGAACTTTTGCATAGCTTTATAAGTTTAGATATCAACAGAGATGGAAATTCTTTGCACTTAATAAAGTACGAAGTAATTGAAAATAATCTTTCCAAAAATAACTAGAATGAAAGCTTGATTTCCACCGCAATTTTCCCAGTTAAGAAATCTTTGATTTATGGATGATATTTTAATTGAATGTTCTCCTGGCATCTCTGGAGATATGTTGTTAGGCGCTTTTTATGATTTAGGAGTGCCTAAAAAAGTTATTGAACAGCCACTTATTGATCTTGGATTAAAGGATCTATATCAACTAGACTTTGAGGAATCAAAAAGTTGTTCAATACGAGGGATTAAGGCAAAGGTTGAGAATATTGACAGTAGTCCTATTAAAAGAACTTGGAGAAGTATCAAGGAACTTATTTTAAATAGCCACTTAGAAGATAAATTAAAAAAAATAATTTATGAAGTATTTGAATCTTTAGCAATTGCGGAAGGAAAAGTTCATGGCATTAAATCTGATGAAGTTCATTTTCATGAAATTGGAGCTATAGATTCATTGGTGGATATAATTGGAGTATGTGCTGCATTGAATTACTTAAATCCAAAAAGGGTTTATTGTAATGAACCAATGCTGGGAAAAGGTTTTGTTCAAACTGAACATGGAAAATTATCGGTACCACCTCCTGCTGTAATAGAGCTAATAAGACAAAAAAATATTAAGGTTTTATCAAGCTTTAACTCAATAGATGCTGAACTCTCAACACCAACAGGCATTGCTTTACTCGCTAATTTAGTCAACTATCTTGAACCTCCTTCAAAATATTCTATTAACTCTTATGGAGTCGGTATTGGTAATCTAAAATTTACATTCCCTAATTTGGTAAGAGTTTATAAAATTACTTCATTTAAGGATTATTCTTTTAACGATAATGAACAAATTAGTCCAAAGTGTGAAGAGATATCTATTCAAGAAGCATGGATTGATGACCAAACACCCGAAGATATATCTAATTTTGTGGAGAAACTGAGAATTGAGGGAGCTTATGAAGTTTCCTATCAAGCTATCAATATGAAAAAAAATAGAATTGGATTTTCTATTCAAGTAATCTTGCCCGTAGATAAAAAAGAAATTTTCAGACGCTTATGGTTTGATTATTCCAACACTATTGGGGTTCGTGAAAGGACCCAATCTAGGTGGGTATTACTTAGACGCAGAGGAGAATGTTCAACGATTTTTGGGGATATAAAAGTTAAACAAACTTTGAAGCCAGATGGGTCAATAATTATGAAACCAGAAAATGATGAGGTTTTGAAATTACAATTAAAGCATAAAATATCAACGCACGAAATAAGAAAAATAATAAAAGAATCAAGCAAAAAATTTAAAGCATTTGAAAAGTGGAAATGAGATTTAACACAAATAATCAAATATATCTTAAATCCCTAAAAAAAATTAATTTTGGTTTTTTAAAGAGTATTTTCTTTTTTACAAGCTTGTCCTATTTTTGCATCTATTTTTTTAATAATATTGATCAAATTTCTTTTGATGTCAATTTAGAAAGAAATGGAATTAATCTATTTTTATCATTTTTATTTTGTATTTTAAGTATTTATTTGAACGCTTATGCATGGAAATATATTGTTAGATGGTTCGGGAAAGAACTTAAAAGTAATAATCTAGTCTCTTTTTATGTTTTAACCAATATTCTTAAATACGTTCCAGGAGGGGTTTGGCATTTTTTAGAAAGATTTAATTTTATGAAAAAAATAAGTAATCCTCAGATTGCTTTGTATTCGATACTTATAGAACCTTATTTTATGTTGAGTGGATCTTTTCTTTTGGCATCGATGGGATTGATTTTTTCACCATTTTATATTTTTTTAATTGTTCCTTTGGTATTCCTAAATAGGAAATTTATTTTTCTGATATTAAAAAGACTAGGGTCTCTTAAGGGAAAATTATTTGAGGTCTTGAGACTTCCAAATTCAAAGGACCAATTTGAAGAGAAAATAAATATAATTTCATTTTTCCCTACTAGAGCTTTATTTCTTGAAATTGGATTTGTTTTATCTAAATTTATCGGTTTTTATATTTGCTTAAATACTTTTTATGCGAGTAATAATCTGAACATTATATTTTTATTGGTAATCTTTTCTTTGTCATGGTCTTTAGGCTTGGTAGTCCCAGCAGCTCCAGGAGGAGTTGGCGTTTTTGAGGCTTGCCTCCTTTTATTTGTGGGCAAAAGTATTCCACAAAATATAATTATCATTAGTTTAGTTTATTTTAGGATTATATCTACCTCGGCAGATTTGTTCTTAAGCCTACCTTTCTTAATCAGAAAACTTTATAAAAGAATTTAGTTTTTCTCTAAACTTGGTATCAATGTAATTGAAGCAATAAGGCCTAAAGTCATGATAAGAATGGCTGGTAATATTGCCTCTACCATTCTTTCATCTCCAGCATACTGATATATCCTCACAGATAATGTATCAAAATCAAATGGCCTCAAAATAAAGGTCATGGGTAATTCTTTTATCGTGTCTACAAAAACTAAAAGTGCTCCTACGAATATTGGTCCCTGAAGAAGAGGTAGATGAATTTTTTTGATAATTCCCGGCCAATTCTCTCCTAGTCCAAGAGCAGCTTCATCTAGACTAGGAGAAATTCTCTCAAGACTTGAATCAATAGACCCCTTAGAAATAGTTAGAAATCGCACAAGATAACCCCAAATTAGTAAGCAAATAGCAATGAAATTCAATTTTGGAGAAGAAATGCTTATTAAAGATAAAGCTAATACAGTGCCTGGAATTGCGTAACCTATTCCCGCAAGGTTTGTAATTAGTCCTAGTAATAAGCTTTTATTTGGACGTCTTGCTAAGGAAATTATTAAGGAGAATAAGATAGTTATTAATGCAGTAAAAAGTCCTAGAATTATTGTCCTTAATGATAGGGTAAGTAATTCTACAGATAACCCTTTTTGAATTTGATCGATATTGAGCAGAACCCAAAAACATGGAATTCCAAAAGAGAAAATTGGAGGAAATAAAGATATTGTTATTGCTAAAAGAGCTCTTGTTTTTTTTAATTCCCATCCTTGAGAATCTTTTGATGCAGGATTTTCACTCCACCTCTTTGATTTTCTTCTCGAGAATTTTTCAAAAATAATTAAAGTGAAAATTATTAATAAAGCTACCAAAGATAGTCCAATAGCACTTTTTGGATTACCCTCAATTATCCAATTTTCGGCTATACCTGTAGAAATACTTGGAATATTTAATAATGCAAATGTACCTAACTCATTCATTACTTCCATACACATTAAACTTATTCCTGTTATTAGTGCTGGTAACGCCATTGGAAAAGCTATTTTAAAGAAGCTACTCCAGGGCCCAACTCCTAATCCTCTACTAGCATTGATTTGATTAATTCCAAATTTATTAAAACTTTCGTTAGCTAGAATGAATACATATGGATAAGTAGAAATTGAAAGTATTAATACCCCCCACCATAAACCAGTTACTTGATACCCAAAAATACTTCCTAAATCCTGCAAAATAGCTGTTATTAGGTATGCTGGGGCAGCTAGTGGAATGAGCTGACAAATACGGAGAACTTTTCTGAACTTAAAATCACAATTTGAAAGTAACCATCCATTTAAAGTGCCTAATCCTCCTCCAAAAAAACTTGTAAGTATTAAAACTTTTAAAGTTTCTAATACCTCTTCTCCTCCAGCAATGCCTAATGAAAAATTCCCACTTACAACATATTGGACTCCTTCAAGAAGAAAATTGGAAATTGGAATGATTACTAAAAGTGCGACAATAAACGAAGTAAAATAAAAAATTTTTAATTCGGTTAATGCTCTTTTAAATCCTTTAATAAGTATTTTCAAAAATTAATTAAATCCTAATTTGTACACACTAATCTGTACTAAATCTACATGATGAAAGTTGATTCTTAATAGTTCGATGATCTAAGTTTTTACCAATTAATACTATCTTGTTAGATTTTTCTTTTGTCCATTCATCATCATCTAGAGAAAATCTTTTTCCAGATAGGTGAAAAATGTGTTTTCTATCACTTTCCATAAACCATAATATTCCTTTCGCCCTAAATACATTTTGTGAGATTTGATTATCTAAGAAATATTGAAACTTCCTTAAGGAGAATGGTTCAAATGTCTCATAAGAAACTGATGTAAAACCCTCTATAGTATTCAAATCGTGAGCATGAGAAGAGTGGTCGTGGGAATGGGAAGAATGGTCGTGGGAATGGGAAGAGTGATGGTTTGAATTGTCTTCTACATCTTCTTTATCCTTATCGAATTTAAAATTATCTGTTTCAAATAGACCTACACTCATTATTGTTTGTAATCCAACTTCACTATTGGTTGATCTCAATATCCTTGGTTCTTTTTTTATTTTATTTATAAATTTTTCGACTTTCTTTAATTGTTCTTCGCTGACTAAATCACATTTATTTAGTAGAAGGATATCTCCATATAAAATCTGAGAATATGCGACACTTGTATTATTAATTTCAAAATTAAAATTTTCTCCATCAATAACAGTGATTATTGAATCTAATCTTACTTTTTCTCGAAGATCTCCAGCTGCAAAAGTCATGGCTACAGGCAATGGATCTGCTAGCCCAGTAGTCTCAACAATCAAATAGTCTATTTTTTCAGATCTTTCTAAAACTTTAGTTACTGTATTTAATAATTCACCATTTATCGAGCAACATATACAGCCATTATTTAATTCGATCATATCTTCTGAGCCTTCTATTATTAAGTCATTATCTATTCCTATCTCACCAAATTCATTAACCAAAACGGCTGTTTT
>QCDJ01000015.1 GCA_003280935.1 Prochlorococcus sp. AG-355-B23
CCGTAATGTGGGTTGCTGTAGCTTCCGCAGAAGGTGTACCTACTTTGAATCCTGAAGAATAAATCAATCTTTTTGACAGTCAATCTAAATTAGGGAGCAATTAGCTCCTTTCTAATGGTTATGTTTATGCATACTGCAAGGCATCCACTTATCTCCCATTTGATGAGCTCCTTCACACCCAAACTTATAAGCTTCTTTTTCAGCCTGTTCCTTTGTATCAAATAGCATTGGCATTTTCATTTCTTTTTCAATAGGTTTATTAAAACAACCTAATGAAAGAATTGACATAAAAAGAAAAGGGATAAAAGAAAAAAAGTGTTTCAAAATTAATTAATTAGTTAATCAATGAAGTTTAGTATTAAATATCTTTGGATATATTTTAAAAGCTAATTTATTTACGCCTTTAACATTGATTGACATTCGATCTACAATAAGGGGCAATTAGCTCCTTTTTTAATAGCAAAGTACGCTATCCGCTTTAATTGATTCTTCAACTA
Source organism: Prochlorococcus sp. AG-355-B23 (assembly GCA_003280935.1). Lineage (GTDB taxonomy): Bacteria > Cyanobacteriota > Cyanobacteriia > PCC-6307 > Cyanobiaceae > Prochlorococcus_A. The sequence continues at coordinate 498 of QCDJ01000015.1, forward strand.
GAACATCTGGCATAACAAACTCTGCAGGATATCCATCTAGAAGCTTCTCATCGTAACCCCTAGATTTAGCAGACATTCCTGAGACATATATGGTAATTTTTGAACTCTTTAAATTTTGAAGATGTTCGTATAAATCTCCAGTACCTTGACCAACTATTTCACCAGCTTTTTTGCAATTTAATATTTGTACTCCGTCTCCTGCTAGAAAAAGTGTTACTTTATGATCGTTTTTTTCTGCCGTAAGGGCAACCAATAAACCTAAAGTTATTTTATTTTTGGATTCTAAACCGCTGTAAATATGTACTAAAACTGTATTGTCGGTAATGATAGACATTTAATCCTCCCTAAATTTTGTTGTTATATCCTAAATAAAATCTATTTTCATTAGCTCTTTTTTTATGAAACGCTTACTACTTGCATAGCAAAAAGCTATTAATTGATTGTGAATCTACATTTGAGAATAGACAATCCTCTTTTTTTTACTTTTTCTCAACGTTATTCTGCTTCTTCTTTAACTTCACTTTCGTTTAACACTTCCGCTTTTAGTTCCTCTTGCTCAACTTCAACTACATTAAATATCTTTGGAAATATTTTAAAAGCTAATTTATTTACATCTTTAATATTGATTAACACTCGATCTAAACTCGACACTACTTGTTTAGATAAAGTACCTATATTTTCTTATTGATTTAAAAGTTATTATTTTTGCAAATAAAAGGATTACAAAAATGATGAAACTTGCGATCATTTTCTTACCAATTGTCTTTGCACTGATATGGGCTATGTTTATTGGGTTAAGAATAAATAGAGTAGAAACTAGAGATGGAAAGAGAAAATTAGTTAATTATTAATTGATTGACAATAGATCTAACATAGAGGTATAAAACCCTCTTTTTTTATGACTGCTCAAAATTTTATGAATGTTGTTCGATTTAAATTAAAGTCTGATTGTGTAGATAAGTATTTCAAAGTAATAGATAAAACAAGTTTTGAGGGAATGACTCAAAGATACATCGCTAAAACTGGAGATTATGATTACTGTTTTGTTGGGATCTGGGAAAGTGCAGAAGCTATTTCAGCTCAAAGACCAGCTATGATTGCTCACCTTGATGAGGTTAGAGGATTTATGGAAGAGTTGTCTCCTGAACTTGGAGTTACTGATCCTGTTTCAGGAAATATTGTTTCTAAAGTTGGGTATCACGATTGACAGTCGATCTAAAATAAGTAGAAATTAGCTCCTTTATTTATGAAGTTAAAAAATATTTTAAAAACTACTGGGACACTTCATATTTTATTGGGATTATTAATTATTTTCCTACTGATTTTTTCTGTGGAAACTATTGCAGGCAAAGCTTCAACTGCAACATTGCTTCTTGTTAGAGGTACTGCAGATGTTGTAGCAGCTAGTAATTTAGGAATTGGTTGTTTATTGATTATTTGTAGTTCCATAAGAGATAAAGCCTCTTTAAGAAAAGTTTTATTAGGTGAATTAGCTGTGATGTTTTGTTTTTTAGCAGTAGCACTATTCAATACTTTTAACGCTGGGACAATTGTTGATGGAGGACCTCCTCCGCCTTTTTGGATTGTTTTAATAGTGAATCCTCTTTTATGTATTTTTGGATTAGTTAACAATAAAAATTGAAACTCCAACTCCTCCCACCACTTTTCAAACTATTCAATAAAAGGAATTTCTTTGCATCACTGAATCAAAATACCTGCCCTGTATTAGATGCCGAAGAGATAAAAAAACAAGAACAGAAAGAAGCTATTGATAAGTTATATTCATAAAATTTCAACAGAAATATCTTAGGTCATATTTAAAGATGTATAACGATCGTATGTCCCCTATACCGCCCATCTCTTTCCTAAATTGATTATTTAATAGATAATAAATTTATATCTAGATAGATATTCTAACTTCATTCGAACTACATAATTTCACTGAGATCCCATGCCACAACAGGAACCAAGCTACTGGCTAATGAAAAGTGAGCCTGATGCTTACAGCATAGATACTTTAAAAAATGACGGTGTAACTTTATGGGATGGAATAAGAAATTATCAGGCTCGAAATTTTATGAGAAAAATGAATAAAGGAGATAAAGTTTTTTTCTATCATTCGAATTGTAAACCTCCAGGTATTGTGGGACTTATGGAGGTAATAGATCTAAATATTGTTGATCCTACACAATTTGATCAAGATTCAAAATATTTTGATCCAAAATCGAAACCTGATAATCCGAGATGGGATTGTGTAAAAGTAAAATACATTTCTAAATCAATAAAGATTTTAAGTTTACCTGAATTAAAGATTTTATTTAATGAGGAAGAGTTATTAGTCGTAAAGAAAGGAAATAGGTTATCTATATTACCTGTCAGAAATGATATTGCAAAAATACTAATAGAAAAAATATAAAAATTTTTAATCCTTAAAATTCATTGAAAACATATTGCCAATATAAAGTCTCGTTAAATCCCTATTTTGAAATCCTTTTTGCATCAAAAATCCTGCTATGGCAGCTTGTATTATTCTGTATTGATCCCAATTAGGATGATCTTCAACGAATTCTTTCATAGCCTTTTGAAGATTTTCTTGAAGTTCACATTTGAAACTTATTACTTCATCTTTATGATTTAATACTTTTGAATTTTCGTCGTAATTTAACTCTTTCATATTGAAAAAACTTTATTAGAATTTAAATCTACAAGATGTAGTTTTCTCCAAAATTACTTAATAGTCAACAACCATTATTAGGAGACAGTCTCAGGTTATAGAATAATGAGAATGCAGTCATAAATAAGGGAGTCATGGAAATCAATTTTGTAAATTTAAATCTTACTTAAATATAAAGATTTATATGAAATCAGAAGTTTTCCACATGCTTTAGATCATCAGATATTTTTTTTAAAAAATACTGTGGAAAAGTTGTGAAAAATTTTTTTTGGGAAGGGGAAATTTTTTCAAAAATTTCCAATTTTATTTATCTTTTAATCCATTGATTCCCACATGTTTTTTATTTCATAAAATAAATTTTGTGCTATTGGTATCGGCCAATACATTTCGAAGGATCTAGTTTGATCTTGACTTTCAAAAACAAACCTTAAACTCCATTCATTTTTTTTCCCCTCTAAGTGAATATACCAAGGTAATTGTTCTAATTCTAAAGTTATAGATTCTTCATCCATTAGATCATCCTTGATAAATAATAGTTGTTCATTAATTCTTAAGAGTAGAAGGTACAGTGAATTGAATTCACTTTTTTGTAACTCGATTGACCAATTGTCTACACTAATTAAAAAGCAAAATTTGCCTTTTTTAAAATCTTTAAGTAATCTCCATCTTTTTTGGTCTTTTACCAAAATCAGCCTGGAAGTAAATCTGGTTGATCTTGTTCATCGCTGAGTTCAATAATTGACCTTTGAACGGGTTTAATAGTTGACTCCTCTAATAAGCCATCAAAATCATCAAAACGTCTTTGTTTAGCTCTGAAAGCAATTTTAACTGTAGTTAAATATCTATTAGTTGATTTTCTTATCAAGCTCTCACCTCTCTTTGCAAGATCATTAGAGTCAATGCCTGAATTATTAGATATGTTCATTAAAAAAATTTTTTGCTATAGAATATATTTTACAGTTTATTCGACCGTTTCAAAACATAAATTACAAAAAGAACTTAATTGATTTAAATAATTGCATATGGAAGAAAGTTTATCTGGAACACTTGCTATTGATTTAGGCAACACTAATACCGTTATAGCTTTTCAAGGTCAAAATGATATAAATCCTGTTTTAATTGAAATTCCGAATATTACATCATCTCCAGGAGTTATTCCTACAGCAGTTTGGTTCGAGGGACCTTCAAAGATTCCTAAAATTGGCATTAGTGCTCTAAAGATGAGGGATAACTCAAATTCTGATTTGTTTTTTCATTCAAACTTTAAGAGATTAATTGGAAATTCTATTGAAAAAAATGACCAAAAAAATATCTTAAAACCTGCTGAATGTGGCGAAAAATTTTTTCAAATTTTGTGGACAAGCATCCCTCACAAATATGAGATCAAAAGACTTGTTTTAACTGCTCCAATTGATACATACAAGGGTTACAGAGAATGGTTAGTTAACCTTTGCGATAAAATATCTGTAGATGAAATAGCCCTTGTTGATGAGCCTACTGCGGCAAGTTTAGGAATAAATGTACCATTTGGTTCAAAAATTATGACATTAGATATTGGAGGAAGTACAGTCGATATGAATATAGTCAGAATAGAAGGGGGAGAAGGAAAATCTGGTCCAATTGCTGAACTATTAAAATTTAAGGGTAAAGACGTTAGCTCAATTTCAAAACAAAAAATAAGGTGTGCTGAAATAATTGGGAAAACAGGCTCAAAAATTGGTGGGAAAGATATTGATCAATGGATCGTTGATTATTTTGTTCCAGGTAATTATTATATATCTAATCTTTTAAAGGCAGAAGAAATAAAATGTAAACTCAGCTCATCTGCAATCAAATATGAAAATAAATATGCAATTAAATTAGTTACTGAACAAAATCAAGAAAGTGACTTTTACCTAAGTAAAGAAATATTTGAGAAAATACTAATTGAAAATAATCTTCTTAATCACCTAAACTCTTTACTCAAAGATTTATTAAATCAAGCAAGAGGTAAATTTTGCACAGTTGACGACTTAAATGCAATTGTTTTGGTTGGTGGAGGAACTCAAATTCCATTGATTAAAGAATGGATAACAAAAAAAATTTCAAAAATTGAAATAAAATCGCCACCTCCTATTGAATCAATAGCTTTGGGAGCTTTAGCAATGACCCCGGGAGTAAAAATTAAAGACATATTAAACAAAGGATTATCTATAAGATTATTTAATAAAAGAGAACAAAAACACTTTTGGCATCCTATTTTTTGCAAAGGTCAAACATGGCCCACAGAAAACCCTTTTAAACTGATACTTCAATCCAGTAAAAATAATCAGACAATATTCGAAATAATAATTGGAGAGACACAAAAAGAAAGAAGATATGATGTTGTTTTCGAAAATGGATTACCAAAGTTATCAGAGATTCAAAGTGCCGAAGAAATTATGAAGTGGGATAAAAAACCACTCCAAATAGTATTAAAAGATAAATCTAATATTGGAGAAGACAACTTAAAACTTTTTTTTAAAATTACGAAAAATGCTGATTTGTTAGTTAAGTGTTTTGATATTAAAGATGAATTTTTAGGAGAATATAATTTAGGAAATATCTTCTGAAAGCAAGCTATTCAAGAAAAACTCCTTCTTCATTATCAACATTATTTAAACGTAAACTAATACTTTCAATTTTACTAGTTGGCACTTTTTTACCACAAAAATCAGGTTGAATAGGTAATTCTCTATGACCTCTATCTATCATTACCAATAACATCACTCTTTGAGGTCTGCCCCATGAATATAAAGCATCCATTGCAGCTCTAATTGTTCTACCTGTGTAAATTACATCATCTATTAGAAGTATTTCTTGTTTCTCAATAGGAGTTGGAATATCTGCAGCTTGTATTAGGCGAGTTCCAACTCTATTTTGATCATCTCTATAAAAAGTTGGATCAATTGTTCCTTTTCTTACTCTTAACCCTGTCCTAGAGAATAATTCCTTTTCTAGCACTTTGGTCAGCTCAATTCCCCTAGTCGGAATACCAACTAATAGAAGATTATCCAATTTTTTTACTTTTTCGATAATTTCGGAAGTTAAACGCGAAATAGTTTTTCTAAGCTCAACTTCAGTAAGTATTACGATCTTTTTTGTTTTCTTGGACATAATTTCTCCTTTAAATAAAAGCCGTCAAATATTTTCATAAATTAGCAAAAGCTAACTATGTTAAATATAAATTGTTAAACAGGAACGTTTGAAGCTAAATTTAAGTTAGATCAGCTAAGGACAATTTGATCTAGATATGTCAAAGATTAGCAGCAAAAATATAAAAAGATTAAGTGTTCCCCAGAGCCCTGTAGTTCTCGCAATATTAGATGGATGGGGACATCGAAAAGAAAAATCAGATAATGCGATAAAAAGTGCCAACACACCAATCATGGACTCATTATGGCATGCTTATCCACACACCTTAATAAGTGCTAGCGGATCTGATGTGGGACTTCCAGATGGACAAATGGGTAATTCAGAAGTAGGGCACCTTACAATAGGTTCGGGAAGAATAATACAACAAGAACTTGTAAGGATTTCAAATATTGTAAAAAATAATCAGTTAGGCTTGGTTAATGAGTTAAAAGAGATGGCTGATTCATTAAAGAAAAAAAACTCTACCTTGCACATAACGGGATTATGTTCGGATGGAGGAGTACATAGTCATATTGATCATTTGTTGGGTTTAATAAAATGGGCATCTGAAAATGAAATCAAAAAAGTTGCAATCCATATTATTACTGATGGAAGAGATACTCCTGCAAAAAGTGCCTCTAAATATCTAAATCAAATAGAATCGTGTATAAAAAAATTTAATACAGGTGAAATAGCTTCCATATGCGGAAGATACTGGATAATGGATAGAAATCTTTTATGGGATAGAACAGAAAAAGCATATGCTAATTTGACTGATCCAGATATTGAAACAACAAATATTTCTCCTCAGGATTACATAGAAAAAAGTTATGCCAACAACATAACCGATGAATTTATAGAGCCCATACGAATTTCTAAAAACTATCTCAAAGATGGAGACAGTTTGATTTGCTTTAACTTTCGTCCAGACAGAGCAAGACAAATAGTCAAATCCCTTTCAATTAAGGAATTTTCAGACTTTGAAAGAAAAAATTATCCAAATATAGATTTTGTCACTTTTACTCAATATGATCAGAACTTTCCCGTTAAAGTTGCATTTCCTCCAGAATCACTCAATAATTTTATAGGTCAAATAGTTTCAGAAAACGGACTTAAGCAATACAGAACTGCTGAAACAGAAAAATATCCTCATGTAACATACTTTTTCAATGGAGGAGTTGAAATTCCTTTACCTGGAGAAGAGAGGCATTTGATTCCATCTCCAAGAGTCGCAACTTATGATATGGAACCCGAAATGTCTGCAGAGGAACTAACTATTAGTTGCTCTAAAGCAATTAAAAGTGGAAATTATGCTTTTGTTGTAATCAATTTTGCTAATCCTGATATGGTTGGTCATACAGGAAACATGAATGCAACAATTAAAGCTATAGAAAAAGTCGATAAATGTATAGGTCAAATAGTAAATGCTACTGGAGAAATGGGTGGAAGCATTCTTATTACAGCCGATCATGGTAATGCTGAGGTCATGAAAGGACCTGAGGGAGAAACATGGACAGCTCACACAACAAATAAAGTTCCATTAATTTTGATTGAAGGTGAAAAAAGAAAAATCCCAAATATGGGAAATGAAATTAATTTAAGAGATAATGCCGGCTTAGCAGATATTGCTCCCACTTTATTGCAATTATTAAATCTCCCAATACCAAGAGAAATGACAGGCAAATCACTTATTCAAGAAATTGAATTAAAAGGTTATAATAAGGTAGTTCAACACGTTTAAAGTTAATAAAAGTTTTTAAGCAATGATTCAAATTATTAGTTGGATTTGGGTATTTTCTGGAGTTCTTCTTATTCTCTTAGTTTTACTTCATAGTCCTAAAGGTGATGGGATGGGGGGAATAGCTGCAAGTGGAAGCTCTATGTTCAACAGCGCAAGTAGTGCAGAAGCCTCTTTAAACAAAATAACTTGGACTTTTTTAGTAATATTTTTGTCTCTTGCAATTATTCTTAGCGCTGGTTGGATTTCATAAAAGTTGAATAAAAAAGGGACCATTTTGAATGGTCCCTTTATAAAAATTAATTATAATGATTATCGTTAAGTTAATAATCGAAGTCACCGCCCATTCCCGGAGCGCCTGCAGGAGTAGCTGAATCTTTTTTCTCAGGTAAATCTGCAACTATGCATTCAGTGGTTAGAACCATTCCTGCTATTGAAGCAGCATTTTGCAATCCTGAACGTGTAACTTTTGCAGGATCAACTATACCAGCAGAGGACATATCTACATATTCTCCACTAGCAGCGTTAAATCCATCATTAAATGGTTTAGTTTTTACATTTTCAGCAATCACAGCTCCATTAGAACCTGCATTCTCAGCAATTCTCATAAGAGGAGCAGTAAGAGAAGCTTCAACAATGTTAGCGCCAATTAATTCCTCTCCTTCTAAATTTTTATCAGCCCATTCTTTTAAAATAGGAGATAAATGAGCAAGGGTTGTTCCTCCTCCAGGGACAATTCCTTCTTCAACAGCTGCTTTTGTTGCATTAATAGCATCCTCAAGACGAAGCTTTTTATCCTTCATCTCAGTCTCAGTTGCAGCTCCAACCTTAATCACTGCTACACCTCCAGCTAATTTAGCCAGACGTTCTTGAAGTTTTTCTTTGTCATATGAAGAATCTGTTTCATCCATTTGCTTCTTAATTTGATCGCATCTAGATTTAACCGCTTGCTCATTACCTTCAGCTACAATAGTTGTGGTTTCTTTATTGATAGTTATTCTTCTACCAGTTCCGAGCATATCTAAGGTAGCATTCTCTAATTTCAAACCTGCATCTTCAGTAATAAGTTGTCCATTAGTTAAAACTGCCATATCTTCAAGCATGGCTTTTCTTCTATCGCCAAATCCAGGAGCTTTTACTGCAGCAACATTTAACACACCTCTTAGTCTATTAACAACAAGAGTTGCTAAAGCCTCTTTTTCAATATCTTCTGCGATTATAACTAATGGTTTACCAGTTTTAGCAATTTGTTCCAAAACGGGAACCAAATCTTGCACTAAGGCAATTTTTTTATCAGTCAGCAGAATATATGGTTCATCTAAAACAGCCTCCATTCTCTCTGTGTCTGTTGCGAAGTAAGGTGAAATATAGCCTTTATCAAAGCGCATCCCCTCAGTAACTTCTAATTCAGTAGTCATTGATTTTCCTTCTTCCAAGGAAATAACACCTTCTTTACCAACTTTATCCATAGCATTGGCAATCATTTGACCAACTTCTTCATCGTTTCCAGCAGCAATAGTTCCACATTGAGCTATAGCATTGCTATCGCTAATAGGTTTGGAATTCTCTTGAATTTTACCAACTAGAAATTCAGTCGCTTTATCAATTCCTTTTTTCAAAGTAATTGCATTTGCTCCTGCAGCAACGTTTCTCAACCCTGCTTTAACCATTGCATGAGCTAAAACAGTGGCTGTTGTTGTGCCATCCCCAGCTGCATCATTAGTTTTTGAAGCAGCTTGTCTTATTAAAGCAACCCCTGTATTTTCAATGTGGTCCTCTAATTCGATTTCTTTAGCGATTGTGACACCATCATTAATAATTTGTGGAGCACCAAATTTTTTCTCTAGTACAACATTTCTTCCTTTTGGTCCAAGCGTTACAGCCACAGACTCAGCAAGGATATCAATTCCTCTTTCGAGCGCTCTTCGAGCTTGCTCATTGTAAATAATTCTTTTAGCCATGTTTAGGCAGTGATTTAATAATAAGTTTTAATAATTTTTGAAACAAATATTTTAGCTTACTACAGCTAAAATATCCTTTTCTGAGAGCAAGACATATTCATCTCCTCCCAATTTGATGTCTGTGCCAGCATATTTGCTGTACAAAACTTTATCGCCAATACTCACTTCTGGAGTTTGTCGAGAACCATCGTCATTAAGTTTGCCAGGGCCCACCTGAGCTACTTCTCCAACCTGTGGTTTTTCTTTAGCTGAATCAGGCAAAAGAATGCCCCCAGCAGTTTTTTCCTCAGATGCGGAAACTTTAATAAATATTCTATCTCCCAGTGGTTTTACTGTAGAGACTGTAAGTGAAACAGCTGCCATAAATTAATGGAGTATCATGATTGGGACGCTTTGCGTCATAAAAATGGAAAGAGAAGTTCTCCATCCGTATCATCAACAACATAATCTGCAAAGCGGCAATTAAACCATACTTAAACTGTGCGGGTGGCCGAACCCATTTAACGAATCTACCCATTAGATGGTAGTATTTTCGGATTATGAGCTGTTCGAATCAGCTAATCATCACCAATCAATAAAAAATGGTAGCAACTCCATCAACTTCTTCACAAACAAAAGGCGTAGTACGCCAGGTAATTGGTCCAGTTCTAGATGTGGAATTTCCAGCCGGTAAATTACCCAAAATATTAAATGCTTTAAGAATTGAAGCTAAAAATCCAGCAGGACAAGATATAGCGCTCACTGCAGAAGTCCAACAGCTCCTTGGTGACCATAGAGTAAGAGCCGTGGCAATGAGTGGCACAGACGGTCTTGTAAGAGGCATGGAGGCAATCGATACAGGGGCACCAATATCAGTACCAGTAGGAGAAGCAACTTTAGGAAGAATATTTAATGTTTTAGGAGAACCAGTAGATGAACAAGGTCCAGTCAATACTAAAGATACTGCCCCAATTCATAGATCTGCGCCAAAATTAACTGATCTAGAAACTAAGCCAAAAGTTTTTGAAACTGGTATTAAAGTTATCGACCTTTTGGCTCCTTATAGGCAAGGAGGAAAAGTTGGATTATTCGGAGGTGCTGGAGTTGGAAAGACAGTTCTTATTCAAGAATTAATTAATAACATCGCCAAGGAGCATGGTGGTGTTTCTGTTTTTGGTGGTGTGGGGGAAAGAACTAGAGAAGGGAACGATTTATATGAAGAATTTAAAGAATCTGGAGTTATCAATGCAGATGATTTAACTCAATCAAAAGTTGCCTTGTGTTTTGGACAGATGAATGAGCCACCTGGTGCAAGAATGAGAGTAGGCTTATCAGCTCTTACAATGGCCGAACATTTTAGAGATGTAAATAAACAAGACGTTCTACTTTTTGTTGATAACATTTTTAGATTCGTTCAAGCTGGTTCTGAAGTATCTGCTTTACTTGGAAGAATGCCTTCAGCTGTTGGATACCAACCTACCCTGGGAACTGACGTTGGTGAATTGCAAGAAAGAATTACATCTACCTTAGAAGGGTCAATAACATCTATCCAGGCTGTATACGTACCTGCTGATGACTTAACAGACCCTGCTCCCGCAACAACCTTTGCCCATTTAGATGCTACTACCGTGCTTGCCAGAGCTCTTGCAGCTAAGGGAATTTATCCTGCAGTTGATCCATTAGATTCAACAAGTACTATGTTACAACCATCAGTTGTTGGCGATGAGCATTACAAAACAGCCAGAGCTGTCCAATCGACTTTACAAAGATACAAAGAACTTCAAGATATTATCGCAATTCTTGGTTTAGATGAGCTTTCTGAAGAAGATAGATTAACAGTTGACAGGGCTAGAAAAATTGAAAAATTCCTCTCACAACCTTTCTTTGTAGCAGAAATATTTACAGGAATGTCTGGTAAATATGTAAAATTAGAAGATACTATTGCTGGCTTCAATATGATTCTATCAGGTGAATTGGATGATTTGCCAGAGCAGGCATTTTACTTGGTTGGCAATATTGATGAAGTTAAAGCAAAGGCTGAAAAAATAAAATCGGAAAAATAAATGCTTTTTATATTCGTATTTTACCTTCAATAATTTTAAATTAATGGCAATTTCTCTAAAAGTTTTAGCTCCTAATAAAAATGTTTACCAAGGCGAAGCTGAAGAAGTAATCCTCCCTAGTACTACTGGTCAACTTGGTATTCTGCCAGGACACATATCTTTAGTGACTGCTATAGATATTGGAGTTCTAAGGCTAAGAATGAATTCCCAGTGGAAATCAATAGCTCTTATGGGAGGCTTCGCTGAAATTGAATCAGATGAAGTTATAGTTTTAGTAAATAATGCTGAAATTGGTTCTGAAATTAATGTTCAAAATGCTGAACAAGATCTTAAAGAAGCGAAATTAGCAATTAGCAAATTTTCTGAAAATGAAAAAAATCCAGAGAAAATCAAAGCTTTGAAAGAGATTTCAAAGGCTGAGGCTAAAATTCAAGCTGCAAAGAACTAAAATTTAAGCGGTTCCACAAAAGGTTACTTCGGGAAACTTTAATTTAGCTTCCTCTAATTTTTTTGTTTTACCTTCTTCTTGCCAGTAATTTATCACCTCAGTAGCTTTATTCAATATCTCCACTCTTTCGTTATCTGTAATCCAACCTTTATTTTCAAGTTCACTTTTTAATTTTTCCCAAGCATCATCTCTTGGCCAAAAATAATAAGCAGTAAGAGGGCTTGGACCTCCACCTACTATTTGATCCACTGCTAAAGCTACATTATCAGGTAACCACAATACTTTAATTATGAACCTTCCTTCATCAGGTTTAGGGGTATAACCTGATGGCACCCCGTCTTCATCAATTGTGGCAGCTGCCATTACAGCTGTGGCACCCATCATTCCTGAATTAGGAGAAGAATTTTTAGGGTTTGTTGAATCACTATTTTTTTCCTTTTTTTCTGTTGGATTTTGATTTAACTTATCTGATGAGGACATTCACTTATTTATATTTAATAAATAATTTATCAGTTTATGGTCACATTTTGATTGATTTATTCAAAATTTCTTGATTTTAGTTATTGATAACTTCCAAACATGATTTTTATCTATCGTGAGATACTTCATAAAAATCATAAATAGTAGCCTCCAATGAATCCCAAAGATCCTTGGGGATATCGTTTTCTTCTGCGAACATGCCAAGCTGACTAGCTAAGCCTCTCGCTTGAGAGAGTTTCGAATCATATGAATCGGACTTATTCATTTTTGAGCTTTAAACTTAATAAAAAACATAAATCTATTAACTTGATAAGTCAAATTTCAAAATTCTAAATCAGAAATTTCTTTTAGTGCAGCAATACTTAAAACTTCTGGGTTTGTATCTGTGACCAGGACATCGTCTTCTATTCTTATCCCTATGCCTTTCCATTTTTCATCTATAGGGGGTTGTCCCTCAGGTACTGGGATCCTATCACTTATGTAGATCCCAGGTTCAACCGTAAGAATCATTCCATTCTGTAATGGCACTTCATAGTCCCCCATTCTGTATGCTCCAACATCATGAACATCTAAGCCGAGCCAATGTCCAGTTCTATGCATGTAAAGATGTTTATAAGATTGATTCTCAATTATCTCCTCAGTACTGCCTGACAATAAACCAATTTCTTTTAATCCTTCTATAAGAATTGTTAAAGCAACATTATGGACATGACTAGAATTTGATCCGGTTACAGCACTTTTAATTGCATTTTTTTGCGCACTCAATACGATTTCATAGATAACTTTTTGCTCATTCGAAAATTTACCACCAATTGGAATAGTTCTTGTTATATCTCCATTGTAATAATCAATTAGTGAGCAACCAGCATCTACTAACAATAAATCTTCCTTCTTCAAGGGTGAGTTATTTGAAGTGTAATGTAAAATACAGGCGTTATCTCCTGATGCAACAATTGAGTTATAAGCTGGTCCTCTCGCCCCTTTATCCAGAAAAAATCCCTCTAGAAGCCCCTGAATTTGTCTTTCATTTTTCTTTGACGAGATTGATTCTCTAACTAATTCATGAGCTTCTGCTGAGATTTGAATAGCCTCTCTCATTCTCTTTATTTCAAATTCACTTTTAATTAATCTCATCTCATTTAAATAAATTTCTGGAGATTTTATAGAATTTCCACCAATGCCTAATCTTGAGCGATTTTCAAGTTGTTGTGAAAAAATTTCCAGTATTATTTTCTCAACTGATGGATGTTTACCAATAGAAAAAACAAGTTCGTCAGAACCATTTATATAGGCTGGGAGTAAATCTTTTAATTCGTTTATTGAGTGAGCCTTATCAGCATTAAACTCTTTTTCAGCGCCTTCTAAACCCCATCTAAAGCCATGCCAGACTTCGCTTATAACATCTTTAGGAGCAACAAACATAATAAATCTCTCTCCCTTTGGCTTATGCGATAAGAAAAGAGCGATTGCATCTGGCTCATCGAAACCGGTTAAATACCAAAAATTGCTATCTTGTCTAAAAGGATATTCACAATCAGCATGATGCTTTACGAGACTAGCACCAGGAATAATAGCAGCTTTTCCATTTAATTTATTGAGGAAGATTTCTCTTCTTTCTTCAAAAACTTTATTTTCAGGTTTAAACATAGATTGTGTATTGGCGTGTTTTAAAAAAAATGGAAGAATGAATTTAATACAGATTTAGTAACTAATCTATTTTAATGGAACCAAATGTTTACGGTTTAATTGTTCTTATAATAATTATCTTAATTGGGTCAGCCTGTTGTTCGGGAGTAGAAGCTGCTTTTTTAGCTGTAAATTCGATTCGAATTCTAGAGATAGCCTCTAAACAAAAACCAAAGAGTTCTGCAAATCAACTCCTTAAACTTAGAAAACATCTTGGAAGAACATTAACTGTAATTACTATTACTAATAATGGATTTAACATAATTGGAAGTCTTATTTTAGGTGTATATGGAGCATTAGTTATTAATAGTAGTTATGGCCTAACCCTGTTTTCAATTTCTTTTTACATACTAGTCGTACTAGTAGGAGAAGTACTACCTAAAGCTCTTGGTACAAGATTCTCAGTTCAAATAGCATTATTATCAGTTCCCATCTTGAGAATATTGCATACTTTAATGAGGCCATTTTTAATATTAATAGAACAAATATTTCCAGTTATTACGGCAGAAAATGAAATTTCAACAGATGAAGAAGAAATTAGACAAATGGCAAAAATTGGAAGCCAAAAAGGTTTGATAGAAGCTGATGAAGCAGCAATGATATTTAAGGTTTTTCAATTAAATGATTTAAAAGCTAAAGATTTAATGATCCCTAGGGTATCGGCACCTTGTCTTGATGGGTCTTCGAATCTTGAAGAAATTTCAAAACTTATAATGGGCGATAACTCTCCTTGGTGGGTTATTTTAGGAGATAAAGTTGACAAAATACAGGGGGTAGTTCCCCGTGAGAGAATGCTAGCAGAATTAATTAATGGAGAAAATAAAAAATTATTGTCAGAAATTTGCGAACCTGTGGACTACATTCCCGAAATGATTAAGGCAGATCAATTATTAACAAGATTTGACAAGAATCATAAAGGAGTAAAAGTAGTAGTAGATGAATTTGGAGGATTCGTGGGCATTATTGGTGCAGAAGCTGTGTTATCTGTTTTAGCTGGCTGGTGGACAAAATAAATCATGAAACAATTTAAAATTAAAAAAAATTATTTACTTTTAAAAAATTGGTGGGAAGCTATTGATCTTAACAACTATGAAAAAAGTTATTTTAATAGGGACATAATTTCTTTTAATCAACAACTTTTTAGGCTCAAAGAAAAAAAAATAAGAATTGGCGCATATGGTAAATCAGGCGTAGGGAAATCTTCCGTTTTAAATTATTTATTAGAAAAAGATATTTTTAAAACAGATATTATCAACGGGACCACAAGAGAAATTCAGGCTGAAGAATGGAAATTTAAGGATCAATCACTCAACAGTATAGAGTTACTAGATTCTCCAGGATTTGATTTCTGCGATATTCAATTCCCAGATAAAGTTTACTCCTCTATATCTGACTCAGATCTTATTTTATTTATAATTTCGGGAGATTTAAATAGAAATGAGTTAAAAGAAATCAGCTCTTTTATAAAAGATGGAAAAAAAATTATTTTAATTTTAAACAAAATCGATCTATTTAATAAAAATGAATTAAAAGAAATAATTGAAAATATAAAGTTTAAGCTTCCAAAAGATTTAAATATTCCAATAATCATTAATAATCAAAACAATCTTAAAAATTACATAGCAAAATTAATCAATCAATATGGTGAGATACTATTAACACTAAATTCTATTCAATTAGCTGACAAATTGTTTCTGAACATAAAAGAGCAAAGATTGAAAAGAAGGCAGAAATTAGCTCAATCAACTATTGGTAAATTTTCGACTATAAAGGCATCCGCAGTAGCTCTTAATCCTTTTATTTTATTTGATATTGCTGGTAGTTTTGCACTAGATACTGCATTAATTAACGAATTAAGTAAGATTTATGGCTTAAAGTTGAAAGGTGAATCTACAAGAAAAATATTTAAAAATATATCAATTAATAATTTATGTTTGGGAATCACTCAAGTTGGCGTTAATACCTCTTTCAACCTTATTAAGAAACTAATTCTTTTAACAGCACCTTTTACTAACGGGCTTTCATTATTACCATATGGACCCATAGCAATTATTCAAGCTGCAATCGCAATTTATTCTACAAAAATTCTAGGGAAATTAGCAGCAAAAGAGATATTTGTAAGAAGCAAAGCTTCTTATATAGAACCTGCTATTTTGATGCAAAATATGAATTTTAATGACCCAGAGATTTTTAACTACATAAATATTTATTTTTCAAGTAGAAATTTAAATAATAATTTTGTTAGTTTTCTACCTTAAAACTTAAAATGGAAAAAAGCATTGCTTTATTTGGTACGAGTGCTGATCCACCAACAATTGGACACAAAAAAATTCTTGAAGAATTATCCAAAATTTATGCTTTTACCATTAGCTATGTGAGCAACAACCCCCAAAAAAAGCACATAGAGGATATCTCAATTCGTAGCCATTTATTAAAAACTCTTATTGATGATTTAGATAATCCGAAAATTTTATTTAATCAAAAAATAAGTAGCCAATGGGCAGTAGAGTCAATCAAAAAATGTAAAGAAATTTATAAATTTAACAATTTAGATTTTGTAATTGGGAGTGATTTAATTAAAGATATTTTCTACTGGAAAAATTTCGATAAAATTATTTTGGAGGTAAGTTTTTTTATAATTTTAAGAGAGGGATATCCTGTTGAATCAAATACTCTTAAAATGTTAGAAACTTATAGAGTGAAATTTAAGATTTCAACCATCAAAACCCCAAACATTTCAAGTTCTAAGTTTAGATTAAATTTTAATTGTTCTAATTTACCGTCGTCGTTAATAGATATAGTTAAGAGGAATAATTTATATGAATCCATCAAATTAGTTGAATGAAATTTTTACTTGCCCAAATAAATCCAGTTGTTGGAGATTTAGAGGGCAATGCAAAAAAAATACTTAATATTGCTTCGAAAGCTAGCTCAATTTCTGCTGATTTTGTTCTTACTCCAGAATTATCATTATGGGGATATCCTGCAAATGACTTGCTTTTTAGAAAAAATTTAATCAAAAATCAATACCAAATTCTTGATCAATTAGCTTTAGATATTTTTAAAAAATATGGCAACTTAAGCATCTCAATAGGAATAGCTGAGAAGGTAAATGATTCTTTTTTTCCTAATCTTTATAATTCTATTGCTTTGGTTGAGGGCGGTGCATGGAAAATAATTGCTCGGAAAATTATTCTTCCCACTTATGAAGTATTTGATGAGAAAAGATACTTTAGATCAGAAGAAAAAGTTTCCGTATTGATTAAACAAATTAAAAATAAAACTTGGCGACTTGGCTTTACTATATGTGAGGATTTATGGGTCAACAAAGATATAGAAGGTAGAGGAATCCATAGAAAAAATCCCATAATTGATATAAAGAAAAAAAAAGTTGATATTTTAGTAAATTTATCAGCTTCCCCATATACTCTGAAAAAGTATGAGTTAAGATCCAAGGTTTCCAGTTTTGCTGCACAATATCTTCAAGTACCGCTGATTTATGTCAACCAGATTGGAGCAAATGATAATTTAATTTTTGATGGGAATAGTTTTATTCTTGATAAGAATGGATCTAAAATTAAGCAATTAAAATCTTTTTCGGAAGATCTTTCTAGCTGGAAAGTTGAGGAAACAAAACCTGAAAAAAATGAATTTAAAAACTCCGAAATGTCATCAATTTTTGATGCATTAGTCCTTGGTGTTAAAGATTATGCAAAAAAATGTGGATTTAAAACAGCTTTAGTTGGATTAAGTGGTGGTATTGATTCAGCACTTGTCTCAGCAATTGCTACAGCGGCTCTAGGGAGTGATAATGTTTATTGCGTTTCAATGCCTTCTAAATGGAGCTCATCTCATTCAAAGAGTGATGCAAAAGATTTAGCAAGAAGATTAAAGATAAGTTTCAAGAGCATTCCAATTGAAAACTTGATGACCTCTTTTGAAGAATCATTTATAAAAACCATATCTTTCGAGATGGCTGAAATAACAAATCAAAATATTCAGTCAAGGATAAGAGGCACACTTCTTATGGCTTTAGCAAATCAAGAAAAGCATTTGTTACTCTCAACAGGCAATAAATCAGAATTAGCCGTAGGATATTGCACACTTTATGGTGATATGAATGGGGGATTATCTGTAATTGGGGATTTATATAAAACTAATGTTTTTAAATTATGTAATTGGCTTGATAGTGAAGATTCAATTAATAGTAGAAAATTTTATATGTTAGATACTAGTGTAGATATAATTGGAGAAAATATACGTAAAAAAGCTCCAAGTGCTGAACTAGGGCCTAATCAATTAGATACTGATTCTCTCCCACCTTACTCTATTTTAGATAAAATTCTTAAAGGGATTATTGAAGAGAAAAAAGATTTACAACAACTAGAAGATGATGGTTATAAAAAAGATTTGATTTTAAAAACTATCTCACTCATAAAAAAAGCGGAATTTAAAAGAAAGCAGGCTCCTCCAATCCTAAAACTAAGCAGTCAATCATTAGGAAGCGACTGGAGAGTTCCCATAGCAATATCTTATTAATCACTATAAGAACACTCTTGGATTTTTTTTAAAGGCCGTTTAACTGAATCAAGGTTGATACCTTTTTTGATAGCAAGAATTATGCCTGCAGCTTCTAAATAATTATCAACTTCAAAAAGATTGGGATAATTATAAAACTCATTTGTCACTTTTAATGTATTTTGGTTTTTTACAGAGATAATATTTAAACCTTTTTCAATCCCTGCTAGTACTGCTTCTCCTCCTAATGCACCATTAGGAACAACAATCGATTCAATCTGATCAGGGTGTAGTGAGATTGATTCATTTTTAGCAGGCAATTCAACAATATCAGGTGCATTGCTTAACCCAATCAGTACAGATGGTAAAAAAGTATATCCTATTTCTTCTGCAGCTGCACGAGGATCTAAATTTTCATTCAATTCAATTGGATTTAAAGCAGGTGCGTGAGCACAGGGAACTTTAAAAAATTTGCTTATTAAATGACTTATAACTGCTTCGACTCCAGCGATAGGATCAACCCCTTTTCCCTCACGATAGATATTTGTTTCTAAAGAATCTGGATCATCTGGAAATTTTGCCACAATTGCTATTGCCGTAACTCCTTTTTCTATTAAACATTTTCCAGCATCAATTAGAGTATCAGGATTTTCAATTGTGCCACCACTGATTTTTGAAGAATCAGAATCAATAACTATATTTAATGGCTTTCTTGTAATCACATAAGAATGAACATTAATTCCTAAAGTAGAAACACATGCATCAGCAACTTGTAAATGTCTCACTAATATTTCTTTTTCCATCGCTGAATCAAAAATTATCCCAATTTTCTGTTGCTTTACCCTTTTTAAAGCGATTTCTCCTTTAGCAAGTCGGTCTAAACTATAACCCTCAACATAAAAAATATTTTTATCTTTTTCAGAAAGATTACCACCATTCATAACATTTGGATGAGTAATTAAACATCCACTTGCCGATGCTAATAATTTAGCGGCTGGAAGTGCATCTCCAGCAAAACCTCCTACTGCACAACCAATACCAGTTGGTACTATGAATATTGTTGGTGAATTTTCCATTATTAAAAATATTTCAATTTATATTTCTTAATTAGCTAAGACAGCTTTAATTCTAAGTTTTTTTGTTCCAAAAGAGTCAATAGAATTTTGAATATCAACAATTGACCATCGAATTAAATCACCTTTTTTTTCTAAATTTGAAATAATGAATTCCCTTAAATTTTTTACTTTTATTGAAGCTGGCCAATCTAAATAGTAATCAACTGAACTTAATTTCATTTTTGATATTTACCAAATTGATCATTATACAAATCATCTTCAACTTCTTTACCAATAACAATATTCAAATCAGACTTGGGATATGCCACACATAAAAGTGCAAAGCCCTTTTCCCTCAAATCATCATTTAATCCCATAGCATCTTCTTGATCTACAGATCCTTCCAATATCATGGATGCACAATCTGTACAAACTCCTGAACAACAACTACTTGGTAAATCTATTCCATTCATTTTTGCCGCTGAAATAATATCTTGATCTTCAGAACATAAAAAACTAAAAGTCTTTTGCTCAAATTGAACTTTGATATTGTGTTCAGGCATATCCTAAATCTTATTACTAAACTGCAGAACCTCCTACAACCTCTAATATTTCTTGAGTAATAGCTGCTTGCCTGGCTTTGTTATAGGTTAGATTCAAAGTACTTGCTAATTCTTTAGCATTATCACTCGCATTATTCATAGCAGTCATCCTGCAAGCTAGTTCTGAAGCTGCTGACTCTTGAAGAGCTCTTAGTACCTGGTTCTGTAAATATAATGGTAATAAGGAATCTAATAGTTGATCAGGACTTTGTTCAAAAACAATGTCTGATGGCAACTTCTCTGAATCACTTTTTTCCATATTTGATTTTTCAACAAATAACTTACTATCTTTTGTAGTCAACCTAAAAATTTCATCGTTTTCCTCAGCAATTCCTTGAGGGTCAAGTGGCAATAGTGTTTGAACGACAGGAGCGCAGCTGACTAAAGTGATGAATTTCGTGTAAATAATTTCCACTCTATCAGAATTTTCTGAGAGAAATTCAGCTAAAATTTCATTTGTTACTCCTTCAGAGTCCTTGACTGTGGGTACCTGTTCTAGTTCTTTGAAAGTACTTTTAATTACATATCTATCCTTTCTATTTTGAAAATATCCAATAGCTTTCTTCCCTACCAAAATTAAATTTGGCTGATACCCTTGTTTGACTAATTCTGAGTATCTTATTTCTACCTTTTTTATTATATTTGTATTGTAACCACCGCATAAACCTCTATCCGCAGTTATGCAAACCAATGTGATTCTCTTTACTTCTCTCTTGGATAATAGAGGAGAGTCAACAGCCTCAAATTGAACTTTAGATTGGATGTTTTCTAAGACCCGTGCAAGTTTATCTGCAAAAGGTCTACTCTTAAGAACTTGATCTTGAGCTCTCCTAACTTTTGCAGCTGCAACAAGTCTCATGGCCTCCGTTATTTTTCTTGTATTTTTAACGGAAACGATTCGATCTCTAATCTCTTTAAGATTTGCCATGGTATCTCCTTAAATAAATTTAAACTGTGGCAAGCATTGATGATTTAACTTCATTTATCACCTCTTTTAGTGTTGCTTCTAATCCATCATTTAATTTCTTTTCTTTAAGAATTTCTTCTATAAACTCTGATTTATTTAACTTTAGGTATTCCCTAAGTTCAGTTGCAAATTTAGTAACATCTTCAACAGGTACCTCATCAATAAGACCTTTAACTCCTGCGTAAACTACTGCAACTTGTTCTGCAAGGTTAAGCGGGGAGAATTGAGGTTGCTTTAATAACTCTCTTAGTCTTTTGCCTCTTTCAAGTTGTTGCTGAGTTGCTTCATCAAGATCAGATGCAAATTGAGAAAAAGCAGCTAGTTCATCAAACTGTGCGAGTTCTAATTTTAAAGTTCCTGCAATTTTTTTAATTGCTTTTGTCTGAGCGGCACCTCCAACACGGCTAACAGAAATACCTACATTAATAGCGGGTCTTAATCCTGAGTTAAATAAATCTGCACTCAAGAATATTTGTCCATCTGTAATTGAAATAACATTAGTTGGGATGTAAGCCGAAACGTCCCCTGCCTGAGTTTCAATAATTGGGAGAGCTGTCATAGAGCCTCCTCCCATAGCATCAGAAAGTTTTGCTGCTCTTTCTAGTAATCTACTGTGTAAATAGAACACGTCTCCAGGATAAGCTTCTCTTCCTGGTGGTCTTTTTAAAAGAAGAGACATTTGTCTATAAGCCTGAGCTTGTTTTGTTAGATCATCATAAATAACAAGTGTTGCTTTACCCTGATACATAAAATGTTCAGCAATTGCTGCACCGGTATAAGGTGCTAAGTACTGTAAAGCAGCAGGTTCAGAAGCTCCTGCACTAACTACGACTGTATATTCTAGTGCTCCTCTCTCCCTTAGTACCTCTACGATGTTTGCTACTGATGCTGACTTCTGACCAATAGCTACGTAAACACAAACTACGTCTTGGCCTTTTTGGTTGATTATCGTATCGATAGCAATAGCAGATTTTCCAGTTTGTCTATCACCAATAATTAATTCTCTTTGACCTCTTCCAACAGGAATCATTGCATCAATAGATGTAATTCCTGTTTGCATTGGTTCATGCACTGATCTTCTCTTGATTATTCCAGGAGCCATTTCTTCAATCAATCTAGTATCACTCGTAGGAATTTCCCCTTTCCCATCTATAGGTTGTCCTAGAGGATTAACAACTCTCCCCTGCATTGCTTCACCAACTGGGACAGATGCGATTTTACCTGTGGACTTAACGTTACTTCCTTCTTGGACACCAAGTGCCTCTCCCATCAAAACGGCTCCAACATTATCATCTTCAAGATTTAAAGCTATACCTTCGGTACCATCTTCAAATTCCAATAACTCACCTGCCATGACCTGATCTAAACCATATATTCTTGCAATGCCATCACCGATTTGCAGAACAGTTCCTACATTGCTAACACTTACAGATTGGTCATAATCAGTTATTTGTTGTTTTAAGATTGAACTGATTTCATCAGGGCGTATAGATACCATGGATTTAAGAATTTAAGGTTGATTTAAAAGTTACTTGGAAAGGGATAATCCAAGTTTTCTAATTTGTGAAGCAAGGGAAGCATCAATTACTTTTGATCCTACACTGGCGACGAAACCACCAATAAGAGATGGGTCGATTTTAGTTACAAGTTCT
The DNA here is from genome assembly GCA_003280935.1 of Prochlorococcus sp. AG-355-B23. Lineage (GTDB taxonomy): Bacteria > Cyanobacteriota > Cyanobacteriia > PCC-6307 > Cyanobiaceae > Prochlorococcus_A. The sequence continues at coordinate 23,474 of QCDJ01000015.1, forward strand.
AATTTTTCTGTTCCAGCAATATTGATGATCTTTTTGGTAATTAAACCTTTCTGTTCATCAGTAAGCTCGATTGCAGAAGTAACAGTTGCCAAAGCAATATTACTATTTTCTCGGTAAATCTCTAAAAACCTATTAAGAATTGAAGTGAGGATTCCAATTCTTTGCCTATCGGCCAATAATTTTAAGAAATTCAGTAAAGAAGAATTAACCTTATTTGAAAAAATTTCAATAATGATTTTCTTCTTAGCATCTGTCTCTAAAATGGGGGAGGATAATGCCTTCTCCAATTCAGGGGAATCATTTATTAATTCCAAAAGTTGTTTAACCTCAGAAACCATCTCTTCAGTTTGCGAATTTTCATTCACAACTTGAAGTAATGCCTCTGCGTATGGTGTAGTAACTGAATTTAAAAGTGGCATTAGTTCACCTCAATGTTGTTAATTGATTGAGTTACCAAATTTTCTTGTGTTGTTTTATCAAGTCGATTTGGGAGAGATTCTAAAGCTTTCTTAATTGCCAGTTCAACAGCTTCTTTTCGTAGTTGAGAAATTGCTCTGGATGCTTCAGAGCTCTCATCAGAGATTGCACTTTGTTTAATTCGTGCCATCTCCTCTATCGCTTTTTTCTCACTTTCCATTCTGATTGATTCAGATCTTTTAAGAGAATCTGCTTTTATTTGAGAAGCTTTTTCTTCTGCTGAAGATAAATCTTTCTTCGCTTTTTCTAAAGCTTGAGTTGCATTTAGCAGTCGATCTTCAGCATCTTTTAATTCAAGAAGGATTCCTTCTCTCCTTTTTTGAAGCATTTTACCTAAGAAACCAGGCAAAAATTTATAAAGACCGAAAACCACTACAGCCCAATTAAGGATATTAGTTTCGAATAAATTGAAGTTCAATCCAAAACCTTCTGTAGCTAAAAGAGTTAAATTCATTTTTCTAGAATCAATCTATTAACAATAAGTTCGCTTAGATCATCAGCCTGTTTAGAAAGTTGATCACGAGCAGCGGATGTCTGACTTTCAATTTCTAGTCTTGCCTTTTCTTTTGAAGCATTTGCTTCATTATTAGCAAGTTCTAGTGCTTCCTTATAAAGCTTGTCGGACTCATTCTCAGCTTCGCTCACAATTCTTTGGGCTTCTGTACGAGCACTTTGAAGCTGAGTTAATAAATCAGCTTCTAATTTTTTAACCTCAGAAAGTTTATTTTTGGCCTCAATAATATTATTACTTACAAACTTTTCTCTTTTTTCTACAACATTGCCAACAGGCTTAAAAAAGAGAGAATTTAATATGTAAGTAAGCGCAACTACTTGTATCGCCATTAGTGGCAAAGTGGCATTTATATCAAATAATCCACCTTCTGTAGCACCAAAAAAATTAAAGGCCAACATATGATTCAGTTGAAGTTAAAAAATTAAATTTAAATATTGCTAATAGGAATTAGAAGCAATATTAACTTTTAGGAAAAAGGATTCGCAAAAAGTAGTACCAAAGCCACAACTAATCCGTAAATTGTTAATGACTCCATGAAAGCGAAAGACAAAAGAAGAGTTCCTCTGATTTTACCTTCAGCTTCTGGCTGACGGGCAATCCCCTCAACAGCACCTTGAGCTGCGTTACCTTGTCCAAGACCTGGGCCAATAGCACCTAGACCAACTGCTAAACCAGCAGCTACAACTGATGCAGCGGAAGTAATCGAATCCATAATTTTGAAATAAAGAGCTTAATACTTGTGATAATCTTTGTTGTCATACACGCTTGGACATTCTTGTTTTAAGAATGGGTCTGATATTTTCAGACCTACGCGATTAGATATTTTGCCAGATTACAGACCCTTTGTAAAAGCGTCTGAATGTATCAGAAAACAGCTAATGATGTTCTTCAACAGCTTCTCCAATGTAGTAGGCTGCTAAAGTTGCAAAAATCAATGCCTGAATCGCACTAGTAAATAGTCCTAGGAACATAACAGGTATTGGGAGAATTAACGGAACTAAAAAGACTAGAACACCAACAACAAGTTCATCAGCCAAAATATTTCCAAATAGCCTGAAAGAGAGTGATAAAGGTTTTGTAAAGTCCTCTAGAATTTTGAAAGGAAGCATAATCGGAGTTGGGTGAACATAATATTCGAAGTATCTCCAACCCTTATTGCTTAAACCAGCATAGAAATAAGAAAGTGAAACCAATAAAGCCAAGGCTATAGTTGTATTGATATCTGCAGTAGGTGCTCCTAATTCTCCACTTGGTAACTTAATCAATCTCCAAGGAATTAAAGCCCCTCCCCAATTACTAACAAAGACGAATAAAAATAAAGTTCCTATAAATGGCATCCAATCTCTATAGACTTTTTCACCTATTTGCGTCCTAGCAAGATCTCTTATGTAATCCCAGAGGAACTCAAGCAGGTTTTGAAGGCCTTTAGGATCATTTTCCATTTTTTTAGTTCCTAAAGAAATAAAAACTAATAACGCTCCTAATAAAATCCAAGATGTTAAAAATACCTGCCCATGAAGTCTGATATTTCCAATTTGCCAATAAAGATGTTGACCAACTTCTAATGCTGCAAAATTTGTTAGCAAGGAATTAAAAAACATTTGTTTTGAATAAAAAAAAATTACTTAAGAACGTGAAAAATAAAGAATGAGTGAAGGCTTATAAATGAAAAAACCTATCATCGCAGGAAAAATATCCAAAGATCCTAGCTTGCTCGCAAAAATAAAGAGGCAAACTGGAACTAATAGTTGCAATTTTGATACACCTGATGATTCTTTACCAAGTTTCCCTATACTTTTGGCAAGCAAACGTAGGTAAAAAATGCCGGCAATTGCACCTATAAAAATACTAAAACCAAAAGTAAACCCTAGAAAAATTCCAGTTATTGATGCTAATAAAATAGAAACAATAAAAGTAATTCCAAAAATTGTTAATTGCAATTTTGTGTATTCATCATTTTGGGAAAGGAAATGATCTATTTGATTGGCAATGCCAGATTTACTTTCTTTGATGATCGAATTATTCAGGGATTGAGGAAATTGAACATTCTCATTAGAAGGATGCTCAAGTTTTTTTCTATTTGAGTCCACAGATGTGAACATAGTTTAGAAACCCCTCTGAATGGTTTTAAGTAAGTATATAAACTCACGGAATCTATCACGGAGAGGTGCCTTTTAGCTAGTTTTTTTTTATAAAAAATTAATTCTTAAGATTTAGGATGGATCTGTAGGCCATTTATTACTTGATTCTTTAAAAATAAAATTTATGAAAAGTCATCTTTTTAATTGCCTTAACACTTTAAAACGTTAATAAAAGACTTGGCAAAATCTAAATTAAACGTCTCAATAGTAAATATACATCTAAAAAATTGGAGATAAGTCAAGAAAAAATAAAATATAAAAGAATTTCTAAACGAAAAAAAACCTTTAGTTCTAATTACAAAAAAAATTTCAGCAATTTAACAGAGTCTATATTTCCCTTACCTTGGGCGATATGGCCTTATGAAGCAAAAATCCTCATTGTCATCATTGGAATTTGGTCAATATTAGGAATATGCATACTAGGATCATCAAGTTGGTGGGTGGCTAGTAGGGAAATGGGAAATTGGGCTTACTTCTTAAAAAAACAAATCATTTGGACAATTCCAGGAATTGGTTTATTTTATTTCGTACTTAATACAAACATTAGAAATCTTTTAAAGTTTTCAAGAATTATTTTTTATGTTTTATTCTTTTTGATTTTCCTTACCAATCTTACTGGAATTACAGTGAATGGATCTTCAAGATGGCTAGTGCTTGGCAATTTACGTCTGCAGCCATCTGAATTAATTAAACCTTTTCTAATTCTAGAAGCTTCTAATCTTTTCGCACATTGGAATCTAGTAAAGAATGATAAAAAATTAATTTCAATTATAAGCTTTGGTTTATTAATTTTATTCATACTTAAACAGCCTAATTTAAGTACTGCATCATTAACTGGAATTCTTCTTTGGGTAATGGGTTTATGTGGAGGAGTAAAACTTAGCTCTCTTTGCTCATTTGCTTCAATAGGATTAATTACTGGATGTATAAGCATCCTTAATAACGAATATCAAAAACTGAGAGTCACTTCATTTATAAATCCTTGGAAAGATCAACAAGAAAATGGATTTCAATTGGTTCAAAGTTTATTAGCTATAGGTTCAGGTGGGCTATTTGGCCAAGGTTTTGGACTGTCGATACAAAAATTACAGTATCTGCCATTCATGTATACAGATTTTATTTTTGCCATCTTTGCGGAAGAATTTGGTTTATTGGGGTGTACTTTATTCTTAGGATTTTTAGCAGTATTTTCTTATATAAGCCTAAGAATTAGTCTTAAGTGCAGGAACAATTATACAAAATTAGTTGCTATCGGATGTGGTGTGTTATTGACAGGTCAATCAATAATGCATATTGCTGTAGCAACAGGTTCAATGCCTACTACAGGGTTACCACTGCCTTTCATTAGTTATGGTGGCAATTCATTAATAGCGTCTTTTTTTATTGCAGGTATGTTAGTTAGATGTTCATTAGAGTCAACAGGATTCATAGGTATGATTAGTACACGAAAGACTCTTAATTAGTTAGAATTTAAAGGATTAAATTCAAGCTATCGAATCATTTAATTTAGTTATTTCAGAATTATCTCAAAAGGGTAATTTGCTTATGCAGAATGGTCTTAATAGTCCTGGTCCATTGACTATATTTTTGGTTTTCAGCGCAGGACTTTTAACAAGTCTTGGGCCATGTTCATTATCATTACTGCCAGTGACTATTGCTTATATAGGCGGAACAGAGAAAAATAAATTTAAACTTATTAGTTTTTCAGGAGGTGTAGTTTTTTCGCTTGTTGCCCTGGGGGCTGCGAGTGGATTCTTAGGTAAAATATATGGGCAAATTCCCTCTTATTACACTTCATTTGTTGCTCTAACAGCAATAATAATGGGTTTAAATTTATTAGGAATTCTAAAGTTTCAGTTTCCGAACGGACCTGATATAAAAATAATTGAAGATAAAATCCCAACATTTATAGCGCCTTTTGCCATAGGGACTACTTTTGGACTAGCTTCTTCACCTTGCATTACTCCAGTTTTAGCTACTCTTTTGGCTTGGGTATCGCAAGCTAAAAACCCGATAATATCTATTATTTTTTTATTTTTCTTTGGGATAGGCCAAGTAACCCCATTAATCATTGCAGGAGCTACTGCAGAAAACTTAAAGCAATTTTTAGCTATTAGAAAATTTAGTCAAATAATTCCGACTTTAAGTGGGATATTTTTAGTTTCCCTAGGGTTATTAAATTTATTTTCAAATTGGATTTAAATGATTATTTTTAAGAATCTAATTTTAAAAATATCAAGTTTAAGATTCGCTATATCGCTGATAATCTTCATTGCTATTGCCAGTGGAATAGGTACTTTTATACCTCAAGGTAGTAATAATAAATTCTATATTGATAATTTCGATAGTGCTCCCATTTTTGGATTTTTAGATGGAGAAAAAGTCTTAAAACTTCAATTGGATCATATATATACAAGCTTTTGGTTTTTATTTACATTAATTCTTCTTTGCATTTCTCTGGCAGCTTGTAGTTTCAGGAGGCAAATTCCTTCATTAAAAGCTTCATTAAAATGGATTGAATATAAGAGCGAAAAAAAATTTAGCAAACTGCAACTAACTTTAAGTCATCCAATCAATCAAGATGGAGAACATATATCAAAAGTAGATTTATTTCTTAAAAAAAAAGGATGGGAAACATACAAATTTAATACTCATATTTCTGCAAGAAAGGGGTTAATTGGGAAAATAGGTCCTTTAGTTGTACATATCGGATTAATAGTCTTACTTATAGGTTCAGCATATGGAAGTTTTACAAGTCAATCAAAAGAACAATATTTACTGCCTGGAGAAACTTTAGATCTTGTTAATGAGAGCACACACTCAAAAGCCAATATAAAATTAGTTGATTTTTCTATAGAACGTGAAAGTGATGGTGTGCCCAAACAGTTTATTTCAAAATTAAATTTTTCTTCTGAAGATCAAAATTTAAATGAAATAAAAACAACCAAAGTTAATCACCCAATCAGGTTTAAAGGATTAACTATTTATCAAGCAGATTGGGCAATATCAAATGTTGTTTTAGAAATAGATAATATCCTTTATCAATTACAATTAAAGGAGATTCCAGAAATCGGTAATCAAGTTTGGGGAGTTTTAGTTGAATTAGGATCGGAAACAAAAAAAAATTTCCTTTTAACAATAGATAATGAAAATGGTCCACTCAAAGTTTCGAATATAGAAAATTTTTCCGGGAATAATCTCTATATCAGTGACGATCCTTTAGAAGTTAACTCTTCAAAAGTATCTCTGAAAAAAATAATCCCCAGCAGTGGATTAATTATTAAAAATGATCCGTCTATACCATTTATTTACTTTTCTTTTATCTTAATAATTTTTGGAACAATAATAAGTCTTATACCAACTAACCAATTATGGATTCTGGTAAATAAAGAATCACAAAAGTTATGTATTGGAGGCCTTAGTAATAAAAATCTAGTTGGTTTTAAAAAAGAATTTTTTAAATTGTCAGAGGAAATAAAAAATTTTTAATTTCTTTTCTGCCCACTAAAAATATCTAACTGCATAGAAACATTCCCTCTGGGGTTAAATGCTGCATTTAAATGTATCCAGTGAGGTGAACCTTCATTCACTAAATCATCCATAATTCTATTCACAACTTCCTCATGTGATATTTTTATATCCCTAAAATTATTAATATAAAGCTTTAAAGACTTTAACTCATAGACTTTCAAATTAGGTTGATAAATAATATTTAGCTTTGCAAAATCTGGATAACCAGAAAAGGGGCACTTACATGTAAATTCAGGTAACTGAATAGAAATTTCATAAATTCTTTTCTTATTTGGATTATCGAAACAAATTATTTTTGATCCTTCAATAATTCTTTCACCATATAGCGGTCTTTGAGTCGAATCTTCTAATTTAGCTGTACTCATTTTTAGTAGAACTTTTTTACTAAACCTATATAAAAACTATATATAAAGATAAAAATTCGCAAAAGTATCAACAAATCTAAGTATTACAATTGACTAAGTCAAAAGATGTTAAATCTTATTTTTGTATCAATAGCAACATTCATAATGTCCGCCGAAAGGTTTATATGTGTTTAGTTCAATGAAAATTAATGGACATTTGTTTGATAACTATCGATAAAAACTTAAATAAATCCCTTCAACCAAAAACTGCAATTGGAATGTTATGGCTTCAAACACACTTTGAGAATGATCAGTGGGAAGCGTTGTCAAATAGTACAGTAATAATTTCTGAAGAAAATTCTCAACTATTAATTGAAGACGCCAACAATGCAGGCCTTAATATTGAATGTTTTTCTGATATTTCAATGTTGGATGTTTTTCCAAAAAACGATTAAAATAGGAATGTTCAATCTTTAATCATGAAGAAAATTGAAGCAATCATACGTCCATTTAAGCTGGAGGATGTAAAAATTGCATTAGTAAATTCCGGTATTGTTGGAATGACAGTAAGTGAAGTTAGAGGTTTTGGAAGGCAAAAAGGACAAGTTGAAAGATATAGAGGTTCCGAATTTACTGTTGAATTCCTTCAAAAACTTAAAGTAGAAGTTGTCGTAGAAGATGAAAAGGTTAATTCAGTCATAGATGCGATTGCCGAAGCAGCAAAAACTGGAGAGATAGGTGACGGAAAAATATTCATCACATCAATTGATTCTGTTGTGAGAATTAGAACTGGCGACAAAGACGAAGAAGCTCTTTAATCAAAGAGTTTCTTTTACTAAATTTTTTATATATTCACTATTAATCTTTGGATTTG
>QCDJ01000016.1 GCA_003280935.1 Prochlorococcus sp. AG-355-B23
TTTTAGCACCACAAATTGTTCACGAATCACTTAAAGGTGCTGATATGGTTGCAGCAGTCTTTAAAAATTTGGGATTTATGGTTTTACCAGAGCCAGCAACTTATAGATCTGATCTTATTCAGTCAGTAAGATTGAATAATCCTGATTTGGTACAAAAAGTTTGTCAATCTTTTCAAAATTCTTCACCAGTAGATTCTTTTCTGAATGTTGTTCCATCATCCATGGATGGATATGATTCAAAATTATTAATGGCAGGAGGTACCTTTATTGAAGGTAGTACAAGTGAATTTTCTGCTGATGCCCCTCTAAGAGATCCTTACAATATTTTTGTTCAAGGTGGTTCTCACATAGCTCACATCAAAATTGCATTAATTCGATTATTATTTGAACTATTAGAGGAAAAATTAATTTCAAAGGATTCTCTACTTCCTTTATCTATTTAATCATGTCTTACAAGTTTCCAGACAACCTCAACTATGCTGATACCCATGAATATGTCTTGGAAGAAAATGGATTATTAAAAATTGGAGTTAGTGAATTCGCTATAGATCAATTAGGAGATATTGTTTTTGTTGAATTAGCTGATGAAGGTGCGACTTTAGAGAAAGGCGAGACTTTTGGAACAATAGAATCAGTTAAGGCCGTTGAGGAAGTCTATCTACCTTTTTCAGGCAAAATAGTATCTGTAAATGAAAGTGTTATTGAGAACCCTGAGCTTTTACAGAATGATCCGATTGGAGACGGTTGGTTAGTGATTTTGAAACCAGAATCGAAAGCATCAATTGCTGATTTGATGACCTCTGAGGAATATCAATCAAAGGTTGTACCAAAATAAGGCAAAATTTTTAAAAAGAGCTATTTTAAAGAAAAATATTTTAATATGACATCTAAATTTGTGTCTGATTTGTTTATAGATAGGCATCTTGGGTTAGGAGATAATGATGAAAGAATTATGCTGAACAAGCTTGGTTTTAATAATATTGATCAATTTATAAATCAAGTTATTCCTGAAGATATTCAGCTTAAAGATAAATCTTCAGAAATATTGCCCCAAGGTTGTTCAGAAATTGAGGCTTTAAACGAATTAGAAGAGATAGCGAATAAAAATACTAAAATGAGATCACTTATAGGCCTTGGTTATTATGACAATCATATGCCTAAAGTAATCCAAAGACATGTTCTTGAAAATCCAAGGTGGTACACGTCATATACTCCATATCAAGCAGAAATTGCACAAGGAAGATTAGAAGCTCTATTTAATTTTCAGACTATTGTTTGTGAACTAACAGGATTCCCTGTCGCCAATGCATCTTTGTTGGATGAAGGTACTTCTGCAGCAGAAGCCATGGCCATGAGTTTTTCCGCAAGAAAAAATAAATCTTCAAAAGTGTACTTAGTGGAGTCAAATGTTTTTGATCATACTTTTAATGTTCTACAAACTAGAGCAAAACCTTTGGGAATATCTTTAAAACGCTTTACTCAAAGCAACCTTCCTAATCATGATGATGTTTTTGGAATGTTGTTGCAATTACCTGGTAAAAATGGGCAATTATATGATCCCACATTCTTAATATCCCAAGCACATAGATCAGAAATTATTGTTACGGCATGTATTGATCCACTAGCACAAGTTTTGATTAAACCAATTTCTGAATTTGGTGTTGATGTAGCAGTGGGTAGTATGCAAAGATTTGGTGTACCAATGGGTTTTGGTGGTCCCCATGCAGCATATTTTGCTTGTAGCGAAAAATATAAAAGGCTGATACCCGGAAGAATTGTTGGGCAAACTCTCTCTAAAAATGGAGAAAAGTCTCTAAGACTAGCATTGCAAACAAGAGAGCAACATATTAGAAGGGAAAAGGCCACCAGTAATATTTGTACTGCTCAATCTTTATTAGCCATAATTTCTTCTTTTTATGCTATTTATCATGGACCCTCTGGATTAACGCAAATTGCTAAGAGATTAGTTGAGTTGAGAATAAATTTAGAATCAAGTCTAGCTGCTTTAGGTTTTGATATTCCTGATGGGATTAGATTTGATAGTGTTGATGTTTATTCTGAGCACTCCAAGAGGATTCATTATGAAGCTTTAAAAAATGGCTATAACTTAAGAATTTTGCCGTTGGGATCAACTATTGAAAATTCAACAGGCTTTGGGATCTCTCTAGATGAGCTTAGTAATGAAAAAGAAATAAAAGATATTTTGACTTTCATAGCAAACCTTATAGAAAAAGAAGAAGATTTAGAGGATATAAAATTTGATAAAGAATTTCATCTTGAAAGTTTAACTTTGAGATCCAGTGCATGGATGCAGCAAGATATATTCACAAATTATCAAAGTGAAACTGAATTAATGAGATATATATTCCGACTTGCAGAAAAAGATTTTTCTTTGGTAGATGGGATGATGCCATTGGGAAGCTGTACCATGAAGTTAAATTCTGCAGCAGAGTTAAATCCAGTCTCTTGGGCTAATTTATCCTCCATGCATCCTTTTTCCCCACCAGATCAAACTAAAGGATATTCAAAAATTATATCTGATCTAGAAAAATGGATAAGTGAGATTGTTGGTTTAAAATCAGTTTCTTTTCAACCAAATGCAGGCTCTCAAGGAGAGTTTGCAGGTTTATTGACAATTAATTCTTATTTTGAATCAAAAGGTGAACTGTTAAGAAAAAAATGTTTAATTCCAAAAAGTGCTCATGGAACAAATCCTGCTAGTGCAGTTATGGCAGGTTTTGACGTCTTAACTGTTGAATGTGATGACGAAGGAAATATTGATTATCAAGATTTGTCAATCAAGGTCAAGAAATTTGATAACCAAATAGGGGCTCTTATGTTGACTTATCCCTCTACTCATGGAGTTTTTGAATTACAAATCAGAAAGATATGTGATTTAATTCATTCTGTGGGAGGATTTGTCTATTTAGATGGAGCAAATTTGAACGCTCAGGTTGGATTATGCAAACCTGGAAACTATGGCGTTGATGTTTGTCATTTGAATTTACATAAAACATTCTGCATTCCACATGGAGGTGGTGGTCCAGGAGTAGGTCCAGTTGCTGCATCAGAAACTTTAAGCCCATACCTTCCTACTCATTCTTTAATGGATAATAATTTATCTTATAGTTTTAATTTCGTATCTTCTGCCAAGCATGGAAGTGCAAGTATTCTCCCAATAAGTTGGATGTATATAAAAATGGCAGGTCTTAGTGGGTTAAGGAAAGCAACTTCGCACGCAATTTTATCTGCAAATTATATTGCGCATTCCTTAAAACATAAATTCAAGATTCTCTATAAAGGAAAAAATAATTTTGTCGCACATGAATGTATTTTAGATTTTAGAGATTTAAAATCCAAAACTGGATTGAGTGTCAATGATTTAGCTAAACGATTAATTGATTATAGTTTTCATGCCCCAACTATTAGTTGGCCTGTTCCAGAAACCATAATGATAGAGCCTACTGAAAGTGAAAGTTTGGCAGAAGTAGATAGATTTTGTGAGGCTATGCTATTGATTGGAGAAGAAATCAGTGAAATAGAAAATAATCATGAATTAAAAAATAATAATGTAATAAGTAATGCTCCCCATACGCTGAAAGAGTTAATTGCTGATAATTGGCAATATCCTTATTCAAAAGAAAAGGCTTCTTTCCCTTATAAAACTTCAACAACTATTAAGTTTTGGTCTTCAGTTTCTAGGATCAATAATGCATATGGCGATCGCAATTTAATTTGTTCTTGCAATGTAAATCAAGATGAGACTTTAGAAGAAAAAAAATGTGCTTAAAGGACTAGCGTCTCTGTATTGACTTAGTTATTATCAATGTGAACAAAAATTTAATATTTTCTTATAGAATTTTTTTAAATTTTTTTATTAAAATATTCGAGCATCAAATTTTTTGGGGTATTTGAAGCTATGACCAAAGATTTTAAATCTGGTAATGTAAAGCAACTACCAGTTAAAAACGTCAACTTACCAAATTTTGTAAATAATTTTTCTGGAGATAACTCAAATATTTGTTCCATTGAGGGGACTAATGTTATAAGAGTACCTTTTGGTAAAAAATTCTCAAAGAAAAAAAGGCCTGAAAAGAATCAAAATATAGCAACTCTAATTCTTCCTTTAAGTTCATATAGTAACCCTACGCCCCCACACGTAGCGTAATAATTTAGATCAAATTTAATCTATTTCTTTGAGAGTATCTGAATAATAATTTTGCAGTTGTAACGTTGCTTGATTCCAATCCCATTTTTCTGCTTCGTTTCGTGCCTCTTTTCTCATAATTTCTCTTTTAACTTCATTCTCTAGAATTTTTTTTGTTGCTTTAATCAAACTTTGTACCCCATTATCTTTTTCATCTGGATCATATAAACAACCATTAATCCCATCGCTAATTATATCTGGAATCCCCCCCTTGTTGGCTCCGATAACTGGACATCCTGCGGCCATTGCTTCGAGTAAAACTAAACCAAGTGTTTCTGTACTAGAGGGAAATAAAAATATATCTCCAGAGGCATAGGCGCTAGCAAGTTCATCACCAGATAAATATCCTATGAAATTAGTCTTGGTATTTTCGAAGATTTTTTCAAGCTGGTTTCTATACGGTCCGTCACCTACAAGTGCTAGACAAGCATTAGGGATACTTTCTAAGACTGGTTTAATTCTCTCAATTTGTTTTTCTGCTGATAATCTTCCTACATAAATCAATAAATAATTAGCATCTTTATATTCTCCAAATAATTTATCTCTCATTTTCTCACTTCTTAAATCTGGTCTGAAACTGTAAGTATCTACTCCTCTTTGCCAAAGAGCAGTCCTTTGAATACCTTTATCTTTTAATTCATTGACCATAGCGGTGGAAGTACACAAATTTAACAAAGCTTGATTATGAGCTGCTTTAAGTAATTCCCATAAAAGTGGCTCTAGCATACCCATACCGTAATGTTCCAAATATTTCGGAAGATGAGTATGGTAGCTAGCAATTAAAGGAATATTATTAGTTTTCGCCAACCATATTCCACCTAAGCCAAGTACAGCTGGATTAACAACATGTATCAAATCTGGGTTAAATTTTTCTAACTTATCTGAGACTGCAGGACCTGGTAACCCAAGCTTCAACTCTGGGTATAAGGGTAATGGCATTGCAGCAACTCCCACTACAGTCGCTCCCATATATGATTCTGGACACCCCTCTGGACAAAAAATTATAACTTCATCACCATTTTTTATTAAAAATTCAATTGTTTTAGTCAGTCTTGTGACTATGCCGTCAACTTTAGGTAAAAAAGTTTCAGTAAACAATGCAATTTTCACTTTCTTAAGGTAACTATTTCAAAAATTTTAATTAGTCTTTATAGCCTCAGCTTGTTTTTTTGTCCAGGATGAAACACAAGGTATACGATTGAGATCACATCTATTGGAGTATTTTTTAGCAACTTCAACAACCTCTTCTAACAAGCCATTATCAAGAGTAGTTGGGTTTAAACCTAATTCTATAAAGCATTTATTATCAACAATTAGATCATTTTCTACTGCTTCATTCCTTGGATTTGGTAAATAATTGATATCAGCTCCAGTTAGAGAAGCAACTTTTTTCGCTAGTTCTCCAACTTGATGACTCTCAGTCATTTGATTAAAGATTTTGACTCTTTCTCCAGATTTTGGAGGATTTTCAAGAGCAAGTTGTACGCATTTTACAGAGTCTTTTATATGTATAAATGCTCTTGTTTGCCCTCCTGTCCCATGAACACTTAATGGATATCCAATTGCAGCTTGCATTAGAAATCTGTTTAAAACTGTTCCATAATCTCCGTCATAGTCAAATCGGTTTGTCAATCTAGGATCTTTTAAAGTTGCTTCTGTATTTGTTCCCCAAACAATGCCTTGATGTAGATCAGTGATCCTTACAAGATCATTTTTGTTGTAGTAAAGAAATAATAATTGATCTAATGTTTTAGTCATATGGTAGACACTACCTGGGCTTGCAGGGTGTAATATTTCTTCTTCAAAGCGGCTTCCATCAGGTTGTGGAACTTCAACTTTTAGATAACCTTCTGGAATTGTTGCACCTCTATGTGATCCATATCCGTAGACTCCCATTGTTCCTAAATGAACAACATGAATATCTAAATTACTCTCTACTATCGCAGCAAGTAGGTTGTGGGTGCCATTAACATTATTATCTACTGTATATCTTTTGGTAAAACTCGATTTCATCGAGTATGGTGCTGCTCTTTGTTCTGCAAAATGGATCACGGAATCTGGTTTTTCATCAATTAGCAAATTGAGTAATTTTTGATATTGCTTAGAGATATCCATGTTAAGAAATCTCATAGGCTTGCCTCCAGTCTCTTCCCATGCAGAAAGTCTTTCTGTTATAGAAGAAATTGGAGTTAAAGATTCTACCTCTAGATCAATATCAATTTTTCTACGACTTAAATTGTCGACAATAATCACATCATGATTTTGCTCTGCTAAATTCACCGCACAAGGCCAACCGCAAAAACCATCTCCACCTAGAACAATAACTTTCACTCAGAACTCCAGAATTAAAAGATTCATAATATATTTATTAAATTACTACAGCGTGCTTCCACTTTGGGAAAAAACATTGTAAATAGTTTCAAATCTTCTTTCCTAATACGATAAATAAAAGCAAATAATAAATTTTTATTTTCTTTTTAAACTTTTCTCAATTTAGAGAATTAGATAGATATATTTTTTTCCGGCGAACTTGCTACTGCAAAGTCTTGTTTTTTAATTCTTCCTGCCAGAAAAGCTTGCCTGCCAGCTTTCACACTATAATTTATCGCTTGAGCCATTAGAGGAGGATTTGCAGATTGTGCTATTGCACTATTGATTAAGACACCATCAGCTCCAATTTCCATAGCTTGAGAAGCTTCACTAGGCACCCCAATTCCTGCGTCAATTATTACTGGCACTTTTGCATTCTCAATAATAATCCTTATATTTGATAAATTTAACAAACCTTGCCCGGAGCCTATAGGAGAGCCCAATGGCATTACAGTTGCACAACCTATTTCTTCTAGTCTTTTTGCAAGAATAGGATCTGCATTGATATAGGGTAGTACAGCGAAACCCTTTTTTATTAAAATTTCGGCTGCTTTAAGAGTTTCTATTGGATCTGGTAGCAAATACTTTTTGTCAGGAATAACTTCTAACTTCACAAAATTATTTTCTTCTTGACCAGATAATTTTGCAAGTTCTCTACCTAAAATTGCTATTCTGACTGCCTCATCGGAATTAACACAACCAGCTGTATTAGGAAGCATCCAGTATTTTTCCCAGTTGATCTTTTCGAGTAAATTTTCTCCGGTCTGATCATTTTTAATTCTTCTAACAGCGACGGTTATAATTTCCGTTTCAGAATTTGACAAACTTTCCACCATATCTTGAGTAGATTTGTATTTGCCAGTACCAACCATTAACCTACTGGAAAATTGTTTTCCACCAATTAGTAAAGAAGAATAATTTTCCATATTTAGAATCCCTTATCTTTAATACCTTTATAAGGTTCATAATTGTTTCTTTTTTCTAACTCCTTACTTTTTTTAATTGCTGTTTTGTTTTTTGGATCTATCACCAAAACCTTTTGATAAGTTTCATATGCCAATTCATACTCAAGTAAACGCTGTTGTGCTGATGCGAGGTTATTTAGGGCTATAGGATATTCTGGAAGTGATTTTATTGCAGATTTATAGTGTTTAATTGCTTTCTTAAATTCATTTTGAGCAGCATAAGAAAATCCTAGAGCATTATTTATTATCGCTTTGGCTTCATCAGGTTCATTTTCATAATTTTCAATTGCTTTTAAAAAAGTTTTAGTAGCTTCAGAATATAATCTTTTTTTTATCTGAATAGATCCAAATTCATATAATTCTGTAGCTTGAGTGAGAGAATCTAAACCTTTCTGCTCGAATTTTACTAAATTTAATTCTTCACTCCTTATTTTTAGAAATTGTCTGAATACAAAAATAGAAATTATTATTAATACAACAAAAAGAATTATTAAATAAGATTGAAAGGAAGATATTTCCATTATTTATAATTACTTTTCTAGATTATATTCTTTTTTCTACTTACTAACGGAAGAAACAATTTTTTCAAAACACTTAGGATCGTTTAAGGCTAATTGAGCAAGCATTTTTCTGTTGATGATAATTTCTGCATTTTTCATCCCATTTATTAACTTGCTATAGTTTGTTCCATTTATCCTCGCAGATGCGTTAATTCTAGAGATCCAAAGTCTTCTAAAATCTCTTTTTCTTCTTCTTCTATCCCTATAAGCATTACAAAGAGCTTTCATCACTCTTTGGTTAGCGGTTCTGAAAAGATTTTTGTTTCCGCCTCTAAAACCTTTTGCAAGATTTAAGATTTTGTTTCTTCTTTTTCTGGCTATGTTGCCTCTTTTTACCCGTGCCATGAATATCTAATAAAATTTGGTTAAAGATTTATGCGTATGGAATCATTAATTTTACATTATCAGCATCTCTTTCATCAACTACGGCTTTTGTTGATAGATGTCTTTTTAATTTTGAGCTTTTATGATCAAGTAAATGATTATGGAAAGCTCTTCTTCTCATGAATTTACCCGTCGCAGTAGCTTTAAATCTTTTGGCAGCTGATTTACGAGTTTTTAGTTTAGACATTTAAGTCAAATGTGTTTAATTAGGATAATCTAAACCTTTATACGCATTGGTGCAAATTAAAGTTTTTAATTGATAAGGAAAGTTCTAATTTATGAAACTTAAATTTGCCTTTTTAAACTTATTTTTAGGCTGCATTTCTCTTTTAATAATAAACACTAAATTTATTGCAAATTCAAAAGGAGAGGAATTGCTAAAGGTTGAACTCCATAATGAAATTAAAAAAGGAAAATTTTTAATTGGTTTAAAGCAATATTTAGGCGGGGAGAATGATAGTTTTTCGGAGAAAAAGAATATAAACTTTACAACTAATAAAGGTTTTTTAAACTTGATATCGTCCAACGGTATTAAACATAAATCAAAACAGATAAATATTACCTGGGAGGATATTCCCCTCAAAAATCCAAAAACAATTGAAAGAATTGTTTTTGGTCCTTTTGCTAGCTATGAATCGGCAAAAAAACAATCAGAGAAACTAAGAGATAAAGGATTTGAGACGACTGTTGCCTACCCTAAAAATTGGGAAGTATGGATTCCATTTCAAGATGATCTGCCAGAGTATGAATTAAAAAATAAGATTTTCAGAAAAATAAAAAATTTTCAAATTACTCCTGTTCTTAGAAATGACTACAGTGGTATAAAACTTGAAGGTCCTATATATATTTATTCTGAAGAGAAAATTAAAATAAATGGTGTTAATTTTGGCAAAAATTTTTATTTAATAAAGGATTTATATGGAACCTGGACGTTAGTTCAAAAAATTGAATTTGATGACTATTTGGCAGGTGTTTTGCCATATGAAATTGGACCGAATTCTCCTTTAGAAGCACTTAAGGCTCAAGCAGTTATTGCAAGAACTTGGGGCATATTTAATTCTGATAGATTTAATATGGATAAATATCATTTATGTATAACCACTCAATGCCAAGTTTATAAGCCTTCTGAAATTTCATATAAAAACGTACAAAAAGCCATAGACGAAACTTCAAATTTAATTCTCACTCATGAAAATCAACCAATAAATGCTTTTTACCATGGTTCTAATGGTGGAGTATCAGCTACTGCAGGCGAGTCTTGGCAAATTCAAGATTATTCTTATTTCAATTCAATCATTGATGGTTCTAAATCATTAAATAAAATTTTTAAACTTCCAATTACAAATGAATCTTATTTAAATAATTTCTTAGATTTTGATAAAGAAAAGTTTTATGGGAGTAATCATTCTCTTTTTCGATGGAATAAGAAAATTTCTAATCTTGAAATTAAAGAAAAGTTAATTAAAAACAAACTTATAAATATTAATGAAGATGTTTTGGATTTAAATTCTATTGAACGTGGGTCTAGTGGCAGAGTGACAAAATTGGAAATACAAACGGACAAGGGTAATAAATCTATTGTTCTTGTTAAAGATGAGATTCGACGTGTATTAAATTTTATACCTAGTAATTTGTTTATTATTAATAAATTAAATGATGATTTATGGCTTTTGAGAGGAGGAGGCTTCGGTCATGGTGTAGGTTTATCTCAGTCAGGAGCAATTGAAATGGCTAAATTAGGATTCTCTTATGAACAAATATTGAATCATTACTATCGAAATGCAAAACTAAAAAAATTTGAGATATTGTCTCAATGGAAGTTAAGTAATTAACAATTTACTTTTATGAGTAAGGGTTTTTATAAAAATCGAAGATTGAAGTCATTTATATTTATTAGTGCTTGTTTTTTAGTAGCTTTTATTCCTCATGCTAACAATATCGAAAATTTCTTTTACATAATATTGACTCTTTCTTTTGTGATTCTTTTTTACGGTTTAATAGTTATCTCTAGAAATTTCAAAAGGAACAACGTTTTAAATACTGTAAGCAGAAGAATTAGCAATAAAGAGTTACCTGTGCTTGATATTTTAGTCGCAGCGAGAGATGAAGAGAATGTCATATCAAGATTAGTTGAAAGATTATTTAGTTTAGATTATCCAACGAATAAATTAAATATTTACATAATCGATGATGGTAGTTCTGATAAGACGCCTTTAATTTTAGATCGATTATCTAGGCAATATGACAAGCTAAAAGTCATAAGTCGTTCTCCAAATGCAGGAGGAGGGAAGTCTGGAGCTTTGAATTATGCCTTAAAATTTACCCATGGTGAATGGTTATTAGTTTTGGATGCTGATGCTGAATTAAAACAAGATTCTTTGATAAGGTTATTTAGTTTTGTAGAAGATGGTGATTGGTCTGCAGTTCAACTAAGAAAATCAGTAACAAATGTAAGTAAGAATTTTTTAACTTCCTGTCAGTCAATGGAGATGGCTATGGATGCAATCTTTCAATATGGAAGATTATCAGTTGCTGGAGTTTCCGAATTAAGGGGAAATGGTCAATTAATTAAGAAAGAAATATTATTAGAATGTGGTTCTTTTAATGAAGATACGGTTACAGATGATCTTGATTTGAGTTTAAGATTATTATTATCAAAATCTAGAATTGGAATCTTATGGGATCCTCCAGTCATGGAGGAGGCAGTTGAGAATTTAAATGCTTTATTAGCGCAAAGGCAAAGATGGGCAGAGGGGGGGTTGCAAAGATTCTTCGATTATGGAGATCAATTATTTACTAATAAAATTGATTATTTGCAGAAATTTGATTTAACTTACTTTTTCATCTTGCAATATGCATTACCAATCATTTCTATTTTTGATTTAGTTTTCAGTATTGCTTTTTTAGATTCACCAATTTACTGGCCTATTTCATTTACAGCTTTTATGTTATCTGGAATTGCTTTTTGGTACGGTTCTTCTTGTAAAAGTGAAGTACCTGTATTGCAAAAAAGCAATTTTTTGATGGTATTTGTATCGGTTTTTTATTTATCACATTGGTTTTTAGTAATCCCTTGGGTAACTATAAAGATGTCTATTTTCCCCAAAAAGATACTCTGGCGAAAGACTCTTCATACTGGAGTTTAATCTATTCATCAAGGTCTATAATTTCTCCATTAAAAAAATTTGCTAAGTTTTTTGAACTATCATCATAAGTTTCCTCGTTAGATATTTTTGGTGACGAATTAGTTTTTGGTTCTATTTTTTTTATTGGTCGGAAATTATTTACTTCATTTTGGGTTATTTCTGGAGTGTTTGTTGGGTTACTTTTATTTAATTGTTTGGTTGAAAAATTAAGTATTATTCCATCTCCAAATATCTTTTTTACAGTATTTTCAATTATAACTTTTCTGCTTTTTATCATACTTTCCCAGTTTGGAGATAATGCAATTGTGATTTTCTCCGAATCAAAACTTTCAAGTTCGGCTTGTTGTGAAAGTAACATTCTTGTTGATGGTAGCTCTACTTTAGAAAGAATTAATTCCCATTTATCTTTTAAATTTGATCCAGGATTATTTTGGTTATTTTCAGAAATATTTTCAACACTTTCTTTTTCAAGAACTTCAAATTTTTCTAATTTTTCGTCTTTTTTTTCGATCAATTCCTTGTGAGTTATCTCTTCTTTGATACTTGGTTTTCGCATCTCATCTGAATTATTTTCATTATTAATTGGAATGTTTTTTCTACTTTCATGCTCCTCCTCAGGCGTATTATTTTTACTTTCTTGCTTATTTTTAAAACTATTTATCTCTTGACTATCCAGAAGACCAGTTAAATGTATTTCAAACCAAAGCCTTGGATTATCACTTGATTTGATTTGATATTCAATGTTTCTAAGATTATTATGCCAATTAATTATTGTTGATTTATTTATTGTTTTTGAGATTTTATCTAACTCATCCCGAAATTCATCAGACGTATAATAAAGATCTGAATATTTATTATTAGTAGTGTGTAATAGTAGATCTCTTGTTATATTCAATAATCCGATAATTATTTGAAGAGGTTCGTTTCCGGCATCATATAATTTGCTGCAGGTGTCAATTAATGACTCTGGATTATTCTCAACCAATGATTTAATCAGATTTGTTAATTCACTTTCTGATACTTCTCCTAGGAGGTTTTGGATATTATTAATTGTTATCCCTTCTGGTAAAAGATTCAATTGTTCAAGGAGGCTTTGTGCATCTCTCATACCTCCATTAGACCTTTTTGCAATCATTTTTAACGCCTGAACTTCGTACTTAATGGATTCTTTTTCGGCGATTTCTGATAAATGTTGAAAAATATCACTAGGGCTTATTCTTCTAAAATCAAACTTTTGGCATCTACTTTTTATTGTATTTAATACTCTCTCAGGATTTGTGGTCGCAAGTATAAATACAACTCTTGAGGGCGGTTCTTCAATAGTTTTTAGTAAAGCATTTGAAGCTGCCGTTGAAAGCATATGACATTCATCAATTACATAGACTTTCCATCTCGCTTGAGTAGGTGCAAATCGCGCTCTTTCTATAATTTCTCTTATATTTTCTACGCCTGTATTTGATGCTGCATCGATCTCGATAATATCTAGAGCGCTACCATCTGTAATTTGTCTACATAAGTCACATTTACAACAAGGAGTTATCGTAGGTTGGTCGAATGCCTGGCAATTTAGAGATTTTGCAAATATTCTTGCACTTGATGTTTTCCCAGTGCCTCTTGGACCATTAAAAAGATATGCAGGAGCAATTTTTTTTGTTAGTAGTGCTTGTTTAAGTGTAATGGATATAAATTTTTGTCCAACCAGTTCGTCTAAGTTGTTTGGTCTATATTTTTGATGAAAAGGCTTATGTATATTTGGCATTTATTTTTCATTAATTAGAAAAATTAGGGATTCAATTAAAAAAATTAAACTCTAATTTTATGCAGACTCTTTAATGATTCTTTTTGATCCTGAAGGTAGTTTAACAATTTTAGATGAGAACAAATTATCTACCATTTTTTTCGTAATTGTGAATTCTTTTACATTTTCTTCAGAAGGCAAAGTGTACATAATGTCTAGCATTAGCTCTTCAATTATTGATCTTAATGCTCTTGCACCTGTTTTTCTTTTATATGCTTCATTTGCTATTGCTTCAACAGAATCAGGCTCAAATGATAATTCAACATTATCCATACTTAGCAAAGTTTTGAATTGCTTTACTAATGCATCTCTTGGTTGAGTCAAAATAGATTCTAAAGTTTCTTTAGTAAGACGATCTAACACAGCACAAACCGGAATTCTTCCAATAAATTCTGGAATCAGGCCATATTTTACTAAGTCATCTAATTCTAAATTTTTCAGGGAATCTCTTGGGTCTACTATTTTTTTTGTATCAACTTTGTTTTGGTCTGAATTGGTCGTAAATCCTATAGAGTGTTTACCCATACGCTTTTGAACGATATCCTCTAAACCTATAAAAGCTCCCCCGCAAATAAATAATATTTGACTCGTGTCAATTTGGATACAGTCATGATAAGGATGTTTTCTTCCGCCTTGAGGTGGAACATTAGCAATTGTTCCTTCAAGCATTTTTAATAATGCTTGCTGTACTCCTTCACCAGAGACATCTCTAGTAATTGAAGGATTCTCGCTTTTTCTTGCAATTTTATCTATTTCATCAATATAAATAATTCCTTTTTGAGCTAGTTCTACATTCATTTCAGATTTCTGTAGAAGTCTTAAAAGTATGTTTTCAACATCCTCTCCAACATATCCAGCTTCTGTCAAAGTCGTTGCATCAGCTACTGCAAAAGGAACATCCAGAAACTCTGCTAAAGTTTGCGCTAATAATGTTTTTCCACTTCCAGTAGGACCGATGAGTAAGATATTTGATTTTTGTAATTTAGTTGCATTTGAATCTGTTGAATTGCTATTTTTACTGTCTTCTTTAACTTTCCAAGCTAATCGCTTGTAGTGATTGTATACGGCTACTGATAATATTTTTTTTGCAGATTCTTGCCCAACAACTTGATTATCTAGAAAACTTTTAATTTCTAATGGCTTAGGAATTGAGGTTAATTCTAAAGGAACATATTTTTTTGGATTATCACTTGGTAATTTCTTTTTTACTTGCGGAGAGTTGTTTGTGTTTGCTTGATTGTCAATTAGTTCTTCATCGAGAATTTCATTACAAAGATCTATGCATTCATCACAGATATAAACCCCAGGACCAGCTATAAGCTTCCTTACTTGGTCTTGTGATTTCCCGCAAAATGAACATTTAAGATGGGCGTCGAATTTAGCCATCGATTATAAGTTTTTAATGTTAAAGGTGTTAAATATTCCCTATTCACTAGCATTGCTTATAAATATCAATTCGTCATCATATTCTTAAAAAATCAGTATCCCTTGTCACTTTTTGATAACTTTATCAATTAATCCATATTCGACTGCTTCTGAGGGAGATAAAAAGTAATCTCTTTCTGTATCTTCATTAATTTTTTCTAAAGGTTGACCAGTATGTTCTGATAAAAGCGAATTTAATGTTTTCTTGAGAAAAAGTATTTCTTTAGCTTGTATTTCAATCTCTACTGCTTGACCTTGTGCACCTCCCAGAGGTTGATGAATCATAATCCTAGAATTAGGCAAAGCCAATCTTTTCCCCTTTGCTCCACCAGAAAGTAGAAATGCCCCCATACTTGCCGCTACTCCAAAGCATATTGTCACTACATCAGGGGATATTTGTTGCATAGTATCGTAAATGGCCATTCCTGCAGTTACTGAGCCTCCAGGAGAATTGATATATATTTGTATGTCTTTTTCGGGATCTTCAGCTTCAAGAAATAATAATTGTGCAACAAGTGAATCAGATACTTGATCATTAATTCCAGTACCTAAAAAAATTATTCTCTCCCTCAATAGTCTTGAATATATATCAAAAGCTCTTTCTCCTCTACCTGATTGTTCTATAACGGTAGGAACAGCAGCAATAGTTTTATTATTACTTTCGTAAGAACTTATTGAGCTTTGGATTAAATGTTTTTTTTCTGAGTTCACAAATTAGTTTTCGTCTTATAGATAATTTAAGGGTTTTTTGTTTAATTAGTAGGAAATTTCATAAATTATTTTTTTTCTTTTTGATTTTGAGTTTTTGTTGTTTTTGTAGCAGTTTTTTTTGTTTTTGTTGTTTTGGAGGTTTTGGTAGCTTTAGAAGTTTTTGTAGTTTTTTCTTTTACCTCAGAATTTTCTTCAAGCCAAATTATTAATTTTTCTTTGAGTAAATCGTTAGTTACTACTTCTGTTAATTTTTGAATATCTATTTGTTTTGAAGATTGAGAGATTGCATCTTCATAATCTTTCATTTTTAAATCAATTTCATCTTTCTCAACTTTTATGTTTTCTGTTTCAGCTAATGCTTTTAAAGCTAAATTTCTTTGAACATTTTTTTCAGCCTGAGGCCTTGTGGATTCTGCTAATGACTTTACTAAATCTGGAGTAAAAGTAGATTTAACATCAAGACCTTGTTGAGCAAATCTTTGAGCTGTTTGTTCAATATTATTCCTCACTTCTATATCAATCATAGATTTTGGAATTTCAGCAACCAATTCGTTTGTTAAGGCATCTAGTAAAGCTTCAATTTTGATATCTTTTTGAGTTTTTTCAAAATTGTCTTTAAGTTGCTTTTCAATATCTTTCTTTAACTCTTTTAATGATTCTTTGTTGCCAGACTGTTTTGCAAAATCGTCATTAAGTTCAGGTAATTCTTTTTCCTTAAGATCCTTAAGATTTACTTCAAAGATCGCCTCTTTGCCTCTTGAATCCTCATGAGAATAATCTTCAGGAAATTTAAGGTTAAGTGTTTTAGTATCACCAATTTTCATCTTTACAATTCCCTCAACGAAACCGGGAATCATTTTGTTCTTTTCTAACTCAAGATCCATTGATTCACTTGTTCCACCATCAATCTCTTTACCAGAATCTTTATATTTTCCTTTGAAACTAACTACAGCAATATCTCCTAATTTTGCTGCTCTATTGGTAACTGGAATAATGTTTGCAAACTGATTTCTAGATTTTTCTAATGCTTTATCTATTGACTTAGGATCAAATTTTGTTTTTGATATTTCAACACTTAGTCCTTTGGATTTTTTAAGTTTTAATTCTGGGGCAACATCAGTTTGAAGAGTAACCTTAAGTGATTTTTCAGGACTAAACTTTGCAAGCAAAGATTCAAAACCATCTACCAATTCTGGCTCACTTAGTGGCTCTATAGATTTTATTTTTAAAGCTTCTTGCCATGATTTATCAATAATTTTTTCTAGAGCAGAAGCATGTAATTGTGTTATGCCAATTCTTTGAATTAAGACTTGTTTGGGAATTTTACCAAGTCTAAATCCCGGAATTTTAGCCGAACGACTGATAGAACTGATTGTTTCATTCACACAAGTTTTGCATGTCTCAGATGGTATTTCTAATTCAAATGAGATTCTACTTTGAGGTAGAGGAGTTGTTTTGACTATTAATGCTTCTTTAGCCATTTTTTTATTAATTACTAAAAGCCGAAACTTAATTATTTCACATTATGTGATTTCCTTGAAAGTTATTTTTTTGATAAAGTAAAAAAAATAGTCAATCTATTTATAAAAATCATTTTAAAGTGTGAGACAATCTCCGTTTTTGCCTAATAGGCCATTAAAAGTTGCTGTTTTAGGATCTTCAGGTGCTGTGGGATCTGAATTACTCAAAATTCTTGAACAACGTGATTTCCCAATATCAGAATTGGTCTTGCTTTCATCAGAGCGTTCAGAAGGAAAAAAAATTATTTGGAAAGGTGAAGAATTAGTTACAAAAAAAACAACTAAAGAAGAATTTCTGAATCTTGATTTAGTCTTAGCCTCAGCTGGTGGAAGTATTTCAAAAAAATGGTTATCTACCATTATGGAACAAAATGCTTTATTGATAGATAATTCAAGTGCTTTCAGACTAGATAATAATGTACCTCTTATAGTTCCTGAAGTTAATGGTAGTGACGTAATTAATCATGATGGGGTAATAGCGAATCCAAACTGCACTACCATTTTGCTGACATTAGTTTTAGCTCCGTTAAATAAACTTTCGACTATTCAAAGAGTTGTTGTTTCAACGTATCAATCCGTAAGTGGTGCAGGCCAATTGGCGATGGAGGAACTAAAACTTTTAACTGAAAAATATCTTCGGGGTAATCCTCAAAAAAGTGAAGTTTTGCCATACTCACTTGCTTTTAATTTGTTTTTGCATAATTCACCCATGCTTGCAAATAATTACTGCGAAGAAGAGATGAAAATGGTTAATGAGACTAGGAAAATATTAAATGTTGCTGATTTAAAGCTTTCTGCTACATGTGTTCGAGTCCCAGTATTGAGAGCACATTCTGAATCGATCAATATTGAATTTGCTGGTGTAGTTGAGCCTAAGGATGCTCTTGAAGAATTAAAAAAATCTCCTGGAATTGAAATTATTGAGGATTACAAAAATAATAGATTTCCTATGCCAAATGATGTTATGGGAAGGGATAATGTTGCTGTTGGCAGGCTAAGAACTGATATAAGTCAGCCTAATGGATTAGAATTATGGCTATGTGGAGATCAAATAAGAAAAGGAGCAGCTCTTAATGCTGTTCAAATAGCTGAGTTATTAATTCCAAAAAAATGATTACAGACAAAACTGAGTTTAATAATCCACTATTTGGAAGAATATTGACTGCAATGGTTACTCCATTCACTGAAAATGGAGATGTAGATTATGAACTAGCTATAAAACTATCAAATTATCTTTTTAAGAATGGTTCCGATGGAATTGTGCTATGTGGTACTACTGGAGAATCTCCTACTCTTTCATGGGAGGAACAGCATGATTTATTTATTGCGGTAAAAGGATCTTTGGATGCTACCTGTAAAGTAATAGTTGGCACTGGTAGTAACTGTACAAGCGAGGCTGTGGAAGCCACAAAAAAAGCCTACGACTCTGGTGCCGACGGTGCTTTGGTCGTTGTTCCTTATTACAATAAGCCACCTCAAGAAGGTCTTTATAAACATTTCAGTTCTATTGCTAATTCTGCAAAGGATTTGCCTCTTATGCTCTATAACATTCCTGGAAGGACAGGATGCAATTTATTACCTGATACTGTGAAGAAACTTATGGATTTCTCAAATATTCTCAGTATTAAAGCTGCAAGCGGTAGAATAGAAGAAGTAACAGAATTAAGAGCTATTTGTGGCCCTAAACTCTCTGTATATAGTGGCGACGATTCATTGTTGCTTCCAATGTTATCTGTAGGTGCTGTAGGAGTAGTAAGCGTTGCAAGTCATTTGGTTGGATTGCAATTGAAAGAGATGATTCATTCTTTTCAAAGTGGAGAGGTTTCCAACGCTCTTGCTATTCATGAAAAACTTCAGCCTCTTTTTAAAGCACTCTTTATGACTACTAATCCAATCCCAATTAAGGCTGCTTTGGAGCTATCGGGATGGAATGTAGGTAATCCTAGAAGTCCTTTGTCACCATTAAACAATGACATGAAAAAGCAACTAACTTTTATCCTGAAATCCCTATAATAGGGATTATATTTAACTTGATAATTAAATTTAAATAAACCTTATTTGATTACAAGCAGGCCTTCATAAATTTCAAAATTATGCAATCAAGTACAAATTCAACTGCAAATAGATCTACTCATGATTCATCTAGATCTAAAAGTAATACGCCAGCTCTACGAGTAATTCCTCTTGGAGGACTACATGAAATAGGAAAAAACACTTGCGTTTTTGAATATGGTGATGAATTAATGCTTGTTGATGCTGGCCTAGCTTTCCCATCTGATGGTATGCATGGCGTAAACGTTGTTATGCCTGATACCACTTTTTTAAAAGAAAATCAAAGAAGAATAAAAGGAATGATTGTCACTCACGGGCATGAAGATCATATTGGAGGTATTTCTCATCATCTAAAGCATTTTAATATTCCCATTATTTATGGCCCAAGACTGGCGATGTCAATGCTTAGAGGAAAAATGGAGGAAGCAGGGGTATCTGATAGAACAACTATACAGACAGTAAATCCAAGAGATGTTGTAAAAGTTGGACAACATTTTTCCGTTGAATTTATCCGAAATACTCATTCTATTTGCGATAGCTTTTCTTTAGCAGTTACAACACCTGTTGGCACAATTATTTTTACGGGAGATTTTAAGTTTGATCATATGCCAGTAGATGGAGAGCAATTTGATATTGAAAGAATGGTGCATTACGGAGAGAAGGGTGTTTTATGCATGTTCAGTGATTCGACTAATGCCGAAGTTCCAGGTTTTTGTCCTTCTGAGAAGACTATCTATCCCTCTTTAGAAAAACATATTGCAGAGGCAAAAGAACGAGTAATCCTTACCACTTTTGCTAGTTCTGTTCATAGAGTGACAATGATCTTAGAATTAGCCATGAAACATGGAAGAAAGGTCGGTTTGTTAGGTAGATCGATGATAAATGTTATTGCTAAGGCGAGAGATATTGGTTATATGAAATGCCCAGATGATTTGTTTGTACCTATCAAGCAAATTAGAGATTTGCCAGATAGGGAGACCTTATTATTAATGACGGGAAGTCAAGGAGAACCCCTAGCAGCATTAAGCAGAATCTCTCGTGGTGAACATCAGCATGTTCGTCTTAAGACTACTGATACTGTAATATTTTCAGCCAGCCCAATTCCTGGTAATACTATTTCTGTTGTTAATACAATAGATAGATTAATGAAACTCGGAGCAAAGGTTGTTTATGGAAAAGGTGAGAATATTCATGTTTCTGGTCATGGTTTTCAAGAAGATCAAAAGTTAATGTTGGCACTCGCAAAACCTAAGTTTTTTGTTCCTGTTCATGGAGAACATAGAATGCTTGTTTGTCATGGCAAGAGTGCACAAACTATGGGGGTTCCAAAGGACAATATTTTAATTATTGAAAATGGAGATGTAGTTGAGTTAACACCTAATTCTATTCAAAAGGGTGATCCTGTAAAAGCTGGTGTTGAACTGCTCGATAACTCAAGAAATGGGATAGTAGATGCTCGAGTATTAAAGGAAAGGCAGCAATTAGCTGGGGATGGTGTAGTAACTGTTTTAGCTCCTATTAGTACAGATGGGAAGATGGTTGCGCCTCCCAGAGTTAATTTAAGAGGAGTTGTTACTACTGCAGAGCCAAGAAAAATGTCTATGTGGACAGAACGAGAAATAAGCTGGGTCTTAGAAAATAGATGGAAACAATTATCCAGACAAACGGGGCCGAATAATTTTGAGGTAGATTGGATTGGTGTACAAAGAGAAATTGAAAATGGTTTATCGAGAAGAATGAGAAGAGAATTACAAGTTGAACCACTTATTTTGTGTTTAGTTCAACCTGCTCCAAGTGGAACTCGTGCTTATATTCCAAAGATTACCGAAGAGCAAAATTTCTCCAATAGAAATAGAAATAATAATAATTTCCAAAAGAAATCAAACAATAAACATCCTAATAGTTCAAATAACCCACAAAATAGCCAAAAAAGTCCAAAAGTTTCACAGAATCCATCAGCTGAGAATGCTACAGAAGATTCATTTGAAGGTAGAACTAGAAGAAGAAGATCTGCTGTAACATCTTAACTTTTTTCAAAATTAATATAGTTTTTATTCCAAACAATTTTTAAAAACTCCTGCAAATTAATTTGACCTTTATTTTTTTCATAAATTGAAGTTGCTAATTTTGTCAGATTTTTAGAACTACATTGCTTTGCAGATATTTCTTTTAAAAATCTATTTAAGATTGTGCACCTCGCTTCAATACACATACCATTTAGGAGATTCCTATCGATACCTTTTACATCTTTACAATATAAATAAGCTAGTTCACTAAGATCATTACGTTCATTATTGTATTTGCTCATTTTTTGGGAAAAATTATTTATCCTTTCAGAACAACCAGGATAGATGACTTCCAAGGAGGGAATAATTTTTTTTCTAACTAAATTTCTTTTTAATTTAAGATCTGAATTTGTAGGATCTTCCCAGACTGGGATCTTCATATCATTGCAAAATTGTTTTGTATCTTCCCTACTGAAAATTAATATTGGTCTTATTAAAAAAATTTGATTTTCTATTAATCTTTTACTCTCAATATTACTCAGACCTGCAAAATTGCTTCCTCTAGATAAATTGAGGATAAATGTTTCTGCATTATCACTACTCGTGTGACCAGTTAACAAATAAATATTATGTTTTTGCTGGTTTGTATTTAATAAAGTTTTGGCTCTTTCACATAATTTTTTATATCTCCATTCTCGTGCTTTTTCTTCTGAAGAAATACTTTCTTTATTAGCTTGATCAAAAGAGAATGAAATATTTTTTTCTTCGCAATAATCTTTTAATTCAAGAGCATATAGTGATGATTTTTCGTGCCACTGATGATCACCATGCCAAACACTAATAGACCAATTATGTAGTTTTTTTAGGTCATTTATTAGGGTTAATAAGGCCATGGAGTCTTGACCCCCGGAAACACTTATTAAAATATTGGATCCTTTGGGAATTAATATTTTGTTAGTGAGAATTTCCTTATGAAGCTTATGATGCCATGATGACCAATTTTTCTGAGTTAATTTTTTATCAGTCATTTTGTGTTGCTCAGATAATATTTTTTAAAAAATGCACTGTTTTACTAAAACAATGTCACAATCGGGTAATAAATTCATTAATTAAATGAGTCTGATTAATCTTTTGCCACAAAAAATCAAAGAAGAGTTAAGAAGAAAATCCTTACTCAAAGTTATTTCAGGATTGAATAATTTCGATGTTCAATCTGTGAGAATAATTGTAGAGGCTGCTTCATTAGGAGGTGCAGATCTTGTCGATATTGCTTGTAAACCTGAACTAGTTGATTTAGCACTCAAGAATTCAACACTACCCGTTTGTGTTAGTTCAATAGTCCCTCAATCTTTTCAAGATTCTGTAAAAGCAGGAGCATCATTAATTGAAATAGGAAATTACGATACTTTTTATGAAAAAGGCATTAATTTTTCAGATAAAAAAGTTTTAAACATAACAAAAGAGACGAGGGATTTATTGCCTAATGTTCCTTTATCAGTAACTGTGCCTCATACTATGCCTATTGATAAACAAGTTGATCTTGCTATAAAGCTAGTGGAAGAAGGTGTTGATATTATTCAAACAGAAGGTGGAACCAGCTCTACTCCTTATTCTTCAGGAATTCAAGGCTTTTTTGAAAAATCAGTACCAACTCTTGCAGCTACCTATGCTATTAATCAAGAATTTAAGAAACAATCTCTGAATATACCAATTATGAGTGCCTCTGGATTAAGCCAAGTAACTTGTCCACTGGCAATATCCTCTGGTGCTTCAGCAGTTGGCGTTGGATCTGTAGTAAATAAATTAGATGATTTAATATCTATGATTGCGGTTGTTAGGGGCTTAAAAGAATCTTTGAAAAATTCAATAATTGGAGAAAAAGTTTCTTAGTATAGCAATACCCTTTTGCTACTAGGTTGATGAACAACTATAAGCTTCAAGCTCCTTACGAACCAAATGGAGATCAACCAGAAGCTATTAAAAAATTAGTTAAAGGAGTCAATGCTGGTAAAGAGTTTCAGACTCTTTTAGGAGCTACTGGAACTGGTAAAACATTTACTATTGCGAATGTAATTCAACAAACAGGAAGACCTGCACTTGTATTAGCCCATAACAAAACGTTAGCTGCACAACTATGTAATGAATTAAGGGAATTTTTTCCAAAAAATGCTGTTGAATATTTCATTTCTTACTACGATTATTATCAACCTGAAGCTTATGTACCTGTAAGTGATACTTACATAGCCAAAACGGCTTCAATTAATGAAGAAATAGATATGCTTAGGCATTCTGCAACACGCTCATTATTTGAAAGAAAAGATGTAATTGTTGTAGCCTCAATAAGTTGTATTTATGGTCTTGGTATACCGAGTGAGTATTTAAAAGCGGCAGTTAAATTTGAAGTGGGAAAATCAATAAATCTACGTTCTTCTTTGAGGTCTCTAGTTGAAAATCAATATACTAGAAATGATATTGAAATTACTAGAGGTAGATTTAGAATTAAAGGTGATGTTTTAGAAATCGGTCCAGCTTATGAGGATAGATTAATTAGGATCGAATTATTTGGTGATGAAGTCGAAGCTATTAGATATGTTGACCCTACTACAGGAGAAATCCTTGAAAGTTTGGAACAAGTTAGCGTTTACCCAGCGAAGCATTTTGTGACCCCAAAAGAAAGACTTGAGAGTGCAATAAGTGCAATTAGAAGTGAATTAAAAACTCAACTAGATAAATTTACATATGAAGGGAAATTATTAGAGGCTCAACGTCTTGAACAACGCACAAAATATGATCTAGAAATGCTTAAAGAGGTTGGTTATTGTAATGGAGTTGAGAATTATGCTCGTCATTTATCAGGCAGGGAGGAAGGTTCACCGCCAGAATGCTTAATAGATTACTTTCCCAAAGATTGGTTGTTGGTAGTTGATGAGAGTCACGTAACATGTCCTCAACTTCATGCGATGTATAACGGTGATCAATCTAGAAAAAAAGTTTTAATAGATCATGGTTTTAGATTGCCCAGTGCTGCAGATAATAGACCTTTAAAATGCGAAGAGTTTTGGGAAAAATCAAAACAGACATTATTTATAAGTGCAACTCCCGGGGCATGGGAATTAGATCAATGTGATGGGGAATTTATTGAGCAAGTTATAAGACCAACTGGGGTATTAGACCCTGTAATTGATGTAAGACCAAGTGAGGGCCAAATAGAAGATCTGTTATCAGAAATAAGAATTAGAGCTGAAAAGAATCAAAGAGTTCTAGTGACAACACTTACTAAGAGAATGGCTGAAGATCTCACTGATTTTTTATCTGAAAATAAAGTAAGAGTTAGATATTTGCATTCCGAAATCCATTCAATTGAAAGAATTGAAATTATTCAAGACCTTAGAATGGGCGAATATGATGTCTTGGTAGGAGTTAATTTATTAAGAGAAGGACTTGATCTTCCTGAAGTATCGTTAGTCGCCATTTTAGATGCTGATAAAGAAGGTTTTCTGAGGGCAGAAAGGTCATTGATTCAAACCATAGGAAGAGCTGCAAGACATGTTGAAGGTGTTGCCTTGCTTTATGCAGATAACTTCACAGATTCAATGAAAAGAGCAATATCTGAAACTGAAAGAAGAAGAACTATTCAAAAAAAATATAACCAGGTCAATGGTATTACCCCAAAACCTGCAGGTAAAAAAATAGAAAATTCAATATTATCTTTTCTAGAACTTTCCAGAAAATTAGATGCTGGTGGTTTATCTAAAGATTTAATAAATATAGTTAATAACAAAACTGATGCAATTCTCAATTCCAGCGATAATCAATGTTTGTTAGAAGAATTACCCGACTTAATAGAAAAGTTAGAAATTAAAATGAAAGATGCTGCAAAAGAGTTAAATTTTGAAGAAGCAGCAAATTTGAGGGATAGAATCAAAAAATTAAGACAAAAATTGGCAAGAAATAACTAAAAAGGACTTATTTCTCTAATTCGAAATGATTATGAATCGCATTAACTGCTTTGTCACAATCTTTTTCTAAGACAATACATGATGTCCTAATTTCACTAGTGGCAATCATTTCAATATTGATATTTTGGTCAGCAAGTGCTCTAAATATTTTTCCAGCCGTTCCAACCTTAAATGCCATTCCTGCTCCAACTGTACTTACTTTAGCTATTGCAGGCCCATCTTCAATGTATGAGCCGGGTAATTTCTTTGTTAAGGCCTCAAAAACTAAGTTAGCTTTTTCTCTATCTTGCTTATTCATTGTCAGACTAATATCCTTAGTTTTTAAAGAGGAAATTCTCTCAGATTGCACGATCGTATCGAAAAGTAAATTATTTTCAGCTAATGCTAAACATATCGATGCTGCTACACCTGGACGATCAGGCAGTTTTCTAAAACTTACTTGAACTTGGTTTTTATCTAATGCAATTCCTCTTACTTCAGGTTGATCTTGTTTTACCTTGATTGGATTAACAAATATTTGTGTATCGGATAACTTAAATTTCTCAGCAACAAATCTAATGGCTTTTGGAATATTATTAATTTCAATTACGCAGCTGACTTTAATTTCACTGGTAGCTATTAACCTGACATTTATATTCGCTTGAGATAAAGTATCAAATAAATCAGCTGAAACACTCGGTCTACCCATAATGCCTGCTCCTTGAATACTTAATTTAGTCATGTTTGTTTGTAGATTGTATTCTCCTCCTAATTGACTAGTGATAAGTTCACATTGTTCTGCAGTTTTTTTAACTTCAAATTCACTAACAGTAAATGTAATATCGTTATTATTTCCGTCATTTGTCGCTTGTATGATTAAATCTACATTAATACTTGCTTCTGATAGTTTTTCAAATATTTGTGCAGCAATTCCTGGCCTATCAGGAATATTTGAGAGACTAAATACTGCTTGATTTTCTAATACTTCAAGGCTATTGACTGTTTTTGTTAATTCTAAGCCTCCTCTTTTGAGAGGGAGAGGTTGGATTTGACTTTCTAGGAAAGTCCCCCTAGAGTCGTTTTGGCTTGATTTGACGCACAATTTAATTCCATAATTGCGAGCAATTTCTACTGCTCTTGGATGAAGAACTGAAGCACCGACGCTAGCAAGTTCAAGCATTTCTTCACAGCTAATTTCATCTAATAGTTTTGCAGTAGGAACAATTCTTGGATCAGTAGTAAGAACCCCTGGAACGTCTGTATAAATTTCGCAAGTTTCAGCTCCTAACGCTGTTGATAAAGCTACTGCGGATGTATCTGAACCACCTCTACCCAAAGTTGTAATTTCCATTGATCCAGTGTGACTTAATGTTGTTCCTTGAAATCCAGCGACTACAACTACAAAACCTTGATTTATATAATTTTGGATTCTTTCTGTTTTAATATCTAGAATTCTTGCTTTCCCATGTATTGATTCAGTAATAATTCCTACCTGGCTCCCGGTCAATGAGATCGCAGGTATTCCGTATTCGTTTAATGCCATTGAGAGAAGAGCTATTGTTACTTGCTCTCCAGTTGAAAGAAGCATATCCAATTCCCTTCGA
>QCDJ01000017.1 GCA_003280935.1 Prochlorococcus sp. AG-355-B23
ATGAGTAGTAGTTTTGGAAAAATTTTTCGTGTTAGTACTTTTGGAGAATCACATGGTGGTGCAGTAGGAGTTATCCTTGATGGATGTCCACCTAAGTTAAAAATAGATATCAATCTGATACAAAATGAATTAGATAGGCGCAGACCTGGCCAAAGTGACATTACAACACCCAGAAATGAAGAAGATAAAATTGAAATATTAAGTGGGATAAAGGAAGGGTTAACACTTGGAACTCCAATAGCAATGTTGGTAAGAAATAAGGATCAAAGACCAGGAGATTATAATAATTTGGAGCAGGTATTTAGACCTTCTCATGCAGATGGTACATATCATCTTAAATATGGAATTCAGGCAAGTTCTGGCGGTGGAAGAGCCTCTGCTAGAGAAACAATTGGGAGAGTAGCTGCTGGTGCTGTAGCAAAACAATTATTAAAAACCTTCTGTAACACTGAAATACTATCTTGGGTAAAGCGTATACATGATATTGATTCTGATATAAATAAAGAGAAGATTTCTCTCAAAAAAATAGATTCTAATATTGTTAGATGTCCTGATGAAAAGGTATCAACCGAAATGATCGAGAGAATTAAGGAATTAAAGCATCAAGGAGACTCTTGCGGTGGTGTTATTGAATGTCTAGTAAGAAATGTTCCCTCTGGTCTTGGAATGCCTGTTTTTGATAAATTAGAAGCTGATTTAGCAAAGGCTTTGATGTCTTTGCCTGCCACGAAAGGCTTTGAAATAGGTTCTGGTTTCTCTGGAACTTATTTAAAAGGAAGTGAACATAATGATGCCTTCATCAAGTCTGATGATATTAGTAAATTAAGAACAACATCAAACAATTCAGGAGGTATACAGGGCGGCATAAGTAATGGTGAAAATATCGAGATGAAGATAGCTTTTAAACCTACAGCAACCATCGGGAAAGAACAGAAAACAGTGAATGCTGAAGGTAAAGAAGTACTTATGAAAGCAAAAGGGAGACACGATCCATGCGTTCTACCAAGAGCAGTTCCCATGGTTGATGCTATGGTAGCTTTAGTACTTGCTGACCATTTGCTTCTAAATCATGCTCAATGTGACTTAATAAATAAATAGTAGTTTTGTTGAATAAATTATATTTATCCTTCACTTAATAATTTTTGAGCCATTCATATATTTTTGGATCAAATTTTTTATTTTTGATTGCTTTATCTCCAATTACAACTGCTTTATACCCTAAAGATTTATAAGTTTTTAAATCATTGATTGATAGTCCTCCAGCAGCAATGAAATCAATATTTTTATAGTTGAATATATTTATCGAACTATCTTTACTTTTTATTGGGTAAATTTTGATAATGTTGCAATTTAGATCTATCGCTTCCTTAAGATCTTTTAAATTATTAATTCCAGGAATTAATAAATAATTTTTTGACTGCGCATAATTGAAAAGATCTTTATCCCAAAATTTCATCATCGAAAAATTTAATCCAATTTTTAAAGAATCTTCTATTGATTGCTTATTAACTATGGAGGCAGAGCCCAAATTAATTCTTGGATATTTAATTTTGATATCGGATACAAAATCGAACCAATTTTTGTTTTTAGACCAACTGATTTCAATATTCTTTAATCCTAATTTTACTATTTTTTCTAATTCTTCAAAAAATGAATTTCTTATAGAGGTATTTGAGTAAATATTATCTTCAGGTTTTATAAGTAAAAAAAAGATTCATTTTTCAGGTACTCCGAAAAAGAATCTTCTTTATTATTCATTAAAATTTAAAAATCCGGGTTAGATATAGTTTGCAACTTTTACTTCTGAGCGGTTGAGCAAGTCTTGGATATCTTCAGTATCTATAGTTTCTCTTTCAATTAGCATTTGAGCCATTTCGTCAAGAACAGTTCTATTGTCTGTTAAAACTTTTGTAGCTCTCTTATATGCAACATCAACAAGCTCTGAAACCTCTACATCAATTGTTGCGGCTGTGTCTTCAGAGAAGTCTCTTGTAGAACTCATATCTCTTCCTAGAAACATTCCACCTTGAGATTGACCTAGAGCGACTGGACCTATTTTGTCACTCATACCGAATTTAGTGATCATTTGTCTTGCTACATTGGCAACTTGTTGTAAATCATTTGAAGCTCCGGTTGTCACCTCTTCTTCGCCATAGACTATTTCTTCAGCAACTCTTCCACCAAGAGCTACAGCCATTTGATTCTGAAGGTAAGAACGAGAATAAAGACCAGATTCCATTCTTTCTTCACTTGGAGTAAAGAAGGTTAGACCCCCAGCTTGACCTCTTGGAATGATTGAGACTTTTGCTACTGGATCATAATCAGGCATAAGTGCTCCAACGAGTGCATGACCAGCTTCGTGATAAGCAACTAATTCTTTTTTCTTATCACTGATGACTCTATCTTTCTTTTCTGGGCCAGCCATAACTCTTTCAATGGCATCACCGACTTCATCGTTACTTACTTTATCTAAATCTTTTCTAGCTGCTAGTATTGCTGCTTCATTTAAAAGGTTAGCTAAATCAGCACCAGTAAATCCAGGTGTTCTTCTGGCAACTTTATCTAAATCAACGTCTTTTGAAAGAGTTTTGTCTTTCGCATGAACATTCAATATCTGCAATCTTCCAGCATAATCTGGTCGATCTACTGTTACCTGTCTATCAAATCTTCCAGGACGCATTAAAGCTGAATCTAAGACATCAGGCCTGTTGGTTGCAGCAACTATTATTATTCCTGAATTACCTTCAAAACCATCCATTTCAGTTAAGAGTTGATTTAATGTTTGTTCTCTTTCATCATTTCCTCCGCCCATACCAGCTCCTCTTTGTCTTCCAACTGCATCAATTTCGTCAATAAACACAATACAAGGTGCATTCTTTTTAGCTTGTTCAAAAAGATCTCTAACTCTACTAGCTCCAACCCCAACAAACATCTCTACAAATTCTGAACCAGATATTGAGAAAAAAGGTACACCTGCTTCTCCAGCTACTGCTTTAGCTAACAATGTTTTCCCAGTGCCAGGAGGACCAACAAGAAGAACTCCTTTTGGAATTTTTGCTCCGACTGCAGTAAATCTATCTGGGCTCTTAAGAAAATCTACAACTTCTGTGAGTTCTAATTTTGCGCCTTCTACACCAGCAACATCTGAAAAGGTTACTTGTGTAGATGGTTCCATCTGAAGTCTAGCTTTGCTCTTGCCAAAACTCATGGCAGGGTTACCACCTCCAGCATTACCACTTTGGGATCTTCTGAAAAGAAAAAATAGGCCTCCAATTAAAAGTACTGGGAAAATTAAGCTACTTACAGCTTGTTGCCATGGATTGGCTAATTTTGTAGGAGTTACAGCGATATCAACATTGTTATCAGTCAGAATTTTTAATAAATCTTTGTCAGGGGCTAAATTGACCTCAGATCTGCTCCCATCATTTTCAACGACTTGAGCTGTGGCATTATCTGGAGATATTAAGACTCTACTGATTTCTTTATCTTGAACTGCCTCTATAAAATCACTATATCTCAAAGTCTTTGTAGAACTTTCAGTACTAGGTTTATCAAAAACTGAAGTACCAATGAAAATTACAGTAATGACAGCTAGGACATAAAGTCCTACGTTTCTCCAACGTTTGTTCACGATAAAAAATCTTTAATAAATCTATAATACTAATAATAAAACAATATTAAGAGCGTCTTAGAACATCCACTACACTTTTGAATGCAAACCATTCAGGAATTGGTTCGCCATTCCTCAATTTCTTTCTAAATTCAGTACCACTAAGTTTCATAATTTCATAATTAAATTCTTTGGCTTCTTCAGCTGTTATATATCCTTTTTCTTTCGTATATACTAAATTTTTTGAAGGAACAGTTTGCATCATCAATTCATCTGCACACTTATTCGCAAAATTTTGGGCGTCATATGGACCATAAAAATCTTCACCAGTTGACGACGACTTACAACCAGCCATATCTCTACCAATAATAAAGTGAGTGCAGCCATAATTTCTTCTTATTATCATATGTTGAAGAGCTTCTCTTGGCCCTGCCATATGCATTGAATAAGGTAAAAAAGCCCATTTTATTCTTTCATCAGATATTTCCTCTTCTAATTCTTTGTATGTCAAATATCTAACTTTTCCAGGAATATCATCTTGTTGAGTTGGCCCACATGTTGGATGAACTAAAACAACTGAGTTAGAGGAGACATTATCTGAAAGTAAGGCATTAGTAAATAATTCATAATGTGCTCTATGAATTGGATTTCTGCATTGAAATGCAACTACATCATGATTTGATGGCAGTTTAGATCTAACTTCTTCAGGGGTTTTGCAGGGGAATTCTCTAATTGGTAGTTCGAAACCATAAACTCTTCCTCCTATATAAAATCTCCCTCTCTCGGTAAAAATCATCTTAACAGCAGGATGATCTAAAGAATTAGTACCATAACAAAGTTCAGCTTCTAAGGATTTGTCAGGCTCCCATTTAGAGCTAACTTCTAAAACTGCTATTTTTTGTTTTTTATAGGTAAGTAATATTGTCTCTCCAGCTTTTACTTTTTCATTATTTGAATCAAACACAATAGGCAAGCCAAAAAGCAACCCTCTTGTATTTCTATTATTTTTAATGACCGAATTGTAGTTGTTTTCATCCATAAAACCTTCCAATGGAGAAAAAGCTCCAACCATCAAAAGTTCTACATCGCATGCATTTCTCTCGCTACATTCAAACTCATAAGTAGCTTTAGAAATAAGTTCATTTTTAAGGTTTTTATCTTTGATAATTAAATTTTTTAGTTCCCCTCCATAAGGCGGTATTAGTCCATTAGTATCTGTTTTAGTTTTTTGTTGTAATTCCATTTTTTAAATTGATAAAGAAAAATTTTGAAAAAAAAAGAGGGGTTTAACCCCCTTTTTCTATTGAGTAGGATTTATGCCTTTCTTC
The DNA here is from genome assembly GCA_003280935.1 of Prochlorococcus sp. AG-355-B23. Lineage (GTDB taxonomy): Bacteria > Cyanobacteriota > Cyanobacteriia > PCC-6307 > Cyanobiaceae > Prochlorococcus_A. The sequence goes on from QCDJ01000017.1 coordinate 4,939, forward strand.
CGTAAAGCTCCCCAATTATTTTTACATCAAGTGGATCCTTTGAACCCATATCTGTATCTGAAGGTTGGATAGCTTCAAAAGTACCAGCAAATTCGTCTGTGTCAGAATCTACATTGTTGATTGAAAGAGTAATAACCCCAGTACCATTTACATCAACTTTAATATTTTCTTTTGCAAGTTCTTCGTCATCTCCTCCTAATGCAACTAAACCTTGAGCATATTCAACACCAGTATTTTTAGCTCTTGCCTTAGGATCTAGAAAGTCACCAGTTCTGTAGTTCGGTGTAAATGTTGAACCACTAACCTCAGTGCCTGGCTCAATAGATGTAGGTAAATCAGCTGTAAGATCTTTTGCCGAGAATGCAAATGGCACCTCTAGACCACCAGGAGTTAATACAGTTATAAGTTGAAAATCAATACCACCCTTTTCAGTGAAAGTTCCTGAATCTATATCTCCATAAACTTCTGTCACTGTGGTGTTATTTCTAGGACTAATAATTTTAGTAGAAACAAATTCTGCAGCTTTTCGTTTTGTCCCTGGCACTTTTACATAAACTTCTGTTGGATGCATGCATATTCCTTTAAGGCTATCTCCATTACCTAGAGATATTGATCCGACAAGTGATGAGTCTAATGTAGGGCAATCATTAGCTTTTCCTGTGTTAACAACATCTGTGAATTGTGCATTACCTCTTTCAGAAAAAGCAAATGTTTTAACAGGTACGAAAGCAAAAGTTATACAAATTGAAATAACAAAAGCTAAGAAATAACGAATTCTCATAATTAAAGTTTCAGTAAAGTTCTGTGACGATTGATTAAAGGTCATCTAATAAGTTCAGTACGGATATTACAAGGGAAAGGACCATAAAAGATAGGACTATTAAATCCTCGAAACAACCCGTAGCTTTTTAGATTTTAAAAAACTGGAATTATTTTAAGCTATCACATTATTTTTAATGATTAAGATTACAAAAAAATACAAATTAAAAATTTTTTTTTATTTTTTTAATGAAATAATTTGGGTTATTAATTTATTTGCTAAATCAATTTTTGATGTTTTGTTAATGTAGTGTTCCATATTGTTTGAATCGAATAACCAACCTTCATTTTGTGCCAAAAAGCCAAATCCTTGGCCTTCAAGATCAATTGGATTTGCGAATAGATAATCACACCCCTTTTGGATAATCTTTTTTTTAATTGTTATTCGCGCTTCTTCTATAGATCCTGTAAAAGCACAAAAGCCTACAAAAACTTGGTTATCTTTTTTTGATTTACTAATTGTTTTTAAAATATCTGGGACTAGCTCAAAGTTTTGATTCAAATGAGCATTAATTTGATTTTTTGGAATTTTAGCTGAAGTATCAGAGGTTATCTTGAAATCAGATACTGCTGCATTCATGAAAAAATAATCGCAATTTGATATTTCATTATTAATTGTCCTAATTAAATCAACACTAGTTTCAATTTCATATCTTTTTATTCCATCAGTAAGATTCTTATCTATTTTCAGAGGACCATGGATATATTTTACTTGTGCTCCTCTGAACCTCGCTACTTGAGAAAGAAGTAGACCCATAGCTCCAGAACTTTTGTTAGTAATGTGTCTAGCCGCGTCAATTTTCTCTGAGGTGCACCCTCCAGTTATTAAAATTTCTTGATTAAGTAAATCTTTGCGATATTCATTTTGTTTGTGTGAAGCTATAAATTCAAGAGCTAACTGAATTAGATCATTTGGAGGTATCTTACCAATACCAATAGCATCACAAGCTAAGAGGCCTTCACTTGGTTGCAATGACAAAACATTTTCGTAATTCTGTAAATTCTTATAATTTTTTTGGACAGCTTTATTTAGCCACATTTGTGTATTCATTGCTGGTGCAACAATAATTGGCTTTATATTTGCTATTAAGATGCTTGGGATCAATCCCTCTGCATTTCCAGTTACCCATTTTGCTAATGTTGTAGCTGTTAAAGGCGCAATGATTAAAATATCAGCCCAATTACTTAGTTCTATGTGTAGAGGTGTTGATTGACTATTGGACCATTGATCATTTTCTAAAATGCAAGGGTTTCTACTTAGGATAGAAAGAGAAAGTGGCTTTATTAATTTTTCTGCATTTTTAGATAAAACGCATCTTATTTCATAATTTTCTTTGGCTAGTTGGCTAACTAATAATGGAATTCTTACAGCTGCAATACTTCCCGTTATTAATAAAAGAACCTTTATGTTGGAGTCCTTACTTTTAGTTTTCATCGAAAGGTTCCTGATCGAGAAGATGAATATAATTAGTTGTTAATTCAGGTCTATTGATTGCAAGAGCCCTCAGTAAGTGCCAGTCTTTTAAACCATCAAATGGAGTATTATAGTTATCTTCTTCTAGTCTTTTAGCTAGCTCAAGGGTCATTTCTTCGTCGAAAGAATTTACTAGTTCCTCACTTATTTGATTTTCAGAAATGAATTTCATATTGAGTAAAGTCAATATACTTTAATAATAAAGCCTCAAGTAATTATTTAAAATTGATATAAGAATTAAGTACATATTTTCAAGGATATGATAATCTTCAATTTTCATAATCTTTTCAAATTTTTTTAGGTCATTTATCTTCATTCTCAGTCATAAATATGCAAACTCTCTTTTTCAAAAATATTCTTTCTTAAGATATTAATGAAATAGTCTATATCATGTCTCAAACAAAAAGAGAGCAAGTCATTAGTCACATACGCTATTTAAGGCAAGAGCTCAGAGAAATGCATTTAGGAATAAAAGAAGATGACCTTTTTCCTGAACCAAGCGAATTAAGAGGTTTAATGGCTCAGTTCGAAGCATTACTTGAATTAATAGAAAGAAATACTAAAATTCAATCAAATTCTGAAGCGGCTTAGTTAAATGCAAAATGGTTGTTAAACCTCAAAAGACAAAATTTCAGCTAAAAATTGTGGAAAATATTCAGACATTAAGTATTTGGGCTAATAATCCATGGCGAAGATATTCAATGTCATTGATTACTCTTTTAATCGGCTATTTTTTTGGTAGTTCTCTTGGTATGGTAAGTGCAGTTGTGGAACTCATGGATCCTGTAGCCGCTTTTTTAGCAGTAGTTTTTATTGAGATTTTAATATTTCTAAGAAGAAATTTTAGATTTGAAAGTAAAAAGAAATTTTTAGTACTTTTACTAGATTCTTTAAGATTGGGATTATTTTATGGTTTCTTTACTGAGAGTCTTAAGTTGCTATAAATTTACTTGTTGTGTTTTTGTAATAGATAAAGCAAAGCCATTCTTATAGGAATACCATTTGCAACTTGATTATTAATTAAGCAATTAGGATATCGATCTACCACTTTGCTACTTATTTCAATATCTCTGTTAATGGGACCAGGATGTAGAATTGGAATTTCTTTATTATTTAAAGATAATTTCTCTGGGGTTAAGCCATAATTAAAACTATATGAATCAATGCTACTTAGTAAATTTTCCATCATTCTCTCTTTCTGGAGTCTTAAAACAATAATTGCATCTGCAATTTTTATTGATTCTTCCAATGATCTAGAAATTGTTATGACACCTCTTGATTTAACAGGATCTTCTATTTGATTTGGCGCGGGGGTTTTTAAAAAATTGATAAATTCATCAGGTATTAATGTCTTAGGACCACATAAGATTATATCGGCGCCGAATGCACTCAAAGCCCAAAGATTTGACCTGGCAACCCTTGAATGATTAACGTCTCCAATAATTAAAATTTTTTTGGAATTTAAAACCTCTGGATTAAGTGTTTTTTGGGAAAAGAATTTTATCAATGTATAGATGTCAAGCAATCCTTGGCTGGGGTGACTATGTAATCCATCTCCCGCATTAAGAACCGAAGTCTTGGAATTTATTGCATCAAGTTTTTTTGCGATCTCAAAGGTTATGTAACTTGATGAATGTCTGATAACTAATGTATCCGCCCCCATCGCAGAATAAGTTATGGCTGTATCAATTATTGTTTCGCCTTTTGTTAAAGAGCTGGAGGATGGCGCAAACGTTTGGACATCAGCAGAAAGTCTTTTTGCTGCAAGCTCAAAACTATTTTTTGTTCTTGTACTAGCTTCAAAAAATAAAGACGTTACCAAAGTCCCTTGCAAGGCCGGGATCTTTTTTGTTCCTGCATTCTTTAGTGCATCAAATCTATTAGCTAATTCAAATACTGACTCATAATCTTTAATTGAAAAATTAGCTAGTGTGTGGATATGTTTATGAGGCCAAATTTGCATTACGCTTAGAAAGATAAATGATTATTAAAATTTAGGTGTTCTGTCACCTTTTAATCTTTTACTTACACTCCTACAATTTTTAAGATACCAACGCCATTTTATATTTTTTGCCTTTGATATGCCAATTCTCGTAGTTTGAATAAGATCTTTTTCTTCTAAAGTGGAGTCTCGTGGAGAAATCCATAAAGATTTGTTATTAAGAACTTCAAGTGAGTTAAATGAAATATCTACAGTGAATGTTTTAGTTACTAGGCCAGGTCCAGAAGCCAATCTTTCATTCTCATTAGAGATAAAAACTGATCTTATCAAAACACCACTCGCAAAATTTTCTTTATCAGTAACTATGTTTAAACAATGATGAATGCCATAAGATTTATAAATATAAAATGTGCCAGGTTTGCCAAATAATGATTTGTTTGATTTAGTCATTTTGCGGTAGCCATGACAGGCCTCTTCTTCCTGTGAATAAGCTTCAGTTTCAACAATAACCCCTTTAACTTGATCTATCTCATTATTTTTTTTTATGAGGTGACAGCCTATTAAATCAGGAGCAACAAGTTTAGAGTGCCGATAAAAAAAATTTTTTGGAAATAATTCTTCTTCTATTTTTCAATATCTATCTATTAACATATTTAGCTGAGAAAAATAATTAAGGCTATTAATTGATATTGATTTTCAAAAAGATGTGATTATTTTTTAAATTATTTAGAATTCAAAGGATATATAAATAATTTCTTTTTTAATAAAGTAATATTATATGAGAAAGATATTAAAAGTATGACAAAAATAACTAAAGAGGAAGTTAAAAAAGTTGCTCATTTAGCGAGATTAGAACTTAACGAGAACGAAATTAATAATCATGCAGAACAATTAGAAAATATATTGGATTATATAAGACAACTTGAAAAAATTGATACAAATGATATCCCTTGTACAACGAGAGCTATAGAGGTTGTAAATGTTTTTAGAAAAGATGAAAAGAAAAATTCTGATTGCAATGAAGAACTTTTAGAATTAGGTCCATCAAGAGAGGATAAATATTTTAAAGTACCTAAAATTATTAGTGAATGAGTAAGTTAGTTGCTTCCAATAAATGTTTTGTTGACTATCTTTAATAAAAATTTTTTTATTTTAAAGATTGGAAATAAATTTATGATTTTTCGTATTTTTCCCCTCTTTTTGGTATGACTCCTTACACCTATAAATAAATCATAAATAAAGTTAAAAATGTCTTCTTTACTTTCAAATATCCCAACCCTTTGGGGTGAGCCTTTTTTATCCAATAAAGGCTTAGTTTTTTCATAAGCTATTTTGTATTCAAACCAAGGAATCGAAGGCCAAAGATGATGTATGAGATGGTAATTTTGTCCCATTATCAATAAATTCATAAATTTGCTTGGATAAACTCGAGAATTTATCCATTTATTTCTTGATCGAAATGGCCTATGGGGTAAATAATCAAAAAATATTCCTAAGGTGACTCCTACCATTAATGCTGGGCCGAACCATAAATTATAAATTAAATTCATAAAGTCAAATTTCAAACCTGCTAAGATAATTGTTATAAATATGGATCTTTCAATTCCCCATTGTAGTAATTCATATCTTCGCCAAAGTTTTCTTTGAAAGAAAAACACCTCATGATAAAAAAATCTTGGAGCAATTAGCCAAATTGGGCCAAAAGTACTGACAATATGATCTGGATCATTTTTGGGGTGATTTACGTGAATATGATGTTGTAAATGAACTCTCGTAAAAACTGGGAAGCTAAACCCTAATAGAATAGCTGAGCCATGGCCCATTGCTTGATTTATCCAAGGAACTGGATGAGCAGCTTTATGACATGCATCATGAATAACAGTACCTTCAATATGTAATGCTAAAAAAGCAGTGGCTACAAGTAAAGGTAATGGCCAAACACCCCTATACCATTGCCATATGCTAAGAAAAGCAAGGAAATATCCGCCAAGAAATAAACCTAATGTTGGATTCCAAAAACTTGGCGGATCTACGTAATTTTTAATCTCTTTTTGCCAATTTAATGTTTTTGATGAATTAGTATCTTTTGTTGTATTTTTACTGGTTAAGTTTGAAATCGTTTCTTTAATTCTTTAAATAATATAACTAATTTTTTAAGATGATTGCATGCATAAACATAAAAAATTTCTTTTAGGAGATTTTAATTTTAATTTTAATGTGTCAAATTAATCATCTTAAAAAAAAAATTTTTAAAAATAAACCTCTTTCAATTATTATTTTACTTGAGCGGTCGTGGCGGAATTGGTAGACGCGCGAGTTTTAGGTACTCGTATCTTCGGGTGTGGGAGTTCAAGTCTCCCCGACCGCACTTAAGGAAATTCTGATAGATAGTTTGCTTATCAATATCAACTCTTATACTTTAATTAAGTAGTTAATAGAATGAATAGTTTGGTATTTTATTTGGGAACTTTTTATATTTTAGTTGGAGCCATTTATCTAACTGTACCGTTAATTTATCTTGAGCTCGGTAAACCAAAAGATTTAATAAGAGCTTTTTTAAATTTATTAATAGGATTGATATTAATAATTAAAAATAAAACATTAGATGAATCATTTTTTGTAATTTTCCTTTTTTTAACAGTACTAGTTACTTTTTATCTAGTAGAACTTTTTTTATCTAGATGGTACCAATTGACGGAGAACGAAAAGAAAAAATTAACCACGTTTTTGGAGTTTAAAAATAACTTTTCGAAAATATTGGAATCTATTAATTTGGGATTTGGTGATTTCAAGAAACCGTCAAATTTTTTTAATTTTGGAAGTGATAGTAAAAAACAAACCCCAAAAAAGTGGGTAAGGAATGGTAAAAATGATGAAAATGCTAAAAATGATAATATAAAAGTTTGAAATTAAATTAATTGGTTATTTGAAACATCTAAAAAAACTACAGGTCTATTAAGAAATAATATAATAAATTAGATTTATTGAAAAATTTCTATTGATCTCCAATATTTCCAATTTCGTCGTATGAAATCTCAAAATAGCAAAGAACAAAAATCTGACTTTTCTTATAAAGAAACTTTAAATTTACTTAAAACTGACTTCTCTATGCGTGCTAACTCAGTTGTAAGAGAACCTGAGATTCAGAATTTTTGGGCTAACAATAATATTGATTTCCAATTAGGTGCAAGTAACTCAGGAGAAATATTCACATTGCATGATGGCCCTCCCTATGCAAATGGAGCACTTCATATGGGTCATGCCCTAAATAAAGTTTTAAAAGACATCATTAATAAGTACAAAACCTTAAGAGGATTTAGGGTACATTACGTGCCTGGGTGGGACTGTCATGGATTACCTATTGAATTAAAAGTTCTTCAGAATTTAAAATCTGATGAAAGAAAGAATCTTGATACTCTGAAACTAAGAAGAAAAGCAACAGATTATGCCCATTTACAAATTAATAATCAAAAGGAAGGTTTCAAAAGGTGGGGTATATGGGGAGATTGGGATAACCCTTACTTAACTCTTAAGAAAAGTTATGAATCTGCTCAGATAGGAGTATTTGGGAAAATGTTTTTAAATGGCTACATATATCGAGGTCTTAAACCTGTGCATTGGAGTCCAAGTTCGAGGACCGCACTTGCAGAAGCAGAATTAGAATATCCAGATGAACATTATTCAAAAAGTATTTATGTTTCTTTTAAAATCACTAAAATTTCTAAGGAAATTCTATTAAATTTTATCCAAGAAAATATTAATATAAAAAAAGATTTTTTTCAAAATAATTCTTTCATAATTATTTGGACCACTACTCCTTGGACTATACCTGGAAATGAAGCAGTTGCAGTAAATCCAAAAATAAACTACGTTTTTGCTATCGATGAAGAGAAACAAATTTATCTTTTTGCAAAAGATTTATCTTCTGAAATTAGTAAGAAATTTAATAAAGATTTCAAGGTGCTATTAGAGGTTAAAGGCTCTAAATTGGAAAATATTGAATATCAACATCCCTCTAAAAATAAAAATTGCAGAATTGTAATTGGAGGAGATTACATTACTACAGAATCAGGCACTGGAATTGTTCATACTGCGCCTGGTCATGGGATAGATGATTTTAATGTAGGTCAAAAATATGATTTACCCATAACATGTGTTGTTGATGAAAAAGGTAACTTAAATGAAAATTCTGGTCAATTCAAAGGGTCAAATGTCCTGAAAGACGCAAATGATTTGATTATCGAATACTTAAAGGGAAATAATTTGCTTCTTTTAAAAGAAAATTATAAGCATAGATATCCGTATGATTGGAGAACAAAAAAACCAACTATTTTTAGGGCAACAGAACAATGGTTTGCATCTGTAAATGGCTTTAGATCATCGGCATTAAAGGCAATAGAAGATGTTGAGTGGATGCCATCAACTGGAAAGAAAAGAATTTATTCTATGGTTGTTGGTAGGGGAGATTGGTGTATTTCTAGACAAAGATCATGGGGAGTTCCAATTCCAGTTTTTTATAAAAAAAGTGGTGATGACATTCTCCTTAACAGCGAGACAATTAATCATATTCAAGAACTTTTTAGTGAACATGGAGCAGATATTTGGTGGGATTGGGATGTTAAGAAGCTCTTGCCACAAAATTATGCAAAAGAATCTAATTTATGGAAAAAAGGTACAGATACAATGGATGTCTGGTTCGATTCAGGATCTAGCTGGGCCGCAGTATGTGAACTAAGAAGTGAATTAAAGTATCCAGCCGATCTTTATTTAGAGGGCTCAGATCAACATCGAGGATGGTTCCAGTCTTCTTTGTTAACATCTGTTGCAGTCAATAATAAACCCCCATATAAGAAGGTTTTAACTCACGGTTTTGCACTTGATGAAAATGGAAGAAAAATGAGCAAATCTTTAGGCAATGTTGTTGATCCAAATATAATTATTAATGGAGGTAATAATAAAAAAACTGAACCTGCCTATGGAGCTGATGTTTTAAGGCTCTGGGTAAGCTCTGTAGATTATTCAGTAGATGTTCCTATTGGTTCAAATATACTCAAGCAACTTTCGGACGTTTACAGAAAAGTTCGAAATACTGCAAGATATCTTCTAGGTAATATTCATGATTATGATCCTAAAATTGATAGTTTTGAAATTGATCAATTACCTCTTTTAGATCAATGGATGTTAGGCAGATTAGTAGAAGTTACAGATCAGATATCAAATGCTTATGAAAATTATGAATTTTCAAAATTTTTCCAAATCTTACAAAGTTTTTGCGTTGTAGATCTATCAAATTTTTATTTGGATATTGCAAAGGATAGGTTATATGTAAGTTCTAAATCACAATTTAGGAGAAGATCATGTCAATTTGTTATGTCAAAAGTTGTTGAAAATTTAGCTGTACTTATTTCTCCAGTGCTTTGTCATATGGCTGAAGATATTTGGCAAAATATTCCATATGCAACTAAAGAAAAATCGGTATTTCAAAGGGGATGGCCAATATTTTCGAAGTCATGGAAAAATCAGATTCTGAATGAGCATATTTCAAATTTAAGAAATTTAAGAGTTGAAATTAACAAGGCTATAGAAGGATGTAGGAACAAACAAATAATTGGATCGGCTTTAGAAACTGAAGTTAATTTTTTACCTGAAGATAAATTTGTAAAAGATTCACTGACTTGGCTAAAAGAATTTGGCAATCAAGATGTAGATTTGTTTAGGGATTGGATCATAGTTTCAAACTTCCAAGTGGTATCAGATTTGGTAGAGAATTCTCTGAGTATCAATAATAGTGCACTTGGAAAAATTCAAATAATAAAAGCTCATGGTCAAAAATGTGATAGATGTTGGCACTATCAAAAAGAAACTTTTAATGGAATCCAAAATACAAAATTATGCAAAAGATGTTCCAATATTATTAATCTTGAAGTTACTTAAATCCAGTTTTTTTGATTCAAAAAAAATACTGAGTTTTGATTTTCTTTTATAAAATTCTCTTCGGTTTCTGTTACGGGTGCTTTGTAAAGTTTAAAATTGGTAATTACATATCGAAATTCTATAACTTTCTTTTCTAAATCTATTTCAATTGGATGAGTTGTTGAGCTACTGAAACCTTTGAAAATAAGTATTTCTAATTTTTCTTTGTGATTTTCTTTTAGAATGAAACCTTCTAGTTTAAGTATCCTATTAGGTATCTCGGAACTTATTTTTTCAAGATTATTTATCAAATCAATTTCTGCCATTTTTAGAGAAGTATGAGTTTCTTCCATTTTTAGGTAATTTGATTATTGACCATTGAATAAGGCCTAAAATATAAATTAATAATGAAAATAATCCTAAAAATTTTGCTATCGGCTGAGTAAAGTTAGCTCCGAAGAAAAAATTAAATAAATTTTTTATAAAAATATATAAATTTGAAGAAGGCTGAAGCCATATTTCACACGAATCCGAATTGATAAAGAAAAAGCAGTTAAAGTTTAGTAAAGTCTGTATTAAGAAATTGAGAGATATAAAAGTTACCGTCCATCTCCAGATTTTTGTCGCGGTAGTTAGGGAGTAAGAAAAATCATATTCTCTTAATTCATCATTAATATCATTCCAAAACCAAATTGAAATTGTCATTAATAATGTTGAAATATTTGTTATTACAAGAGAATAATTATATTTACCTATTAAAAGTAGAAGGCTTATAAAAAATAAAAGGGATATTTTCCAATAAATTGATAGTAGTTTATTAACTGCCTTATTTCTTTTTTTAATTGACCAGAAGGATAGAGTAATAGGTATACCAATAAGGAAAATTATTGAAAGTTGAAAGGATAGCCAAATAGAAAGTTGATTAAAAACGTTCAAAACTTTTTCTTTTTAAACACATAATAATTAAACATCAAACTATTACTTTTGAACTTACTATTGTCATAGTTATGAATATTATGCATCTTTATAATATTGCCTAGGAATATATAAAATACTGTATGAGACAGCATGTTAATCCGCTTAGTAGTAATTTCAATCAAATTGAGAGAATACCTTCTTTGAGCGAAATGTTTGCTGATTCTAAATTGAATCTTCATTTGGATATAGGTTGTGCTGCTGGTGATTTTCTATTCGATTTGGCTTTAGTTAATACCAGTTGGAATTATTTGGGAATTGAAATCCGTGAAAAATTAGTTAATAATGCAAGGTTAAAAATGCTTGAAAGAGAAATTAAAAATTTATATTTTGTATTTGGTAATGCTAATAATATTTTGAATAATGTTCAAAGTGAATTTATCATCAAAAATTTAAAAAGTATTTCTTTTAATTTTCCTGATCCATGGTTTAAAAAGAGACATCATAAAAGGCGCGTAATCCAGCCAGAATTTATTAATATTCTCTCTAATTCATTGCAAAAAGGGACCCTAATTTTTATAAAAACAGATGTAGAGGATTTATTCGATTATATGGATTGCACTTTATTAAGAAATTTTAATTTTAAAACAATAAATAAAAAAGATTTTGATTTGTCCGAAAGTTTTAATCCAAATAATGTTAAAACTAATCGGGAAAAGTATGTGATTGTTAACCAGCTAGATATTTTTGAAAAAATTTATATAAAAATTTGAATTATCAAAAATTTATTAATTTATTAATTTCTAAAAAGAGTTTGTTTGTTATTTCGCTTGATAAAAAATCAACTTTCTTCTGATTTTTGGCTTCTACTAGAACTCTAATAACGGGTTCTGTTCCGCTAGGCCTTATATAAACTCTACAATTATCTGAATATATTTCCTTAAAATTTTTTATAACTTGATCAATTAAGATTTTAGTTTTTGGATTTAATTTATGTATATTAAAATCTAAATTGATGTTGGTTAGTTTTTGAGGAAAAGGTTCGAAACTACTTTTAAGCCAATCATTTAAATTAATATTTTTCCTTTTGCAATATTTAGAAATTTGTAGTGCAGTCAATATCCCATCTCCGGAAAAGTTATTAATTTGTGAAAGTATATGACCTGATTGCTCACCTCCTAAAACAGCCCTTTTTTCCTTCATTGCTTCATGCACATATTTATCTCCTACCTCAGTTCTATATAAAGTTCCCCCAATTTTTTTCCAGGCTTTCTCAAAACCCAAGTTTGCCATTTTAGTTGATATTAGTAAATTATTTGTGAGAATTTTTTGTTCCATAAGTTCTCTCCCCCAAAGAAAAAGAATGTGATCTCCATCTAAGACATTCCCTTTTGAATCTAATCCAATTACTCTATCGGCATCGCCATCGAAGCTAAAACCCATATCTGCAGGACTCTCTCTTAATGCTTTTTTTAATGGTTCGAGGTGAGTCGAACCACAATTCATATTAATTCTCAACCCATTTTTAGAGTTATTGATAACTCTTACATCAGCACCAAGAGATTGAAAAATTATTTTTGCACATGTTGTTGCTGATCCATAGCATGTGTCTAATATTATTTTCAACCCGCTTAGATTTTCACCACCCATTGTATGGATTAGGCTTTTAATATAAATATCCATAAGATCTTTATTTGTATTTAAAGGAATCACCTTTGCAGGAATTGATATATTTTGATTGGGATCTTCAATTATTTTTTGAATTTTATTTTCAAAATCTTTGGTAATTTTTTGGCCATTATGATCAAAAATTTTTATTCCATTATATTCTGGCGGATTATGACTTGCAGATATCATGATCCCACAACTCAGGTTTTCTTGTTTGATTAAAAAAGGTATAGCTGGGGTAGGGCAGATTCCAAGATTTATAGATTTTTTTCCACTTTCATTTAAACCTTGTGTTATGGCTTGAAGTAGAGTTTCTCCACTAATTCTTGTATCTCTTCCAATTAATATTGACCTTTTATTCTCTAAAAGTGAACCTAAAGCATACCCTACCTTGTAGGCAAGAGAATAAGTTATCTCTTCATTAAATCTTCCTCTTATTCCATCAGTTCCAAAAATTGATTGCATAATTAGATTTCAGGAATCAAAGAAATTTTGATATTTACTTATTTCTTATTTTATCAGTTGATTAAAAGCTTATAGAATTTATTTCTCTTTATTTGTTTAACTTATCTAAGATGTTTTTAGTTATTAATTTTTAAATAGTGCAATCTGAGAGTCGAGAGCAAATTTTAAAGACAAATTTAAAAACAACACTTATTTTGATTATATCTATTGTTATGTTAAGCCTGCTCTTGTTTAAAAATTTTATTTTTAAATCAACTTATCTTCTAAAGAGTTTTGGGGAATTATCTGTTGACCCTGAAATAGCTTTTACAAATAATAAGCCTACATTTCTAGAATTTTATGCTGAGTGGTGTGAAGTTTGCAAAGAAATGGCTCCACAAGTTGCTGATTTTAAAGATGAATATGAAAAAGATATAAATTTTGTTTTTTTAAATGTTGATAATCAAAAATGGGCGAAATATATCAACAAGTTTGCCGTCAATGGAATTCCTCAAGTTAATCTTTTTGATAAAAAAGGTAATCTAATATCTACTTTTATTGGTAAACAAGATGAAATAACAATAAGAAAATCTATTAATAATTTAGAAAGTAAAGAAAAGCCCTATAAGGAAATTATTAATGCTGAATTTTCAAAAATTCAAAAAAATAAAAATAATGAGGTCAGGCCTCGTAGTCATGGTTAATTTTTACCATTCTAAAGATTTGGATACAATGGGAAAACTTTTTTTAAAAATAGACTTGCAATTTTGGGCGATAGACTTGTGTTCTTTTTGTGTACCGTGAGCTGATCTTAAATGAATGTAATGAATCCACGATCTGCATGATCCAGACATATAGATTCTTGTTGGAGTTGCTAGTGGAAGAACAAATCTTGCACATTCTTTTGCTACGCCTTGAGCAAGTAAGTCTTCATATAATTCTGAAGCAGCCTGAAAATGTAAACCAATTTTTTTATTGAATCTTTTTTTTAACTCATCAGGTAGATCAGGGATTGAATTTTGCCTATTTTTAAAATCTTGACGCCTCAACTCTGGTAAAGGAATATTACCCAATTGAGAACTATCTGCATATCTCTGTGAAAATTCCTGGAAAGTAAATGATCTATGTCTTAAAATTTGGGCAGCGATTCCTCTGTTAGTTTCTATTTGTAAGGTCATAAATGACTGCTCAAAAACACTCCAATGTTCATTTTTAATGCAATAACTCAATAATTTCGAATAGTCCTCATTTTCCTGATTTTTTGGGTTACTAACTCTTGCAATATAAGCCATTGTTTTTTCTGCATCAGGAGTTAGCGAAATTAGTTCAACTTTACCCATTTTAGATCTTTGCTAGAGTCACTTTTTCTGGTTGGTTTTGATATTTACCTTTTCTATCTTCATAGGTTGTAGAGCATGGATCACCTTCAAAAAAGAGTAGTTGGCAAATACCTTCTTCAGCATAAATTCTGCAATCTGCACCTGAGCTATTACTAAACTCTAAAGTTAGATGACCTTCCCATCCTGCCTCTGCAGGCGTTGTATTAACAATGATCCCTAGTCGTGCGTATGTACTTTTTCCTATACAAATTACAGTTATGTTTTCTGGTACTTTCATCTTTTCTAAAGCCACTCCTAAGCCATAGGAGTGAGCAGGAAGAATAAAAAAGTCTCCATCCTTATCATGGTGAAGAACAGTTTTTTCTAAATTATTAGGATTAAACTTTTTAGGATTCATCACAGTACCAGGGACATGTCTGAAAATCAGGAATTCTTTTGAGGAAAGTCTTAAATCATAGCCATATGATGAACATCCGTAACTCAAAACCGGCTTTTGTTTATTTTCAGGCTCAAGATGCCTTACTAAATTTGCTTGAAAGGGATTTATCATTCCTTCAGAGGCTTTTTGATTTATCCAGAGATCATTTTTTAGCATTGTTTTATGAGCGAAGTTCCGTAATTTGGTTGGCCATTAATAATAGATCTTTAGGAATATCTGTACCAGTAAGGATTACATCTCCTGATATAAATCGGCTTTCAAGTGTTGAAATCAAATCATCTTTATCGATAATTTTCATGTCAATAGCTAAAAAAATTTCATCAAGTATGATTTGGTCATTCTCGCCAGACTGTAGTTCTTTTTTACAAAAATTCCATAATTCAAAAGTAGATTCATGAATTGATTTTTTTAAATTTTTATCATTTTCAATTGCTTCAGAATCATATTGATCAAAAGAATGTGATGGTCTTACCCAGGTTAAATTGCCGCATAGCCTTACTGGATTATTAACGCCTTGCTTGACACCTCCTTTCATAAATTGTATTAAGAGCACTTTCCTGCCAAGAGCAGCATTTCTTAAAGAGTCTCTAATGATAGATGGGTAGCTTCCTCGATATGAAGATTGATAGATTTGAATTTGTCCATTTTGTGCAAACTT
Organism: Prochlorococcus sp. AG-355-B23; assembly: GCA_003280935.1. GTDB lineage: Bacteria > Cyanobacteriota > Cyanobacteriia > PCC-6307 > Cyanobiaceae > Prochlorococcus_A. Next base: position 20,551 of record QCDJ01000017.1, read on the forward strand.
TTTTACGTTAATTTTATTAGCAGTATTTATATCTACAACATCAAGATTACTTTTGGAATAAATATGGGATGAACTATTTACCATTATTTTAATTCTTTCTACATGCAGTATAATTAGAATCTAGTGACGCTGCATATAGTGTAATTTTACTTAAAAAAGGTTTAAGAAAGTGGAAAATGACTAAAAAAGGCTTAATGATTAACTAATAAGAATTGAAAATTGTTACAGTTGATACAAGATATTTTAGAGTGAATCCTTAAATTTTCTAATAGTCAAGATATTTATGATACCTGCTTCACGAGGATTCAACCGCTTTAGTTCGCAGCAGTCAGGACAAAGTAAAATCAACTCTGTTGGAGAACGTTTTCCAATCAATAGAACTTTAATGGAAGTTATTAAAGGTCTAGACGGTGCAAGCACAGAAATGGTTGAGAGATCTAAAACAATATTTTTCCCAGGGGACCCTGCGGAAAGGGTTTACCTTATCAGAAGAGGAGCAGTAAGACTTTCAAGAGTTTATGAGTCAGGTGAAGAAATAACTGTTGCTCTTTTAAGAGAAAATAGTCTCTTTGGTGTTTTATCTCTTTTAACAGGCCATAGATCTGATCGTTTTTATCATGCCATAGCATTCACAAGAGTCGAAATGATAACAGCACCTGCAAATTCTGTTTTAAAAGCTATACAGGAAGATGCATCAGTCGGGCTTTTACTGTTACAGGGGCTTTCAAGTAGGATCCTACAAACTGAAACAATGATAGAAACTCTTACACATAGAGATATGTCTTCACGTTTAGTAAGTTTTTTAATGGTTCTTTGCAGAGACTTTGGAGTTGCAGGTGAAAAAGGTATCACAATAGACCTAAGGCTTTCACATCAGGCAATTGCTGAAGCTATTGGTTCTACAAGAGTAACCATTACAAGATTATTGGGAGATTTAAAGGATTCGGGGCTTTTAAATATAGAAAGAAAAAAGATCACAGTGTTCGATCCAATTGCTCTTGCAAAAAGATTTAATTGATTCACCATAAATTATGATGTAAGTAGCGTATGAAAAAGTGTGGCTTGGATTTTAATTGTTTTTTTAATAATACTGGGGGGATTAATTGCACCATTTGGAGATATTCTTGGAACAAAGATTGGTAAATCAAGATTTAGTATATTAAAATTAAGACCTAAAAAAACAGCAACTATAATAACTATAATTACTGGTGGGTTTATTAGTTCAATATCAATAGGGTTATTGATTTTAGTTAGTGAAGAATTCAGACAAAGGCTTTTTGTTGATATACCTTTCTTGCAAAAAACTTTAGATGAAAGTAAAAAGGCTTTAATCCCTTTACAGAAAGAACGAAAGGAACTTGAAGATAAAATTATTCAAAAAGAAAAGGAGTTAAATCAATTAAAAAATAATATTAAAGTATTTAGGAGAGGAAATATTGTTATTAAAAGAGGACAAACTTTATTTATTGCTGAGATTAATCCTAGCTCAAATATAAAACTAGACTTAACAAAAATCTATAATGAAGCTGATAAATTTGTTAGGAAAATTGTCAAACCAAATAATAAAGAAGCAAAAAATATTCTTTTGTGGAGACCTAGTGATATTACAAAAATTGAGGCAACAGCTGCTAGAGGTGGTAAATGGATTTTATTAATTCAATCAGCAACAAATGTTTTAAAAGGCGATAACTATGTTTTCGTTTCTCCTGATTTATTGGAGAATAAAATTATAGTCAAAAAAGGGGATGTTATTTCAAGTTCAATTCTTGGAGAAAGTGATTTAAATCTTAAATCAATAAATTTAAAAATTCAATCATTGCTAAGAGAAACAAGGGATCAAATTAAGTCAAAAGGATCTCAAGTTAGTGAAATCAACACAAATGGAAATTTTGTAAAAAAAATTAGAGACTTTCTTCAAGAAAATCAAAATATCAAATTCAAGTTAGAAGTAGTATCTTTGAGAGATAGTAAAATAGTGGAACCCATAGTAGTTGAAATAAATATTATAAAAATTGCATCTTAAATGCCTAGAGTAATAACTATTGATCCAGGAAAAAGTAAATGCGGCTTAGTCTTAGCTGAAATAAGTGAAAAAAAAGTTTATAAAGCGATCATTGTTAAAAGTGAATTACTTGAGAATTATGTCAGAAATTTAATTAATGCTGAGGACATATCGCAAATTATTATTGGCAATGGCACCACCAGTAGAGAAATTAGAGAAAAACTAACTTTTTTTAAAAAAGGAATAATAACTTTTGAGGAAAAAAATACTACCTACAGGGCCAAATCAAGATACTTCGAGCTCTTCCCAATTAGTGGTTTGAA
>QCDJ01000018.1 GCA_003280935.1 Prochlorococcus sp. AG-355-B23
AAGATCTCAAAATTCTCCTCATAATTTTCCCACTACGTGTTTTCGGAAGAGAGTCAGAAATTATAATTTTTTCAGGCTTTGCGATAATTCCAATTTCATTAACAACATGTTTCTTTAGATTTTCTACTAATTCTGAAGAACCTTTCACGTCTTTCTCTAGGGATACAAAAGCAAATATAACTTCACCTTTTAAATCATCTTTTTTGCCAACGACTGCAGACTCTGCAACTGATTTATGACTTACCAAAGCAGATTCTATTTCCATTGTTCCTAACCTATGCCCTGAAACACTTATGACATCATCAACTCTTCCCATAATCCATATATATCCATCTTCATCAATGCGTGCTCCATCTCCAGCAAAATAAACATTTTTTTCTCCTTTAAAAGAGATATATTCCCAATAACTCTCCAAATATCTCTCTGAGTTTCCGTGAATTGTTCTCATCATTCCTGGCCATGGTTTCTTAATAATTAAATAGCCACCCTCATTCTCTTTAACCTTATCTCCATTCTTATCGACAATTTCAACTTCAATTCCTGGCAGAGGGAAAGTAGCTGAACCTGGTTTTGTAGCAACGACTCCAGGCAAGGGACTTATCATCACACCACCAGTCTCAGTTTGCCACCAAGTATCAACAATAGGGCATTTATTTTTACCAATAACATCCTTGTACCACATCCATGCTTCAGGATTAATTGGTTCTCCAACTGTGCCCAAAAGTCTAAGACTCCCAAGATTATATTTATCAGGAATTTCACGCCCAGACTTCATAAATGCTCTTATTGCAGTTGGTGCAGTGTAAAAAATAGAAACCTTATATTTTTCAACAATTTCCCAAAAAGCCCCTAAATTTGAGGGTCTTGGAACTCCCTCATACATTAAGGTTGTAGCACCATTAGATAAAGGTCCATAAACTATGTAACTATGCCCTGTAATCCAACCAACATCAGCAGTGCACCAGTAAATATCGTCATCTTTCAAATCAAAAATCCATTTAAATGTCAAATGGGACCAAAGATTGTAACCACCTGTTGTGTGCACTACACCTTTGGGCTTTCCAGTAGAACCTGAAGTATAAAGAATAAAAAGCCTATCTTCGCTATTCATTATTTCAGGTTCACACTGATCTTTTTGATCTTTTAATAATTCGTGCCACCATAAATCTCTATCATCAACCATCGAAATATGTTTTTTTGTTCGCTGAACAACAACTACTTTTTCAACAACTTTATCTGCTCCACTTTCAATTGCCGCATCAACTGCTTGCTTGAGTTCAATCACTTTATCTTTTCTAAAGCCACCATCAGCAGTAATAACGAATCTTGCGTTTCCATCAATTAGCCTATCTTTTAAAGCTTCTGAAGAAAATCCTCCGAAAACAACCGAATGAGGCGCGCCAATTCTTGCACAAGCTAACATCGCAAACATCGCTTCAGGAATCATAGGCATATAAATACATACCAAATCTCCTTTTTTTATACCAATTTCTTTTAATGCATTAGCTGCTTTACATACCTCTTTTAGAAGTTCTTCGTAAGTATATTTTTTACTATCCCCGGGTTCACCTTTCCATATAAGTGCAGTCTTTCCTCCAAAACCTCTTTTAATGTGTCTATCTAAGCAATTATATGTAATATTGAGTTTCCCTTCTTTAAACCATTTAAAAAAGGGAGCATTTTCGTTATCTAATACAGTTTGAAATGGCTCAAACCAATCTAATTCAGATTTTGCAAAAGATTCCCAAAATTGAATAGGATTATCTGATGCTTGTTTTTTTAGACTTAATAATTCTTCTTGAGTACTAATGTTTGAGTTTTCTGCAAATTTTTTTGATGGAGGGAAAATTCTCTTTTCCTCAAGTATATTATTGATTGAATTTTTTTTATCTAATGACATTAAATAAATCTATGCTTAATAAATTTAGTCTAAAAAACTATGGTTTTCAAAAATTTTAATATTTTTAGCTGGAATATTTATTTTTAAAAGATCTAATAAATACGGCTGAGAACAAATTCTGGTAGAGCCAATAACGCCCTCTTGTACTCTGAATCAGGGAGCCAGACAATAGCATCTTTAGAAAGCAATGCAAAATCCTCAGCTAGTTTCCTGGAACTTTCAATAGCTTTAGAATTCATGATGATATTAAGAGCATCATCTAAATCATCTTTTTCAGCAAGTTCTCTGTTTATAAGAACTGACAATTTTTTATTTTCTTCTAAGGCGTATAACACTGGGGCTGTAAGATAACCACTAGCAAGATCACTTACTGCAGGTTTTCCAAGTTGTTTATCATTTCCAGTAAAGTCAAGAATGTCATCTACAACTTGGAATGCTAAACCAATGTTTTTGCCAAAATCATACAACGAGGTTAATTTTGCGTCATTAATCCCAGTCAAAACTCCTGCTGCTTTACAACTATTGGCTATTAATGATGCTGTTTTACAATAGCTTTTATTGATGTATTTTGAAAAAGATTGAGCCGAATCAAATCTATTTAAATTTTGTTTGATTTCACCCTCTGCTAGATCCATTATTACTCTACTCAGTAATTTAACTACATTTACATTGTCAAGATTTGCTAGGTGCCAACTTGCTTGAGCAAATAAAAAGTCACCCGCCAAAACAGCAACTCTTGTATTAAATCTGCTATGAACTGTATCTACTCCTCTTCTTGTTGACGCCTCATCAACAACATCATCATGAACTAATGAGGCTGTATGAATCATCTCAGTTATTTCAGCAAGCCTCTTATGTTTATTTGTCAAGCTAAATTCAGGAGATATAGCTTTTGAAATCAATAAAACGATACCAGGTCTCAACCTTTTTCCCCCAGCACTAAAAAGGTGTTCTGCTGCGGCTTGAAGAATGGGGTGACCAGCTCCTATTAGATTTTTCAGTTCTAAAATAAGATCATCAAGATCATTTTCAACTGGTTGTAGTAGCTCTGTTACTGTATTCATGATTGACCTCCCTTATATCTTAAAGAATCAAACATTACTTCGGAGGTTAACCAACCTAATTTCTTTATTAATTCCAAGCCAAAATTTTACTTTGTTAGAAAACTGATCTCTTTCTGAAGTAACAAAAAATTTTACATTTTCTAAAGAAATACTCTCATAGCGGGCAGTTTCTGGAATAGCAAATGATTCATTAAATTTTTTTATTAATGCTACCGATGGATCAAGAATTTTTATATTTGAATCTAATTTTTTTCTTAAAAAGTCATAAATTAAAGGATAGTGACTACATCCAAGTATTAATTCTTCAATATTTTTCTTTATTAGTGGCCTTAAGTATAAGTCTGAAAGACTATTTAACTTATTAAGATTTAATTTTTCTTTTTCAATTTCTGATACAAATTCTGGACATTCTTGCTGAAATATTATCGTATTCTCTTTTTTAGCATTTATAGCTTTCTTGTAATACGATGATCGAACAGTTGTTTGTGTTGCTAGGACACCGATTATTTGTTTATCAACTATTTCCGATACTGAGTTTATAAGGTCAAAACAAGGGACCTTTAGATGATCTTCTAGAATATCAAGCGCACAAGCATTTGTAGTGTTACAAGCAACTAAAAGTGCATTCAAATTCTTATCAACAAAAAACGTACAAATCTCCTTTGCAATTAATCTAATCTCTTTATAATTTTTGTTCCCAAAAGGTATTCTTTTTGTATCCGCCAAATAAAAAATTTCTACATCTTTACGAGTTTTTAGTAAAGAATTAAGGATAGTAAAACCACCTATTCCGCTATCAAATATACCTATTTTAAGTTTCACCCTACTTTATCTAGATATTCGAGGATGCCTTTTGCAATTGCATAGGCTAATCTTTTTCGATGGGTTATTTTTTCTAATCTTCTTGCATCTAATCTTCCCGTTAAAAATCCAATTTCTGTAAGGACTGCGGGCATCCTAGTATTTTTAATTACATAAAATCGACCTTGTTTAACTCCTCGATCAGGACTCCCAGGGGAAACTCTTAAGATTTGTTTTTGAATTCTTTTCGCGAGTAATCTTCCTCTCCACCCTCTGTAATAAAAGGTTTCCAATCCATTTATGTCTCTTCTTTTACCTCTTGAGGCATTTGCATGAATACTTACAAAAATATCTGCATCCGTATTATTAGCAATGGATACTCTTGGAGGCAAATCCAAATCAATTTCATTTGTTCTAGTCAACCTTACTTTGACACCTTTCTCAGAAAGTAAATTTTTAACTATTTTTGAAACCTCTAGGACAACATCTGTTTCCCTAATGCCACCAATACCTATTGCTCCTGGGTCAGGTCCTCCATGCCCTGGATCGATTACAACCTCAAACTTGTTTCGTTTTACCTCTGGTAGTTTCAAGTAACCATAATTGTTTTTGTTCTTATGAATTAAATTTTGATTTGCTTTGATATTTCCTCTTTTCTTTTCAACTAAACCTTCACCAATCTTTTTGAATGAATATTTTGGTTTAAATAGTTTAATTCTCCATCTATTTTGATCTAAGCCAACCAACTGCCAAGTCAAAGGTTCCATATAAGTCTCTTCCTTAAATTCAATTACTAGTCTTGTTTTACCCTTATCTGGTTTACCTAATCTAACTTCTTTTATTGGGCCATTACCTTTTATTGTTCTGGGATTTTTTAATTCTCCTGGGAAATCTACCCAGAATCTATCTCCCGATATTTGGTTAGCCTTCTGAAAGTATGCTTTTAAATTTGTATTTGATTTAGTTCTTAATTCTAAAACCCCATTAGTATTTATAGCCCATGCAGCAAGAGCACTTGAAGACTTTACTGGAAGGATTGAAGAATTTAAAAATAAAAAGACGGATAAATAACGAAAAAGTTTATTATCTAAAAACTTTATCATTAGTTTGAAAACAATTTGTTTTTTCTATGTTTAAGGCTTGGCATCTGTTCCCTAATTTTCTTTACTCTTTCTTTATCCGCAGGTGCTATTGCAGCTCCCTGAGTTTTTCCGGCATCAGATAAAACTGTACCCCAAGGGTCAATTACCATTGCATGACCATGACTTTGCCTTCTTCCATAATGAATACCAGTTTGAGCTGGAGCGACTACATATGCTGTATTCTCAATTGCTCTTGCTTGTAATAGTATTTGCCAATGATCTTTTCCAGTAAATGCAGTAAAAGCTGCGGGAATCATAATTAGCTCTGCACCATTGGAAGACAAATATCTATAGAGTTCAGGAAATCTAACGTCGTAACAAATCGATAATCCTATTTTGCATAAACCTGGGACATCTACTACAGGTGGATACTCTGCTCCAGATAAAATAGTGGATGATTCCTTGTATAGATTTCCATCTGGCAAATCAACATCAAACAAATGAATCTTGTCGTATTTTGCCAAAATCTGTCCATCTTTCCCAAATAAGGCTGACCTATTAAAAGTATGACTATCATCACCAGCAGGGACAGGATACCCTCCTCCCAAAAGAAATACTTGATATCTTTGTGACATAGTTTTTAGAAAATTTGTACACTTCTCTGACAATTCAGAAGCTAATCTAAGTTTTTCATCATCATCTCCTAAAAAAGCAAAATTCTCAGGCAATCCTATTAACTCAGCACCTCTTCTAGCAGCTAATTCAATCTGTTCTTCAGCTTCAGTAAAATTTGCTTCAACATTTGAAGAACTCGTAATTTGCAATGCAGCTACCAAAAAATCAGTCAAGACTTTCCTCCTAATGAACCAATTCGTAAATCATGAGGCACGAATCACACCTATTTCAACTTGAGCTGGAACAATATCTAAGCAATCAAGTTCAGAGCAACATTTAAAATCATCCTCATAATCTCCAAGACTTGTCAATCTTTTGCCATGGGTTGCTGTTTTTAAACATTTCAAAATATCATTTTTCCAGACATCCCAAAGAGCCAAAGCAGCTTGTAATTCGTCATTCAGAATATTAATTTCAAAATCAGAGTTCTGTTTTAGGTATGAGGCCAAAGCACCAGCAGCTAAAGAATCCTCTAGTGAATAAGAGCCTTCCCAACCACTACCAAGTATTAACACATTTTCACTTTTTAATGAAATGATTTTTTCGGCAACTGCTTTCCTATTTGGGAGACCCATAGCAAATAAATGCTTAGCATTTTGAACTTTTTGCAATGATTTAGTCCCATTAGTCGTACTCATGAATAGTCTTTTACCATTAACAACTTTTTTTGTAACTGATAAAGGAGAATTCCCTAAATCAAAGCCCTCAATCTTCTTTCCGCCTCTCTCTCCAAGCATTACTCTTTTTTCAGCTTGCCACTTAATTGCAGATTCTTTTAATAAATCTAAATTTGCAAAAACTTGTATTGAATCAGCTCCATTTTTTAAAGCCCAAGAAATTGTGGTTGTAGCTCTTAAAACATCAATGACTACTGCAATGTCAGGGCTATTCTCAGGAACATCCTTTGCAATGTGATAATAAGTAAGATTAATAATCAAATACCTTTACTGAATTTATTATAGAAAACAGTTACTTAATTTGATTATTTTTTTTTAAAAAACAAACTTATTGATAATATAAAACTAATTTGTTTTTACAGAAATTTTATCAAGTAATTAATTTGAAAATGAATAATATCCGCACAATAAAAGGTGGAGTTAATTTAAAAGGAAAAGTAAAAGTACCTGGAGATAAATCTATTTCTCATAGAGCTCTAATAATAGGAAGTATTGCTAAGGGTGAGACGACTATTGAGGGATTCTTACATTCTGAAGATCCACTCTCAACTGCTGATTGTCTAAGAAAGTTAGGTGTAAACATACCAGAAATAAAAAAAAATGAGCCTTTTACGATTTCAGGATTAGGTCTTGATGGATTAAAAGAGCCAAAAGAAATTCTAAATTGTGGAAATTCAGGCACCACTATGAGGTTATTAATGGGTTTATTAGCCGCACAAGAAGGTAAGAATTTCATCTTAACCGGGGACGATTCTCTTAACGAAAGGCCCATGGGAAGAGTTGGCAAACCGTTATCTTTGATGGGTGGCAAAATTTATGGAAGAGAAGGCGGTAACAAAGCTCCAATCTCAATTGATGGAAAAAAACTTAAGGGATGTGTTATTGGAACTCCAGTGGCAAGTGCTCAAGTGAAATCTGCAATATTATTGGCAGGCCTAAATGCTTATGGAACTACTTCAGTAATTGAACCAGCATCTTCAAGAGATCATACTGAAAGAATGCTAAAAGCATTTGGAGCAGACATCAGTATCAGAGGAGAATTAGGAAGGAATGTAGTTATCAAGTCAGGGAGCAACTTAATTGGTCAGAGAATATTGATTCCTGGAGATATAAGCTCTGCTTCTTTTTGGATGATTGCCGCATCTATTGTTCCAAATTCAGAGGTTTTAATTCAGAATGTAGGATTAAATCCCACTAGAACAGGGATTTTAAATGTAATGGATTTAATGGGATGCAATTATGAAATTTTAGATAAATCGACTATTGCAGGTGAACCAATTGGATCAATTAAAGTGAAGACTTCAAATAATTTAAAATCATTCACTATTGAAGGAGATATTCTCCCAAAACTTATAGATGAAATTCCTATCCTTACTGTGGCTGCATGTTTTTGTAATGGAGTTTCTGAAATTAAGGATGCACAAGAATTAAGAGTTAAAGAGACAGATCGATTAAAAGTCATGGCACGACAATTACAAAAATTCGGCGCTGAAATAACAGAAAAAGAGGATGGGTTAATTATTAATGGACAATCAAAATTTCATTCTGCGGAGGTAGACAGTGAGACAGATCATCGAGTAGCAATGAGTCTTGCTATTGCTTCTCTCCTTGCTAAAGGTACCTCAAAAATCATGAGATCTAATGCTGCTAGCGTCTCGTATCCCACTTTTTGGGAAGAGCTGGCTAAACTAACATACTAGCCTAAAAGTTTTTGTCTGAATTAATAGAAGTTTTAACCAAAGATGGTAGTTACTCTTTAAGAAGTGTGTTTTTTCAAGAGAACTTCCATAGTTTATTGGGCGCATTAGAGGAAACAAAATCAAAGTTTACAGCTACTTCTAATTTGCAAAGATTTAAGGGCAAATCTCTTAATGTTTTGGATATATGTTTTGGTTTAGGATACAATTCCGCTTCTTTATTAAATGAATTAATTAAACAAAAATCATATTTAAATTTATTTGCATTGGAGATTGATAAAAAGCCTCTTGAATATTCGCTTAATAATGAATCTTTCCTTAAATTGTGGGCTCCAAAAGTCAAAAAAATATTTGAATCACTTTATCGAAAAGATTACTTTGAGGATCAATTTTTTAAATGCAGTATTTTATGGGGTGATGCTAGAGAAAAAATCAACATTATTCCTTCCTCTATTAAATTCGATCTGATTTATTTAGATGGTTTTTCTCCTCAAAAATGCCCCCAATTATGGACAATTGAATTTTTATCCAAAGTCACAGAAAATCTTAATCCTCAGGGTTATTTAATAACTTATTCTTCTTCAGCGGCAGTAAGAAAAACTTTAAGAAATCTTGGATTAGAAATTTTTACTATTAAGCCAAGATTTAAAAACAGACCTTTTTGGAGTCAGGGAACTGTCGCAATATCAAAATTTGATAAGAATAAATTGAAACCTAATTTCAATTTTGAAAAGTTATCTTTAATGGAAGAAGAACATCTCTTAACTAAAGCTAGTATTCCATATAGAGATAAAGATTTTAACTCAAGTAAAGACGATATAATCAGGAGAAGATTAGATGAGCAATTATTCTCAAATCTATTATCTACAAATAAATGGAGAGAGAAGTGGGGAATGACGAAGTTATCCTTTAAGAGTTAGATTTAAATTAGGATTTCAAATAAACATGTTAAGTGTTGCAATATTAGCTGCAGGAAAGGGCACTAGAATGAAAAGCTCATTGCCAAAAGTTTTACATAAAATTTCTGGCAAAAGTCTTCTACAAAGAGTAATAGATTCATGTATCGAATTAAAACCTGATAAAATTTTCGTAATTACTGGACACAAATCAAAAGAAGTTCAAAAGTCAATTCCAAAAGATAAAAAAATTCATGTTGTTGTTCAAGAACCTCAATCAGGAACCGGTCATGCTATTCAGGTACTTTGTAATAAAGTAAAAAAACATAAAGGAAAACTTTTGGTACTTAACGGCGATGTGCCACTAATTAGACCTAGTACTCTAAAAAGACTTTTGTGTTTACATGATTCAAAAAATGCTGATGTTTCTTTAATCACCACAAAGAAAACAAATCCTCATGGATATGGCAGAGTTTTTTTAAAGGAGAATTTTATAGAGAGAATTGTTGAAGAAAAAGATTGCAATGATCTAGAAAGAAAAAATCCATTAACAAATGCAGGTATTTACTGTTTTAACTGGGGAAACTTATCAGAAATAATTAATACCTTGCAAAGCAATAATAATCAAAAAGAGATTTACTTAACAGATACAATATCTCTGCTAAAAAATTCCTTAAGTCTTGAGGTAGAGGATAATGGAGAGCTTCAAGGAATTAATAACAGAATTCAACTATCAGAGTGCGAGGAATTTATTCAGAATTCAATTAAAGAAAAACATATGCTTAATGGTGTAACTTTAATAAATAAAGCAAGTTGTTCAATTAGTGAAGAAGCTGAAATTGGGGAGGATGTAATCATAGAGGCTAATACACATATAAGAGGAAATACGAAAATAAAAAGTCATTGCATTATCGGTCCTAATACTTTTATTGAGAATTCTAATGTGGGATTAAATTGTGAAATTTTAAACTCTACTGTTTATAATTCTCAGATAATGGATTATATAAAAATTGGACCTTATAGTCATATAAGACCTAATTCCACAATATCTTCCCATAGCAAAATAGGTAATTTTGTTGAGATCAAAAATAGTCAACTAGAGGAGGAATCTAAAGTAAACCATCTGAGTTATATTGGTGATTCTATAATTGGTAGATCTACAAATATTGGAGCAGGCACTATTACAGCAAATTTTGATGGACAGAAAAAAAATCAAACAAAAATTGGCAAAAACTCCAGTATTGGAGCAAACACAGTTTTTGTAGCGCCAATAAATCTAGGTGAATCAGTAACAACAGGTGCTGGTTCAGTAATCACAAAAGACTCTAGAGATCATTCATTAGCGATCTCAAGAACTAAGCAAGTAAATATAGAGAATTGGAAAAAAAGAAATCCTGATCTAATTAATTAATTCAATAATTTTTTCAAGTTGCCAATATCGGCTCCCCTTTATAAGAATAGAATCACCTTTTTTTGTAGATTTGTTTATCTCTTGAGGTACATCTTTAATATTATTTAAAACTAAGAATTTATTATTATCTTTTAGATAATTGGTGTAAATTTTTTCATTTTCTTTATCGCAAATAAATAAACACTTTTCTATATCTGAATTATTTATTAAGTTGAATATTTCTTTATGATATTTTTCAGATTCTTTCCCCAATTCTTGCATACTTCCAAATATGAAAAATTTATTTCTTGGTTTTTCAAGCAGGTTTTTAATACATGCTTTTACTGACTCCGGCGAAGCATTATATGATTCATCATATATTGTTGTTTTTACTGATTTAAGAATTTTATTCCTTCCACCTAAACTCACAAAATCAAATTTATTAAAACTTGCAAAATCAATGCCTAGCTCTTTAGCAACTGCATACGCAAATAAGAAATTCGAAGCATTGTGAAATCCCTCAAATGAAATTTTAAAGGTATTTTCTTCAATTAAAATTGTTTTATTCGAAGGATTATAAAATCCTCGCAAATTATCACCTTTCTTAAAACTCTCCTTTTGATTTTCTATATTTAATAGTCTTACTTTTATCACTCTACCTTTCCAAAATTCTTTTAAAGTTTTTTCTAGGAATGGATCATTTGCTGGAATTATTACAACTCCTTCTGGATTTAAGAACTTACTAATTTCACACTTTGCATAAGTAATATTTTTTTTTGATCCTAACAATCCAATATGAGCTGTGCCAATATTAGTAATAACTGCAATATCAGGTTGACTATATTTAGATAAATTTTCGATCTGTCCAAGACCTCTCATTCCCATCTCAAGAACCAAAACATTATCTTCCATACCTGTCTCAAGAATAGTAAGACCAACCCCAATCTCGTTATTGAAATTTGCTTTAGATAGTTTAATTTTTCCAAGTTTCTTTAAAACTTCACCAATCATTTCTTTTGTAGTTGTTTTGCCAACTGAACCAGTTATCGCAACTAAAGGAATATTTAATTTTTTTCTTTTGAGCAATGTTAATTTTTGAAATGCCTCTAAAGTGTCACTTACAACCCAATAAGGAAAATTTCTAGGAAGTAATTTTTGCATACCTTCCTTAATAACTACTGATTTAACTCCTTTATTTAAAACCTCTGGAAGAAAACTATGTCCGTCAAAATTTTTACCTTTGATAGCTATAAAAAGATCATCTTTAAATAAAGTTCTACTATCAATACTTATATTTTTAAAATTTAAAAAATTTTTTTTATCCTCGTCTAGATTTTTAATATGACCCAAAACATTATTTAATTCTGATGAAGAGAATTCCATTAAAAAATTAAGTCATACTTTTTTTAAAGATGGATCAGCGGATTGTCCGTAAGAGAACTTTTCAACTTCAGCAAAATCTGGAGATGGTTCTTTTATTCCACAAACATCTTTATACATAATTTCGTATTCGAGTGCGGATCTTTGCCAACTAAACTCTTGGCTCATAGCTCTTTTTTGCAATAATTCCCAACTATCTTTATGCCTAAAGGCCTCCCAAGACCTTACTAAAGATGTGTAGAAATCTATAGGTTCAAAGCGATCAAAGCAAAAACCGGTGCCACTATTATTTTCTGGATCATGAGGTAAAACCGTGTCAACTAAACCTCCTACTCGCCTTACTATTGGAACGGAACCATACCTCATAGCAAGTAGTTGACTAATACCACAAGGTTCGAATCTACTAGGCATTAAGAATGCATCAGAGCCGCCATATATAAGTCTTGATAAAGAATCATCATAGGTAAGAAATACTGAAAATCTTCCTGGGTAATCTAATGCAAGTTGCCATAAGCCTGACTCTAAATATCTATCTCCAGTCCCTAAAACAGCTATTTGCGAATCAGTATATGCTAAAAGTCTTCTTGAAACTTGTAGAAGTAAGTCAACCCCTTTCTGATCAACTAACCTACTAACCATACCTAAAAGATATTTTTTAGGATTAACTTCTAAACCCATTTCTCTCTGCAGAATTTTCTTATTTTCTTGCCTATTTTCTAAATTCTTAATACTAAATTTTGCAGGTAAGACAGGATCTTTGGCTGGATTCCATTCATCTAGATCTATACCATTAAGAATTCCCCTTAATTTACCTGAAATATAATTAAGTAACCCTTCAAGACTTTCTCCATATTCGTGGGTTTTAATTTCATCTGCATAAGTCGGAGAAACAGCATTTACTCTATCTGCGTACAACATCGCTGCGGCCATTGTGTGGTCTCCATGCATATACCAAGGACACCAAGTCATTTTTTCTAGTTTCCATCTCCATGGGCCTTGGTATTTTAAATTATGAATTGTGAAGACGGTGCTAATTTCGGGGTCCTGATGCATCCATACAGGGATCATTCCAGTATGCCAATCATGGCAATGGAGAACTTGAGGTTTCCAACAATTCCAGGCAAATTCTGCAGTGGCACTAGCAAAAAATGTAAAGCGCCAGTCCTCATTTTCACCTCCGTATATTTGGTCAGAGTCAAATGTTGGATGTCCTACTAAGTAAATCACATATTTGTGAATAGGATGTTTTGCTTCATATACAGCGAAATCAGTGCCCATTGTATTTGCCCTAAAAACTGGTTCATTCGATACCTCTAAAAGACTCCACAATTTCCCATATCCTGGAATTATTACTCTTACATCGTGGCCAAGTTTTATCAAAGATGGAGGTAACGAACCAACCACATCCCCCATACCTCCAACTTTGATCATTGGAGCACATTCGGCAGCGGCAAGAAGAATTCTCATTGATAATTATTTAAAAAGTTCTTTTGAAAAATAAACTAAGGTGTCCACTTATAGTCAGAAAAGTCTGGTGGACGCTTTTCAAGAAAGGCATCTCTACCTTCTTGAGCTTCTTCTGTCGAATAAAATAATTGAGTTGTGTATCCAGATAATTCTTGAATACCTGCAATCCCATCATTCTCCGCATTGAATGAAGCTTTAAGAATACGAATAGCAGTTGGACTATTTCGTAAAATCTCTCTTGCCCAGATTACACCCTCAGCTTCTAATTCTTCAATCTTTGTAATTGCATTTATCAAGCCCATACTTAGAGCTTCCTTAGAATTATATTTTCTACATAAAAACCAAATTTCTTTTGCTTTTCTTTGACCAACAAGTCTTGCCAAATAACTGGATCCAAATCCAGCATCAAAACTACCAACTCTTGGACCTGTTTGACCAAATATTGCATTTTCAGAGGCGATACTGAGATCACAAATTAAATGAAGTACCTGTCCTCCTCCAATTGCGCATCCAGGAACTAAGGCAATAACCACTTTAGGCAAACTTCTTATTAATCTTTGAAGTTCAAGTACATTTAATCTCTGCTTGCCTTCATCATTTTTATATCCTTTTTCACCTCTTACACTCTGATCACCCCCAGAGCAAAAAGAATAAATACCTTTTTTGTCAGGTCCCGCACCTGTAAAGAGTACTACTCCAATAGTTTCATCATTTCTTACGATATTAAATGCGTTAATTAGTTCATCTACAGTTTGTGGCCTAAATGCATTTCTTTTTTCAGGCCGATTAATTGCAATTCTCGCAATTCCCTCATCTGATTTATGAAACAATATATCCTCATAAGATTTGCATTCTGACCAATTTAAAGTTGTTTTACCAGGTAATACTTTCATGAATCCTCATTATTCAAAGATAGAAAATAATAAATTTAACTGCCAATTATTTTTTTTAGCAGGGCATTTTTTTCACAAATTTCATTTTCTGGATCAACATCAACTTTAATTATTACAGATTTATGGATAGAAATGCTCCAATCGAATGCCTCTCGTAATTTTTTAAAATTTGCCACACTTTTAAATTTTACTTGATATCCCTCTGCTAGTTTTGGCCAGTTGATTTCTTTAGGCATAAGAAATAGTTTTTTTAATTCATCTTCTTTAAAATTTTTTTTATAAATACGATTAAATATATTTCCACCATTATTATTTATTAGAAGTATTGTTAGATTCACGTCGATTGAATTTTCAATCAGCCAACCGTTTATATCATGAAGAAAAGCTAAATCACCAGTCACAAGAAGTAGAGGATTTTTAATTCTAGAAATTCCTAATGCGAGGGATAAAGTACCGTCGATACCTGAAGCTCCTCTAAAGCTGAAACAATTTCTTGTTAATGTTCCATTCTCAGAAAATGTAAGCCAATCTCTAATCGGGCTACTCGCTGAGAGCATTATTGGATTTTCAGCTGGCCAAAGTTTTGGAACAAGATTTGCAAGCTTATACTCAGTAATTTGATTATCATAAGTAATTTTCTCTTTTAAAATTTCTTTAATTTGCTCACCTTCCTCAATTAGATCTAGAGCTAACGGAGTAAGAGACCTTTTATTTTTTAATTTAATTGATAATTCATCTAACAACAAAGTAATAAAATTTGATAGCCCAAAATCATATTCAAATGATTTTTTTATAGGGTCCAATTTTCTATAGTTTTTTTCTTTTATAAGAATTTGTATCCCTTCGAAGGTTGTTAAAAAATTCTCCAAATCAGTTGAGGATGACATTGGACCTAGCCTCAAAAGTTGATGGCAATTTATTAAATTCTTATTTTTTCTTAAGACTAATTCCCAATTTACAACTAATCCTCTCAAATTAGAATAAACACCTGAAACAGGATCAGCAAATATTGGCCAACCAGTAATTTCTTGTAATTGTTCTAAAGATTTATTGAAAGAAGATAAGTCATTTATGGAACCTTGATAGGGACCTACCAAAATAATGCCAGATTCATCTAAATTTAAACTTTTTGAGATTTCTAAGAATTTGTTTTTATCAGACTTTATTTCAACTTCCTGAAAGACATATTTTTTCTTTAAATAAATTTTCTCAAAAACCTCTAGAACATTTTTTTTATTTAAAAACGAAATCCCTAAAGGCTTATCAATAGGAATATTTAAATGAATAGGACCAGGGAAGGTTGATATTTGTTTCTCAGTAATTCGCACTAAATTTAAGATTTCATTTTCTTGTGTTTCATGGAGTCCATTTAGATTTGTACTTAAAACTTTTCTGCAGACTGCACTCAAAAAATCTTCTTGATTTACTGTTTGATTCGCCCCACAATCTTTTAATCTTAAGGGTCTATCCGCAGTTAGAAACATAATACCTTTACAAGATCGGTCTGCCTCAACTGCTGCTGGCAACAAGTTACTTACGGCAGTTCCAGAAGTGGTAATAACTAAAGAGAGATTGCCTGATGCAGCAGAAATTCCAAGAGATTTGAATCCCGCAGATCTCTCGTCTATTGAATTAAAGATATTTACCAGTCCTAATTTATTTAATTCTCCAGCAGCTATTGCTAAAGGTGCTGATCTACTCCCAGGACATAGTATTAAATTTTGAACTCCTATTTTTATAAGGAGATTCAAAAGTTGTAAACTTCTAAGAAAATTTTTGCATTCAATAGATGATGTCATAATTTATATAAATGCTTTGAGATTTTCCTCATAACCGAATTAAATAAAACATGTCTACAACTCAAGAAAAAAGAAATTCAATACTAAAAGATTTAAAAAATCTTTTAATCTGGATATCTATAGCTTTAATTATACGATGGCAGGTTATAGAGCCAAGATGGATCCCATCCGGTTCAATGCTTCCAACTCTTCAAATACAAGATAAAATTCTTGTTGAGAAACTAACACCCAAAATCACATCGAAATCAAATCTTTCAAAATTAAAAAATAAAATAGTTGTTTTTAACGTTCCGGAACAATTAATTAATGCTGGTTATGAAGCAGATACTGCACTAATAAAAAGGGTAATTGGAATACCTGGAGACAAGGTAGAAGTAAGAGAGGGCAACCTTTACTTAAATGATATCGCTCAAAAAAATTACGTTTTTGATAAAAATATTAATTATTCTATAGGGCCTTTTATTGTCCCAAAAGAGTCATTATGGGTGATGGGAGATAATAGAAATAACAGTATGGACTCACATATTTGGGGCTTTTTACCATATGAAAAGGTTATAGGTAAAGCTATTTTTAGATATTGGCCGTTTAATAAAATTGGACCTATTCGGTTCCCTGCCCTTAATAATTTAGATTAATGGGTACGTGATGTTGTAATGTTTTTATATCTTGAAGTTGTAGAAATGTTTAATCCAGAATTTCTTGCTACTGAAAATAATGATCCAAACGATGAGAATGATTTAATCCAATATTTACAAAAACAATCTCCAGAAGTTTTGCAAAGAGTCGCAAAATCAGCTAGTGAAGATATTCAAGAAATTATTAGACATAATGTTCAAGGCCTTCTTGGAATGCTTCCTTCAGATCAATTTGATGTAAAAATTACATCTTCAAAAGACAACATCGCCAATTTATTATCTTCTGCAATGATGACAGGATATTTCTTAAGACAAATGGAGCAAAGAAAAGAGCTAGAACAAACTCTTAAAAATGATGAAAACATGTCTATTGAAGAATAATAGTTTTTAAAGATTTACTTCTTCAGGAATTATTCCTAGTCCAAACAACTTTTTATATAAACCCATCAGAAATTTATTATCCTCAGGAAGTTTGTCCCACTTTTGGGAATTAATTTCATTAATTAATTTTTGACAATCTTCTATGGTGAATTTTATAGGTGCAGTAAAATGAGCTGGAATTAAATATTCCATATCTTCAAAAGACTTTATATCTTCTAACCATTTAAGTAAAACTTCTTTTGAACGCGGAAAAATTAATTTCTGTAAAACTGGTGCAATTTGAATCTTAGGAGTATCTTTGCCCATTATTTCAACAAGAGAGGATTCCCAATCTTCATCCCATAAAAAGGGATAAATACCGAAATGAGATCTCCAATTTCTAAGATCTTTTTTGAATGAATACTTAAATATTTTTTTTAAAGGTGGAATATTTAACTTACCTGGTTTCAAAAAAGATGAAAACAAGACTAACCTTTTCCATCCTTTTTTTCTATGTTCGATGGAGTCAATCAAAGGTTCATCTCCTCTCTCTCTTGAATGAAAAAGAAGCGGAGTTGGATCAAAATTAAATATCTCAGGTGGAGTGGAGTCTATTCCAACTATTGCGTCTGTCACATGAAGAGTTTTCGTAGGATAATGGAAACAGCTTATCTCCTGATATCTTCCAAGTCCTAAATTCAGAGGTCCTAATGAAGACCATTTAAAGTAGTTTGTATGTGGAGTACCTTCTTCAAACAGTATTCTTGATCTTTTTGATGGAATTCCTAAGTAATCTAGTGGTAGATTTAAAGGGAAACTCCATTGTCCAGGACAAAGCCAAATTTCTGCATCTTTAAAAATTCTTGCAAGAGCTGGCAGTCCGATTTTATGTTCTAGTCCAGAGGCACTCGGTAGAATTATAGTTTTTACTTTGCCATGAATCGCAATTAATTTTTCCAACTCATTTATTAATTCTTTTGTAGGAGGCAGTGGATTAATTAGCATCAATCCATTATCAACCTTTATTACCGTCATTCTTATTGGAACTGCAACATAATAAAGTCCCTGTATTTGTTCCAAGGACCATATTTGATCAGGAATTAATTCTTTAAAAATTGTTTTCTTTTTTCCATAAGGATATAAGGGGAATAATGGCCACCAATTCCACTTTTTATTTAAAGTTTCATCCACCACTATCATTTATACCCAGCAAATAATTTCTGTAACTTAAATATTCCGTATCTTGGCGCGAATAAAAAAGCAAATAAAAATATAAAAGTTTGTGCCAAGACAATTGATCCACCTGTTTCAAGATCAAGCCAAAAACTAACATAGATTCCTATAAGGCTTGAGATAATTGCACTTAATACTGAAATTACTGTCATATTATCAAACTTATCCGTGAGTAAATATGCTGTAGCCCCTGGTGTAATCAACATTGCAACTACCAAAATAATTCCAACAGACTGCAAGCCAACAACAGCTGCCAAAGATAAGCATGTGAGGAGTAAATAATGAAGAAAAAATACATTAATCCCAACTGTTTTTGCATGCCTAGGATCAAAACAATAAAGCATTAAATCTTTTCTAAAGATTGATAAAAGGATTACTACCAATAAAGAAATGAATATAGTTTGTTTTACATCTGAAAGTGATATTCCTAATGGACTACCAAAAAGAATTGAATGCAAATCAATATTACTTTTAATCTTAGAAACCAATACGATTCCAAGAGCGAAAAATCCAGTAAATACCAACCCAATAACAGTATCTTCCTTAACTCTAGATTTTTGCTTAATAAACCCTATCAATGCTACAGAACCAACTCCAAAAATAAATGCCCCTAATGAGAAAGGAAGACCTAATGCATAAGCAACCACAACACCAGGCATAACCGAATGTGAGACTGCATCTCCCATTAAAGCCCATCCTTTAAGAGTCAAATAACTTGATAGAAAACCACAAACAGCTGCAACTAATGAACTCATAAGAAGTGCTTTTCTCATAAAGTCATGAGTTAAAGGATCTGTGATGAATGTATCTAAATTTAAAAAAGAAAAGAGCTCCATATAAATTAAAATTTAGGATTCAGGTCCAAACAAGAAATCAGGTGAAATGCCTCCAAAAGTGGTTGTAATATTTTCAGGGGTAAATACTTCAGAGGTTTCGCCATAAGCTACAACAGTTTTATTTATTAAAAGAACCAAATCACAAAATTCACGGACATGAATCATATCGTGCGTTGATAATAATATGGTTTTCCCCTCTTTTTTAAATTGAATAAATAATTCCGAGATAAGTTTCTCAGTTCTTATATCAACACCTGAAAAAGGCTCATCAAGAAGTAATATTGATGCTCTTTGCGCAATTGCTCTCGCTAAAAAAGTTCGTTTTCTCTGGCCTCCAGATAAGTTTCCAATAGGTGTAGATAAATGATCAGTAAGATCAACTCTCTCAATAGCATCTTTAACCGCCTGAACATCAGACTCTCTCGGACACCTAAAAATATTCATCGAACCATATCTTCCCATCATCACTACATCCCAAACACTTATTGGAAATTGACTATCAATTCCCTCATTTTGAGGAACATAAGCAATTGTCTGATCTTTTTGAGCAGATCTTAGAGACTCTCCATTTATTCTAATTTTTCCCTTTGAAATATTTACAAAGCCAGTTAAAGCATTAAAAAAAGTTGTTTTACCAGCCCCGTTCATCCCTACTAACCCACAAATCTGGCCAGGTTTCAATCTTAAATTGGCATCATACAAAGCCACCTTACCGTTGTAATCTACGCAAATATTCTCTGCCTCAATCCTAAAGTTTTGATAATTGATTGTTTCCATAATTTAAAAAAGCCCTTTTTTTATCAATTCCAAATTATGCTCAAGCATTTTCATATAGGAACTAGCAGGCCCACTATCATCAGATAATGAATCAACAAAAAGATTTCCTCCGAAATTGGCCCCAGTTTCGTTTGCAACTACCATTTGAGATTCGTTACTTACAGTACTTTCGCAAAATACAGATGGAACATTTTTTTCTTTAACTAGTGAGATTGTTCTTGCCATTCTTTTGGGAGTAATTTGACTCTCAGCATTAACTGGCCACAAATAAACTTCCTCTAATCCATAATCGTTTGTTAGATACGAAAAAGCACCCTCACAACTTACTAGATACCTCCTGTCTTTATTTAAGTTATTAATAAAAAGTGAGAATTCTTTATCTATTTTAGATAGTTTATCTTTATAAATTTTTCCATTTTCTTCAAATAATGTCCTTTTGGATGGCCTCAATTCTGATAAAGAATCCACGAGAATATCTACGTATAGGATCCCTCTTTTTGGAGAAATCCAAGCATGAGGATTGGGTTTCCCTTTATAAAAATCTTCACTGATAAAAATAGGATCCAAATCTTCCGCGATAGTAATTCTGTTAACTTTTAAATTAGAAACAAATTTTTCAGCCCATAATTCAAATCCAAATCCGTTATCAACAAAAACAAAAGCATTAGAGGCATTTACCAAATCGCTTGGAGTTGGTTGGTAGCCATGAACTTCAACGCCAGGTTTCGTTATTGATCTAACAATAAAATCATCTTTAGCGACATTGCTAATTATATCCGCCAAAACAGTGAAACTTGCCAGTATTACTTCTTTAGTTTCATTTTTATTTGATATCCTCTTACATGAGCCTGAAGCAATAGAAAGTAGAAGTATCAAACTTAAAAAAAGAATATTTTTTTTCATATTTAACATTCATCCCAAGATTATGAATTAAAAGATAGTTTCATAAGTGGTTTTCTGAGATCAGAAATAAATCCTTTCCAATTTATTTTTTCTTTTTCAAAAGCTTCTTCGACAATTTTCTCAGAATTTTTCTTTATATAATCCAAATCAGGTTCTTCTACTCCTTTTGTTATTGCCATAAAATCAGCCAAAGAACTTGATACTACTCTTGTTAAATAAGCAGCACTGACAGCCTGAAATGTTCCAGAGACAAGCCAATTTGGTCCGTGTAATTTTGTTATGCCAATTAGAGTCTGTCCACTCCATTCAATAACTCCCTGAGCAATTGCAGTCTTTAAAATCTCTTTTGATACTTTATCTAAAATTTCAGGAGACCAATTACATCCCCATATAGACTTAATTTCTTTAATCATTAAAGAATTTAATACTGTCATTGCCATAACATCAATTGATGGGATAGGAGATAAGAAAACAGTTGTTGCGACAAGAATTTGATTTTTTCTTTGTATACCTTTTAACTGCATTCTTCTTATACCTTCAATTTCAGATTGCCAGGCAGCATGAAGTTCTTTCAAGAGTCTTTTTTTTGTATTTTCAATATTTTTAGATGAACTTATGAAAAACTTTCTTAAAGAAAAAGGTATATTTGTTATTTCACTCTTATTCACATCGAAAGTAATAATTTTGTTTATAAAGTCACTTGAAATTTGAGACTTTAGGTCTTCTATCTGATTTTTGGCTTCTATTTGGTTGGAAGTTAAAGCCACCAACCAGATTGGCATATTTTTAGGAAACTTTTCCAGCCACAAAAAATCATTTGCCGACAAAGGCAAGTTTATAAAATACAAGATTGCATCACTATTCAAAGCTTCTTCTGGAATAACTTGAGAAGAATTGTATTTAGGCAGTTTTTCGTATAAATCAAAGTCAAACTTATCTGCTTTGAAATTACTTTTCAAAACAGATTGAAAACTTTGATAATCTTTTTGTCCAATGCAACTTATTTTTTCTTTTTCACATCTATTAAGAATAGATTCCAGTGTTTTTTGTCTTTTTGAATTCTGTTTTTCTAATTCATTTGTTGCTTCAAGTTCTTCAAAAAAATTTAAATCTTCATTACATAGATTTATCCAACCATCTAAATTATTTGGCTCATTAAATTTAGGCTTATCATTCTTCAAGTAAAAATATCCCCCCAAACACAACGCAAAAAATCCTATTGAGCCTCCTGCAAAATGAATTAAGTCACTGACAAACCATTCCCCAAAACCTAACAATAATAAAATAATAAGAAGATTTTTTTTTGGAAACTTTATGAAATCCTTTAAAAGGT
>QCDJ01000019.1 GCA_003280935.1 Prochlorococcus sp. AG-355-B23
TGAGTCTAGGTTAACGGTATCGTTATCTTTGAAATCATTTAATTTTTCTAAATTAATTATGGAAAAGTTCTTTTGATTAATTATTTCAAAGTGCTTTAATTTTGGAACTCTTCTATATAAGGGCATTTGGCCACCTTCAAAACCTGGACGTGTAGGTCTTCCAGAACGTGACTTTTGTCCTCTCATTCCAAAACCACATGATGCACCCTGACCGGCTGCAATTCCTCTACCCTTTCTTAGTTTTTTCTTTCTCGAGCCAGAGTTTGATTTAAGTGAATTTAATGTTGAAGTCATAATTTTAAGAATAAAGCTGTTCAAGTGAGATGCCTCTCTCCCTAGAGGCAGATTTGTGTGTTCTTAATTGAGAAAGAGCTACCATAGCAGCTCTAGCGTTATTCAAAGGTGTCTTACTACCCAATCTTTTTGCTAAAACATTTTTTATGCCGGCTAATTCTAAAACTGTTCTTATTGAACCACCAGCAATTACTCCTGTACCTGGGGCAGCTGGTCTAATTAGAACATTAGCCGCACCATCTCGACCTAAAGATAAAGTCGGTATTGAATTATTTGGGGTTAAAGGAACCCTAACAAGATTCTTTTTACCATCTGAAACTCCCTTTCTCACCGCACCAATAACATCACCTGCTTTACCAACTCCAACTCCAACTTGACCTTTTTCGTTACCTACTACAACAATTGCTCTAAAACTCATTTTTTTTCCACCCTTAACAGTCTTAGAAACGCGTCGAATTTGAACAACTCTTTCTTGCCAATCAGAATCTCTTTCTAGATTTTTTGAATCACCTCTTCTATTTCTTTTTCGATCATTACGATTATTCTTTTTTTGTTCTACGGGCGTAGCTGCAGGAACATTATCGTTCTTGGATTGAATTTCTTGTTTTGTTGGAGTGTCAGTCATAGTAAAAAATTAAAAGTTAGAATTCTAGGCCGGCTTCACGAGCAGCATCTGCAAGTGCCTTTACTCTACCGTGATATAAATTACCTCCACGGTCAAAAATTACTTGCTTAATACCTTTTTTTATCGCTCTCTTTGCTAATAATTTTCCAACAATAGAAGAAGAATTACAATCAGAAGGTAATTTCTCAGATTTTTCTCTTAGTTCTTTATCAACAGTTGAAGCTGAGCAAATAGTTGTCTGAGCGCTATCATCTATAACCTGAGCATAAATATGGTTATTAGAGCGAAAAACAGACAATCTTGGACGAGTTGCATCTCCAATTAAGAATCTCCTTAATCTTCTATGTCTTTTTTGGGTTTGTAATTTCCTGGAAAGTTTGGTCATTTTTTTAATTGGAATTATTTTTTGCCAGATTTACCAGCTTTTCTGAGAATTCTCTCATCATGATATTTAATTCCTTTACCTTTATATGGCTCTGGAGGTCTAATTGATCTGATTTTTGCTGCTTCATTGCCAACAATTTCCTTATCAATTCCAGATACGGTAACGTTTGTATTACTCTCAACTTTGTATGTTATACCATCAGGGGGGATCATTTCTACAGGATGACTATATCCTGCACTTACAACTAGATTTTTACCTTTTACTTGTGCTCTTGATCCAACGCCTACAATTTCTAGTTTCTTTGAAAAACCTTGAGTAACCCCTTCAACCATATTTGCAATTAAAGCTCTACATAAACCATGTCTCTGCCTTGAATGTATTTTGGTTGTGGTAGGACTTACGAGAACAGTATTATCTTTCTTATCAAAACTAACTCCCTCGGGCATGAGACGTTTTAACTCACCCTTTGGGCCCTTAACCGTAACTGTTAATCCATCAAAATCAACTGTAACTTTCTCTGGAATAAGTACTGGTGTTTTTCCGATTCTTGACATGATTAATTCTCCTTAATAAACATAGCAGAGGACTTCGCCGCCAATGCCTTGCTTTCTAGCATCGCGATCACTCATAACGCCTTTAGAAGTTGATATTATGGCAACTCCAAGACCTCCAAGAACTTTTGGTAAACCTCTAGTATTTTTATATATTCTCAAACCAGGTTTACTAACTCTTTGCATAGATCGAATGGTAGGAAATTTATTTTTTCCACTATATTTGAGGCCGAGTATTATTTGTGATTTATAACCTTCACCTTCCTCATTAATATCAGAAATGAACCCCTCTTTTTGAAGTACTTTGGCGATACTTAAGGACATTTTTGAACCTGGGATTGTTGTGGTTGTATGCTTTTTTTGACTCGCATTTCTAATTCGAGTTAGCATATCTGAAATAGGATCGTGATTTGACATAGTTTTAATTTAATTCTTACTAAAAGGCATTCCTAACTCCTGCAAAAGAGCTTTACCTTCTTGATCTGATTTTGCACTAGTGACAATAGTTATATCCATACCTCTTATTGAATCTATTTTATCAAAAGAGATTTCAGGAAAAATCAATTGCTCTTTCACGCCAACGGTGTAATTACCTCTCCCATCAAAACTTTTTGGATTAACTCCTCTAAAGTCTCTTATTCTTGGTAAAGCTAGATTTATAAATCTCTCCAAAAAAGAATACATCCTGTCTCCTCTCAAAGTTACAGTACAACCAATAGGCATGCCCTCACGAATTTTAAAACCCGCGATAGCTTTTTTGGCCCTAGTTACTAAAGCCTTTTGTCCTGTAATTGTTGCCATTTCATTTAAAGAGGCTTCAAGAGCTTTCGAATTCGAAGCTGCTTCACCAAGACCTCTGTTAACGTTGACTTTGACAACTTTAGGTACTTGATGAATATTTTTAAGACCAAGGTCCTTTAAAAGTTTTGGTCTTATTGATTCTTTGTAGCGATTTTTTAGAGTCATAATTTTTTGTTAATTCTGGTCTTTGTCAGAATTGATAAATTAGAAAAAGTTGAAATCTGATTTCTGATGAAAAATTAATCAATTACTTCACCAGTTTTCTTCAATCTTCTTTTCTTAACCCCCTCTTTATCAATAAAGTATTCAATCTTACTTGTAAGATTTTTATCCTTTGAAAAAAACATTACATTTGATGCATGTAAAGATGCTTCTTCTGTAAGAATTCTTCCAGTTTCACCTTCCTGAGTTGGTTTTACATGTTTGGTCCTAAGGTTAATTCCCTTTACAACTACTCTATTTTCAAGAGGGATAGTTTTTAAAACTTCACCAGTTTTCCCTTTGTCCTTGCCATTAATTACTTTTACCAAATCTCCAGTTTTGATTCTCATTTTTATTCTCTGGAAATTTTTCTTTTGCTTTAATGAATCCAACATTTAAATCACCTCCGGAGCAAGAGAAACAATCTTTGTATAATTTTTATCCCGCAGTTCTCTAGCTACAGGACCAAAAACTCTAGTACCTTTTGGATTCTTATCTTCATTAATCAATACTGCCGCATTGTCATCAAATCTGATTGAATTACCAGTATTTCTTCTTAATGTTGCTTTAGTTCTGACGATAACAGCTTTAACAACTTCAGATTTCTTAACTCCCATGTTAGGAAGAGCATCTTTTACAGTTGCTACGATTACATCCCCGACATGTGCATACCTTCTATTAGAACCTAAAACCCTAATACATTGGAGTCTTTTTGCTCCGCTATTATCGGCAACTGTTAAATAAGTTTCTTGTTGAATCATTTTTTAACCTCCTTAGCCTGACTTGTTTTATTGAGAATCTCTTCTATGGCCCATCTTTTTTGAGCACTAAGCGGTCTAGTTTCTCTAATTTTAACTCGATCACCTAAAACGCATGTATTTTCTGGATCATGCGCCTTATATCGAGTAGTTCTACTTACAATTTTTTTATAAGTGGGATGTGGATATCTGTTAATAACAGCAACAACAACTGTTTTATCCATTTTGTCGCTGACAACAGTACCAATTCTTTCTTTAAGTGCCATAACTAATAATTAATCAGAAGTTGTTTTAGAAGCAGATTGACTCTTACTGAGAGTGAGTAATTGCGCAACTTGTTTCTTGATAATTTTAAATTTATGAGTTTCATTAAGCTGTCTTGTAGCTTGCTTGAATCTCAAGTCAAAAAGATCTTTTCGTAATTGGTCAATTTTTTCAGTAATTTGTTCAGAATTTAATTTTTTAAATTCCTTAATTGACTCTGAGTTTTTCATTGTTTAACCTCCTCTTGAGATTTTTTAATATTTTTTGTATTTTCTTGGGAGGAATTTTCTAGATTTTTATCAATTGAGATAAATTTAGTTTTTACAGGAAGTTTGTATTGAGCCAGACGCATAGCTTCCTTTGCAGTTTCCTCAGTGATATCCTCACCACCCATTTCAAAAAGTATTCTTCCAGGTTTTACAACTGCGACCCAAAACTCTGGATTACCTTTACCAGAACCCATTCTGGTTTCGGCAGGTCTCATGGTTACGGGTTTATCAGGAAATATTCTTATCCAGATTTGACCACCACGTTTGATATATCTAGTCATAGCTCTTCTGCTTGCTTCAATCTGACGTGCAGTTACCCAGCCACAGTCTTGAGCTTGGAGAGCAAATTGACCGAATGCAATAGTATTACCTTTTGAGGCTACACCCCTCATTCTGCCTCTATGTTGTTTACGGAATTTAGTACGTTTTGGACTAAGCATTTTTATACCTCCTATGAATTCTCATTTGAACGATCCTCGAATTGCTGAGGTCTTCTACTAGCTTTCCTCTTTGGGCTCGCACCCACAGGGATAGTTTGTTCTTCTTTAGGGAGAACTTCACCTTTGAAAACCCAAACTTTAATGCCTAGAACACCGTAAGTTGTATTAGCTTCACGTGTTGCGTAGTCAATTTCAGCTCTCAAAGTATGTAAAGGTACTCTACCTTCTCTAGTCCATTCAGTTCTAGCTATTTCAGCACCATTCAACCTTCCCCCTACTTGAATTTTAAGACCTAGAACTCCAGCCCTTTGAGCCCTTTGTAAGGCCATCCTAATAGTTCTTCTAAAGGCGACTCTTTTTTCTAGTTGTTGAGCAATATATTCAGCTAGTAAAAAAGCATCAGCGTCTACGCGTTCAACTTCAACAACGTTTATTCTGACTTGCCTTGTTCTATCACCTATAGTTTTTTGAATGCCAGATCTTAATTCTTCAATACCACTTCCTTGTCTTCCAACTATAACTCCTGGTCTTGCTGTTTTTAATTCAAGTTCCAGTTGGTCAGCTTTTCTTGCTATTAAGACATCGCTAATTCCTGCTGCTCCATATTTTTTTTGTATGAAGGTACGAATTTTAAAATCTTCTTGGAGAAGAATTGGATATGTTTTAGAAGTAGCAAACCACTTAGAGCGATGCTCTTGTGTAATTCCTAACCTTAGTCCAGAAGGATGTATTTTATGTCCCATTAGTTTTGTACCTCCGCATTAGTTTGAGTAGGAGCAGACTCAACAGAAATACTGATGTGGCAAGTCTGTTTTTTTATTGAAAAAGCTCGACCTTGAGCTCTGGGTCTATACCTTTTCATTACTGGACCACTATTAGCCCATGCAGAGGAAATAACTAGGGTAGATGGATCCATTCCAAGGTTATGTTCTGCATTAGCAACAGCAGATCTTAGAACTTTAGTAATGGGGTCTGTAGATCTGTAAGGCATAAATTCCAACATAATCAATGCATCTCTATAAGATCTACCCCTTATCTGATCCAAAACTCTTCTCACTTTAGAGGCTGATCCGCGAACATAATTCCCATGAGCGATTGCTGTTTTTGTTGTTTCAGGTGTTTTTGTCATGATTTTGCTCCTTTCTTATCTCTTATATGACCTCGGTAAGTGCGTGTAGGAGCAAATTCGCCGAGTTTATGACCAATCATTTGTTCTGTAATAAATACTGGAATGTGAGTCTTGCCATTATGTACAGCGATTGTGTGACCGATCATTAAAGGTAAAATCGTAGAGGATCTTGACCAAGTTTTGATAACAGACTTGTCATTATCGGTATTTTGTTTTTCTACCTTCTTGAGCAGGCTATCTGCTATAAAAGGTCCTTTTTTTAGTGAACGTCCCATGATTATGTAATAGAAATTGAAATAATAAATGAAGTAATCAAGAGTCTCTTCCTCCTCTACTCCTCTTAGAAACGCGACGGCGTCTTCGAACAACTAATTTATTACTTGGTTTGTTCTTTTTACGTGTCTTTAGTCCAAGAGCTGGCTTACCCCATGGAGTAACTGGGCCTGCTCTACCAATTGGTGCTTTTCCCTCTCCTCCTCCATGTGGATGATCACATGGGTTCATTACACTACCTCTTACTTGAGGCCTTCTTCCAAGCCATCTTCTTCTTCCTGCTTTACCTAAGCTAGTATTTCTTATTTCAGAATTACCTACTTCACCAAGAGTTGCGTAGCATTCTTTTCTTACAAGTCTTACCTCAGTAGATGGGAGTTTTAAAGCAACATAATCTCCCTCTTTTGCCATAACTTGAGCACTAGCTCCTGCGGATCTAACCATTTGAGCACCCCTGCCTGCGTATAACTCAACACAATGAACACTAGATCCTAATGGCATAACAGAAAGCGGCATGGCATTTCCATCTTCAACTGGAACACTTTCTCCAGAAATGACATTTTGTCCTACTTTTACTCCTGCTGGAGCGATAATATATCTTTTCTCTCCATCTTCGTAAAATAAAAGTGCCAATCTTGCATTTCTATGAGGATCGTAGTGTATGGCTGCAACTTTAGCGTTGATATTTCTTTTATCTCTTCTAAAGTCGACCAATCTATATTGCCTTTTGTGACCACCTCCACGATGACGACAAGTGATAACTCCACGATTATTCCTGCCTTTAACTCTATGTTTTGAAACTATTAGTGATCTTTCAGGTTTTGCACTTGTGATTTCACTAAAGTCAGTAACTACTCTCTGCCTAGTGCCAGGTGTATAAGGTTTAAATTTACGTATTGCCATGATTAAAACTCCTTAAGATTCTGGAAATAGTTGGATTTTGTCTCCCTCAGCAAGACGTACAATTGCCTTCTTGACCTGAGAACGTTTACCGGAAAATTTCCCGACTCTTCTTGTTCTCCTAGGAGGATTCATAGTGTTAACTCCTATGACTTTAACACTGAACAAGGCCTCAATAGCTGCCTTTATTTGTGGTTTAGCCGCTCTATGATCTACTTCGAAAGTATATTGGTTAAGATCTAGTGCATTTGTAGCTTTTTCAGTAATAACTGGCTTTCGTATTACATCGGCTAAACGAGAATCGAATAATTTACTCATGATGCATAAACCTCCTGAATTTTATCTATCGCTGATTGACCTATTACCAATTTATTGGCATTGAGAATATCAAATACATTTAATTGATCGGCGGCGATTAATTTTACTTTCTCAATATTATTAATGGATTTTTTTATAATATCGGAAGGGCTATCAAGAATAACCAAAACTTTTTCAGTTTTTTCTATACCTAATCGAGCAAGGCCATTGATGATATCACTTGTTTTAGGCTGCTTTAAAGTAGATCCAAAATCTTCAACAGCCTTCATATCAGATACTCTGGACATAAGAGCTGTTCTAAGAGCTAATCTACGTTCTTTACGATTCATATCAAGATTGTAAGAACGTGGCTTCGGTCCAAAAATAATTCCGCCACCAGGTCTTAAGGGTGTCCTTATTGATCCTTGACGAGCTCTTCCTGTACCTTTTTGTTTGTATGGCTTTCTACCGCCCCCGCGCACTTCAGATCTTGTCAAAGTTGATGCTGTCCCTTGTCTTTTATTTGCTAGCTGTCTAAGGACTGCTCTATGGATTAAGTCTGCCGAAGAAGTTTCTTTAGCAACTGCTAAATCAAGAGTAACCTTGCCTGATTTTTTACCATCCCACTTTAAAGTTTCAAGTGTTGTCATGATTTTTCACCTCCTTTTTTGCCTACAACATTATTTGGCTTAATGTTGACAATTGAGCCGGGCTTACCTGGAACAGAACCCTTTACTACAAGCAAATTCTTCTGATCATCAATTTTTAGAACTAACAATCCTTTTGTAGTTATCTGTTTTCCTCCATATCTTCCTGCCATTCTTTTCCCTGGATAAATTCTACCAGGAGTTGTTCCTGCTCCTGTAGATCCTGGTGCTCTATGATTTTTTGAACCATGACTCATAGGACCTCTGCTAAAACCATGTCTTTTCTGGTAACCTGCAAAACCTCTACCCATAGATTTGCCACTGATATCAACTTTTTGACCAACCTCAAAGTTTTTTACAGTTATTTGTTTTCCGATTTCATAAGATGAAGTTTCTTCAACCCTATATTCTTTCAAATGCTTTAAAAGTTCTTCACCTGATTTCAATAAATGTCCCTTTTCAGGTTTGCTTAAATGCTTCTCTTTGGACAAGCCATAACCTATCTGAACGGCGGTATAACCATCCAAAGCAGTTGTTTTCAATTGAGTGACGCGGCACGGACCAGCCTCTATAAGAGTAACTGGTACCGAATTACCTTTATCATCGAAAAGTTGGGACATGCCCAATTTCTTTCCTAAAATTCCGATAGACATAAGACTAAATTAGGCTAGCTCGTAATAATTTTTCAATTATCTAAACCCTTCAGTTATTAAGGTGTAGTTAATAAAAAAACAATTAGTAAGGTCGAGACTTATCTTAAATAATAGATAGTTTCTCTCGGGATAAACCCACCTGAGTTTTTTAACGAAACGCTAAAAAATGTGAAATTTTCAGAGGCTCGGCTAGCTTGCGAGCTTAAAAATTCACTGAGTTACAATTGTACATCATCAAGTACCATAAAATAAAATAAAATAGAAATAAAGGAAATTTTTATGCCATTACTTCTCTCAGGGAAAAAGTTTCATAACGATTTAAAAACTAACAAATGTCTTGCAATATTTGCTCCTCTTGAAGGTGGTTATGAAACTCGTCTTTTGAGGAGAATGAGGGCCAAAGGCTTTAAAACTTTTATAACCTCAGCAAGAGGGCTTGGAGATCCAGAAGTTTTCTTGCTCAAATTGCATGGCGTTAGACCACCACATCTTGGTCATCAAAGTGTAGGAAGAAACGGAGCGCTTGGGGAA
The DNA here is from genome assembly GCA_003280935.1 of Prochlorococcus sp. AG-355-B23. GTDB lineage: Bacteria > Cyanobacteriota > Cyanobacteriia > PCC-6307 > Cyanobiaceae > Prochlorococcus_A. The sequence goes on from QCDJ01000019.1 coordinate 9,019, forward strand.
GTTCAACAAGTAATCCCACAAGCTTCTGAGTTATTTAATGAAAATGATAAAAATAAATTACTTTGGTTATTAGAAGGTCAAGTATTATCTCAATCTGAATTAGAGAGCTTAATAGAGATTTGCACTAACGATAATAAACTAAAGATAGTTGTTGAAATGGGAGGTTCAAGAAAACTTGAATGGAAACCGCTAAGTAATTATATTTTAGATGAATTTGAAAGTTAAATTGTTTGATTAGAACTAAGAATAAAAAAGATAAATGGATTAAATTAATTTGTGGTGCCAGTAATGAAGATATTGTTGCCATAGAAGATTTATGTGCAATTTATACTGCTGCAGGTGTGGACTACATAGATGTTGCCGCAGAAGAATCTATAGTCCGCGCAGCAAAAAAAGGAATCGAGTGGGCAAAAAAAGTCTTTAAAAACTCCCCTGGATTAATGATAAGTATTAGTGATGGAAATGATATCCACTTTCGTAAAGCAAAATTTGATCCATTGAAATGTCCCCCTAATTGTCCAAGACCGTGCGAAAAAGTATGCCCCACCTTTGCAATTGATAATTCTGGGATCAAAAAGAGTAAATGTTATGGATGTGGAAGATGTTTGAATAGCTGTCCCCTAAATCTAATTAGTGAATATGAATATAATTTGTCAAAAGATGATTTAGGATCAACACTTCAGAAAATAAAGCCGAATGCAGTAGAAATTCATACAGAAATCAATCGCCTAGATTCTTTTGCAAAAGTTGTCAGTATCCTTAAAAGTTCTGAAATGAAATTAGACAAGATATCTATCAGTAGTGGATTAAATCAATCTTCCAAAAAATCACAAGATCCCGAAGATCTTTTGAAAGCTCTTTGGGAAAGATATGAAATTCTAAAAAAACTTGATATTCCCCTTATTTGGCAGCTAGATGGAAGGCCAATGTCTGGAGATCTTGCTCCTACAACAAGTAGAGATGCTGTTAAGTTATTTGAAAAAATCGGTTCAGATCTTCCACCTGGATTAATTCAATTGGCAGGAGGAACAAATGAAAAAACTTATGAATTTTTGAATTCAAACAATCTTCCAGACGGAATAGCATTTGGAAGTGCTGCTAGAAAAATTATGCAGCCCCTTATTGAATTTGCTCACAAAAATAACAAAAAGCTCTACGAGTATCCGGAAAGAATGGCTTTAGCGATCAAAAAAGCTCAGAAATTTCTAGAGCCATGGAAATCTAGCTCTTTCAAATAATATTTATATTTTTCAAAACTAGCGCCATGTTTATAAAAACTTTGTATTTTTTGGATAGAAAAAAATCTTTTCATGTATTAAAATAAAAAATCAATGGGCCGTCGCCAAGTGGTAAGGCATCGGGTTTTGGTCTCGACATTCCTAGGTTCGAATCCTAGCGGCCCAGTTCTAATATTTAATAGGTGTCTTCTCAAAAAATATTTCTATTTGATTTCGATGGAGTAGTAGTTGATGGAATGCAGGAATATTGGCATAGCTCCTTGTTGGCCTGCGAAAAATATTTAAATTCACCCTGCATCTCTTTTGATCAAAAACACTATAAAAAAGTACCAAATTCTTTCAAAGAAATTAGGCCTTGGGTTAAATATGGTTGGGAAATGATTCTAATTGTTCACGAAATTATAAAAACAGAAAATCCATTGAAAAATGATAATAAAGATGATTTCATTAAAAATTATCATCAAAATTGCCAGAGGATATTAAATGAAAATTCCTGGATTGCCGAAGATTTACAAAAAATGTTAGATCAGTCGCGCAAGGACCAAATTAATAAAGATTTTAAATCGTGGGTAAATTTACATAATCCTTTTTTTGAAATTATAAATTTTATGAAAGAATTAAGCAAAAGAGAGATAAAAAACGGAGTTATAACAACTAAAGGTAAAATATTTGCAGAAAAAATTCTTAACGAATTAAATATTTTTCCAGAATTTATATTTGGTTATGAATCCGGAACAAAAGTCGAATTAGCTGAGAAGCTTACACAAAACTATGAAATTTTAGGCTTTATAGAAGATAGAAAAAAAACTCTAATAGATATTAAACAAAATTCAGAAACTTCTCACATTCCATGCTACCTAGCTGATTGGGGATATTTGAAAGTAACAGATAAGTATCCTTTAAGTAATGAAATCAAAATATTGAAATTAGGTAACCTTGAGGAGTTAGTTGCAATTTAAAGATAATTAGCTAGAGTACAGATGTACTATAATTTGTATTTATGAAGTTTGGTTTAAATAAAAATTTCCAAATTTAGAATAATTACAAGAACTTTAACCGATAAATCAAACAATGAGCCTTGAAGAAAAGAAAAAAAATGAATCAAAAGAGAAAGACAAGGCATTAAGCCTTGTCTTAGGTCAAATAGAAAGAAATTTTGGACGAGGATCAATAATGAGACTTGGTGACGCCTCAAGAATGAAAGTAGAAACAATATCTACTGGAGCGCTCACCTTAGATTTAGCATTAGGAGGAGGTTATCCAAAAGGAAGAGTAGTAGAAGTTTACGGACCAGAAAGTTCAGGAAAAACTACATTAACACTTCACGCGATTGCAGAAGTCCAGAAGAATGGAGGAGTAGCTGCATTTGTAGATGCTGAGCATGCACTCGATCCAGTTTATGCAGCCTCCCTTGGAGTTGATGTTGAAAATTTGTTAGTTTCACAACCAGATACTGGAGAAATGGCTCTGGAAATAGTTGACCAACTTATAAGATCAAGTGCAGTAGATCTTGTTGTTGTTGACTCGGTCGCAGCACTAACCCCAAGAGCAGAAATAGAAGGAGAGATGGGAGATCATGTAATTGGAAGCCAAGCAAGGCTAATGAGCCAAGCAATGAGGAAAATAACAGGCAATATTGGCAAATCTGGATGTACGGTAATATTCCTGAATCAATTACGCCTAAAAATTGGCGTTACATACGGCAATCCAGAAACAACCACAGGAGGTAATGCATTAAAATTTTACGCCTCAGTGAGACTTGATATCAGAAGAATTCAAACGCTTAAAAGAGGTACTGAAGAATATGGCATAAGAGCAAAAGTTAAAGTAGCAAAAAACAAAGTTGCACCCCCATTTAGAATTGCAGAATTTGATATTCTCTTCGGAAAAGGTATTAGTACAACAGGATGTTTATTAGATTTAGCAGAAGAGACTAATATCATAATAAGGAGAGGTGCTTGGTATAGTTATGAAGGAGAAAATATTGGACAAGGGAGAGATAATACAATTATTTGGCTTGATCAAAACTTAGAAATTAGGAATAAAGTAGAATCTATGGTTAAAGAGAAATTAACAGAAGGGACTGAAGTCAGTTCTAATTCAATGAAAGCACTAAATAGCAATCCTGCTAATACAATCGCTGTGAATGATATAAAAACAGTAGCTTAGATTTATAAAGAATCAGCTAAAGTCCACCAACCAGCAGCAGGGCCTATAAATCTCACTACAACCCATAAGATTACTAACCCTCCGATTCCAAACCAACTGGCTTTAATACTTAATTTAATTAGGTTATCTCTCTGATCGATTGTAAAGGGCAGCCATTCAAATAGTCTTGGAGACTCATCAAATTTAGTTTTAGTATTATTTTTTTTTGGAGGCAAACCAAGTGTTTTACGTCTTTTTGCTTCACCCATATTTCTTTAGCTATTTACAAAATCATAACCTAATCAAAAGGTAACATGTAGTAAATTTGTTTTGAGGGTTGAATGTTTTTCAAAAGTAATCTTCCCCAGTTTCTTTTATTTGCTCTTCCATCTAAAATTATTAACTTACCTGAATTTCTTCTTAAAGGAGAAATAGATCTTTCAAGTTTTATTCTAACTTGAGGAAGAAAGAAGTCTCTAAACCAATCTTGAGAAAGCTTATTTTTATGAGAAACTGTAATTTTATTAATAGGTTCTGACATATTCGGAATCGGTAGTAAAGGAATGATAATTTGTTCTGGAATTTGAATTAAATAAGAATTCATAATCCACCAGTCAAAACTAGAGCAAAGAATTTCATTCTCACCAGAGGGAATTGTCTCTAGCAATACCCTCTTCCCGTACTTAGAAGCTAATTCTGTAGCAAGGTTAGTTTTTAAATCAATATCATCAGACAAAACTAAAGTTAAACCCTTTCTAAAAAGTATTAACTTTTTGCATTTATCCAAGATTGAATTGGTAAAAAGAGGATTATTAGGAAGCAACTGTTTAGAGGGTAAATATAATGAAATCTTTTTCTCTTCAAAATTACTTTTAAAATTAATAACTAAATCAATTTCTAAACTGTGCTTTTTAAAATACATTTGAAAAAAATTATCTTTTCTCAATGCTGATAAAAAAACAAATTTATTATTTGAAAAAAAATCCTTAATTTGAGAAAGTTCATCAATTGGCTGCAAATACAAATTCCAATCTAAATTTGTATCGTTTAATTTCACCCAGCATGCCCAACCTTGAGATAATGCTTTATTAACACTTAAAAATTTATCAGAAAAAAAAGAATTATCATGAAAAAAGTTTGAAAAGAAACTAATTTCTTTTTCATCTAAATTAATAAAACTATTTCCTAAGACCTTTCTCATGAAGAATTTTTTCTTCAACGAATCATATACTTTTATAAATTTTTGATTGATTAATTCAAATTCTTTAAGATTTTTTGTCCAATCCTTTTTGAATAAAGAAATTCTGAAATGATTTTTTAAATCCTGTTTTATATCCTCAATTCCAGAATAAACTATTCGATGATTTCTAAGATTACGGGAATTGGGATCATTAAGTAAATCTTGGATTGTTATCAGGCGAACATGATGATTAGCAAAAATAAGTTGATCATTTTTAAAAATAAAACCAAAACCTAGATTTTTTAATGAATCAATCTGAAATTGGCTTATAAATTTTATTTTTTCTTTAGATAAAATAAAAGTTGAATCCTCTTCATTTAAAAATAGAGAAATTAAGATTGGAGGTAACCACTCATAGCTAGAGAAAATTTCTGAATTAATTAAATATGTAGAATCATTTTCAATACATTTGGAAATTATCCTCCCAAAAGAATATATGTGTTCCCAACTAACACTTTGATCTCTTAAAAAATTTTTCAAATATTGATGACTTAAAATTTCTAGCATTTATAATTAATTTAATTTCAAATACATACAAAATTTATGAACCTAATATACAAAAAATTGGTATCAATATTAGAGAGCCTTGAATTAATCAATCTATGAAAATTGGAATAGTAGGATTAGGTTTAATTGGCGGTTCTTTAGGATTAAAACTCCAAAGTCTTAATCATACAATTTATGGAATAGCAAATAATGAATTTAATGAAAAAAAAGCTAAGGATAAAAAACTTGCAACTTTTGTCAGCTGTGACCTTAGCTTATTAAAAAATTGTGAGCTAATAATTTTGGCATTGCCTATCAAAGATTTGATCAGTCCGTCTCAACAATTAGTATCATCAATACCTCAGGAAACAATACTAACTGATGTAGGCTCTGTTAAAGAACCAATTGTAAATACATGGGAAAATTTACATCCTCTATTTATTGGATCTCATCCAATGGCAGGAACGGAAAAAAAAGGAGTTAATTCAGGTTTTGAAGGTCTTTTTAAAAATGCAAAATGGATTATTACCCCAACGCAAAATACTGATTTAAATGCACTCAGAACTATTTCCAAGCTCATAAAATCAATGGATTGTGAAATTTGCCAAGCTTCGCCAAAAGAGCATGATAAAGCTGTATCTCTAATTTCTCATTTACCTATTTTTTTAGCTTCTGCCTTAATTGAAACTGCATATATAAAAAATAATCAATCTTTATTAGATCTCACTCAAAAATTAGCTGCTACAGGATTTGCTGACACTTCGAGAGTTGGGGGCGGCAATGAAAAACTAGGCTTAGATTTAGCTATTAATAATCAGACTAATGTTTTAAATTCCATAAATAATTTTAAAGAAAAGCTGGATATACTGGAATCTCTTATTAAAGAAAAAAATTGGGAGTTACTTTCTAACAAACTTGCTGAAGCGAAAGAAATAAGACAAAATTTTATAAACTAAAATTCTCTATACCTTTGGAAGCTAAAATTTGCCTTGAAACCATTAATGCAGACTGACTAACACCTGCAGTCCCCTCTCCTGGATAAATCGAATCTCCACATAGCCATAAACCTTCAAAAGGTGTCCTACTTGATAATCCAAATAAACCAAAAATATCCGGATTCTGACCAAGCCCGCCGACTATTCCATTAGGTCTTTTTGTCCATTTTTCAAAACCCAATGGAGTTGCTAATTCCCTATGTAGCCAATTTTCAGGATCAATATCAAATTGACTTTCCAATTCAAGCGATATTTTTTTCATGAAATCATTTTTCTTCTTTAAGTAAGTTTGTTTATCTAGATCAAACCAATCTTTAGTTTTGGTAAAGATACTAGCAATTAAAGTAACCTCACCCTTTGGTGCTCTTCCATCACCATCATCACTAATTGATACAAATAACGAACAAAATTCTTTCGAAACAAATTGATAATGATTAGAGAATGTTTTTTTTATATGTTCTTTTTTTAATGCTGAATAAAAAACTACAGCTCCACTTGGATCTGGCAAATTATTAAGTCGATTTTTATAATTTTGGTTTCTTTCTAAAGGATCTTTCAAATGCCTGAGCAAAGATTGTGGAGGTGCGGTATAAATCACATCTTTTGCTTGATAAATAAAAGATTTTTTTTTCGAATTAGCAGATACTTTCCAAAACATATTTATGTCATCAAAAGTTATAGTATTAACTTCTTGGCCAAAAATTAAATTAACTCCAGTTTGAAGCAATGAACTTTCTAGGGATTCACATAAGGACTGCATAGACCTTTTAAGATGCCACAGACCATGTGGCTGTTGACACATCTGAAGAACAGTAGATCCATATAATGCTGCGGTATTATAGACATCCTCTTGGGAATAAAGTTTTAGCTGAAGATTTAAGAATTTAATCAAGCGCTCATTCTTAGATAATCCACATATCCGCAATAAATCAAAAATAGTAGATTTAAGTAAGATACCTGTGACAAGGTTTGAAGGTACTAGTGCTTTAAGAAGTTGAGAAAAATCCCAAAAATTACTTATTGGCAATACAGGATTATTATTAGCAAATATCCAATTACTTTGATGTATGAGAGTACAAAGTTTCCAAAACATTTGACTCCCGGGAAACTGCATTTCTCGCTCAGCAATCCATTTACTTTTTTCATACCAAATAGGTATAGGATTACCACCATCATTTAAATCAACAATGCAAGCAGGGTCTAAAATTGTAGCTTCTGGGGATGGAATATCTAAAAAATCAAAAATTCTAGAATGTATTCCTCCCTTCTCTAAACCAGCAACCTGAGTTGCGCCAACATCAAAAATATAATTCTTTCTTTTGAAAGTACCGGCGCATCCTCCGGACTGAGTATGAGATTCGATTAAAGTCACTGATAAGCCTTGTTTTGATAAAATCGCTGCAGAAGT
>QCDJ01000020.1 GCA_003280935.1 Prochlorococcus sp. AG-355-B23
AATTCCGCTTCGAAGATTTTAGACCAAAATCGCTAAAAATGTGTAAATATTTTTCTTTAAGTAAACTTATTTTTTGGAAAACAGGAGAAAAGAACTTCCATGTCTTAAGATTTTCTTTGTTATTGAGGATTAAACTTGGTAATAATCGAATGGCTTCTTAACGGAAAAAGATCTAGAGAGGTAGTTTCCTTAAGAAAGGCTAAACATAGAAGACTGCAATTAGAGGCTTTTGGAGCTGTTATTTATTGGAGTGAAAGAATTTAGGTTTTTAAGGTTTAAAAATTAGAAAAAAAAATAAAAGTATTAAATATTAAATAAACTTATCTATAAAATAAAAAATCCTTATTAGTTTTCCACGATTTATTGTTCCGGTTTCTTAATTTAAAAACTTTCAAACTCTTGAACCCATTGTTTTTTGGAACAAACCACTTCTTTTTTTGTGTAGCTCATGGCAATTTTTTTTTCCTTATAAGCAACTTCTCCAATAAAAACAGGCCAAATCAATTGGTCCTGTTCATATTTGTGGATTATTCCTTGGCTATCCAGAAATAATGGATCTCCTTTTTTAATCATTTTCCAATCTTGGTTTATTCTCTCAGGATGAATTATGCCATCAATATCTCCCTTTTCATCTCTTGGATAATCTATACTCTCTTGATGAACGTGAACCACTAATTCCTTTGGAAGTTCTATAAGTTTATTTTTTAATTTATCTATCTCTTCCCTTAGGGAGCTCATTATTAGAGAGAATCTATTTATAATATTTTGATCATAAAAATTTTGTGCGACAGCTCCTATTTCAATAACTAAACCACATGGCCAAGCTTCTACAAGAAACCCTGTTTGGGCTTTATCTTTTTCGTGCAAATAAATAGGCAATCCAAATTTGTTCTGCAGTAATGCAGCTAAACAAAAATCTTTGGATCTCCTCCCATACATAACAATACTTGTTCCCATATTTGCAGTAGTAGTGTGCAAATCGATTGCAATTTGACAGGGTTTAGATCCATCAATTCCAAATTCATCTACTAAAAAATTGGCTCTATTAGTTTCATAAAAGCTATTCTTGTGTTGATCAAAATTCTCACTTTCTTTAAAAGATCTATTTAAATCTAGATCTATATATCTGCAACCTTTTTCATAGGCAGCAGGATTACCTATGATGTACTCATACTCAATACCATTATTAAAACTATTTTCCTTTTTATTAAATTGCTTAACAGCCCAAACAGGATTAATTTCATTCCCATGAGTGCCTGAAACGATAAGTATTCTTTGAACAGTCATTTTTTCTTTAAAAATAAAATTTTATGCAAAATAAATACCTTATAAAGGCCTCCAGAAAATTCTGGTTTTGGTTTTGGACCCAATTAATGAATGGCTTCGCGCCATCAGATTTACATGGTAATTATAAAAGGCCTAAAGGTATAACCATTAATAGTGAATACGATATTAATAATGAGGATGGACAAATTTATTTATTAGTAGGTCATTCTTGTCCATGGTGTCAAAGAACTTTACTCGTACACGTAATAAAAGATTTATCTAAAAAAGTTAAAGTAATTTTTTTAAAGGCAGATGTTGAGCATGGCGAATGGATTTTCAATACAAAAATTAAAGGATATGTGAGACTTTCAGACCTTTACAAAAAAGCTAATAAAAAGATTATTTTTAGAGCGACATTACCTCTTTTAATTAGCTTTGTAAAAGATGAAGTAAATATTCTGTCTAATGAAAGTTCACAGATTATGAGATTACTCAATTCAATAAAAAGTGAATCGAAATATAAGGCATTAAGTATAAAAGATGGTAATCAAAAATTTTTAGATTTAATTAATAACAGCATTAATGATGGCGTATATAAATGTGGTTTTGCCAGAAACCAGTCAGCTTACGAAAAAGCAAGTAAAAATCTTTTCACAGCTTTAAATGAAATTGAAAATTTATTACAGAATAATAAAGGGGACTGGATATTTGGAGAAGAGTTAACCTACGCAGATATTTACCTTTTTCCAACGCTCATAAGATGGGAATTGATATATAGCAAACTTTTCAAATGTACTGAACAAGAACTATCAAGTTTTGGAAAGATTATTGAATGGAGATTAAAATTCTTTAAATTATCTAACGTAAATAGGACATGCTTCGACAATGAATGGAAAAAAGATTACTACAAAGCTTTATTCCCTTTAAACCCAAATCAAATAATCCCAGTTTTACCATCGCTAAAGGAAATAATGAAAATAGAGGCCTAAAAAACAAATAAATCAATTTCAAAAAAAATGATGTTGTAATGAACACTTATCTAGTTCATAGATAATGCAATTTCATTAAAAATTAACTATGTTGTGTATGTCTACTAAAGTACGAAAAGCTTAAAATGAAATCCATTGACGAACACATCCAAAAAGATCAATCGGAAATCGAATCTGCAAAAGCAGAGGGCAATCTTCCAAAGGTCAGACATTTAACTGAAGAGCTAAAAGAACTCGAAGAGTATAAGGATCATCATCCAGATGATAAACATGACCCTAATGCTTTGGAACTATTCTGCGATGCCAACCCGGATGAACCAGAATGCCTTGTTTATGATGATTAAGTTTTTTTTGATATATAATGCACAATAAAAAAGGGCTCTAAAAGCCCTTTTTTTTATTAATTAATTCTATTAGTAATCTCTATTAAAGTCGGATGGACTTCCTGTAAGTGAACATACAACAGACTCTTCATTTTTCATTTCCTTGACTTCTACAATTGGTCTTCCCATTTTCTTCAAAACCTCAATATCTTGAATGGTTTGACATCTAGCTATTATTTTTCCTTGTTGATCAAAGCAAGTATAGAAATTCATATTTTGTTTAAAGAGGTATCTTATTTATGACTGATTTTCATAATTAAATCAAGTGTTTTTTTTTCAAAAAAATTTTAAATTTAAGTTAGATCCTTTTCCATACTTCAGAAAGCAGTGAAGATAAACCTTTTTTTAAAGATGAAGAAATAACTAAAACTTTCTTTTTAGATAAATCTTCTAACTTTTTTGAAATTATTTTCAAATAATGATCATCTACCAGCTCCATTTTATTCAATACTATTATCCTCTCTTTATCTAAAAGACCTTTTCCATATTTTTTTAATTCCTGCTCAATTATCTCAAAATCATGTAAAGGATTTTCTGCAATTGCATCAATTAAGTGAACAAGTATCTTCGTTCTTTGGATGTGCCTTAAAAAATCATGCCCTAAACCTACTCCATCAGCTGCCCCTGAAATTAATCCAGGAATATCCGCAAAAAGGCAACCATTACCATCAATTTTTCTTACTACACCTAAGTTAGGTATTAGAGTTGTGAAAGGATAATTTGCGATTTTTGGACGGGCAGATGACACCACGGAAATTAAAGTACTTTTCCCAGCATTTGGAAGGCCTATAATTCCAACCTCTGCAAGAAGTTTTAGTTCTAATTGAACCTCCCATATCTCACCATCTTTTCCTTCAGTGCATGATTCTGGGGCTCTATTTTGATTACTTAAATAGTAAGCATTACCATGTCCACCTCTTCCTCCTATAGCAATAGTTAAACTCTGTTTATCTTTAGTTAAGTCTCCTAAAATAATACCGGTTTTATTATCCCTTATTTCTGTGCCACAGGGAACTTTAAGGATTGTATCCTCACCTGAAGCACCTGATCTCTTGTTAGGACCTCCTTTGCATCCATCTTCAGCAATTATTTCACGTTTGAATTTGAAATCTAATAATGTTTGAAGATTATTGTCAGCCATCAAAATAACTGAGCCCCCTCTTCCTCCATTTCCCCCCGAAGGTCCTCCAGCAGGAACGAATTTTTCTCTTCTAAATGAAACTATTCCATTTCCACCTTTTCCAGCCTTAAGAATAATGTTTGCTTGATCAATAAATTGCACTTAATACGATTATTAAATTGTTTCTAGGTATTTTAAATTTTATTTTATCCACGCAATACTGCAACCAGGTCCGCCCTCGTTGTTGGCTGCATCTTCAATCTTATCAACATAATTCAAACCTGATAACCAATTTCTTAGTCCTTTTTTAAGTTTCCCCGATCCAATTCCATGAACAATCCATAGCGGTCCATGAAATTTTCTAATTTTCTCTTCAATAATTATTTCGGCTTCATGAACTCTTAGCCCTCTTACGTCAATTGTATTTTTACTAGTTCTAATGTTAGAAAAAGAAAAATCTTCTCTTATAGACTTTATCTCAATTTTTGATCTTTTTAAATTAGGCTTTTCTCCATTAATACCTTCAAAGTCATTTAAAGATAATGTGCTTCTGAATGAACCACATTTAACTTCGTAAAAACCACCTTTTTTATCTAAATCTACTATTTGTCCTATACTATTTAGACTTTTAATTTTTACAAAATCGCCTACCTGAGGATTCCATGATATTGACTTTTCAAATTTTTTTTGGGTTAAATGTTCCGTCTCAATTTCCTTTAATCTTTTTCCAATAATTCTCGTATCCTCTCCATTAACATTTTTATCTCTTAATTTTTTAATCAAATCTATTACCTCTTTTTTAGCGGATACAAGATGTTTTGATAATTTAGACCTTTCAATTTCTTGGATTTTTTCAGCATTTATTTTTTGATATTCATAATTTCTCTTCAGTTCATCATGTAATATTTCAGTCCTTGCAATCAGTTCTGCAGCCTCTTCTGCAGAATTTTGTTGTTTAATCCTCTCTTCCTCAAGTCCTTTAATAATACTATTAATATTATCAACCTCTTTTGGCTTTAGATAATTTGCAGCTTCGTTAAGTATGCTTTCATCGAGACCAATTCTCTTTGAGATTGATAAAGCATTACTCCTCCCAGGAATGCCCCAATTGAGTATATATTTTGGCTTCAAAGAATCCTCATCAAAGGCAACTGATACGTTTTCAAATCTTGAGTCATTATATTTTAGAGCCTTAATATCTCCATAATGTGTAGTTGCTAAAGTGATATCAGATTTATTTGCAAATTCTTTTAATAAAGCCATCGCAAGAGCACTTCCTTCTAGAGGATCTGTACCAGATCCAATCTCATCTAACAAAACAACAGATAATCCTTTCTTATTATCAAGTGAATCCAATATCTCTTTTATGCGGGATATATGCCCACTGAAGGTAGATAAATTTTCTTCTAATGATTGATTATCTCCTATATCCGCATATATATTTGGACAAAAAGGGATAATAGGATTATTAGTTGAAGGTATCAATAATCCTGCTCTAGCCATAAGTAAAGACAAACCCAAACCTTTTAAAGCTGCCGTTTTACCTCCAGTATTTGGACCTGTAATAGCTACAACCTTAATATTTCTATTTATATGAAAATCGACAGCCACTGGGGGAGGGGCTCCTTTTTTCTTATGTTCCCAAATCAATAACGGATGAGAAAAACCAATTAAAGAAACTATAGGATTTTTATCAAAGGTAGGAGTTTTGCCTCCAATCCATTTCGAATATCTTGAACGAGTTAGAGCATTTTCTAATCTCAATAAAATGGATGCCATTTCAATAAGACTTTCTGAATTATCACTAACAACTTGGGACCATTTCTTTAGTAATTTAAATTCTTCTGCTGTGATCCTAGCCTCTAAAGAAGCAATCTTATTACCTTTAATAACTACACTTTCAGGCTCAAAATATACTGTATTTCCTGAGGATGAAGAGTCATGAATTATGCCTTTAAATTTATCTACATAATTAACTTTGACTGCTAAAACAGGCCTACCATATCGATCTCCAATAGTAGTATCTTGCAAATAAGCTAAATTCTTTTGAATAAATTTCTCAACTAATATTTTTCTTTCAAGTTTCTTAGATAATAATTCTTTTCTAAGAATAGATAGTTTATTACTTGCATTGTCTGAAATCCTTCCATTAGATTCAATGCCTTTTTTAAAAATAGTTTCGATATTCTGATGGTCAATTAAATTTTTTGTAAATGATGAAATATAAGGCCTTGCTTCAAAATCTAATAAGATTTTTTTTAAATTTCTTGCTGCAGAAATTGTTTTAGCTATTTCTAAAAATTCAGAAGATGAAATTACACCTCCCTTGGAACAAATTTCAATATTTCTACTAATATCAAAAACACCAGAAAAACTAATTGATTTATCTAAATTATTTTCTAGCTTATTTATTTCAACAGTTTCATTCAACAGTCTTTTAGAGGCTTCGTATTCTGAAGGAATACCAAAACTTAAAATTGCTCGTTTACCCATTTCCGTTGAGGCGAATGAAGATAAATGAGTTCTTAATGTTTCCCACTCTAAAAGGCTTATAGATTCTTCTTCTAAGGTGTTATCTGAATATGATTTTTTAGAATAACTTTTCTCTGGCATACAAATACAAAGAATCAAACATTCGATTGAATCCCTTCAGGAGGAACATAAAGCATCTCGAGCCAGTTTCCTTCAGTATCCCTCATATAAAAAGATGCTGTTCCATCTCTATGTTCATGTAAAGGACCAACTTTTATACCAGACTTCTTTAAATCATTTTGAATATTTTCTACTTCTTTTTTATTTTCAAAATGAAAAGCAAAGTGAGGTCCCGCAGCTTTGTAGTTCGGGCCTAACAACGCAAGTCCATCTTTTCCTTGACCAGCTTCTAAATAAGACCAATCTTTATCGTCCCAAACTAAATTCATTCCCAGCTTAATGTAAAAAGATTTAGCCCTTTCGAGATTCTCTACCCTAAGTGCAATGTGACCAATCCTATTTACTCCTTGTGAAAACTTCAAAACAAAGCGGTTAATTTATTACTTATCTAAGAATAAACCAAATTTTTGTTAATAATGAGTTTTTAAGTATCCTTCAACCATTGAGATGCATCACAAGCATGATAAGTGAGTATTAATTTTGCTCCTGCTCTCTTAAAACTAAGCAATGTTTCTAATACAATATCTTTTTCATTAATCCAGTTCTTCATAGCAGCAGACTTAACCATAGAATACTCCCCACTAACGTTGTATGCAGCTATGGGTTTATTTGAAAAAGTGCTTAATCTATAAACAATATCTAAATATGAAATGCCTGGTTTTACCATCAAAATATCAGCTCCTTCATACTGATCCAATGCAGATTCAATTAAAGCCTCTTTTGAATTGGCAGGGTCCATTTGATATGTAGACTTATTGTCTGGAATTATTTTCTTACTATTCTCTCTAGGAGCGGAATCTAAAGCAGTTCTAAATGGACCATAGTAAGCAGATGAATATTTTGCTGTGTAACTAATAATACCTACATCACTAAATCCTTGACTATCAAGAGCAGTTCTAATTGCTCCAACTCTCCCATCCATCATGTCACTAGGGCCAATAAAATCTGCTCCAGCTCTTGCTTGTGTTAAAGCTTGTTTTTTTAAAATTTCGATTGTTTCGTCGTTCAATATTTTTCCAGTTTCATCAACTAATCCATCATGTCCATCACAAGAGTATGGGTCCAAGGCAACATCTGTCATTATTGTCATTTCTGGAATCTCTTTTTTTAATATTCGAATAGCTTTAGGTATTAAACCGTCTTGATTAAAACATTCTGCTCCATCTTCAGTCTTTAAGCTATCGTTAATTTTTGGGAAAAGAACCACACACCTTATTCCCAATTCCCATGCCCTAGTAACCTCCTTTATTAAGCCATTAATATCCCATCTATAAGTTCCCGGCATTGCTGAAATTTCCTCTTTAACGTCTTTTTCATGAATAAATAATGGATATATAAAGTCCGATGCCTTTAGATGGTTTTCTCTAACCATATCTCTAATTGCCTCAGATCTTCTTAATCTTCTAGGACGAATAATAGAATTCATTTGAATATTATTTAAATTGAAAAATATTTATCTAATACATTAATCGCTTGCCTCACACTTAAATCAATCAGAGACTACTTTTGTTCAGGAAAATTAACTAAATTTTATTTAATTAAGAGAAAAAAAGTTACAAAAATATTTTGCACAAACTGCATTTTTCACAAATTTACGTCATTAAGAGATAATATCTTTTAGTTAAGTGTTTATTTTAAGGAGAGCATCTTTGAAAATAATTAATGGATTTCATCTAAAGAATGTAAGAGGCGATATTCTAGGAGGGATCACAGCCGCAGTGGTGGCTTTGCCTCTGGCTCTTGCTTTTGGTAATGCTGCTTTAGGACCTGGCGGAGCAATTTATGGACTATATGGAGCAGTAGTAGTTGGTTTCTTAGCAGCATTGTTCGGCGGAACACCTGCTCAAGTTAGTGGACCTACAGGTCCGATGAGTGTAACTGTTGCTGGCGTAGTAGCAGGCTTAGCAGCAGTGGGAGTTCCAAGAGATCTATCCGCAGGACAAATTTTACCTTTAGTGATGGCAGCGGTAGTAATTGGTGGCTTACTGCAAATATTATTCGGGATTCTAAAACTAGGTAAATACATTACTTTAGTTCCATATTCTGTTGTGTCAGGATTCATGTCTGGTATTGGAGTAATAATCATTGCACTTCAAATAGGGCCATTACTGGGAATTAGCACTAGAGGTGGAGTAGTGGAATCTTTATCTACTGTATTTTCAAATTTCCAGCCAAATGGTGCTGCTATTGGAGTAGCAATAATGACACTAGGGATAGTTTTTCTAACTCCTAGAAAAATAAGTCAATGGGTTCCTTCTCCTCTCTTAGCCCTATTAATAGTCACTCCAATATCAATATTAATTTTTGGAGATGGAGCTATTGATAGAATTGGAGAAATTCCAAGGGGAGTTCCATCTTTAAATTTCCCAAGTTTTAATCAATATTTTCCAATTATTTTTAAGGCAGGATTAGTCCTCGCTGTACTCGGCGCTATTGACTCGTTACTAACATCTCTTGTAGCAGACAATATATCTCAAACAAAACATAATTCTGATAGAGAACTTATTGGGCAAGGAATAGGAAATGCAGTTGCAGGTCTGTTTTCAGGCTTACCTGGTGCCGGAGCGACAATGAGAACAGTTATTAATGTTAAATCTGGAGGATCCACTCCCATTTCAGGTATGGTTCATTCAGTTGTCTTATTGATAGTTTTAGTTGGCGCAGGTCCTTTAGCTGAGCAAATACCAACTGCCTTGCTAGCAGGAATTCTTATAAAAGTTGGTCTAGATATTATTGATTGGGGGTTCTTGAGGAGGGCTCACAAATTATCTTTAAAAACTTCAGTTGTAATGTACGGCGTACTGCTAATGACCGTTTTTTGGGATTTAATTTGGGCAGTTTTAGTTGGGGTATTCATAGCAAATATGCTCACAATTGATTCAATAACCGAAACTCAACTAGAAGGTATGGATGAGGATAATCCTTTATCAAAAGATGATCAAGCTAAAAATGCATTACCTGCTGATGAAAAAGCACTACTAGATAGATGTTCAGGTGAAGTAATGTTATTTAGACTTAAAGGACCACTTAGTTTTGGAGCAGCTAAAGGTATATCTGAGAGAATGATGCTAGTAAGAAACTATAAGGTTTTGATATTAGATATCACTGATGTTCCAAGACTTGGAGTGACGGCCACTCTTGCAATAGAGGATATGATGCAAGAAGCAAAAAATAATTCCAGAAAAGCATTTGTTGCTGGGGCTAATGAAAAAGTAAAGGATAGATTAGCTAAGTTTGGAGTTGAAGGCATCATTGAGACTAGAAAAGAAGCTTTAGAAACCGCTCTAAAAGAAATAGCCTAATAATTTATGGAAATAAATCCAATTCTGCAAAATGTATTAGCCCCGCCAGTTCTTTTCTTTTTAATTGGAGCAATATCTGTACTCTTTAAATCGGATTTAGAAATACCAGCTCCATTGCCTAAACTCTTCTCTTTATATCTTCTCTTAGCTATTGGTTTTAAAGGAGGTATAGAGATACAGAAAAGTGGGTTTACTGATCAAGTATTGCCGACTTTAAGTGCTGCAATACTAATGTCACTAATAATCCCGCTGATTGGATTTTTAATTTTAAGATTTAAGTTTGATGTCTTTAATTCAGCAGCGATAGCAGCAGCTTACGGTTCAATAAGTGCTGTTACATTTATTTCTGCAGAAAGTTTTTTAGAAAGTCAAAAAATAGCTTTTGATGGATTTATGGTTGGAGCCTTAGCTTTAATGGAGTCTCCTGCAATAATAGTTGGATTATTACTTGTAAAATTTGGCGCCCCCAAAAATAGACCTAAATCAAGAAAAATGCATCTAAGCGCAATATTACATGAATCACTTTTGAATGGATCAGTATATTTATTGCTTTCAAGCTTAATTGTAGGATTTTTGACTGCTTCCAGTAATCCTTCAGGCATTACAAAAATGGAGCCATTTACGGGACAATTATTCTATGGAGCAGAATGCTTTTTCTTGTTAGATATGGGAATAGTCGCTGCTCAAAGATTACCGAGACTGAAAAGTGCAGGTTCATTTTTAATTGGCTTTGCAATTTTCATGCCATTATTTAATGCATTTATAGGTGTATTCGTTGCAAGATTTTTATCTTTAGGACCTGGCAATGCACTTTTATTTGTGGTTTTATGTGCAAGCGCCTCATATCTTGCAGTTCCTGCTGCTATGCGGATGACAGTCCCAGAAGCTAAATCAAGTTATTACATTTCAACAACACTAGGTTTAACTTTCCCATTTAATATAGTTCTTGGTATTCCTATATATATGAGTTTAGTAAATACTATTATCCCACTATCTCCTTTATAAAAAATGAAAAGATTAGACTTAATATTTAGTGAAAGAGAACTAGATGCAATCATCAAAACCTTGGAAAAAGCTAATGTTCCAGGATATACAGTTATGAAACATGCTACAGGCAGAGGTCCTGAAAGAGTAGTTACCGAAGATATGGAATTTACAGGATTAGGATCAAATGCTCATGTAATTGTTTTTTGTGAACAAGAGTTAATTGATAAAATGAGAGATAATATTAGAGATGATTTAAGCTATTACGGAGGCGTCGCTTATATTTCTGAAGCAACACCACTATAAATCACAGAAATAAAATCAAAATTTTTAAGAATGAATCCAATCTACTCTTATATTTTTTCTACTATTCAAATATCTATCGATTGACATTGCCGCAATACATCCATCAGAAGCTGCAACAACGGCTTGCTTAAATGGGGTATTTCTTATATCTCCAATAGCCCATACTCCATCAGAGTTTGTAGACATAAAGTCATCCACAATAACTCCTCCGTCCTCTTTTAAAGCAATTTGATCCCCTAAAAAATCAGTAATTGGCTTTGAACCACTCATATAGACAAAGACTCCATCTAAATTTAAATTAATAGGACTTTCTTGTTGCTTATTTTTTACAACAACTCCATTCACACCCATATCATCACCCAATATTTCCAATAATCTTGTTCTACTCCAATGTTTTATACTTGTATTATCCATCAATTCCATAGCTTCTTCATTATCTGATTTAGGATCACTTGATGTAATCCAATGAACAGTTGATGCAAATTTAGTTAAAACAGTTGCCTCTTCAATTGCCTCTTTATTCACTCCAACAACTGCAACTTCTCTATTTTTATAAAAAGCCCCATCACATGTAGCGCAATAACTCACTCCTTTGCCAAGAAAATCCGCTTCTCCTTTAAATGATGCAGGCCTACCCATAGCTCCGCTTGCAAGAACAAGTGCTTTAGCTTTGAAAGTACCTTCTGGTGTATAAACCATTTTCCATTCTCCACTAGTGTCTATTCCAAACACTTGTGCTCTTCTATAGTCTGTGCCATATTGCACAGCCTGTTCTCGCATTAGAGTAAGTAATTTCTCGCCACTTATATCAACCGGAACACCTGGATAATTCGCTATTTGATGAGTGATGGCTAAGGCACCAACAGATGGATTTTTATCTAAAATTACTGTTTTTAAGTTTGAACGAGATGTATAAAGTGCGCAAGTACATCCGGCCGGACCTCCTCCGATAATAACTACATCTGACTCAATGATTTCCAATTTTAAAACTCCTTTTTAGTAGTTAATTAGATGAGTTCTTGGTTAGAAGATATTTTTAATGTAAATACCTGAACCTTTATATAGATATAAGTTAAAAGAAAAAAGAGAAAAAAGCATAATATAGAAACAATCTTACATAGGAAAAACATAAAAAATTATTTATCAAAATGATCAGTTACGTAAAAAGTTCTGTATTGATCTATTATTAATTCATATCGAAAAATCAATTGCTGTAGAAACATTATATTTTTCATGACCAATTCTGATTACCTTTTAAAAGCTGCCATTAAGAAAGTAACCGAAAAATTAAACGAGATATTGGTTGAAAAAATTGAAGAAGCAACAAATATTGCTCAGGATGCGCCAGAAATTCTCAAAAAAGAATTTGATAATTTGAAAGAATCCATAATCGATGAAGCCTCAAAGATGGAAAAAGCCGAAAATATTCAAGAAAATGAGTCTACAAATACTTATCAAGTCTCCAAAATAAAAAAAGCTTTAAACGAAATAGAAGAGATCAATAAGCAAATTGATCTCTTTAATAAATCCATAAATAATCATATTAAATGAGTTATCACATTCTTAATTATCGTTTAAAAAAATTGAAGAGAGCCTTTCTTATTTGGATAACTCTAATTCTGCTTTTAATAAATTTGTGGATTGATAATATTAGATTTACAATTTTCCAAACTAAGAACAATGAAAAAAGTAGGGTACAAATTCAAAGAGCTAGGTGGTTTACTAATCAACTAATAAAGCTTGGTTCAGCATTTATTAAAATAGGACAATTATTATCAGCGAGACCTGATTTAATTCCAAATACCTGGATCAAGGAATTATCTAAATTGCAGGATCAAGTTCCAAATTTTTCATTTGCGCAAGTTGAAGAAACTATAAGAGATGAGCTAGGGACTAAGTTTAATGAAATAGATCAAATAATAAGTGATCCGGTTGGCTCGGCATCACTAGCTCAAGTTCATAGGTCGACTTTAAAAAATGGTAAAAAAGTAGTATTTAAAGTTCAAAGACCCAACTTAAAAGAATTGTTTATTATCGATTTGGAGATAATGCAGCAAATAGCAGGCTTATTGCAGAAAAATAAGAATTGGAGTCGAGGTAGAAACTGGGTTGAGATTGCTAAAGAGTGTAGAAAAGTTCTCATGAAAGAGCTTGATTTTAAATGTGAAGCACAATATGCAGCAAGATTTAGACAGCAATTTCTTGATGATGAAAATGTTGAAGTTCCTGAAGTAATTTGGGATATGAGTAGTGAAAAAGTACTATGTTTAAGTTATCTAGAAGGCACAAAAATAAGCGATTTAGAAAAATTACAATCACAAGAAATTGATTTACCTAAAATTGCAGAAATTGGTGCAATCAGCTATTTAAAACAATTAGTAAATTACGGTTTTTTTCATGCAGACCCTCATCCAGGTAATTTAGCAGTTTCAAATGAAGGTAAATTAATTTTTTATGATTTTGGGATGATGGGCAATATCTCAAATAATCTTCAAACAAGATTAGGTGGGATGGTTAAAGCTGCTGCTCTAAGAGACGCCTCGTCACTTGTTAGTCAATTACAACAAGCTGGGCTAATTTCAAGAGATATTGATGTAGGACCAGTGAGAAGATTAATCAGATTAATGCTTAAAGAAGCCTTAACTCCGCCATTTAGTCCAAATATTATTGAAAAATTATCTGGAGATTTATATGAACTTGTTTATGAAACACCATTTCAACTGCCAGTAGATTTAATCTTTGTGATGAGAGCTTTATCAACTTTTGAAGGAGTTGGCAGAATGCTCGATCCAGGGTTTAATCTTGTATCAGTTACCAAGCCTTATTTAATAGAACTTATGACTTCAAATAATCAAACTCCTAACGATTTAATTAACCAATTTGGAAGGCAAGTAGGTGAACTAGGATCGAAAGCTGTTGGCATTCCCAAAAGAATAGATGAAAGTTTGGAAAGATTAGAGCAGGGAGATTTGCAATTGCAAATAAGAATGGGAGAGTCTGATAGGCAATTCAAAAAAATGTTTACTGCTCAAAAAACTTTAGGCCATTCAATACTTATAGGAAGCTTATCAATTACATCTGCTTTACTTGTGACCAAAAAACAAAATAATTTTGCATTGTTGCCACTTTTTTTCGCACTACCAATAAGTATTGATTGGATAAAATGCCAATTAAGTATGAGAAAAGGCTCACGTTTAGAAAAACTTAAGCGCTAAAAAAACTATATATTTTTGGGTCCTAAACCTAAAGCTCCAGCGAATCTTGCTTGATTTCCCAACTCTTCCTCAATTTTTAAAAGCCTATTGTATTTTGCAATCCTTTCACTTCTACTCAAAGAGCCGGTCTTGATCTGACCCGATCTTGTGGCGACAGATAAATCTGCAATTGTTGTATCTTCAGTCTCACCACTTCTATGACTAATAACACTTGTGAAACCGGACATTTTAGCTAACTCAATAGCTTCCAAAGTTTCAGTTAATGTTCCAATTTGATTTACCTTTATTAGGATTGAATTAGCAGATTTTTCCATAATCCCTTTCCTTAACCTTTCTGTATTAGTAACGAATAAATCATCACCTACAAGCTGAACTTTATTTCCTAATTCTTTGTTTAATTCTGACCAACCCTCCCAATCATCCTCAGCTAAACCGTCCTCTATTGAAACTATTGGATAATTAGAAACTAGTCTTGAAAGATATGAAATCATTTCAGAACTATTTAAACTTTTCCCTTCATATTTATAAGTACCATCACTATAAAATTCAGTACTAGCAGCATCTAAAGCTAAAGATACCTGCTCACCAGGCTTAAACCCGGCTTTTTGAATTGCTTCTAATAATAAGTCCCCTGCCTCTTCGCTTGATGACAAATTCGGGGCAAATCCACCCTCATCGCCTACAGCAGTAGATAGACCTTTTTGATCAAGTAATGATTTTAATGAGTGAAAAATTTCAGTACCCATTCTTAATGATTCACTGAAATTATTAACTCCATGCGGGACAAGCATAAATTCCTGAAAATCAAGACTATTTGGTGCATGAGCCCCACCATTTATTACATTCATCAATGGGACTGGAAGAAGATTTGATAATGGATCTCCAAGATATCTATATAGGGGAATGTCTAAAGCATTTGCAGATGCTCTAGCAGTTGCAAGACTTACTGCAAGGATTGAATTTGCTCCAAGGTTAGACTTATTAGGAGTTCCATCAATTTCAATCATTAATTTATCTACTGCAGTTTGATCTAAAGATGACAAACCACATAAAGCCGGCGATATTGTTTCATGAATTTTATTAACAGCATTCAAAACGCCTTTCCCCATATATTTCGAACCACCATCTCTTAATTCATGTGCCTCATGAGCACCAGTGCTAGCTCCGCTGGGAACAATTGCTCTACCACTTGCACCACATTCCAAAAATACTTCTGCCTCTACAGTTGGATTACCTCTTGAATCAAGAACTTGCCTTGCTTCAACAGTATCAATAAGAAAATCAATAGTTTCTTTCACAATTTAATTATTACTATTTAAATCCTATTAATAGCTGAACTATTTGGCTAATATCTGAAATATATATGTTAAACAATCATAATTTTTTATTTCATAACAGTTTAGATATTATTTAACACTTTTATTAATTCCAAAGTCCCTGAAACCCCTCTCATAAAAATATTTTTGAAATTCATCTTACAATTTGAAAATTATTGGATGATTATTAATGCAGATCCTATTTAGAATATTAATTAATAATCAAGTGTAGTTTTATAGTTTATGAGAGAAACCCTTACATCCAGTCCTGAACTATTTAGCGATATCAGTTGGAACCTTCTTTTATTAGGGGAAGAAACTGCAAAAAAATGGGATCATAGCGAATTTAATATTGAACACATAATTCATACATTGTTCTCTTCAAGTGAATTCTTTGCTTTTATTGAAAAATTATCAATCGACCAAGATACAGTTTTAGACATAACAGAAGATTTTTTAGAAGAGACACCAACAAATGAGTCAGATATTTTTACTATCGGAGAAGATTTAGAAATTTTATTAGATAACGCG
>QCDJ01000021.1 GCA_003280935.1 Prochlorococcus sp. AG-355-B23
TGTTGCTGGATGTATTTTTTTATATCTTTGTTTTGGTGGGAAGCAGCCTGCAATAGAATAAGCTAACTCTTTTGTTCCAGAATATTTCCCATTTTCCTTCAAATCCAATTTTATTTTCCTAGCAATCTTTCTTGATAATCTCTCCTCTCCGTATTTATAGATTAGGTTAGCTAGATCTTTTTCATTTAAAGCCTCAATTAATTTCTCTGCATCAACATCAAGAAAAGGATTCATGCGCATATCAAGCGGACCATCTTTTTGGAAACTAAATCCTCTTTTAGGGTCATCAAGTTGGTTACTATTTACTCCAAGATCTGCAATCACAAAAGAAACTTTTTCTTTTGGTACAAAATCCGCAAAATTTGAAGCCCTTATATCAATCCTACTTTTAAACTCATCAAGTTTTTTTAATGCTGATTTTCTTGCGAATGGATCTTGATCAAGTCCAATTATATTTAAATCCGAATATTTTCTCAATAAATGATAAGAGTGCCCGCCTCCTCCTAAAGTTGCGTCTATTCCCTTAAGTTGATTGTTATGTATAAGTGGGTAATGCTCTAATGAGGCCATAATCTCATCTGTCATAACTGATTGATGATTGAAAAAAGATGAATCAGATAGGTCAGTTTGCATAACTTTCGACTAAGATTTGTTTAGAAGTTAAATTTCGAATGGCTCAGCTAGAGACTAGAACAGAACCAATGGTGGTCAATTTTGGCCCTCACCATCCTTCAATGCATGGGGTTTTAAGGTTAGTTGTAACTCTTGATGGTGAGAATGTCATTGATTGTGAGCCAGTAATTGGATATTTACATAGAGGAATGGAAAAGATAGCTGAAAATAGAACAAATGTAATGTATGTCCCTTATGTAAGCAGAATGGATTATGCAGCAGGAATGTTTTATGAAGCTATTGTAGTAAATGCTCCTGAAAGATTAGCTAATATTCCAGTTCCCAAAAGAGCTAGTTATATCAGAGTTCTTATGCTCGAACTTAATCGTATTGCTAATCATCTTTTATGGCTTGGTCCCTTTTTAGCAGACGTAGGAGCTCAAACTCCATTTTTCTATATTTTTAGAGAAAGAGAGATGATCTATGATCTCTGGGAAGCTGCTACTGGACAAAGGCTAATAAATAATAATTTCTTTAGGATAGGCGGTGTCGCATGTGATCTCCCATACGGATGGTTAGAAAAATGTATAGACTTTTGCGATTGGTTTGGTCCTAAGATAGATGAATACGAAAAATTAATTACAAATAATCCAATTTTTAGAAAAAGAATTGAAGGTCTAGGAACAATACAAAGAGACCAGGCAATTAATTGGTCTTTGTCTGGGCCAATGCTTAGAGCTTCTGGAGTTTCCTGGGATTTAAGGAAAGTCGATAGTTATGAATGTTATGACGATTTTGATTGGCAGATTGCTTCGGAAAAAGAAGGAGATTGTTATGCGAGATATAGAGTAAGAGTTGAAGAGATGAGACAATCACTAAGCATCATTCGCCAAGCCTGCAAAATGATTCCAGGAGGTCCAACCGAAAATTTAGAAGCTCAAAGAATGGCGACTGAAGATAAGAAAAGTGAAATATTTGGTATCGACTATCAATATGTAGCTAAGAAGGTTGCTCCAACTTTTAAAATTCCTAACGGAGAATTATATACAAGATTAGAGTCCGGCAAAGGAGAAATAGGTGTATTTATTCAAGGAAATAATGAAGTTACCCCATGGAGATTTAAAATCAGAGCAGCTGATTTAAATAATCTGCAAATATTGCCTCATATTCTTAAAGGTGCCAAAATCGCTGATATTATGGCAATCCTTGGTTCAATAGATGTCATTATGGGATCTGTTGATAGATAATTTCTTTAAATGAAACCCTCTGACTGGTTAATATTGCAGAAGAAGGTAAGGTTTGGTGATTGTGATTCTGCAGGTGTAATTCATTTTCATAACTTATTAAAATGGTCGCATGAAGCTTGGGAAGAAAGTATTGAAATCTATGGGATCCCTTGTCATGATATTTTTCCAGATTTTTCTATACGTAAAAGTCAAATTATTTTTCCAATAGTAAATTGTGAAGCAAACTTTCATGCGCCTATAAAAATTGGAGATTTATTAAAAGTAAAAATTGCCCCTCATAAAATTAATACTCATTTGTTCCAAGTAAATAGCTTTTTCATAAAAAATGGAAATAAAGTAGCCGAAGGGAAAATTATACACTGTTCTTTAGATGTTGATTCAAGAAATAGAATAGAAATTCCCGATCAGCTAGAAAGATGGATAGAGGCATCTAATGTGAGTACAAATTTAAAAGAATGCTGATTATTATTTTTTGAATTTTTAGTTTATTTTTTCTGTAATGCTATTTTTGTTTTTAACAATCCACTTTTCAGGCTTTTCATGTTTAGGCCAACTTTGAGAAAATTTTTTTAATAAATTTAAAGAAATTTCAATATTTTTATCATTTGTAAGTTCTCTAAATTCAACTATTACTTTAATTTTATTTCCCCATAATTTGTTAGATACTTTCGAAATATTGAATTTATTAATTGGGATATTTTCTTTCATAATGAAATTATTTAATCTAGATTCAATTACTTCAGGGAAAACAACTTCTCCTCCTGAATTAAAGGCATTATCACTTCTTCCAACAAATTTTAAATAGTAAGAATTATTGATTTGCTTAATTTCGCCAAAATCACTTGTTTGCCACCACCCATTTTTATTTTTGAAATTTTCAGTTTTTAAAGAATCTATAATTTCGATTCCAATTCTGGCTGATTTTATTTCGATTAATCCTTCTACGTTAATTCTTATTTTTGTATCAGGTAGTATTTCTCCAACATTTTTAAAACCCATTAGGAATTCTTTTGGTTTTAAACTCGTAACCATTGCTGCTGTTTCAGTTGAGCCGTAACAAGGTGCTAATTTTATTTTTTCTTTTATACATTGTTCTGCAGTTTCGTCTGAAATTGAAGCTCCACCTACCCAAATTAGATCAAAAATTTTTAGCCAACTAATTCCATCTTTTTGAGCTAAAAGTCTTTGTAATTGGGTAGGTACTAATGACGTAATCAAGTGTTTTTTGTTTTTTTTAAATTTAATTGTGAAAAGTAAAAGTTCTCGAGTTTTTTTTATCAAATTTGGAGAAATATTAATACAATCACATCCCCAAGTTTGACTTCTAAAAATTGGCATTAATCCACTTATATGGTTCAGGGGTAAAGTATTTAAAATTAAGCAGTTTTGTAATTCAAATCCTTGCTCTATTAGCCATTGACCTGATGTAGTTGCAGATAATTTAAGATTTTTTAAATGGTGAAAACATTGTCTCGGTTTTCCAGAACTCCCACTACTGTTTAAGATAATTGCTGGCCCATTTTCAGTAATTGAATCTAATACATCTTTGTCTTCATAAAATTTGTTTTTTACATAAATAATTTTATTCTCTCTAATTTTTTCAATAATTTTTTCTACAGATTGAGTTTCGTTATTTTCAACTTCAATAGTATGAATTTTATTTTTCATAGTTGATCCCATATCTTTTTTGCTTTATTTAAAAATAGAAACGAATTAGGGAATTTATTCATTGCTAAACCAGGAACTTTTGGCGTTGGTCCTTGTAATTGTAGAGAAGATAAATGATGGAGCCATCTCTTTCCTATTCCAGTTTCAAATGAGGTACTTATAGATATTAAAGCTTTTTTATTTTCTAATTCTCTTAAAAGCTTTACTGGATTATTTTCTTGAGAAGGCCTTCTAATTTGCCAACCCTTCCACTCATCAATCAAAGTTGGAAATTTTAAAAGTGATTCGTCTAAAGCTATTGGAATTTTTTTGTTTAGTTCTGTCAGTCCATCAATATCATCAACACAGAGAGGTTGTTCTAACCAATCTATATTTTTATTATCTTTCAAAATATCAGCCCATCTATTAGCTATGTCTCTTCCCCAAGAACCATTAGCATCTATTCTTAACTTAATATTATTACCTATTTTGCTTAAAATTTCTTCTAATTTTGCTTCTTCCTCATGGTTATTTTTTAGTGCTACTTTCCATTTTAAGGTTAATGATTTTCCAATATCACAATGTCTTTTTTTAATATCATTTAGATCTGAAACTACATTTTCATGATTTAACAATATGGCTGTTTTACCAATTTCATCAAAGTAGTAGTTTTCTTTAAAAATTATTTTTCCATTGATCTCAGCTAATGCAGAATTTATTGCAGATTGAATGCATGGGTGAAAAATATTTATTTGCTCAGATAAATTAAATTCCTCTATATACTCAGGGATCAAATCTAGTTGTTTCGCACACTTTTTTAAGTCTTTTTTATGTAGCGGTGAAACTTCTCCAAACCCTATTTTTTTATCATTACTTATTAATTTAATTATCCAACCCGATTTTGTATGGTAATTGGTTTTAGAATTTTCTACTTTTGTCGATAACTTAAAGCTATAAGATTTTTTTTGAAATATTAAGTTCATTTATTTAGCAAGTAATTAAATATTAATCCTGTGATTAAACCAATTCCATTAAGAGTTTGAAATTTTATTGCGACGAATTTGCAATTTTTTATTGCAGAAGGTTTTGCATAAGAAGATTTTAATAAACTTATAAGTCTTATTGCTTGAGGGAAACTAAGCAAATAAAGGATGCAAAACACTGGAATAAATCCATAAACTATTGTGAAAAGTTGAAAAATATATATTGTAAAAATGATCCAAGGCACAAATTGAGAACCTTTTTTTGCCCCTAAGCGAACTAAAGGTGAATTTTTCCCATGCTTTTTATCTTCAGAAATTTGATGAAAATGAGAACAAAATAATACAAGAGTTGTTGCCAAGGAAGGTCCTGAACCAAGTAATAAAGAAACTTTCCATGGAATATCTTCGAAGTAAATATTAGACGGATTTAACGCAATTAAGACTGCAGAGTACGCAAAAGGTCCAAATGCAAGCCAGCATAATGGTTCTCCTAAACCTTGATAGCCCAATCTAAAAGGAGGACCTTGATATAAATATCCTAAGAAGCAGCAAGCTGCCACCAAAATAAAAATGTTTATACTTGTTGATAATGAAATAATTAAAATTATTAATAAACCAATAACTAAAGATGTATATGCAATAAATGAAATAATTTTTTTATTTTTTACAAGATTTACAATTGAATGGAATTTAAATTCATCGATTCCTGTTTCTGCGTCGTATAAATCATTAGTTAGATTTTCCCAAAGTAATATCAAAATTGCGGCTAAAGTAAATGAAATCAAATTATAAATTTTTACCTCTTCATATTGATTGAGTAAGTAAGCCCCTGTTATTAACACTGGAAGTATGGCAACAGAATAAAGAGGCCATTTTATTGCTTTTTTCCATAATTTTTTTTTATCTTCGTCCATTTTTTAATTAACACGCAAAATTAGATAATTATTGAATGTAGTTTATAAATTGAGTTACATTTTTTACTTTATTGCATCATTTTTAGTTATTTTCAATAAGTAATGAAAAATGATTTAAACTTAACAGATTTTTTAAAAGATGTATTTTCCTCTTTCGATAAGAAAGTTGAAAATTCTGGATTAGTAAGTATTTGTGTTGAGATTCCTTGTATTGATTTATTTCAAGTTTATGAATTGTTAATAAATCAATATCCGTTTTCTTCATTTTGGGAGGAATCTGATGGCATTTCATATATAGCTTTCGAGAAGTGTAAATATGTTACTCTGGATGGCCCAAAAAGATTTGAGGTAGCAAAAGAGTTTAATTCTGAGAATTTTAAAAATTTAATTAACTTAACTAATGAATCGCATAATTCTGCACTTTCAAAAATAATTTATTTATTTTCTTTCTCTGAAAATTTGAATAATAAGAATTTACCTTCAGATATCCCTAGTTTGGAAGCCATTTTGCCAAAAATATTAATTACTAAAAGTGGCAAGAATTGCTGGTTAAGAATCAATGGTCACGTTGAAGGTAAATCATCATTAAGAACGTTAATTGAAGAAATATGGACAATTAGAAATCAAGTTATTAATTCTGGCTCAGAATTAATAAAATCATCTGGCTTAAAAACTAGTTTTGATTCCCCTTTTATTGATGATTTCTCACGCTCCTTAGAAACTTCTAAAACAAGCATGAAAAAAGTAGTAAATAGAGGAATTCAATTAGTAGAGAAAGATATCCTCGAAAAGATAGTTTTAGCGAATAGGATTAAAATAAAATTTAAAAATAAATTAGATTTAGTAGAAATTTTAAGAAGATTTAAAAAGAAGCAACCAAATACATGTAGATACGTTTGGAAAAGGAATAGTAAGGATATTTTGTTTGGAGCATCTCCAGAAAAATTATTTTCTTTCTCTAAACCTAATTTAACTTTAGAGGCTCTTGCTGGAACTATCTCTACTAATTCAAATTTTAAGAAACTCCTAAAAAGTACTAAAGACTTAAAGGAACATAATTATGTAATACAACATTTGATTAAATCTTTAGAAGTTTCAAAAATAACAAACTTTAAAAAAAGTGATATCAAGGTAAATTCATTTGGAGATATTTCTCATTTGCAAACACTCATTTTCTCTAAAGTTGAAAATATTTGTCCTTTTGAATTGATTAAAAACTTACATCCATCTCCAGCTGTTTGTGGATACCCAAAAAATGCAGCATTGGATTGGATAAACACTCTTGAGTCTTTTCCTAGAGGAAATTATGCTTCTCCAATGGGTTGGGTCGATTCATCAGGCAATGCTTCATTTCTTTTGGCAATAAGAGGCGCAAGATGTATTGAAGAAAATATTGAATTTACTGCAGGTTCGGGTATAGTTTCTGGCTCTGTTTTAGAGAAAGAAATAGATGAGATTAAATTAAAATTTGAATCTATAGTAAAACAGATATTTTGCGCTAAAAATCCTAGATAATTTCTACTAATTTTTCAATAACTTCCTCTGAAACATTTTTATTGGATAAATTTTCTATTTCTCTTAAACCTGTTGGACTGGTTACATTAATCTCGCTAAGCATTCCATTTATTACATCAATACCTACAAAAAATAAACCCTCATCTTTGAAGTGTTGAGATAATTCTGAGCAGATACTTTTTTCTTTTTCTGTTAATAATGTGGGTTCAGCCTTGCCTCCCATCGCTAAATTACTCCTAAAATCGCCTCCTTGAGGAATCCTATTTATTGATCCAATTGCTTCTCCGTTTACGATAATTATTCTTTTATCACCCTCTATGACTTCAGGAATAAATTTTTGCATCATAACGGGTAACTCTTCTTGAGAAGTGATTAATTCAATGATTGATTTAATTCCTGGAGAATTTTTATTTATCCTTATAACACCTTGACCACCTTTTCCTCCAAGAGGTTTGATGACTACTTCATTATTTATATTTGCAAAATTAATAAGATCTTTTACCTTACTCGCAACTATTGTAGGCGCCATTAAGTGGCTGTATCTTAAAGCACCTAGCTTTTCATTCCACGCTCTTAACGATGAGGGTTTGTTAATTACTTTTACTCCTTTTCTTTCGGCAACTTCTAAAAGATGGGTTGCATATAAATAAGCCTCATTTACAGGAGGATCTTTTCTCATCCAAATGCAATTAAATTCGGCTAGAGGTATGCAATCATTCTCTTTAAAAGAACTCCACGGAATTACTTCAACTTTTACGGAAGATGCCCATACTTCATCACCTCTAGCTTCCAGGTCTTGAGGAGTACAACTCCAGATTTCAATATTTTTTTTTGATGATGCTTGCATTAAAGCAGCAGTTGAATCTTTTAAGGGATTTATATTTTTAATTGGATCTATTACGAATAGAAATTTCATAAGATCTAGTTTAATAATGCTTCTAATTTATTTTCATTTTCTAATGCGTAGAGATCATCGCAGCCTCCGATACCCTCATTATCTATAAATATTTGTGGTAATGTTCTTCTACCATCAGCTCTTTCAATCATCAATGCTCTGGCATCTTCGTCGCCATCTATTTTATATTCTGTAAAATTTACATTTTTTTTCTTAAGTAGTGATTTTGCTCGAATACAGAATGGGCAATATTGCCAAGTATAAATTTCAACTTTGGACATTTTTTTAAAATAATACTTAGTTTATACTATTAAACAAAAGTGCTTGTTAGATTATAAATAACGATTAAATTCTATTTTGATAGATATTACAGATTTCAAAAAAGATCTTTCGGAACTAACAGAGCGCCTGGGTAATGCTCAGGATTGTCTTTGACGTTCCAAGATTAAAAGCGAAAAGGAAAGAGTTAGAGCAAATTTCTGCTCAGCCTGAATTTTGGGAAAATCAAGAAGAAGCTAAAAAGCAAATGTTAATCCTTGATGATGTCAAAGCACAACTCGAATTGTTAGATAAATGGAAAACTTTTATTTCTGATGCTAATGCCTCTCTTGAGCTTTATTCTATAGAACCCGAAGATGAAATGATTTTAGAATCGCAGATGGGATTAAAGAAATTAAGAGCGAATTTGGATACATGGGAATTTGAAAGATTGTTATGTGGTGAATACGATAAGGAAGGAGCAGTAGTTTCTATTAACGCAGGTGCGGGTGGAACAGATGCGCAGGATTGGGTAGAGATATTATTAAGAATGTACTCAAGATGGGCCGATAATAATCAAATGAGCCTTGTCATTAATGAATTATCTCAAGGAGAAGAAGCAGGTATTAAAAGTGTAACGTTCGAAATTGATGGAAAATATGCATATGGCTATCTGCAACATGAAAAAGGAACTCATAGATTAGTAAGAATTTCTCCTTTTAATGCCAATGGTAAAAGACAAACCAGCTTTGCTGGGGTAGAGGTTATGCCAAAATTAGATGATAATATTTCACTTGATATACCTGAAAAAGATTTAGAAATTACAACGAGTAGATCCGGTGGAGCTGGAGGACAAAATGTTAATAAAGTAGAAACAGCAGTGAGAATTGTTCATTTGCCTTCAGGGATTTCAGTAAGATGTACTCAAGAAAGATCTCAATTACAAAATAAAGAAAAAGCTATGTTACTTCTAAAGTCTAAACTATTAGTGATTGCTAAAGAACAACGAGCTGCTGAAGTCGCTGATATTAAAGGTGATATTGTGGAAGCTGCATGGGGCAATCAAATAAGAAATTATGTTTTCCATCCCTATCAAATGGTAAAAGATCTTAGGACTATGCAGGAGACTAACGAGTTAGATAGTGTTTTAGATGGTGGACTTGAACCATTTATTCATGAATTATTACGTATGAATATTTCTTCTAATGAATCTATTGAATAAATAATGGAAAATAAAAACGAAATTTTAGAAAAAAAAGTTTCTCCTCCAAGCTTTATAAAGCTTGCTATGAGAAATATGGTAAGGAAAGGCTCAAAAAGTATTTCTCATTTTTCAATAACCTTTCTAGTTTTAATTGTGATATTAATACTTGTGGCCACAATAGGTAAGCCCAATATTCCAGTTTAAGAATGTATGAAAGAAAAAATTATTTCTGAAATAAATTTAGATTTGGTTTTTCAATGTAATGATTTCTCTCAATTCTCAAATAAGTTAAAAGATACTAAAACTCATCTTATTTTTGAATTTATTTTTTGGGAGAAAGTTTTTTTATCTTGGATAAATACAATATTAAAAAAAGAGGATTATGAATTACCAAATTATATTTTTGAAAAAAAATCTTTTTCATTAGGCTTACAGATAATATCTAATCAAGAAATTGCTTTTTTGAATAAGAAATGGATGCAAAAAAATGGTCCCACTGATGTTCTATCTTTTCCAATTATTTCTGATGAATCTCTAAATAATTTAGATCATATAGAGTTGGGAGATATTTTTATATCATTAGAGATGGCACTTGAGCAATCTTATGAATATAAACATTCAATCTATAGAGAGATGATCTGGTTGGCTAGTCATGGATTTTTACATCTTTTGGGATGGGAACATAATAATGAGCATGATTTAGAAAATATGTTAAATTTCCAAGAATATTTAATTACTCGATTAGATTAAAAATCAATGGGAAAAAAAATAAATTATTTAGAAAATAGAAAAGAATCATACAAAACTTCTAGTAATGTATTTATAAGTTTTAAGTATGCTTTCAGTGGTATTAGTTATGTATTTAAAACTTCAAGAAATTTTAAAATTCAATTAATTTTTGCAGTTACAAGTTTAATAATTGGTTTTTTACTCAATATTAGTCTAAGTAATTATGTTATTTTGATTGCAACAATAATGTCTGTTTTATTATTAGAAATATTGAACACCTCTATTGAATCAATCGTTGATTTAGTAGTGAAAAAAGAATTTAGTATTTTGGCTAAAATTTCAAAAGATACTTCTGCAGGAGCAGTATTATTAGCTTCCATTAATTCTGTTATTATTGCTCTATATATCTTTGTTCCTAAAATAAAGTTGTTATTTTAAATCCATATAAATATGTTTCTTGTTATTGATAATTACGATAGTTTTACTTATAACCTTGTTCAATATTTAGGAGAACTTTCAGTTGAGCATGAAATAACTAAAGAATTAATAGTTAAAAGAAATGATGAAATTACTCTAGAAGAAATTATCAAACTAAATCCTGGTGGAATTCTCTTATCTCC
The DNA here is from genome assembly GCA_003280935.1 of Prochlorococcus sp. AG-355-B23. Classification (GTDB taxonomy): domain Bacteria; phylum Cyanobacteriota; class Cyanobacteriia; order PCC-6307; family Cyanobiaceae; genus Prochlorococcus_A. The sequence goes on from QCDJ01000021.1 coordinate 10,625, forward strand.
AGGTCCAGGTAATCCAGATCAATCTGGAATTTGTCTGCCAATTCTAAAAAAATTATCTAAAAATATTCCGACCTTGGGAGTTTGTTTAGGTCATCAAGCTTTGGCCCAAGCTTTTGGAGGTAAGGTTATAGTTGGGAAAGAACTTATGCATGGTAAGACATCCAAAATATTTCATAACCAAAAAGGATTGTTTAAAGATATTGAGACTCCATTTGTGGCTACTAGATACCATAGTCTTATAGTTGATTCAAGTTCTTTACCATCTTGTTTCGAGATAACTGCGACTTTAGAAGACTCAACAATTATGGCTATCTCTCATAAAGAATATAAACATTTACATGGGGTACAGTTCCATCCTGAAAGTGTGTTGACGCAATTTGGTCATAAATTAATTAGTAATTTTCTAAAAATGGCTGAACAAAAGTAAAATAAAAAAAAATTAATATTATGATTTCTCAAATTAAAAACTTTTTATTTTTGATATTAGTTAGCTCTTTTTTACCTACCTCATTATTGGCAAGGAACTTAGGAATAAAAAGTTTGGGACATAGTAGTTTTTTAATTACTAGTGCAGATAAATCTATTCTTATAAATCCCTTTAAAGCAATAGGTTGTGCAAGTAATTTAAAGGAGCCAAAAGAAGTTAACGTGGATTTTATTTTGGCTAGTTCTAGGCTTCCAGATGAAGGATATAACCCTAATGATCAATTAATGTTCGTTGAGCCAGGAATCTATCAATTTGAGGATATTTTATTAAATGGAATTTCTGTACCACATGACAGAGTATATGGAAGAAGATTTGGGATGGCAACTGTTTGGACTTGGGAGCAGAATGATCTTAAAATTGTTCATATGGGAGGAGCTGCTGGTGATATTGATATAAACAGTCAAATTATTTTGTCTAGTCCCGATATATTGTTTATTTCAATTGGAGGAGGAATAAAATCTTACAATGGTAAAGAAGCCTCAAAAATAGTTAAGCTTCTAAAACCTAATGTAGTTATTCCTGTTCACTTTGAACGCGGCAAAAAAATTAATAAAGAATGTGATTTCTCAAATGCTGATTTATTTATCGAAAATATGAAAAATTTTAAAGTAAAATATGTAGGAAAAGATTTTCAAATAAAACCTAAAAGAATCGATCAAAATACAATTTATATTTTCAGTAATTAATTTTTTAAATCTAATATCTTGTAATTGTCCCAGAAAAAAATCATTTGTTCTTTAGTTCCAATACTAACCCTTATAGAATTACCGATATCTTTTTTGTTTTCCATACTTCTAATAAGAATACCTTTTTCTCTCATCTGTTGTATTAAGATTTTAGGATCTTTTTTTGGCCAAATTAAGAAATAATTACCTCCACTAAAGTGAGTTCTGATTTTTGTTGATTTAAATTTATTAAAAATCCATTCCCTCGCCTTTTTTACTTCTAAAACATAATTATCAATATATGATTTGTCTTTAAGTGCTGCTAATGCAGCTGTTATGGCAAAGCTGTTTACATCATATGGTCCTGTAACTTTATTAATGTACTGAATTAAACTTTTATTGCCAAAAGTAAAACCTATTCTCAAACCAGCTAGACCTGCAGTTTTTGAAAGAGATTGGATTATTAGTATATTTTTATTCTTTTCAAAATCTATCGATTCAAGAAGACTATCTCCATTAAATTTTTCATATAGCTCATCAACAACTATTAATGAATCATTATTGATATTGGCTAAATTAATTATTTCATGAGAGCTTAGAACAGTTCCTGTTGGATTATTTGGATTGCAAATAAATATTAACTTTGGATTATGCTTTATTATTTTTTCCCTAAATTCTTCGATGGGGAATAGAAAATTTTCTCCAATGTAAGAACAACTTATTTTTTTCATGCCTCGGATTTCTGCACAAGGAGAATAGTAACCAAAAGTTGGATTTGTGGTTAGAAATATCTGATCTTTTTCTCCAAAGCAATTGAAAATTGCATTTATTGCTGCATCTGCTCCATTGAAAATTCCGATTTCATCATTACCAAATTTTCTTGAATCAAGATATTTATCAGATAAAAATTTTTTTAAAAAATTATATTCTGGATAAATTGAAATCTCATCTAATTTTATCGCTTGTAATGCCTCTAAAACCTTATGACTTGGACCTAAAGTATTTTCATTAAAGTCTAAGCGGAGTAAATTTCTTCTATTTTCTAAAGGTGCAGAGTAAGACTGCATATTTATTATTTCTTCTCTTGGTTTTGGGAAAAGATTATTTAATGGATCAAAATCATTCATTACATTCTTTCTAAAGTTTCAATTCCTAAAAGCTCTAAGCTTAATTTTAGTGTTTTTGCAGTTAGGTCACATAAATTAAGCCTAGAGATTTTTATATTTTTTTCTTCTTTGAGGATTGGAACTTGATCATAGAATCTATTAAAAGTCTGACATAGCTCGAACAGATAATTGCATAATCTATTTGGCATTAAGTCTTTTTCAATAGAAATTATAACTTCATCGAACCTAAGTAATTTTCTGATAAGTTTCCACTCAGATTTATGTTCATAATTTACGTACTGAAAATCTTTAGATTCATAAATAAAATCATTTTTTCTTTTAATTCCTAAAATTCTTACAAGTGTATATAACAAATAAGGAGCAGTATTACCATTAAGGGAAAGCATTTTATCAAAACTAAATTGATAATTAGTAATCCTATTTTGACTTAAATCTGCATACTTAACAGCTCCTAATCCAATAATTCTTGAAGTATTTGCTATAAACTCTTCGGTCTCATAACGATCTTCATCTTCTAATCTTCTCAATAAATCTTCTTTTGCTCTTCTAACTGCTTCATTTAATAAATCTTTTAGGCGTATTGTTTCACCTTCTCTTGTCTTTAGTTTTTTGCCATCAATTCCTTGAACTAGCCCAAAAGGGACATGATCTACTTGACAATTTTCTGGGATCCATTTTGCTTTTTTTGCAACTTGAAAAACTCCAGCAAAATGATTAGCTTGCCCATGATCAGTTACATAAATAATTCTTGAAGCATCATCGCCATTAGGAGGTTTATTGAATCTGTATCTTATAGCAGCAAGATCTGTGGTGGCATAATTAAAACCTCCATCTTTTTTTTGAATAATTAGCGGTAAAGGTTTGCCTTCTTTATTAGTCATCCCATCTAAAAATACACATTTTGCTCCTTGATCTTCTACTAATATTTTTTCTAAATTCAAATCATCAATAACTGATTTTAAGAAGGGATTATAAAAAGATTCACCTCTTTCTTCTATCTTTATTTTTAAATTTTTATAGATTTCATCAAATTCTTTCCTTGATTGATCACATAATAATTTCCAAGCTTTAATCGATTTAATATCTCCACTTTGTAACTTAACTACTTCCTCTCTAGATCTTTTTTGGAATTCAGATTCGTTATCAAATCTTTTTTTTGATTCTTTATAAAATTCAACTAAATCACTTATCTTGATCTTTCCTATTTCTTCTAGATCATTTGAATATAAATCTTTGAGCTGAGTAATAAGCATGCCAAATTGTGTTCCCCAATCACCAACATGATTGAGTCTTAATACTTCATAACCTCTTAACTCGAAAATTCTAGATATTGAGTCACCTATTATTGTTGATCTTAAATGCCCTACATGCATTTCTTTAGCAATATTAGGGCTAGAAAAATCGACAATAACTTTATTGGAAAAACCACTATCTAAATCTTTTCTAATTAGAGGTATGCCAGCCCTATTGCATTGAATATTTGACTTAATTTCATTTATTAGAACCTCATCTTTTAATTTTATATTTATAAATCCAGGTCCAGCTATTTCTAGACTCTTACATAATTTTGCTATGCTTTTATTTTTATTTAAAAGGTCAATAAAATCATTAGAAATATCTCTTGGGTTCTTTTTATATATTTTAGATAAACTTAAACAAACATTACATTGATAATCACCAAATTCCTCTTTTGATGACTGTGTAATTAAATTCTTGCTAAGAATTGCGAATTCTCCTTTTTTATCATTTTTTTCAAGACTATCTAAAAGAGATTTTTCAAATTGTTTTGTTAATTCTTTAAAAATGATTAGCATTAATTATTCAATTATTTATCTATATGATTAATTAATATAACGCATACTCAAATCAATCCAATTACTTTTGGTGATTGAAGAACTTGTTGAAATCAAATCAATACCTTTTATTAGATATTTACTAATTTCTTGAGGGTTTATTCCAGAAACTTCTATTATCAAATTTTTATTGACTTCTTTTTGTAGACTATTAATTGATAACTCTCTTAATTCTTGAACGTTTTTTTTGATTATTTCAGGACTAAGTTCATCTAATAAGACACTATCCGCTCCTGCTAATACTGCTTCTTTTGCCTGGTCGATATTTTCAGCTTCAATTATGATATGAGTTGTAAAAGGCGAATTTAGGCGAATATTTTGTACTGCATTCTTAAGATTATCTGTCCATGCAATATGATTTTCTTTGATCATAGCAGCATCGTATAATCCCATTCTATGATTCACCCCACCTCCGCATTTGAATGCATATTTTTCAAATATTCTTAAGCCAGGGGTCGTTTTTCTAGTATCTGCTAATTTTATATTTGTGCCTTCTAATTTATCTGTAAGATTCTTTGTATATGTTGATATTCCAGATAAATGCATTGCTATATTTAAGCTGATCCTTTCACTAGCGAGTAAACTTTTTGAAGGCCCATATATTTCTAAGAGTTTTTGATCTTTAACAAATTTATCTCCATCAGAAATATTAAATTTTGGACTGATTTTTAAATCAATTTTTCTAAAAATTTCTTTTATAATTTCAACCCCGCAGAATATACCCTCTTCTTTTGCAATCCAATATGCATTACCATTCTCTTCTGTAATAGAGGAACTTGTAAGATCTCCCCTACCTATATCTTCATCGATCCAATTATCAATGATTTTACTTATTATTGGAGTATTTAAATCCACTAAACTAAGAAATAATTAATTAATAAAAATTAAACTGAAGTTAAAGAATCAACTATATATCACTATGTAATTTAACTCAAATTTATTTTCCAATACAAAACTTAGAAAAAATATTATCTAGAAGTTCCTCTGTTAATTCTTGACCAGTTATTTTAGATAAGTTTTGAATTCCATCTCTCAGTTCAATTGATAACAAATCAAATGGCAATTTATTTTCAATTATTTCATCAGTATCATTTAAATTAGATAAGCAAGCAGACAAATTTGTTAGATGTCTTTCGTTTAAAAATACATTGATATTTTCTACT
>QCDJ01000022.1 GCA_003280935.1 Prochlorococcus sp. AG-355-B23
AATCTTACAAAATAATATTCATTTTAAAAGATGTAGATCCAAAAGATCCCACTGAAGAGTTGAGTTCCATATTGAGTAATTCTGAGGTAAATTTTGAAATAGAAAAGATTGAACGTATCTTAGATTCAAAAAATAAAAGTATGAATAAAAATTAATTAAAAATATTCAACAAAAAATGAAAATAACATCAAAAACTGAAGCATTAAATATTGTCGAGACCTCTTATTTAGCATCTCTTTCGTCTTTATTATGGGTTGCATTATATTATCTGCCAATTGGGGGAGCTTTATTAAGGTTGATTTTACCCCTCCCAATGATCTTGTTGCACTTGAGAAGGGGAAGTAAAATTGCATTGGAAGGACTTTTAATACAATTTCTACTTTTATTCATAATTATGGGTCCTGTTAGAGGAACTTTATTTTTATTTCCTTATGGGATTTTGGCTTTTTGGCTAGGTTGGTGTTGGTTTAAAGAAAAGAGTTGGAAACTTAGTTTAACTGGGGGAGTTGTTATTGGAACCCTTGGCTTTTTAATAAGAGTGATAGCATTATCTACTTTGGTTGGAGATAATCTTTGGGTGTTAATTACTAGAGCGAGTTATGGTCTAATAGAAAAGTTAATTGGATTATTTAATTTACCTTTATATCCCTCAATTTTGAGTATACAACTAGGTGCAATTTTATTAATAATTTTTCAAGAAATAGTTTATGTTTTAACTGTACATGTAGTTGCCTATTCTCTATTTCCTAGATTTAAATTAACCATCCCAAATCCTCCAAGATTGTTAAATAGCTTAGTTGATTTTAATAATTAAAAAAGTAAGAATGTACAGTACAGAATTAGGGATAAATTTTTTTGGAAATGAATCCAATAAAAAAAGACAACTCAATAAGATAGAAATACTGAAAAAGAATATTAAAAATTTAAAAATATTTCTTATAATTGCTGGCACTAACACATCACAAATTCCAGGAATTTCCGCAGCAGGTATTAATCCAAAATCGAGGAGAACAACGGCTCTCGCAGATGCTGAATTTTTACTTGAGGGTGCTTCAAAAGATCATAAATATAAATTGCCTCTTCTCAATGCAGGAGTAACTCCGGCCCTAATCAGTCATGTTTGTTCAAAGCTGATAAATACTTATCCAGTTATTGTTCCTCTGGGAATAGGAGCAAAGCCTTATTTTAATCATTTGGTTGTAGAAGATAGAAATTTGGGCCCATCAAATTGTCTTACTACTGGCAAATCGATGACTAAAGAGAGAGTTTTAAATCTCTATGAGAAAGGTCTTGCGATAGGAAAATCATTAAAACAATCAGTTTTAATTTCTGAATCTGTACCGGGGGGCACCACAACTGCTCAGGCAGTAATGGAAGCTTTTGGTTTGCAGGTATCTAATTTAGTAGGGAGTAGTTTATTTAAAGCTCCAAGAGAACTAAGAAGACAGGTAATTAAAAGAGGACTTTTAAATGCGAATTTCAAGGCTGATGCTGACTCTTTTGATGTTGTAGCGGCAGTAGGTGATCCTTTCCAAGCTTTTTCAATGGGTCTATTAATTGGTGCCAGGTTAGCAAAACAACCTGTAATATTGTCTGGAGGAAGTCAGATGTTAGCAGTCATTTTGCTTGTATTAGAATTTTTAGGTGAAAAAAATAAAGATGAATTTATTGAAGATGTTTTTATTGCGACAACTGGGTGGCTTGTGAAAGATAATTCTCTAAGTGATTTAGTAAATCTAATTAATGAAAAATATGATGTCAAATTATTAGGTTTAGCCAGTCCTTTAAATTTTAAATCTTCAAAATACAAAGAATTGAAGGATTATGAATTAGGTCATGTAAAAGAAGGTGTAGGTGCTGGTGGAATATCATTGCTTGCTTTCTTAGATGGATTTAAAAATGAAGAAATAGTTTCATTGTGTCAACAAAATCTGGAAATGATGAAGGGCCTAGGTCAAATTTCTTTAGAGAAGGATTGCTGAATGTTTTCAAAATTTGCAACCAGAAGAGAATTTTTAAATTGTGGTAAGCTTTCGCTTTTATTTTTCTTAAACTCTTGCAGTAATCTACCTAATAAAGTAAAAATTGCATTACAAAATTCTTTTTATCCAGAATCTTTTAAAGATACGATTCCAAAAGATTGGAAGCAGGAAAAAATTAATTTTGAAAATATTCAGCTACAAAAAAATAGAAACACAATTTTGAATTCTGACTTCACTTTAATAAATGATGGATGGATTTCTAGTATAGATTTTTCAGAATTTGAAAAAATAAATGAATATGCACTGTTCGAAAATTTGGATAAGAGATCGATAGATTTTTTGGGAAGCTTTAATCAAAATCAGAGGAGTAAATTATTTCCTATTGGTGTAGTACCCTATACAATCATCATTAAAAATAATAAAGAATTAATAACTTCAGCAAGAACATCTTGGGATTTTCTTCTTTCTGAAAAATTAACTGGGAAAATTATTTTTCCTCAAAGTCCCAGAATAATATTGTCAATTGCTCAAAAAATTAATTCATCTAATTCTTTAAAAAAACTCAAAAGCCAAGCTATGTTATTTGATGATAAAAATATGCTCAATTGGTTGATTAATTCTGATGCTATTGTCGCTATAGTTCCTTATAGTCTTTGTTCAAAATATTTAAAAATAGATCCAAGGCTTTCTTTAGTTTTCCCTAGCCAAGGCGTACCTTTGATGTGGCATTTTATACTTAGTCGATCAAATCTAAATAATGCAATATTAATGAGATGGATTAAATCTTTAGAAAATAAATCAATAGTAGATAAATTAGTAAGCCAGGGTTGGTATCTTCCCTTCAATAGTGATTATTTGCAAAGTAAATATAAGACTGAAATGCTCCCCATCTCAGGACCTTCTGAGAAATGTTGGGAAAATAGTTGGTCTTTCCCTGTCTTAACAAATAAACAAAAAATTAATCTTAAAAATATCTGGAATGAGTCCTTATCCCCATAATCTTTTTGTAGGATTTTCAATTAATAAGTTATGAGTTTCCTTTAATAAATTTGGTATATCTAATTTACTAGGACATTTAGGAACACATTTATTACATTCTTGACAAAATGAGGAATTTTTTTCTTCCCACCAGTGGCCAGCTTTTCCTATTAAATTGTATCTTTCTTTTGAAAATTCTAATTGGCCATAACCAATAGATATATTTCTTAAACGAAGTATTTCTGGAATAGGCACTTCATTTGGACATGGAAGACAAAATCTACATTGTTCACATTTGGTTGAGTTTAATCTTTCATTAGAAACTTCCTCAATTTTATTAAGGGCGCTTTTTTCAATTTTTGTAAGCTTCTCAAATGAGTTTCTAAGTTTATGCGCAAATTCAAAATCTTTTTTGTTTGTCGCCCCCAAGGATAAAGTTGTAATGCCTTTTGCGAGAAGAAATCGATACGCTAATTCTAATGGATGAAAAGGCTTAGAGGCCTCTATCAAAATATCACTTGGAGAATACAATCTACCGCCTTTATCTGCAGGTGATATTGCTAAAACTCCCATACCTTTTTTTATAGCTTCCTCTGCTAAAGCAATCTTAGATTGATCTAAATAATGTAAATGAAGACTACAAAAAGTAAAAACTTCACAGTTAATTGCATCTTGAATTAGTGAATAACTTCCGTGAGAACTAAAACCGACTTGATCAACTAGTTCCTTCTCAAGTATCCAAGAAATGAATTTCTTACCCTCTCCAGAAAGAACCCAATCTAGATGTTGTTTTAAGTTGAGTCCGTGAATTGCAAGATTATTAATTTTCTCGCGATTTAAATTTTTAAGAGACTTTTTAAAATTATTTTTTAAAAAGTCAAAATCACCCTTTGGTAAAACTTTGGAAGTAATCACCCAATTTTTTTCTTTTATATTCTCTTCTATTGCTAATTTTTTTATTGAATTTCCAATAAGTGATTCAGCATCACCATAAGAGGGTGCTGTTTCTATGTGGTTAATTCCTACATAATATGCATTTTTTATTATGCTATACATTTTTTCGAGACTTTCAGTTGCTCGCATTGTCCCCAAAGTGAATAAGCTCACTTTCGCCCCTCTACCAAATGATCTTTTTTGTGAATTAATAATCATCTAGATATGATCAATTTCTTTTTATTTACTCTTTAATTTATTTATAGTTGAAAATGATTTAAAGTAAATTAAAGTAAATACAAAATTTTGTAAAAATATTTTTTTAAACTATGTTTACAGGAATAATTCAATCAGTTGGAAAACTAAGACAAGAAAAAAATATTTTAGAAATTGAAATTCTAGATAACTTATTTGATATGGCAATTGGTGACAGCATAGCTGTTGATGGAATTTGTTTGACAGTTAAAGAGATTTTTCAAAATAAATTTACTGTTGATGTTAGTGAGGAGACATTAAAAAAAACAACTTTAGGAGTAAAGTCGAACCTTAATCAGATTGTTAATTTGGAGCCCGCTCTCAGGGTGTCTGACCGTCTAGGAGGGCATATAGTCAGCGGACATGTTGATGGCCTTGGAATAGTTGAGAATATAGAAAAATTAGAGAAATCTTGGCTCTTATCAATAAAGTGGAACAATAATAATTTTTCAAAATATGTAGTTAATAAAGGTAGTATTTGTGTAAATGGTATAAGTCTTACGATTGCAAAATATGAGCAGGAAGGCGCAATATTTACTATTGCGATAATTCCTCACACTTGGCATAAAACAAATCTGAATAAATTAAATATCGGTGACAGCGTAAACCTTGAGGCAGATGCACTAATTAAATATGTAGAGAAATTACTTTTATTTAATAAAAATAGTAATCAAGATTTATCTTCAAATAATATTTCCTCCGAGTGGCTTAAAGAAAACGGTTGGTAAAATATATTTTTTAATTTAATGGAATCAGATAAATTGTTTTTGATTCTTTTTTAAGATCGATTTTAAACTCCTGACCAGGTTCTAGACCTAATTTTTTGGTGTAGGCATGACCAATTAAAAGGTTCCCATTGCCATGAACTTTAGTTTTGAATTCTGTCTGTCTGCCTCTTGTAGCTCTATTACCATTTTTCCCCTGACGACCATTTCCTATTTTGTAACCCTTAGCTTCAATAAGCGCCTTATAAAAACTTTTTCTTAAGATTCTTCCACTAGGACCTACGTACCCACAAGCTCTTGCTATCTCATCTTCAGATTTTTTACTTAATAACTTTGATTTTTCAAGAAGTTCTTTTCCTTCTAGCATTATCTGACAAATTTCTAATTATATATTCTTACTAAAAAGGAGAACTGTGGCAATATAAATTAATAAAAAATATATTTAATTTTTTAAATTTAGTTTTTTATAAAAGATACAAAATAATAAATAAAATAACCCATATTCCATCTACAAAATGCCAGTACAATTCAACAGCTTCCAAAGGAAACATATTTTGACTAGTTAATCTTCCGCCCTTGATTCTCGATTGCCAAGCAATAATTAAAATCATTAAAGTGCCTAAAGTGACATGTAATCCATGAAAACCAGTAAGAGCATAAAAAGTACTTGCAAATAAATTATCGGTTAATCCAAAAGGTAAATGAAAATATTCAAATAATTGACATATTAAAAAAATAATTCCAAGAAAAGCAGTAAAAAATAACCATTTTTGGGATTCAGAGTTTTTATCTTTTAATAGTGCCTTGCCTGCTTTATGGAAAGTTGCACTACTGACAAGTAACAAAATTGTATTGAGTGTAGGTATTGGTAGCTCTAATTCATAAATAGCACCATCAGGTAATGGATTTACCGCTTTATAAGTTAAATAAGCAGCAAAGAATCCAGCAAAAGTCATTCCGTCCGCAATTAGGAAAGTTATAAGACCAAACATTCTGAAGTCTTCATGTGTTTCATTAACTTCAGAATTATTTTTTTGAATTTCTTTTGAGCTATCTAGTGTTGTCATAGGTTCTTATTTTTGTTCAGAAATTGCTTTACCATAACCATAAGGTTCTTCAACTAATGGAGCTTCTCCTTCCCAATTTTCAACTGGAGGTGGAGAGGATGTTAACCATTCAGGTGTAAGAGCATTCCAAGGGTTATTTCCAGCATCTTTTCCATTTCTCAAACTAAGGAATACATTAATTAAAAAAGGAATTGTACTTATTGCCATCAAAAGAGCCCCAAGGCTACTGATTTGATTAACGAGCTGAAATTGAGGATCATATTCTGCAACTCTTCTTGGCATTCCATTTAAACCCAGCCAATGCTGGGGCGCAAAGCACAAGTTAAATCCTATAAAGGTAATGATAAAATGTAAAATTCCTAATTTTTCATTGAGCATTTTTCCAGTTACTTTGGGGAACCAATGATAAATTGATGAGAAAATAATAAAAACAGTCCCTCCATAAACTATGTAATGAAAATGGGCTACAACGAAATAGGTATCATGTACGTGTATATCGAAAGGTACTTGTGCTAAAGCAACCCCTGTAATTCCTCCAAAAACAAAATTTATAATAAATCCGCAAGAGAATAACATTGCACTATTAATGGAAATTTTACCTCCCCATAATGTTGCAACCCAATTGAAAAATTTTATACCTGTTGGAACAGCAATAAATGCTGTGGCAATAGTAAAGAACAATCTCATCCAAGGGGGCGTTCCACTCGTAAACATGTGATGCGCCCAAACAACTAAACCTAGAACTACTATACCCATTATAGAAAAAACCATTGTTGTATATCCAAAAAGTGGTTTTCTAGAATGTACGGGAAGTATTTCACTAACTAAACCAAAGGCAGGAAGCACCATAATGTACACAGCTGGATGAGAATAAAACCAAAATAAATGCTGATAAACCACAACATTGCCACCTAAAACAGGATTGAAAAAACCTGTATTAGCGATGATATCGAAGCTAAGTAAAATTAAAGTACCTGCTAAAACAGGAGTTGATAAAACAACTAATAGACTTGTTCCAAGCATTGCCCAACAATACATTGGCAATTGCATAAGTTTTAATCCTGGCCTTCTTAATTTGATAATGGTTGCAATAAAGTTTATTCCACCAAATATAGAACTGCCTCCAAGTAATAGAACGCTCAGGATCCAAATAATTTGTCCCGATTGAGGAGTAGTTATGCTCAATGGTGGATAAGCCGTCCATCCAGCCTGAGCAGCACCCTCAACAAAGTAGCTTGCTACCAGCATCAAACCTGAAGGAGGAATTAACCAAAAAGCTACGGCATTTAATCTTGGGAATGCCATATCTCTCGCGCCTACATAAAATGGAATTAAATAATTTCCAAAAGCACCGTTGACTACAGGCACTATCCAAAGGAATATCATTATTGTTCCGTGTAAAGTTAAAACTTGGTTATAAACATCTCTTGGCATAAAATCAGACATTGGACTGGCTAGTTCAATTCTTATGGCGCTCGCTAAGGTCCCTCCTATTAAATAAAAAAGAAAACCACAGACCAAGTATTGTATCCCAATTACTTTGTGATCAAGGCTAAAACTAAAGTATCTAAGCCAGCCTTTAGGTTGAAGGCTTTCATTATTAGTTTTTTGTGGATCAATTGATATTGTCATAAATTCACCTCTGGTTTTTTATTTTTGTTAAACCATTCGTTGTAATCAGATTCTTCTTCAACTATTATCGAAGCTCTCATTCCTCCATGATATGGGCCACATAATTCTGCGCAAATTATCGGATACTTTCCTACTTTTGTTGGAGTGAAATTTAGAATAGTCGGTTGTCCAGGAATAATATCCTGTTTAATTCTGAACTCTGGGACCCAAAAAGCATGAATGACATCTTTGGATTCCATTTTCATTGATACTTTTTGATCAACAGGAACGTGTAGTTCTCCTGTAATGAAATTGCCTTTGGGATAATTGAATAGAAATGCAAATTGCATCGCTGAAACTTCAATTGATAAATTATTTATTGCTATTTCATTATCAGAAGTTTGACTTATTCCCGCCCATATTTTTTCGGTGTTAGAATTCATCATTTCGTGGTTATGATTTAGTTCTTTCATCCCTCCCATTCGATCGTAGATGTTGTAGCTATATAAACCTATTAATAAAACAATTATTGAAGGTATGATTGTCCATACAATTTCTAAGCTTAAATTTCCCTCTAAAGCTATACCATCGCCTATCTGATCATTTCTTTTCCTAAATTTAAATAAGCTATAAATAACTGCTATTGTCATTCCTATAAAAATAATTAATCCAATAATGAAAAGAATTTTAAAAAGTTCATCGTAAATTGGTGCATTAATACTTGCTTCCGCTGGGAGCAAATTTACATTAAAACCAATCCAAAAAGATATAGCAAAAACGAGGGAAATAATTAGTATTAAATAAATGTTTTTATTTAACAATTGATCTCTAAAAATTTGAATTTATATCCTCAAGATATTCAATTTTTTTAATCCTGCATCCTTTATTAAAAGAAAATCATTTAAATTCACAACTTCTTAAGATTTATGAAATAAAAGGAGTATTATTGATAACTTTTTAGATTTAATTGTCAGGGAAAAAAGATTAAATTAGAAAATTATTTTTTAAATTAAACATATTAATTTTTAATTAATGTTTGGTTTTTGAATCTAATTTATTATGCAAAATAATAGGTTTTATCCATTTGATTAATAACCAATTATACAAATCAAAATATCTGACAATTTTTAAAAGGTTGGGAAGTCATAGTGTACTTGCAGTTATTGCACTAATTGTAATTGGAGGTGCTACTAGAGTCATGGAGGCGGGACTTGCCTGTCCAGATTGGCCATTATGTTATGGATCTTTTTTGCCTTTTAATCATATGAACATAAGAGTTTTTCTAGAGTGGTTTCATCGTCTAGATGCTTTTTTGGTTGGAATATTAATTCTTTTTAAATTTACCCTTTCAATTATTTGGAAAAATGAAATTCCAAATTGGTTACCTAAAACTTATTCATTATTACTTTTTCTCGTTATTGTCCAAGGATCCTTTGGAGCTTTAACAGTAATAAACCTGCTTGATTCATATACTGTTACTGGCCATCTTTTAATAGCTTTTCTAATTCTCATTACAACAATTTCAATTAATCAAAATTTAGAAAATGGCGAGAAAGTAGAGCCATTAATTTGGTGGAGATTATTATTGTTTGTTCCTCTTTTACTTACTCTTATTCAATCTTTTATTGGCGTAAGGCTTTCATCAACCTGGTCAGCACATATTTGCTTATCTTTTAATAAACAATGTCTAATTCTAAATACTCATAAATTATTTGCTTTTCCAATAGCTTTTTCAATTTTATTGATTATTGGCACTGCAATTTATAAGAGAATTTTGCTTAATGAAAATTGGAAATATCTCACAACACTTATTTTTCTCTTGTTTTCCCAAATTACTTTGGGTGTTTTAAGTCTTAAAACAAATTTGAATGAACCTATTTTTATTATCGGTCATCAACTTAACGCCTCTTTATTTATTGCGATATTAACAACATTAATTTTTAGAAATCCTTTAACCAAAAAAAGTCTAAATCACTCCCTTAATCCCCAATCGGTAGGTATCAACTAATGAAAAGTAGTAACTTAGAAAAATTGAACTATCAATCTTCAATCAGGGATGAATTTGTACCTTCAAGAAAAAGATTAACTTTGCCTCCTTGGCTTGAAGTGGCAAAACCTAGATTAATCCCACTTTTACTCGCCACAACTTTGGGAGGAATGGCTTTAACAGAAGAATGGCCTTTGTCTTCCCCGAAACTTATTTGTACTTTAGGAGGAGGCGCTTTGGCAGCAGCAGCAGCAGGAGCTCTTAATTGCTTGTGGGAAATGGAATTAGATAAAAGGATGAAAAGAACTAGCAAAAGAGCCTTGCCAGCTGGAAAGTTATCATCTGAGACTGTATTTTTAGCCGCCGTATCATGTACTTTGGCAGCATCGATGCTTTTAGTAAGTGGTGTGAATTATTTGGCTGCGGGTTTAACTCTTCTTGGTTTATTTAGCTACGTAATTTTATATACAGTTATTTTGAAACCTCGTACAACAAAAAACATTGTTTTCGGAGGAGTTGCTGGTGCGATACCACCCTTAGTTGGAGCGTCTGCCGCCACAGGGCATGTAGGTCTTAGTGGTTGGTGGTTGTTTGGTTTAGTAATGTTATGGACCCCAGCTCATTTTTGGGCACTTGCAATTTTGTTGAAGGATGATTACGCATCTGTTGGTATTCCTATGCTCCCTTCTGTTAAGGGATCTGTTTTTACTGCTAAAGCGATTTCTCGTTACGGATGGGCAACAGTTTTAATGAGTATTATGGGAGTCTTTGCTTTACCTGAAGGGGGTTTCTTATACGGAATTATGTTATTGCCATTTAATGGAAGACTTTTGCAATTAATAAATGAATTAAAGAAATCTCCTGATGATCTTTCAAGAGCAAAGTCTCTTTTTAGGTGGTCTATTCTCTATATGTTTGGCATTTGTCTTTTGTTATTAATTTCTAGAACCCAACTATCCGTAGAATTTGAGCAGCAATCTATGCAAATATTTTTATCTATAGTATCCCTGCTTAGTAATTAAATTAGATGTAAAATGTTTTTTAAGTAAATAGTAAGTTTGATGAATTATATACAAGTTAAAGGACTCTCAAAATCTTATCCAGATATCAATGCATTAAAAAATTTATCGATGGAAATTGAAGCTGGCACATTATTCGGAATACTAGGTCCAAATGGTGCTGGCAAATCAACACTAATAAAAATACTCGCTACTTTAATAGAGCCTGATAGTGGAGAAGTTTTTATAAATAATATTAATCTGATAAAAAATTCAAGGAAAATTAGAGAATTAATTGGTTATGTTGCCCAAGACATTGCACTTGATAAAATATTGACTGGACGAGAGCTTTTGGATTTTCAATCAGATTTATATCACATCAACAAAAACAAAAAATTTGAAAGGATAAAGAAATTAATAGATCAATTAGAAATGAATGATTGGATTGATCGTAAGTGCGGAACTTATTCAGGGGGAATGAAAAGAAGAATAGATCTGGCAGCTGGACTTTTACATTTGCCCCAAGTATTAATTTTGGATGAACCTACTGTTGGTTTAGATATTGAAAGTAGAAATATTATATGGCAACTTTTGAAAGATTTGAGAAATAATGGAATGACCATTATTTTAAGTAGTCACTATCTTGATGAAATAGATAAATTGGCAGACAGATTAGTGATAATTGATGATGGAAGAGTTATAGCAAAAGGGACTCCTGCAGAGCTCAAAAATAAATTAGGAGGAGATAGAGTAACTTTGAAAGTAAGAGAATTTAGTAATCAGGAAGAAGCAAAAAGTATATGTCAAATTTTATCTTCAATAGATGGAATTAGTCAGATTATAATAAATGAAGCTCAAGGTTTCTCGATAAATTTCGTAGCAGATAAGGAAAAAGATTTACTTACCAAGCTAAAAGTGGAATTGGCCTTCTCAAAGTTTGAAATTTTTTCTCTTACCCAAAGTCAGCCAAGCTTGGATGATGTATATCTTCAGGCAACTGGGAAAACATTATTGGATGCTGAAATTTCTATGGCAGGGAAAAGAGACCTAAAAAAAGAATCAAAGCAATCCATGCGATAAAAAAACTTTTGGTTAACTCACTATAATAAATACTAATTACTGCTAATTATGGAATTGCAACAGTATAATTTATTTTTTTTATATCAAGAAACATTTGCCTTAACAAAGAGATTATTTATTCAACTAAAAAGAAGACCATCAACTCTTTTAGCAGGAATATTACAACCCATAATTTGGCTTTTTTTATTTGGGGCACTATTCTCTAAAGCTCCTGAAGGTTTTTTACCAGGAGTTGATTCTTATGGGAATTTTTTAGGAGCAGGACTTATTGTTTTTACTGCTTTTAGCGGAGCCCTAAACTCTGGTCTTCCTTTAATGTTTGATAGAGAGTTTGGATTTCTTAATAGATTACTTGTGGCTCCTTTAACCAGTAGATTATCGATAGTTTTATCTTCTTTTTTTTACATAACAATCTTGAGCTTTGTTCAGAGCATTGTAATAATGATTGTTTCATACATTTTGGGTTATGGATGGCCAAACTTATATGGTTTAGGAATTGTATTTACAACATTAATTTTATTAGTTCTTTTTGTGACATCAATAAGTTTATGTTTAGCGTTTGTTTTGCCGGGACATATTGAATTAATCGCTCTTATATTCGTAATAAATTTACCTCTTCTATTTGCGAGTACTGCTTTAGCTCCAATCTCTTTTATGCCAAATTGGCTGGGATGGTTAGCTTCATTAAATCCATTAACTTTTGCTATTGAACCTATTAGGACTGCCTATACACAAACTATGGATTTAGAATTAGTAGCTTTACATGCCCCATATGGTGATTTAACTTGTAAGAGTTGTATCTCAATTTTATTTTCTTTAACAGTTTTTTCCTTGATTATTATAAGGCCTCTGTTAAATAGAAAGTTAAATTAAAAATTTTATGCTTTTAAAAAATCATTTAATAGAAGTTTTTAAACAAGCCTCATTAGAAAATAATTTTTTGCTTAAAGAAAATGTTGTTCTTAAGTGGGTCCATAGATTTGGGATTGATTCATTAAATGATTTATTAATCCATAGTTCACTACAAAAAGAAAATCAGCTTGAAGAAGAAAATCAAGAACAGATCTCTTTAATTGATGAAGTGCATGAAGAAAATCAAGAACAAATTAAGCTTGAATTATCAAAAACTTTTGAAAATATAGAAGAAACAAAGTGGGAATCAAATCGCTTGGAAACATCTAGCAGCAATGAGATATCTAGCAAAAATCAAAATTCTAATAAAATAAATCAATTTACTGAAACCCCAAAATTACCCCTACCTTATATTAAAAATTTAAGAAAGTGGATTAACAACGATAAAAAAGCTAGTTAGCTTTTACATCATACCTGGCATTCCCATGCCACCCATTCCCGGCATTCCCATGCCACCCATTCCTGGCATTCCCATGCCACCCATTCCTCCCATTGGATCTCCACCTGGCCCTTCAGGGGCAGCGGCTTCAGGCTCTGGAATGTCTGCCATCGCAACTTCTGTTGTGAGGAGCATAGCTGCAATAGATACTGAATCTTGAAGAGCTAATCTTATTACTTTGGTTGGATCTAATATTCCTGAATCTTTTAAATCCTCATATTTTCCTGAATTAGCATTAAAGCCTTTCTTAAGTCTTTTAATTTCAGCGACAACTACATCTCCATTAAAACCAGCATTTTTTGCTATTTGTTTGGTGGGTTCCAAAAGGGCTTCTTTGACTATATTTATCCCTGTTCTTAAATCATCTGAAGATGTTTCACTTAAATTTAAAAGGTCATTTGATATTTCAATTAAAGTTTGTCCTCCTCCAGAAACAACACCCTCTTCAATAGCAGCTTTCGTAGCATTAAGGGAATCTTCGATTCTCAACTTTTTATACTTCATCTCTGTTTCTGTAGCAGCTCCTACTTTGATAACAGCTACTCCTCCGGCTAGTTTGGCTATCCTTTCATTGATTTTATCCTGATCATATTCAGATTCAGTTATATTAACTTCCCTCTTTAATTTCTCTACTCGCTCTTTAACTAAATCTTTAGTATCTTCGAAGGCAACAATTGTAGTTTTATCCTTTGTGATAGTTATTTTTTTTGCTTTGCCTAAATCATTAATCGATACTTTATCAAGTGTCATCGATTTATCTTCGCTAATTAACTTAGCCCCTGTAAGAATTGCAATATCTTCAAGGGCAGCTTTTCTTCTCTCCCCAAATAACGGAGCTCTCACGGAAGCTACATTTAAAACCCCACTATTCTTATTCAAAACCAGCGTGGTTAAAGCCTCTCCTTCAATATCTTCAGCAAGAATTAGAAAAGGTGAGCCTGCCTTTTGAATTTCTTCAAGTATTGGAACTAGATCAACTAAAGTTGAGATTTTTTGATCAGTTATTAATATTTTAGGGTTTTCAAGTTCACAAACTTGTCTTTCTTGGTCTGTTACGAAATATGGAGAACTATAACCTCTATCAAAAGACATTCCTTCAGTTATATC
>QCDJ01000023.1 GCA_003280935.1 Prochlorococcus sp. AG-355-B23
TATTCATACTCAGAGGGGTAAGTATTATTTTACCTGCCCTTCCAAGTTCAGCTTATTCTCTGCTAGCTGGTTCATTGCTAGGATTTCAAAAAGGTTACATGACAATAATCTTTTCTGATATCGTTTTTTGCCAAGCTGCTTTCTTTATCGCAAGAAATTATGGTCGGGTTCCTGTACGTAATTTAGTAGGCCCGAAAGCAATGCAAAAGATTGAAAGTTTTAATCAAAACCAGCTAGAAGAAAATTTCTTTCTTATGACAGGTCTACTAATGACTGGCCTTTTTGATTTTCTAAGCTACGCAATAGGTATTGGAGGAACTCGCTGGAAAATATTTACTCCTGCATTATTAATAAGTCTTCTAATCAGTGACTCTATACTAGTAGCAGTAGGAGCTGGAGTTAGCCAAGGAGCAGGATTATTTCTAGGGATTGCTCTATTGGGAATGTTTGCTTTAGCGACTATTTCAGGATTGGCAAAAAATAAAATGCCTAAATAACAAAAAAGTTGATAATTCTGTAATCAAAGATGAAAGATATGACATTTTCGCAAACAATAACTATATAAATAATGATTCATGCAAGAATAGAAACCGATTAATTTTTAAAGTTATTAGATGACTCCATTTAGACCAACTTCATATAATCGCCCTGGAGAACAAATATCAACTACTCCTTCTGGATTAAAAGTAACTTCTGCAAAGAGATTAATGGTGGATTCAATGGTAAGAATGATACAAAAAGCAGAAAATCATTCCGTAGAAGATAAACTTGACGAAGAATCTAACAATAATTAATCAATTCATTGATAAAAGTATAGGAGAGTGGAAATCTATTAGAAGTACTCACACTTTAGCTTTTCAGGAATTTGAAAACTCAACTAGTAAAATATATATAAAACATATCAACAAAAAAAATAAAAAAGTCGTTGAAATTTTTAAAAATTATAAATTCAGTTTAAACCTAGAGAGCATAGTCATTTCTATAAACTGGCAAGCTATTAGTGATTGGGAAGATGATTATATGAGTGAGGGAGATGAAACTATTCTGATTTTTTTACCCAAAGATGAAAATTCAGGAATTGTTTTAAGAAATAAAGGTTATACAGAATCCTTTATTTCATCATCCAATTATTTTGTTGATGAACAAAATAATTTACACATTAAAACTATTTATAAATCAACAGTTTCCGAAGAAAGAATTTCCTTTTTATCCACTCATGTAAGATCCAGATTTTCTACTATTAGAAATTTGGAAAATAACTCAGTTATACAGACTTCACATACTTCAGAGATAAGGAATTTAGCTAGTTTAAAAGATTAATTATCCTTTCAAATTGACACTCTGTATCAGATATTAATTTAGGAAGAAAGCCTTTGTTTCCACTCATGTTATTAACTGTTGAATTCAAATCAGAGATAGTTGCATCTCGCATTAATTGAAAAACCCTTCTTGCATTTCTTAAAGGCACCCCAAGAGCAAGATAAGTATTTTTAAGATCCTTCAAACAACTTTTTTCTAAAACTGATTCGTCATTAGAAATTAAAAGATAAGCAACAATCCTTAGGATTATTTCTCCATCTCTTAAACAAACGGACATCTTGTTAGTTGTATTTAAAGATATTTTTGCATTAAGTGAATCTTGATTTTCACAAATCATTGCTGTTACAGCATCTGCTGCAATTGCGTGTGAATTATTAGTAATTGAGTTTATTGCATCTAATCTTGAGTTTGCACTATTAATAAATTCTTTTATATTGCTTAAATCATTTAATTTCTTATCGGCTAACAATAGTTGATTATTCTTTGAAACTGACATTCCTGAAGTAAAAATTTAAAGACCGATCTTAAGAATAATACAAAGCTAGTAAAAACAATACAATTTCAAACTTAACGCAACGCTTCTTAATTAATAACTTCATTCCAAAGTGATAGTTGAAATAATTCAAATAAAAAAATTTTTTTCCGCTAGTATAAAATTACATTTTTAATAAAGTTTTGGATCAACAGGATTTAAAATTATCAAAGAAACTTATTTCCTCATATAAAAAGAGATTGGAAAAAGAAATTCTAGATAGAAGTATGAAATTAAAGATGCCTCAAAATAAATTTGAAGAAATAATTAATAACAATAATGAACTTATTAATTTAAAAAAAGCGTTAGAAGATCTAGAAACGGAATCTGAATCTCATAGTAAAGTCTGATTTTTGAAAAACCCTTCCAAAAGTGCCTCAAACCAACAATTTCCTTTTTAAGTCCCTAAACAATCAACAACTTCAAGCAGTAAAACATGTTAATGGACCACTATTAGTTGTAGCGGGTGCAGGTAGCGGGAAAACTAAAGCTCTTACACACAGAATTGCAAATCTTATTGAAAATAACTCTATAGATCCCTATAACATTCTCGCAGTCACTTTCACTAACAAAGCTGCTAAAGAAATGAAAGCAAGATTAGAGGTCCTTCTAGCCCAAGAATTAGCTTTTAATCAATTTGGTCAGCCTTGGACAACTCTCAAAGAAATTGATCAAAATCAATTAAGAACAAACGTTCACCAAGAGAGGCTTCAGAACCTTTGGATCGGTACTTTCCATTCCTTATTTTCAAGACTTCTGAGATACGATATTGAAAAATATACTGATCCAGAAGGCCTAAAATGGTCTAGACAATTTTCAATTTATGATGAAACAGATTCTCAAACATTAGTAAAAGAAATTATCAGTCAAGATATGAATCTTGACCCAAAAAGATATGATCCCAAAAAGATTAAAAGATTAATAAGTAATGCTAAAAACCAATGCTTAACTTCCAGTGATCTTTTAGAAAAAGCAGATAATAATTTTGATAAAATAGTTGCAGAAGCCTATAAGAGATATAGGATTTCGCTGTCAAAAAATAATTCTTTAGACTTTGATGATCTTCTACTTTTGCCTGTTTTCTTATTGAGACAAAATGATATTGTCAGAGATTACTGGCACAAAAGATTTAAACATATTCTAGTTGACGAATATCAAGATACGAATAGAACACAATATGAACTTATAAAATTAATTACGGCTGGAAATACTGAACCAAAAAAATTCTTCAATTGGCAAGATAGGTCGATTTTTGTAGTTGGGGATGCTGATCAAAGTATTTATAGTTTCAGAGCAGCTGACTTCAGAATTTTGATTGGTTTTCAAGAAGATTTTAAAACTTCAATCAACGATGATACAAAATCATCTTTAGTTAAATTAGAAGATAATTATAGGTCATCTTCCAATATCCTTGATGCTGCAAACTCACTAATCGAAAACAACTCTGAAAGAATTGACAAGGTTTTAAAGGCTACTAAAGAAAAAGGAGAACTTTTAACGTTGCTCAGCTGTGATGATGAAATTTCCGAGGCAGAAGCAATTACCAATAAAATAAAATCACTCAATAACTATAATCAAAACCCAATTTGGAAAAATTTTGCAATTTTATATCGAACCAGAGCTCAGTCGAGAGTACTAGAAGAATCTCTTGTAAGGTGGCGCATCCCTTATACAATTTTTGGAGGATTGCGTTTTTATGATAGAAGAGAAATTAAAGATGCAATAGCATATTTAAAAGTTCTGGTTAATTCTTCAGATAACGTTAGTCTTTTACGAATCATAAATGTTCCTAGAAGAGGGATTGGTAAGACTACTATTCAAAAACTTAATGAACTATCTAATAGGTTAAATATCCCATTATGGGAGGTTCTTAATGATAAACAAAGTCTTGAAGAAACAATAGGCAGATCATCTAAAGGAATTAATAAATTTACTGAAATTATGAATGATCTACTGTGTTACCTAGAAAATTCAGGTCCTGCTCAACTACTACAACTTATATTAGAAAAAAGTGGTTATTTAAGTGACTTGCTCTCTAGCGGGACTGAAGAATCTGAAGATAGAAGAAATAATTTACAAGAACTAATTAATGCAGCTACTCAATATGAAGAAGAAACAGAAAGTGGAGATGTAGAGGGATTTCTTTCTACAGCAGCCTTAACAACTGATAATGATACTAAGAAAAATAATCCTAACTCTGTAACTCTCATGACTCTGCATAATAGTAAAGGTTTAGAATTTCAAAATGTTTTTATCACTGGGCTAGAACAAGGTCTCTTCCCTAGCCATAGATCAATAGATACTCCCTCACTTCTTGAAGAGGAAAGAAGATTATGCTATGTAGGTATTACTAGAGCTAAAGAAAGAGTTTTCTTAAGTCATGCCAGAGAAAGAAGATTATGGGGTGGCATGCGTGAAGCAACAATTCCTTCAATATTTCTTTCGGAAATACCTGAAGATTTAATTGATGGCGAATTACCACAAACTGGTGGTGCTTCAATTAGAAGAGATTGGCATCTTGATCGTTTAACTAGAGTTGATCGAAACAATCCAAATGAATTTGTTAACAAACCAATAAATGCAGTAAGGAAATTATATTCAGGTCCCAGTAAAGGGAAAAGCTGGATAGTTGGAGATATGCTAATTCACTCAAAGTTTGGGAAAGGTGAAATCATACATATTTTTGGGAGTGGGGAAAAAATATCTTTAGCAGTAAAATTTGGTGATAAAGGAAGTAAAATTCTAGACCCCAGATTAGCTCCAATTCGTTATGTAAGTTAAAACTCATGAACGATATCTCTGATTACATCCAAGGGGAATTAATCAAAACTCCATTTAATCTATATAACCTAATTACTAAATACATAGAATCTAATAACAATACTAAAGTAGCTTTTGTTGGCGGTTATTTAAGAGATTTATTAATTAGTAAATTCCATAAAAAATCGTTTTCTAAACCTGTAGATATTGATCTTGTGATTGAAGGATCCTCTATTTCTCTTGCAAAATTTATAAAAAAAAATATTGTAAATGTAGATTTATGTTTAATCAAGGAATTTAATTTATACAACACTGTAGAAATAAATATTGATGACTATAAAATTGATATTGCTTCTGCAAGAAAAGAAATTTATTCTGCTCCAGGCTTAAATCCCACAGTAAATAAAAGTACTATTGAGGAGGATCTTAAGAGGAGAGATTTCACTATAAATTCAATAGCCTTCGAGGTCTCGACAAGGAAAATCTATGATCTTTATGGAGGAATTTCTGATATAAAAAGTAAAAGATTGAACTTACTTCACATTAATAGCATTTCAGATGATCCAAGTAGATTAATTAGATGTGCAAAATATGCTTCAAGGTTAGATTTCAAAATTTCAAAGAATTCCCTCAAACAATCTCAAGAAACAGTTAGACAATGGCCATGGAAAAGTTCAGAAACTCATCAGAGAATGATTTACCCTCCTGCACTAGGCATACGAATAAGGATGGAACTAGCTGAAATATGCAAACACGATAATTTAACTAATGTGATTTCGATAATTCATAAATGGGAAATTATCTCAATCTTAAATGAAAATATTAAAGTGGATAAAAGATTTTTAAGAGGACTAAATTGGATTAAGAAGTTAAAGGGAAATCATATGCTTTACTTATTAAAAGATTCAGAAGATTTAGAAAAAGCATGTCAAAGATTTTTGGTAAATAATAGTGAGATAAAAATATTAGAAGATTATATAAATATCAAAAAGATATTTAATACAAACCAAAAAAATTTCAATCATTTTTCTCCGTCAAGTTGGACACAATTTATTGAGGACAGAAACCTTAATGATGAGACAGTCAAATTATTAATTTGTGATGGAGGACCATACTGGCGTAAATTGTTTAAGTGGTTATTTATTTACAAATTCATAAAATCAAAAAAAGATGGAGAAACATTAAAAAAAGAAGGATGGGATCCAGGGAAGGAGATGGGAAAGGAAATCAAAAGATTAAGATATTTGGAAATTGACAAATTAAATAAAAATTAATTACATTTTTACAACCTCTCCAACCTTGTACCATTTATCCTTTAAAACATTTTCAAATTTACGATTGCAACTAATCAACAAGGGTCCACATGTTTGAGGATCTAATAGTAATGATGTTCTTTCGTTAAAAATCTCTTGATCTAATGAATTTTCGTTTAAAAAATTAATTATTCTTTTTTGCTTATTTACTTTATAAATTTTGTCAAAAATTTCTTTATTTGATTCAAAGAAAGTACTTTTAACATCTTTTCTTATTAGATCAAATACTCCAGGATAAGCTTTAAATGCAAATAAATCTAATAAAACTTTTAGTGACTCAAGATTATTGCTTTGCCTATATAAATTAGATGATTCAACCATTTCTTTAAGATGTCCAATAAATCCATATCCAGTAATGTCAGTCGCAGCATTGACTAATGATTCTTTAAATTGATTTTGAAAAAGATAAATTTCATCAAGCAAATATTGCTGACTAGTTACTAAATTATTAATTACTTCAGAAGAACTTCCTAGCATATTAATATTTTGCATTTGACCAGCAAAGCAAATCCCAACGCCAAGAGGTCTAGACATCATGAGAATATCTCCAATATTCATTCCAGATTTAAGCCATGGTTTTGCTCCATTTTTTAAAATACCTTGAACTGTTAAAGAAATATCTATTCCTAATGAATAAGGTTTATTTACTAAACTTCTTGCCTCGAAAGTATGGCCTCCAAGTAATTCACCTCCATGATCCTCAACCGTTGATTTAATACCTTGAAGTGATTGAGAAAAGAGGTAACTCTGAAATTCCCTTTCAACTTTTGGTAATGAAATTAAAGCCTGCGCGGATGAAAGTTTTGCTCCGCATGCCCACAAATCTGAGCAAGCATGCAAAGTAGTAATTTTTGCATTAAGCCAAGGATCACTTACCAAAGCAGGAAATCCATCTACACTTTGCAAGATAATATCTTGACCATTTTGATATATCTCAACTGAATCTTCAGGTGATGAGGCAAAAGTATTTAAATTAGAATTTATTAATGATGTATTCAAAACAAACTGAGGAATTTTAGCTGCACATCCTCTGCAATCATTCAACGAAATATTTTTTTCACTACTTTTCATAATTAGCCTTTTTGATCTGAACTTTTTAATAAAGTTGAGATCAATTTTATGCTTCAAAATCCAAAAAATAAAAGAGGGGCCGAAAACAAAATTGCGATAAATAGCAAAAGCCTTTGGATGATGGCTTGTAAATATATTTACTATTTGCAATCCGATCTTTTGAGGAAACCACTTTTTTAATGATCTCCCTTCTATATCTTTTTTTAGATTTTGTACTAATGTATTTACAACTTTTACTGCAAAAACTCCCGATGCTGGTCTTTTTGCAGAACCTACAACTGCGCAATCACCTACAGCGAAGATTCCAGAGAAACTTTTTATCTGTAAATTCTGATTTGTAATTATTCTGCCATAAGAGTCCGAATCTAATAATTTTTTTTGTGCCCATAACGGAGATGTATTTCCAGTACATAAAAGAATCTTGCCATAATCAAAATTAAGTTTTTCAACTAAATCAATATTGGAATTCCGTAAACTTTTTAGAATTTTATTATTAATTTTTCTTGAATCACATAATAGTTTTAAAGGTCTATCTCCCCATCTTTTTCTCAAAGCATAAGATACTTCAATTGCAGCAAGGCCACTCCCAACAATTACAAATGGAAGTTCATTAACTGAATCAAAAGTGTCCTCTTTTAGTATTGAGTCATAAGCACTTAAAAAAGGTTTAATTGAAAAAGCATTTCGATTTTTAACTAGTGATTCAAATTCTTTTGGAATTATTGTTTGACTTCCATAATTAAGCACCAACTTCGAATAATTAACTGAAGGTCTATTACTTAAAACAATTTTCTTTAAATTGAAATCAATATCCTTTACTTCTTCTTCTATAAAAGATACTTTTGCATTTTTTGCTAAAGATTTTATATCAATTAAACTCTCTTCTAAAGTGATTGATTTTGAAATCACCGATGGGAATATAGCCGAATAAACCAAATGAGAATCTCTAGATATAATTGAAACAGGAATTTCTGGCATTAATTTCGGAAACATTAACCATTTCTTCAATAAAGAAACATTTGAGTGTCCTCCTCCAATTAGTACCAGATGATTAAAAGTCATTTACATCACTATGAATAAAGAACATTTATTACCAATTGAAAAATCAAGATTAGGAGTGATTGGTGGAAGTGGATTTTATTCAATGGATCAAATAGATTACTTAAGAGAACTAGAAATCAATACTCCCTATGGTAAACCTTCTGATTCAATAAAAGTATATAATCTTGGAAACCTAGAGATAGCATTCATTCCTAGACATGGCAGAACACATAGTTTAAATCCTTCTGAAATCCCTTACAAGGCTAATATTTGGGCTCTAAGATCAATAGGAGTAAGATGGATTATTGCTCCATCAGCAGTGGGTTCATTACAAGAACAGATAAGGCCACTTGATATAGTGGTTCCAGATCAATTTATAGACCGGACAAAAAATAGACCTGCAACCTTTTTTAATGAGGGAGCTGTTGCTCACGTAACCATGGGGGATCCCTTCTGCACAAATTTATCACGTATATTAAGTGAAATCGGAGAAAAAAATATTCCTGGCGGTAGACAATTGCATAGAGGGGGTACCTATCTAGCAATGGAAGGTCCTGCTTTCTCAACTAGAGCAGAATCTAATTTATATAGGAGTTGGGGATGTTCAATAATTGGAATGACGAATCACACAGAAGCAAGATTAGCTAAAGAAGCTGAAATAGCTTACTCCTCCTTATCTATGGTTACTGATTATGATTGCTGGCATCAAACTCATCAAGAAGTTTCTGTAGAGATGGTTTTGGATAATCTTAGATCAAATACTGAAGTGGCCAATAAAATAATATTTGAAGTAGCTAAATTAATTGAAAAAGAAAGACCTAAAAGTAAGTCTCATTTTTCATTAAAAGATGGATTGATAACCCAAAAAGAAAATATCCCAAGCTCCACAAAAGAAAAACTAAGGATATTTACTGATTCTTATTAGGCTTATTTGATATAAGTGATTATCAGGTCAAAGGTAAGGGTTTATTAGCCTCCTGCTCCAACCCCTTGGTATGAACCATAGAAGAATATACCTAAAACGAAGATGACTGCAATGCCACCTGCTGTAGCAACAAGCCATAGAGGAAGAGTTCCTTCAGTCCATCTTCTTTCCCATGCAACTGCTGGTCTGCCGTCGGGAAGTCTATCTGGAATTCTTCCATCAGGTCCTTTTAATTTACTCATGATTTTAATTTAATTGAAAAAGTAACTGGAAAATAAAATTCCCAATACAAAAACTGATAATAAGCCTAAATAAAGGCTTGTACGATTAAGTTCTACTGGAACTTTGTTAGGATTTTCGTTTACTTGCATGATAGTTAAATTTATCGGGCTACAAATTGCATAGCAGCAATCGAACCCAAAAAGAATACTGATGGGATAGCTAGAGCGTGAACTGCTAGCCAACGGACAGTAAATATGGGATAAACGCGGACTTCAGCAGCCTGCATTGGAGCTTGAGAATTAGTCATTTTTATTTTGTTCTTAAATCTAGTTGAGATTTAGCTTCATATCTTTGTGTTACGACAGGTGCTTTAGATTCAGATGATTGGAAATAACTATCTGGACGAGGAGTTCCAAAAGCATCGTAAGCTAAGCCTGTATATACAAATAAGAAGCCTGCTATAAAGATAGCTGGTAATGTTACTGCATGAATAATCCAGTATCTAATACTGGTGATTATTTCAAAGAATGGGCGTTCACCCGTTGAACCTGCGGCCATAATCACAAATGTTTACCATATGATCTTACAGTGTAAAATCATAAGTTCGCGAAGAAATTAACAGCTTGGTTACAGACAGTTGTTAAATTCATCCAAAATTAAGATTTTTTTTATTATTTTCTTAAGTTATTACAGATTTAGCCATTCCATTTAAGAATGTAACCACGCTCGCCAAGTATGAATCCTTTTTGATTATCTAAAGACTCCTTATCAAGAAAAACTATTTTTATATAGTTAGTAGGCAATGCAGAAGCAAGAGGATCTGAATTCCAAGTTTCACCTTGATCTTTACTTACTATTAATGTGCCATTACCACCTCCAGCCCATATGTCACCATTTGGATCCCATCCCATATCTAAATAATTGTAACCATTGAGAATAGGGATTATAGGCTTTGACCAACTTTCTAGATTATTAGAATCTTCATTAAATCTAATTTCCGCACCTCTTGAAAGCATCCATAAATTTCCCTCTGGATTGAAACCAATGCTTTGCACTCTCTTACTACTTGCTCTTTGGTGAGCAATCCAAGTATTGCTATCACTTTCAAGAGTAGAGAAGAAATTTCCAAGACTGCTTACACTCACATAATCACCGCTAGATGTTCTTCTTAAATCTCTTATACCTCCCTGTTCCGATGGGTCTGATACTTTTGCCTCCCATGTTTCACCACTATTGGAAGTTTCATAAATAGCTGCTGAGGTTGTCGCCAATTGAGCAACTCCTTCATCGATAGTAGTAACTAAGAAAGGCTGGCCTGGTAACTTCCCAAGTGAAAGCCTAGTCCAATTTTTACCTTCATCGATAGTATGCATTACGAGTGAGGGTTGCCCAATTAACCAACCTTCAGAACCCTTGAAATCAATATCGAGAAGGCGAAAGTTCTCTTCAGCAGAAATATCTAATGATCTTTTTTCCCATGTTTCACCACCATCAGTAGATTCCATAATCAATCTGTTTGAGCCTATTAAAAACCCATGATTATCATCTATAAAATCAACATCTAAAGCATTAGCCTGGTCCTCAAACTGAATTGTTTTCCAAGGGCTGCTTTCATTCATCTTGACACCTGTAGATGAACAACTGCTTAAAACAAAACAGAGAACTACAGATAAAAGAAGATTAGGAATACTGGTAAAAAATTTTTTCATTTAATTATATTAATGCAAAGAGTACAAAGAAAGGAACATAGCAGCAGCAAACGCCAACCCTCCAAAAATCAAAATATTTTTTTGTCCAGGAGGTAAACTATTAAATCCAAATCCATAAACTAAATTCTCTTCAAATCCACTGGGTTTTGCTCTGGATCCAATATCCTTATAAAAATTTTTACCAGCACGACAAACAGGGCAAGCAAAAGTATTCCCATCCAACTCTGAAAAAGGGGTATTTTTAGGTATGTTTAATTTCTTATTTCCTTCAGACGGATCATAAATGTATCCACAACTTCTACATTCGAATCTATTTTGTTCTAAATTAGGGACAAGTTGTTCAACTTTTGCTCCTGAGGAATTTTCAGAAGGTTTTTCTTTCTCAAAGTCTTCAACTATTTTGTTTTCCTCAGAGGCTGGTTGAATGTTTTCACTCACGGTTTATTATTGTTCTTTAAGAACTTTAAAAGATTTTGCTTAATTAAGCGACTTTTATTCAAAATTAATTTTTTAAGATGTTTTTATTAACTGGCTATGAATACTTTTTAGGTTTCCTTCTAATTGCCGCAGCTGTTCCAGTATTAGCTTTAGTTACTAATCTCATCGTTGCCCCTAAAGGCAGAACAGGTGAAAGAAAACTTACATATGAATCTGGAATGGAGCCTATTGGAGGAGCATGGATTCAATTTAATATTCGTTATTACATGTTTGCCTTGGTTTTCGTTATATTTGATGTTGAGACAGTATTCCTTTATCCTTGGGCTGTTGCCTTCAATAGATTGGGCTTATTAGCGTTTATTGAAGCTTTAATCTTCATCGCAATACTTGTTATCGCCCTGGCATACGCATGGAGAAAAGGTGCTTTAGAATGGAGTTAAAAAATTGAATCCACAATTATCCCCAAAAGCAATAAGAGAAATTCGAGAAGGGACTTGTAATCCTCTTGGTGCACCCCAAGTTACTACAGATTTAAGCGAAAATATTATATTGACAAGCTTAGACGATCTTCATAATTGGGCTAGACTAAGCAGTCTTTGGCCTCTATTGTACGGAACAGCTTGTTGTTTTATAGAATTTGCTGCCTTAATAGGATCTAGATTTGATTTTGATAGATTTGGATTAGTACCTAGAAGTTCGCCAAGGCAAGCAGATTTGCTAATAGTTGCAGGAACAGTAACTATGAAGATGGCTCCAGCCCTAGTAAGACTTTATGAACAAATGCCTGAACCAAAATATGTTATTGCGATGGGTGCTTGCACAATTACAGGGGGAATGTTCAGTGCAGATTCTACAACTGCTGTAAGAGGAGTTGACAAATTGATTCCTGTTGATTTATACCTTCCAGGATGTCCACCAAGACCAGAAGCAATTTTTGATGCAGTTATTAAATTAAGAAAAAAAGTTGGTAATGAATCAATTTTAGAGCGTACAAAAACAGAGCAAACTCACAGATACATAACATCTGATCACGAGATGAATCTTGTTTTCTCAGAAAATACAGGTGAATATCTAAACAAATCTTCAGCTAACGTAATTCCCTCCTCCAAAAAAGAAAAAATAACTGAATTACCTGAAAACACCGAAAAAGCTGAAATTATTGATACTGTAGAAGACTAATGGAAAAAGACGGTTTAGCTAAGTCCTCAGATGTTTCAATAGAAAAAGAAGGTGTTATAAGCCAATCTTTGTCTAAAGATGGAATTCCAAATCAATCTTTACCTGATGATCACATAGGAATTGAAAATATTTCTGTGGAACCTGACAAATTATTTGAAACAGTATCTGCCTTGAAAAATTACGGTTTCAACTATCTCCAATGTCAAGGAGGATATGATGAGGGACCAGGTAAAAATCTTGTTAGTTTCTACCATTTTATTACAGTTGATGATTTACAAAAAATCGAAAAAATTAAAGAAGTCAGATTAAAAGTTTTCTTAAAAAGAGATTCTGATTTATCAATCCCTAGTTTGTATAAAATTTTTAAAGGGAGTGATTGGCAAGAAAGAGAAACTTTTGATATGTATGGAATAAATTTTATTGATCATCCCAATCCCAAAAGATTGTTAATGCCTGAAGATTGGAGAGGATGGCCATTACGAAAAGATTATATTCAGCCAGATTTCTATGAGCTTCAAGATGCTTATTAGTTTAATTTTTTTAATTTGCGGTAAATAAACATAACTGCTCTTGCAAGTCTTCTTGGATCATGTCTAAGAGTAGGAGTAATTCTTTTTGAATATAATGGTGCTTGCAAAACATAATAACCCTCAGATAATAATTGTTCTTTATTGCATTTGACAGGCTCTGCACCTCTACTTTCGTAATAGTCTACTAATGGAGACTTTTCAAATTGAATCTGAGATAATATTGAGTTAAAAATTCGAGTATTAACTCCAAAATTTGATAATTGTTTTTCTATTGCTTTGATATGTTGATAGACATCAAGTCCATCTGTTTCTCCAGGTTGAGTCATCAAATTACTTATATAAATTTTAGGAGCATTACTTTGCAATAAGGCATCCACTATATCTGGGACTAAAAGATTAGGCAATAAAGAAGTGTATAGACTACCTGGGCCAAGAACAATTAAATCAGCTTCTTTTATAGATTCAAGAGCAATCGGAAGAGCTGAAGGATTTTCTGGTAGGTAACCAATCCTCGAAATTAATTTTTTAGATTTACTGATATTGCTTTCACCAAAAATTTTTTCACCATCTTCTAATTCAGCCCATAACATAACATCAATATTTGTTGCAGGTAACACTTGACCTTGTACCGCCAAAACCTTACTAGAGGCTTGAACTGCTTTTTCTAAACTGCCTGTGATCGTTGTTAAAGCTGATAAGAATAGATTTCCAAAAGTATGTCCCTCAAGACCACTTCCCTCTGAAAATCTATATTGAAATAATCTAGTTAAAGTAGGTTCTTCATTTGATAAGGCTGCCAAACAATTTCTAATATCTCCTGGAGGTTGCACACCTAATTGTTTTCTAAGAATTCCACTGCTTCCACCATCATCGGATACAGTTACGATTGCTGTTAT
>QCDJ01000024.1 GCA_003280935.1 Prochlorococcus sp. AG-355-B23
CCTCCGAGGGTTTGCAAATTAGACTCAGAAACCCCTAAATTGTTAACGCGTTTATCTATAACCGAATTAACTGCTTCAAGTTCATCCCTTGTTACCTTACCTTCCTCTTTAATAATTTGTAGTGTAAGCTGAGAACCCCCTTGTAAATCCAATCCCAACTGTAAGGGATAATTTATTAATAGATAAACAGATAAAGTAAGAAGAAATATAATAAAAAAAAGCCAACCTTGCCTTCTTTTCATCGTCTATATACTCCCACTAATTAAGTGTTCAACTTTTTCAACTATTTGATGTGGTTGGATTATTGTCAAATTCTCAAGATTTCCATTATAAGGAGTTGGAATATCCTGACTAGATAATCTAATTGGTCGGGCATCTAGATCATCAAAACACTCTTCTGTTATCAAGGCAATTAATTCCGCACCAATACCTCCAGTCTTCATACATTCTTCAACAATAATTACTTTATTTGTTTTTCTTATTGATTTTGAGATTGTTTCCATATCAAATGGTTTTAAACTTATTAAATCTATTAACTCAACATCTATTCCTTTTTTTTCTAATTCTTCAACAGCTTTAAGGCAGTGATGTCTCATTCTTGAATAAGTCAATAAAGTAATATCTTTCCCTTCTTTTACAACGTCAGCCTGATCTAAAGCGCAAGTATAATCACCCTCAGGTAATTCTTCAGACAAATTGTATAGAAGAACATGTTCGAAAAATAGAACCGGATTATCATCTCTTATAGCTGCTTTCATTAAACCTTTAGCATTTGTGGGTGTACTACATGCAACAATCTTTATGCCAGGAACTGCATGAAAATATGCTTCAAGTCTTTGACTGTGCTCAGCGCCAAGTTGACGACCAACTCCTCCAGGTCCTCGAACTACTGCTGGTATTTTATAATTTCCCCCACTTGTATATCTAAGCATACCCATATTATTTGATATCTGATTAAAAGCTAAAAGCAAAAAACCCATATTCATGCCTTCTACTATTGGTCTTAAACCAGTCATTGCTGCACCCACAGCCATACCTGTAAAACTATTCTCGGCTATTGGAGTATCTAAGACTCTTAACTCCCCATATTTTTCATATAAATCCTTAGTTACCTTATAAGATCCTCCATATTGACCAACATCTTCCCCCATAACGCAAACATTTACATCATTTGCCATTTCTTCATCAATTGCCTCTTTCAAAGCATTAAATAATAATGTTCCAGCCACAATTAATTACCTAATTAATCACATATATAATCCTACCACTTTGAATAATTCAACCTCCTTCAGCGAAGGTTATGAGTAGTAATATTGATAAAATCATTCCAGGTGAAAGCAAAAGGACTAAAAGGCCTAAGTCATGTAAAGACATTCAAAAATAGTGTTTTATTAATAATATTGGCAATTCAATTTTTCTTCAGAAAAAAACTGCGAATAAATACAATAAAAAGTCCTATACCTATAAAAGCAAAAGAGAAAGTTAGCAAAAAAGATAATCCAATTATTAAGGTATTAATACTAGAAGAAATATTTTGGACTATTTCAGAAGAATTAGATGGTTTATGTACTGAAAAATAAATTGCAATTTTATTACTTAAAAAATAAAAAAATATAAATAATAAAAAACTTGTTAGTGATCCTACAATAAAATTTAATGGTCCTTTTTCGGGAATGTTTTTTTCAATATTCTCATTACTATTATCAGCCACAATAAAATTTTGTATAAAAAATTTAAATGAATGTTATTCCCTTTTCAAGGAAAGTGCAAACCCATGAATCGTAACCTTTATTTCTAAACAATTTATAATTTGCAGTTAATTCTTTTTTAGCAGTCTCAATATCTTTAAAGAGTGCAAAGCATGTAGGGCCTGAGCCACTCATTGAAAATGTGAGACAATTTTCTAATTTAGAAAGTAAATGTAATGCCTGCTTTACAGAATCATTTTCATTTTCAACAACTAACTGCAAATCATTTTTAATAGATAAATGTTGATTATCAAAATTTAAGTTATTTAAACCATTATCTCTTAAATTTTTTCTTATGTTCTCAATCATTTCTCTATCAGAAAGATATTGATCACAAAATCTATTACTGTATTTTTTATAAGTTTCAGCTGTAGATACCGATACATTTGGATTTTTTAAAAGAATTACTCCATATTCAAAGTTTGAATCTAATTTCTCCAAAATTTCTCCTCTTCCAAAACATAATTGAATACCACCATTTATAAAAAAGGGAATATCAGATCCTAAAGTTGATGCTAATGAACATAATGTTTCTTGATCTAAGTTCAAATCCCATAACCTATTAAGACCAATTAATGTTGCTGCTGCATTACTGGATCCTCCAGCTAATCCTGCGCCAATTGGAATATTTTTCTTTAAAAATATATTCGCACCGTAATCTATATTTGATTTTTTCCTTAATAGATTAGCCGATTTAACAATTAAGTTATCTTCAGATAAGCTTAAATCATTACAATCAGAATCAAGTTTAATTAAACCTTCATTATTAATTTCAAATTCTAAATAATCAGAAAGATCGATATTTTGCATAATCATTGCTAACTCATGAAATCCATCCTCTCTTTTACCAATAACTTCAAGGTGCAAATTTATTTTGGCCGGAGATTTTATATTAATTTTCGTTTTAGCTAAATCTTGCATATACTTAAATTTTTATTTTTTAATTTTAATACAATTTTCTGCGAGCTTAATCCATTGGTCAATTGAAATATCTTGTGGCCTTAAATTAAAACAAACTTTTGAAGATTCAGATAATTCATTTATCTCTTCATTTGAAAGTATTGAATTAAGAGTGTTTCTAAGCATTTTTCTTCTTGAATTAAATGAAATTCGAAGAAGTTTATCTATATATTTTTCTATACTATTATTTAATCTTAAGTCATTTTTAATTGGTTCGAAAACTACTAAAGAAGAAAAAACTTTTGGAGGCGGACTAAAGGATGAAGGCGGCACATCACATATTTTTTTTATTTTTGATAAGAGTTGCATTCTTATGCTAAGCGCACCAGCATTGGGACTACCTTCTTTTGACAAAATCCTATCTACAACGTCTTTCTGCATTAAAAATATTATTTTTTCGTAACTATAGTTTCTCATAATGCCCAATCGACCTATGAAAATATCCAATATTGGGCCAGTTATATTGTAAGGAATATTTGCAATCACTTTTGTAATCTTCTTATTAATCGAATCTAAATTTACAGAAAGAATATCTCCTTGTTGCAGTGAAAACTTATCATTATTATTGAATTTGTCATTTAATAAATTTATTAAATCTTTATCTAACTCAATTGCATGTAATTTTTTAATTTCTGAATCTAACAACTTTGAGGTTAAAGCTCCTTTACCAGGACCAATTTCTAAAATAAAGTCATTTTCATTAAGAACAGCAATTTCTTTAATTTTTTCTAATATTTTTTTATTTACCAACCAGTGTTGTCCAAATCTTTTTTTTTGATGATAGTTTTTAGAATTCATCTAAAAGATAAATAATATGTTTAAATTAAATATGAATTTATTTAATACTTTATATCATGAGCTTATCAAAAAAAAATTTAGATAAACTCAATAAATTTAAAAAAAAGGAAAATTTAAATAACGAAAGTAAAAATACAAATAATTACACAAATATAACTAATAATGATAATTTAATCACCAATCTACTTAATTCAGAAGATCCCAATAAAATTTTTTATTCGTTAATTGATAATTCAGAATCTTTAGAAGAGACTTCTAACATGAATAATTCACTAAGAAAAAGTGAGATTAATCAAATTAATATGAATTCTAAAAATGATAATTTTTCCAAGAACTTAACAACCGAAGAGGAACTATATGATGAATTTAATTATCTTCTTGATGAATAATTAGTTTTAATATTTACTTATGCTTCAGAGTAATAGATTAGCAATTTATGCTATCGGCAAAATAAAGAAACTTTGGATTAGAGATGGAATTAATCAATACAAAAAAAGAATGCCTGAACTTATCATTAACGAGTTAAAGACTTTTAATTTAAGTAATCTTAGATCCAATAACAATATTATTATCTGCCTAAGTGAAGAAGGGAAACAGTTTAATTCAGTTGAACTATGTTCATTTCTCTTGAATTTTAAAAATAAAAAAATTAATTTCTTAATCGGTGATACTGATGGAGTTAGTTCAGATATAAAAGAAAAATCAGATCTTGTACTAAGCTTGTCTCCTTTAACTTTTCCTCATGAATTAGCGAGATTAATCCTAATCGAGCAAATCTATAGAGCTATTTCTATATCTAACAACTCCCCTTACCATCGTTCTTAAAAAGATTAGATTCAATCTAAAATTAATCTATAAAAGTTTAATAACTAACCATTTTTTGACTTTTTGCTATATAGTACATATATACTATCAATTTAACTTTGGATTCTTTTGATTCAACTACTAAAAAATTTAAAATCCCCTTATTAACTGATTCGGTATCAGCAGGGTTTCCTTCTCCTGCAGATGACTATACAGAAGAAAATATTGATTTAAATGAACATTTAATATCTAATCCATTTAGCACTTTTTTTCTTAGAGTTAAAGGTGACTCAATGATAAATGCAGGAATTAAAGATAAAGATTTAATAATAGTAGACAAGAGCTTAACAGCCAGGCCAGGGAATATCATCATTGCAATGATAGACGGAGAATTTACAATAAAAAGATTATCTATAAAAAATAATGAATTATATTTAAAAGCAGAAAATCATAATTATCCTGATTTTAGATTTAAAAACCATATTGATGTACAGATATGGGGAGTTGTTATTTATTCAATACATAGCTATTTATGAGAATTTCAAATATTGATGCAATAGCTCTCATAGATGCCAATAATTTTTACGCGTCATGTGAACAAAATATTAATCCTCATTTGAGAAATAAACCAGTAGTAATTTTATCTAATAATGACGGATGTATCATTGCAAGAAGCCCTGAAGCGCGAGCTTTAAAAATTAAAATGGGAACTCCGTATTTTAAGGTCAAAGAAAGGCTAAATAAATTAGATGTAGCAGTCTTAAGCTCAAACTACTCGCTTTATGGGGATATGAGCAGAAGACTAATGAATTTACTGAAAAACTACTGTGAACAGATAGAAATTTATTCTATTGACGAAGCATTCGTCTCGATTTCTAGACCTAATGATGAAAATCTATATCCTTGGGCAAGAAGGATAAGATCATTAATATATCAGAATCTAGGGATTACCCTAACAGTAGGAATAGGAGAAAATAAAGTAAGAGCAAAAATTGCTAATAAACTAGCTAAAAATATTGATTATTCAGCTGGAATATTTGATTTAGCTAGAACCGAAAATGAGAATAATTATTTGAAAAGAATTAGTATAGATAACATATGGGGAGTCGGGAAACAAACCTCTAATTGGTTGCAAAGTAAAGGTATTAAAAATGCGAGAGAACTAAGAGATATGGAAGAAAATGAAATCATTAAGAAATTAGGCATCGTAGGGAAAAGACTGCAATTAGAACTGAAAGGCCATAGATGCCTACCCATAGAAAAAAACAAGAAATCAAAAAAAGAAATTCAGGTGAGCAGGAGTTTCGGCACGCCTATCACAAAATTAGAAGACTTAACTCAAGCACTGGCAACTCACGCAATAAAAGCCTCTGAAAAAATGAGAAGTCAGAATTTGCAATCATCTAATATTAGAGTATTTGCTAGAACCAGTAAATATTCAAGTCAAAATTATCAAAGAAGTGCTCATAGAAAACTTACAAATGCAACAGATGACACAAACAATATTTTAAAAATAGTAGTTGAATTATCTAAAGAAATTTATAATCCCGAATATAAATTCTCAAAAGCTGGTGTTTTAATGCAGGATTTAACAAATAGCGAATATTTACAGCAATCAGTTATCAATTACAAATCTCAGAAAATCTTAAAAAAATCAACAACTCTTATGAAAACGATTGATTTATTAAATAAAAGATTTAATAACAATGCAATTACATGGGCCATTACAAAAAATCGACAAAGTTGGAAGATGAATAAGAATTTCTTAAGTCGTTCATCTACAACTCATATAGAACAAATCCCAACTATAGTGAAGTAAACAAAATAGAATGGAATTCATATTATTTTTGAGCAAATTAGATAAAGAGATTCTTAACTTATTAATGAAAGCAAACTACATAGTTGAAGAAAATAAAATTGAATGTCTATTAAACAAAGAAATAAAAGGGCTACATAATTTTAAAGAAAATAAAATAATAATATGTACTGAAAATGCAAAAAGGAAAACAAATTATAGAAGTAAAAAACAAAGCCCAAATAAAGATAACTTCAAAACAGAAAGTGCGATAAGAAAAGCATTAAGACACGAAGCAACTCATGCGATACAAAAATGTAATGACAATAAAACAATAGGGGATATAAAAAAATTAGAAAGCAAATTACATCAAAATAAAAGAAAAGCATTAGAGTTCTCTAGTTCAAATTTTTCTGGGACTTATGCGAAAGAAGTAGAAGCTTATGTTCTTGAAGACAAACCCAAAAAAGTTAAAAACATGATTAAAAAATACTGTCTATAAATCTAAAAAAAAGATATTAACTAGCAATGAAATTACCACAACGTTGTTTGTCTAAAAAATTCATGTGTTGTCTTTCTAAGTAATATAATTCTTGAAATTTAATCGCATCTGAGTTTAAATCCTTAAAAAGATCATCTATCTCTTTAATTGAATTTGAAGAGCCTGAAGAAGGATTATCGATTAAAATA
The DNA here is from genome assembly GCA_003280935.1 of Prochlorococcus sp. AG-355-B23. Lineage (GTDB taxonomy): Bacteria > Cyanobacteriota > Cyanobacteriia > PCC-6307 > Cyanobiaceae > Prochlorococcus_A. Next base: position 6,796 of record QCDJ01000024.1, read on the forward strand.
GAAATACAATTTTCTAAAGTTTTTAATCTTTGTGATCCCCAAGATTCGATCAAGTGTCTACATCTTTTTAAAGAATTATATTTTTCAAGAAGTGATAAAGTTCCAAGTAAATTATCTTTAGGATTACTTAGCAATGTTAAAAACAACTCATTTGGATTAACAAAATTATTAATTTTATTTGATAATTCAGGATTATAACGAACTAAGTGATCAGTAAGAAGTGAAATTAAGTCAATGGCAAAAAACTCTTTTTGAAGATTTTGACTATTAGATTCTTTTAAATCATTTAAATAATTTAAACCTAAATTATTTTGTTCAATTTTTGAAATGGCTTCCCATAAATTTTGAATATGATTGGTATTAAATCCATTAATTTCTCTTTTAAGAAATTCATCGCGAATAAATAACCGAAGATCAGGACAGTGCAAATAATAAAAGATTATTTCCGATTCATTTTTCTCACGCCGAGAAATTTCATTTGGTTGTTCAAATTTTTTGGATCTACCATGCCAACGAAATCCCTTAACTTGATTTCTTAAATCTTGTTCGAACTGTATCGCTAACCTTGCTTGTCCCTTACTCAATCGTTCGGAAACTTTTTGTAAGTAATGAGTTCTTGTCGATGATTGAGGTAATTTGCTCAACAATCTTACCAATGAAGAAATAACACTCTGGAAATTTTCAGACTTAGTTAAATCTTTATCTTTAAAAATCTGATCAATCTCCCAATCAATCCAAAAGGATGAATTATCAATTAAATTAAAATAATCTTCTGGAGTATGACTATTCAAAAATTCGTCAGGATCTTTAAAATCATTAAGTTGAAGTATCTTAAGATTAATTTGATCATGGAGAGATAAGCTTTCGACTTCTTTTATTACTCTTTTTGTAGCTAATATTCCTGCATTATCAGAATCAAAATTTAATATTATATTTTTATTATCTGTACATCTGCATAATTGAGAAATTTGATATTTATTTAATGCGGTGCCGAGGGAAGCTACAGAATTAGTTATACCTCTTGAATGAAGAGCAATTACATCAAAGTATCCTTCAACAATAATAGCTTTATCTCTTTTTCTTATATTGCTAGATGCTTTTTCAAATGCAAACAACAATTTTCCTTTTTCAAATATTTCTGATTCAGGAGAATTAAGATATTTGGGTTCCTTTCCATCAAGTGATCTTCCACCAAAGGCGACTACACGTCCTTGCATATCATGTATTGGAACGATTAATCTATTTCTAAAACGATCATAAATCTTGTCAGAATTATCGTTAGAAATTGCTAGACCTGAAGCCAATATTAGATTAATAGGAAATTTTTCAACCTTGGATAGATAGTTAAATAAATCATTCCATGAATTTGGTGCAAAACCTAATTCAAAGTCATCAATAATTTTATTACTCAAGTTTCTCTTGCTTGTTAGATATTTCATAGCTTCAATACCTAGAGAATTATTTAATTGAGACTTAAACCAATTTTTAGTGATTCTCAATATTTTATAAAGCTCTTCCTTTCTAGATAATTGTCTTTTATAAGCTTCTACTTGGGGACCCTCAAGATTTTCAACATTAATGTTATTCTTCTTAGCAAGAGAAAGTACTACATCAGAAAAATTTGCACGAGTAAATTCCATTAAAAATTTAATAGAGTTACCACCAGCACCACAAGAAAAACAATAATAAAATTGTTTACTTGGTGATACTGTCATAGATGGTTTAGTATCATCATGGAAAGGACAAATCCCAACAAATTCCTTACCTTTTTTCTTAAGAACAATATGTTCAGATATAACGTCAACAATATCTGCTTTTTCTTTAACCTCCTGAATAGTTCTTGGGTGTATAGAAGGAACCATTGAGATTTTTATCAAAAAGTAAATAATGATTTATTTGTTATAGGTCAAAATCCAATAAGAATCTACTTAATATCACAATAAAACTATTTTTTAAATGAAAAATATCGCAGAATTAGAAAAAAAATTTAATTCATTGAATAAGTTTAATTTGGTATTTGCCTCATTATTCTTCAGTTTGATGACTTTGTGCGTAAAAAATATTGATAAAAGGATACCTATTTATGAATTAGTTTTATTCAGATCATTGTTAAGTTTAATAATTACATTATTCATAATTAATCTAAAAAAAATAAATCCATGGGGTAAAAATAAACCATTACTTGTCATAAGAGGTGTTTTAGGAACATTAGCTTTAGTTTGTATTTTTTATGCGATAAGAAATATGCCTCTTAGTATATCTACAGTCATTCAGTATACATATCCTATTTTTATATCTATATTTGCTGGTATATTTATAAACGAAAAAATAACTCGTAATATAATTTTTGCATTAATTATTGGCTGGATTGGAATATTAGTAATATTAAATCCAAACCAATTATCAAATATAAACGTTGAGATTGAAAATATCTCGATTTTTATAGCATTTCTTGGAGCAATATGCACCTCATTGGCTTACGTTACAGTTAAGAAACTTTCATTCACTGAAGATGTTTATGTAATTATTGAATATTTTCCACTTGTTTCTTTTATAACCCTATTACCAATTGTATTAGTCAACTGGGTTACCCCAAATTGGAAAGAATTAATTTGGATAATAGGCATTGGCATATTTACTCAATTAGGTCAGACTTTCTTAACTATAGGATTGAAAAATTTACCTGCTTCTGAAGCTTCAACAATAAATTATTTACAAGTTTTATTCGGATCTATTTGGGGAGTTTTGTTTTTTAGTGAAATAATAAACATAAATTTCTTTTTAGGCGCTCTACTCGTTTTATTAGGAACTATTATTTCTTCAGCCAAAATAGGTAAAAGGATATAAAATAAAAAAAAATAACTTGCTTAGTGATGAAATTACTTTTGTTTGCAATATTTTTCTTTTCTCCATTTCTCCAAGCAAACGCATCAACACCAAAAGCTGCCACATGCACTAGAAAGGAATACAGAGAAGAATATATTCCTGGGACACAATCAAGTCCAGGTTACGTAAAAAATTATGTAGTTGATATAGAAATCCCTTGTGGAGGTGAGCAAGCACAAAAAGTTGATGATAATGATTGCAGTGAAGGTTCGGTTATCGGAGGTCTTCTTGGGGCAGGATTAGCTCTTTCCTCTACTAGAGGAAAAGATAGATTTTGGGCAGTCCCAGCAGGAGGAACTGCAGGGGCATTAATAGGCTGTCAAGTGGATGGTGGTTAATTGATTAGCTGGATTAGTGGAGACCTAGTTGATTTTTGGCAAACTAATCAAAAGTTTTTTGTTTTAATAAATTGTCAAGGCTTAGGATACGAAATACAAATACTAGAATCCTTTTTTGTAAAATTACAAACTAATCATTTATTAAATAAAAACATAACACTTTGGATAAAACATATTAAGAAAGAAGATTCAGATTTATTATTTGGCTTTACATCTAAAGAACAAAAGAATTTCTTTGTTGAAATTTTAAGCATTAGAGGTGTTGGATCTCAAATTAGTATGGGGATATTAAATAAATTATCTATAAATGAATTAATCAATGCTATAAAAACACAAAACAAAAAATTAATCTGTTCTGTACCTGGAATAGGACAAAAAATGAGTGATCGATTAATTTTAGAATTAAAAAATAAATTTAAAAGTGAAATTCTCTTTGAAGAAGAAAAAAGCAAAGTTGAATTAGAGATTAAGGATCCTGAAATTAATAAATTGATAGAGGACCTCAAGTTAACACTTGAATCATTAAATTACAAAAATAAAGAAATAAAGAATATTTTGCCAATTATTATTAAAGAGGTAGATATCTTTGCTAAAAAAGAAAATAATTTATCATTTGAAAATCTATTGAAATTAGCTATGAATTATCTAGATAAGGATAGTAGTAATTTAGCTAGATGACGTAGTATCATGGTAAAAAGAAAATAAAATTTTATGTCATTAGATACAGCTGAGAAACAGAAGCTGATTGAATCTCATCAAGTTCATCCAACTGATACAGGCTCAGTTGAAATTCAAGTTGCAATGCTTTCTAAAAGAATATCAAAATTAAGTGACCACCTCCAAGGAAATATTCATGATTTCGCTTCAAGACAAGGATTATTAAAAATGATTGGTAAAAGGAAAAGATTACTATCATATATAAAAGGTAAAAACGTTCAGAGATATCAAGAACTAGTAAAGAAAATTGGAATCAGAGGATGATCTCAATTAATGAAAAAAAAGCAATCAAAAAAAAAGACACAAAATAAAAAGAAAAAAAATTATTCTGAGACAACTGCTTTCGCTAATCTAGAAAAAACATCTAATACTGTAACTACCCCAAAGCGAACTTCAAGTGGCATACCTAAATATGTTGCCGATAGAATGGCAAGAAGAATATTTTTTACAGCTGGAATCCCGACAATCTTAGGAATGTCTGTTTTTGTTGTTAGCTACATTATTGTTACAAGAAATATTGCTGAAATACCTCCTTCCTCAACAATTGCAATTTCAGCATTGTTTTTCTTGTTAGGTCTAGCAGGATTAAGTTTTGGAATATTATCAGCTAGTTGGGATCAAGAGCCTGGATCTTTTTTTGGTATTGAAAATATTCCAATGAACATACAACGTGCAAAAGCTGCCTTCAAACCTGCTACTCAAAATTTTGAAGATAAAAGTTAATCTAGGAAACTAAAGATTTCAAATTAACGTGGAACGATTTATC
>QCDJ01000025.1 GCA_003280935.1 Prochlorococcus sp. AG-355-B23
TATCAAGATATAAAGCAGGGCAAGATTTAATTCCAATCGTTCAAGATTTTCAAAAAATTATACAGCAAATTCCAAATCATTTTGCTGCTTGGACTTGTTTATCATGGCTTCAATTACTTTTGAAAAATAATGAAGAAGCTTTGTCAGCTGCCAGACAAGCTGTTCGATTAAATCAGCAAGATCCACAAGCAAGAATGAATTTGTCTTTAGCTCTTTTGGCTACCAATAATAAAGGTGTTAGGGATCATATTGAGTTAATAAAAAAAATGTCTATGATGATGCCAGATGTGAAAAGTGAGTTGAAAGAATCTGTTGAAGACGGATTAAGTAGATATCCAGATTGGCCTGAGTTAACCAAAGTAAAAAAATGGTTGGAATTTTAAATTGTTTAAGATTTTAATTTTAAGTAATGGGCATGGAGAAGATCTATCTGGCAGTCTAATAGCTAAACAATTCGTAAAAAGTGGTTATTCTGTTCATGCTTTGCCAATTGTTGGTATGGGAAACCATTACGAAAAAGAAAAAATTAAGATTATCGGTAAAACGAAGGAATTTAGAACTGGAGGAATTGGTTATAATTCTTTTAAGGGAAGACTTACTGAAATATTAGGAGGAGAAATATTTTATCTTCTAAAAAGATTATATTTAACTTTTAAAATAAAAAAAAAATATGATTATTTTTTTGTAGTTGGAGATATTGTGCCAGTTTTTTTTGCATGGGTTTGTAAGAAAGATTTTTTTACGTATCTAGTTGCTTATTCCAGCCATTATGAAGGGAGGTTGAAATTACCATGGCCTTCTAAATTTTTCTTTCTCTCACAAAAAGCAAAAAAAATATATACGAGAGATTCCCTTACAGCTAATGATTTAACTTTGCAGTTAAAAAAGAAAGTGTCTTTTTTAGGCAACCCATTTATGGATAAGTTTTTTCCTAGAAACGAAGAATTAAATAAAGATGAATTTAGTATTGGATTATTTCCAGGAAGTAGATTCCCTGAGATTTTAGATAATTTTGTTTTGATTTTAGAGGTATTAGAGGCATTGTCAGATTTAAGATATTTTCAAAAAATTCAGTTTAATTTTGCAATAGTTAATGCTCTATCTTCATCAAAAATAAAGGAGACATTTCAAAAAAGAGGATGGTTAAAAATAGAAAATATAAAAGATAAAAATCTCTTGAAATTCCAATATAAATTTTTAGAAGTGAATATATATTGGAATAATTTTGACAAAATATTATTGAAAAGTAGATGCTGTATTAGCATGGCAGGAACAGCAGCAGAGCAAGCGATTGGATTAGGAAAACCGGTTATTCAGATTGAAGGCAAAGGTCCACAATTTACAAAAACTTTTGCAGAAGCGCAAAGACGTTTACTTGGAAAATATGTTTTTTGTGCCAGTAATTTTAAAGATAAAAATGATCAAATCAATCAGACAATTAAATTGATCATAAAAATAATATACCTTATACAGCTAAATAAGAAGTTTATGATCTCATGTAATGAAAATGCTAAAAAAAGACTAGGTGAAAACAAAGCTTGTCTTAAAATGGTTGATGATATGAATATTGTTATAAAAAATGCCTAAGGAAAATAATCAAAATAAGTTAAAACAAATTATCGATAATTTGTTATTAATAAATTTATTTACAGTCATTTTTTTTGCAATATTTTTTATTTTTGCAATCATCATGCAATTTAATGGGATATTTATTTTTATTAATTTTATTCAGATAGTTTGGAATCCTCTTGTAGTTCCATTGATAACAATTCTTATTATTGGTGCTTTAGTAAACGGTATTAATTCTTGGTGGAGGCGTAAATTGCTTTCTCAAGAAGAGGATATTTAAAATTATAATTTTTGATTTTACTGCTAATTACTTTTTGTCCTTCTAAAACAACTTTCGCTCCATCTCCTAACAATATTTTTAAAACCGCTCCAGGCACTGGAAGTAAATTAGGTCTATTAAGACATTTGCCTAAAGTCTGAGAAAATTCTTTCATTAATACTGGATTTGGTGCAACAGCATTAAATACTCCCGAATACTTTTTATCAACTAATGCTTGAATAATTAATGCACATAAATCAGTTCTATGAATCCAACTCATCCATTGCTTACCATCTCCAATTGGTCCACCTAATCCAACTTTAAATATAGGGAGCATTTTTCCTAATGCTCCTCCATCTTTCTCTAGAACAATTCCAATTCTAAAAATAACTAACCTTGAGAAAAATGGTTTTTCAGCGGCGACCGCTTCCCATTTTTTGCAAAGATTAGATAAAAAGTCTTTTCCTCCAGGACTATTTTCAGTGAATTCACTAGACAAACTTGTACCGTAATAACCTATAGCAGATCCATTTATAATGACTTTTGGGTTTATTTTTAAATCTTTAAGGGTCTTCATCATAAATTTCGTGGTGTTAATACGACTATTTTCTATCTCCTGTTTTTGTTCAGAAGTCCATTTTTTTTCTGCTATGGGTTCTCCCATCAAGTTAATAATTCCATCTGTTTCTCTTAAGATATTTAGAAGATTTTCGTTATTCCAGTTTTTTTCTTTTGATAAATCTATTTGAAAAAATTTAAACTTATTGAAATCTAAATCAAGCTTTAATTTACTAATGGGTTTTCTACTTACAATGTATATTTCATGATTTTCATTAAGTAGTGTTGGTACTAATTCTTTACCAACAAATCCAGTGCAGCCAAGTAGTAAAAGACGCATATCTTATAAATGTTTATCATTTTAGGCTATTAAATTTTTTAGACGTTTGTAATTATTATTCCGGTATAAATTTTTTTCAATAGTTTTCAAACAAGTTTTTGTATAATATATTCCAAATAACTTTCTTGAATTTACTATGACAGATTCTATTCCAAAGAAACCTCTCAAGAAAGGAAGCTTAGTTTTTATCGATAGAGAAAATTATATAAAAAGTATCGAAGCGCTAGCCAGTGATGATGATCTACCTAATTATGTCTTTGAAGGTCCTGGAGAGATTCTTTCAGTCAAAGACGAATATGCTCAGGTTCGATGGCGCAGACCTGTTCCAGATGTTTGGTTGAAATTAGATCAACTTAAAGAATATACTCAGTAAAATTTTTATACCTCAAAGTTTTTATTTTTTTTCTCTATAGACATCTTTGATTGTATTCTTTTTGCTTCTTTGATCATTTCTTTGCCATCAAATAAGTAATTATCTACGTATCCTTGCGTATATCTATCAAATTCTGATAGTGCATCTTTAACTTGTGAAAAACAATGATAAAGATCGAGGCCTAAAGCTGAAATAGACTTTGGAACTATTTTTTTGTTATAAATTTTTTCAACTTTTTCTATTTTCTTTTGTGAAAGAATAATATAACTGCAAAAATTTTCCATTAGTTCGTCATCATATGGATCCGCAGATAGTTCTTTTATTTCGTTATTCAAAGGTTTAATAATTTGACTAATTAATCTATTTATCGGAATATAAATTTCTTTAATCCATGTTTCAACTTCTTTGTCCTTAATTGAAGAATTATGTTTTTTTGAATTAAATTTCTCCTCCCAATTTTCATTTAATGAATCAAATGATGAGCTGGAAAAGGAAAAACTGCTATCGTATTGTTTCTTTTTGATAGGGTCATTTAGAGTTTCCCAGGCATTTTGTATTGCAAGAAATCGTTCTTTCTTGCCGCCTGCATCTGGATGATGTTGCTTAACTAAAGAGCGATATGAAGATTTAATTTCACTTCTGGTTGCATTTTGTTTGAGACCTAATTCTTCATATAAATTTTTTTCCATTTTTATAAATTATGCATTAAAGATAACCATCTTTTCTGGCTTGAATTGAAGTATTAGATTCAAACATTGGTGTTGATAAATATCTTTCTCCAAAACTTGGAAGAATAACTATCAATCTTTTATTCATTAGTTCTTTTCTTTTGCCGATTTTTATAGTTGCTGCTAAAGCTGCACCGCTGCTGATGCCAGATAAAAGGCCTTCTAATCTAGCTAATAAACGCCCATAATAAAATGCTTCATCGTCATCTATTTTTATAATTTCATCAATTAATTTAGTATTAAGAACTTTTGGTACGAAACCCGCTCCAATTCCTTGAATCGAATGAGATCCTGCTTTTTCTCCGGAAATCACAGCACTTTTTTTGGGCTCTACGGCATAAATTTTGCAATTTGGATTAACTTTTTTCAAAAAACGTGCACAACCAGTAATTGTTCCTCCTGTGCCTACTCCTGTAACTAGTCCATCTAAATTGTTATTGGATTGGGACCATATTTCTTGAGCCGTCGTTCTTTCATGAATATCTGGATTAGCAAAGTTTTCAAACTGATTAAATTGATAGCTATTTGTAATGGTTGAAGACAACTCATTAGCTAAATCTAAAGCTCCTTTCATTCCGTCTTTTCCTGGTGTTAGCTGTAATTCAGCTCCATATGCTCTCAACATTGCCCTTCTCTCGATACTCATCGTATCCGGCATAGTTAATATCAATTTATAGCCTTTTGCTGCAGCAACCATTGCTAATGCGATGCCAGTATTCCCACTAGTTGCTTCAATTAACGTTGTTTTATCTGGCGTTATCAATCCTTCTTCTTCAGCTTTACATAACATTGAATAAGCGATCCGATCTTTAACGGACGCTGATGGATTGAAACTTTCTAGTTTGGCTATTATTTCTGGATAACAATCAAAATACTTTTTGATTCGATTTAATTTAACTAATGGGGTATTGCCAACCAGTGAAGTTATATCATTTGCTATTTCCATGCAGTTATTTTTTAAAATGCAAATTAATTTCTCCTAATATTCATAATAATTGTATTTAAAGATCTTTTATATAATTTTCTCAAAAGAATTTAATTTAAATAACTTCCTGAGAAAAAATATTTAGTAATATAAAAGGAAGTTTTTATTATGATTATGTATTCGTTAGAACTAAGTCTGAGATATTCACCTTTTCCACTTTCAATTCAGAAGAAAGAATTTGATGATGTTAAAAGAATTTATGATGAAATTAAAAGTTCTATGAATGAAACTTTAGAATCCTCAAACTTGATCGAATTAAGGTGTGACAAAGTGCAAGATAAATTAATTGCTGTAAGAGCTAAAGAAATCATTTCTGTTCAGATATATGAAAAATCATCAGTAGCAGGAGGAGCTAAAAGGCCAGGATTTTCTCTCAACATAGATTGATAGATTTAATGCGAGATTCACTTGAAAATGAAATACCTCATATTCAATTCAAAGATGTTTCTTTTTCATATCTTGGAGAAAAAGAAAATTTAATTTTTAAATGTAACTTCTCAATAAAAAAACCTGGATTTTGGATGGTCGTAGGTAAAAACGGGAGTGGAAAAAGTACTCTTTTAAAATTAATTAATGGAATAATCAAACCCAAAAATGGCGTCATTGACTCTAATGCAAATATTGGCATGGTGTTTCAAAACCCTGATCATCAAATATTGATGCCAAATTGTAGGAGTGAACTTCTGATTAATATTAATCAGAATATAAGTCAAAATGAAATTAATAAAAAAATTGAATATGTGCTTGATAAGGTTGGAATGACTGGTTTTGAAAAAAGGCCAGTTCATACTTTGAGCGGTGGACAAAAACAACGCTTAACTATTGCATGCGCTCTGATTAGTAATAGAAATTTTATTCTTTTAGACGAGCCTACAGCGTTACTTGATCAAACCAGCCAATTAAAAGTTTTAAAAACTATTAAAAATCTTACAAGTGACCGTAAAAAACCTTTATCAGCTTTGTGGATTACTCATCGTTATGAAGAATTAACTTATGCTGATGCAGTAGCAGAGTTGAAAAATGGTTATTTATCCAGTTGGCAAGAACCATCAAAATTTCAATATAATTAATCCTTGTACTTGTCATAAGGTACTTTAAAGAGCTAAATTCATCTTATATTCCTCGGTAGCTCAGCGGTAGAGCGATCGACTGTTAATCGATTGGTCGCAGGTTCGAATCCCGCCCGGGGAGTTTATACATTCCAAAAAGTTATCCAAAGTCATCCTGTTAGGGTGACTTTTTATTTCTTTGACCTTTTTTGTCAAATAGTGTTTAGCCGAAGATGTAAACAAGTATATTTGATAAACTTTTTAGAACAGTATATAGAACAGTATATAAAATATTAAAAATAATAAGATTTCATTTTTTAAAATTGTTTTTAAATTTGAAAAATGTTTTTTAATAACAGTAATTAGAACGTATATAAAATTCTATATAAAGTGAAAAATAAGCTCCTTGATTTATTTTTATTTATTAAAATTAAGACATATTTTCTTTTATATACTTTGAATTACTACGCCATACAGGAAATTTTAGTCATCCCACATATCCGTTTTCTCTTGATCTAAATTATTCCTTTCAAGTAATTCTATTCTTTGCTTCTGAGAATCTATTTCTGTTTCATTTACGTTTTTATCGTCAATATATTTTGTTTGTATTTCTAAGATATTTATTTCAAATTGTTCTCCGAAAAAATCTGACATTTCTCTCCATGCTTCCATTTCCTCTTCTTTGCCAATAGTATCGTTTATCTGATGTGAAATAATTTCTAATACATACTGTTTAAGTTCTTGATGACTCATCGATTCAACTTTTTTTTGAATGTAAAGCTCTTTCAGAGTTTCTAGTTGTTTTTTTGATAAATCAGAATAGATAATAGACTTCTTTTTCATTGATACTTAAATTTTTTTTAATATAGACAATATTATGGTTTTAAACATTTTGGAGAAATGAAAAATTTTAAACTTAATTACTATTTGAAAACTGGAAATTGCAATTTAATTTCATTTCTAGATAGCTTAAAACGGCAATTTGAATTAGATTTACTTTCAAATTTAATCATTATCCCTTTCTCATATCCCTTTAATTATTAAGAAAAAGTAAATAGAATCGAAAGAAATTCTAAAATTTCAATTTTTTAAAAATCCGTAATTTCTTTCTAATCGAATGCTATCACTTAGTAATTTGATAAATCTAATTGATAAATTTGTTTACACTAATTCAGCAATCTTAATAAATTCTTGAGAGAATCGTAATACTAAAAATTAATTTTAATTTAATAGTTCATAAATATGAAAATTTCAATCCTTTTAATTGAAGATGATCGTGATATGCGTGATTTAGTGGCTAGGCATTTAGAACATTCTGGTTTCGATGTTCAAAAAGCTGAAGATGGAATTAAAGGGCAAGCATTAGCCCTTCAATATTCACCAGATTTAATACTCTTAGATTTAATGCTACCAAGTGTTGATGGATTAACTTTATGCCAGCGACTAAGAAGAGATGAAAGAACATCAAATATACCAATTTTGATGATAACTGCATTAGGTGGTCTTAAAGATAAAGTTACCGGGTTTAATTCTGGAGCAGATGATTATATTACTAAACCATTTGATTTAGAAGAATTACATGTACGCATAAAAGCTTTATTAAGAAGAACTAATAGAGCACAATTAAATTCTAGTAACCAGCAAGAAATATTAAATTATGGCCCTTTAACCCTTGTTCCGGAAAGATTTGAAGCTATATGGTTTGAATCTCCTGTTAGGTTAACTCATCTTGAATTTGAACTTCTTCATTGTCTTTTGCAAAGGCATGGTCAAACAGTATCGCCAGCATTAATTCTTAAAGAAGTATGGGGATATGAACCTGATGATGATATTGAGACAATAAGAGTTCATATAAGACATTTACGCACTAAACTTGAACCCGATCCACGTAAACCTATTTATATAAAAACTGTATATGGTGCTGGATATTGCCTTGAATTACCTATCGGTTCTCAAGTTGAAACTGCTAAGCAAGAGTATATTCAAGCAAGAAATCCTGACTTGATAAATTCTGCGATAGATTAATCTCATATATCTTCCATTGAAATTTTTAAAAAAGCTATTTCCCATGCCAACCTCGGTTGAATATTTTTTCTTAAGAGGTATTTTAAATTTTCAAGTTTTTTAACTAAACTGATATTTTTTGTTTTTCTCCACCAAATTGTTTGAATTAAATTAACTAGACAAATCTGTTGCAAAATTTCTAATTTTTCAGATATTGATTTAGATATTTCTAATATTTCCAGATTATTTTTAATTGGAGAATTCAATTTACTTATAATTTCATCTGAAAATTCATTCCAAATTTCAATATTTTTCAATAATTGATTTGGAGATCCATTCGCTGAGTTTATTAAATCTTCAAATTTTAAATTTATATTTATCTTTGATTTAGAAGTATCTAAATATTCTTTTAAAATTGACTTTATTTGTTTACTAGAAAAAGATCGAAATCTGACGATTTGACATCTTGAGATAATCGTATCTAAGAGAATATTTAATTTAGATGTTAGTAAAATAAAAATGCCGTTACTAGGTTCTTCTAAGGTTTTTAAAAGGCAATTCGACGCTGCTTCGTTTAAGAGGTGTGCATCAATTATCAAAACAATTTTTTTTCCTGAGTTTATTGATTTTTGACTAAGAAAAGTTTTGATATTACGTATTTGAGCAACTTTAATAATCTCAGATCCACTTTTTAATGTTTTTTCAAGATCGGAGCTGCCTGAATTTTTTGTTGATAAAAGAGAATTAGGTTCAATAATTAAAAAATCAGGATGGTTATTGTTTGTAATTCTCTTTTCAACATTTTCGCTTGGTGAAGACTGTTTGAAAATCTCTTTTATAAATTGAAGAGCAGTTTGTTTTTTGCCTAATCCTTCAGGACCATAAAATATATAACCATTAGCCAATGATTTGTTTTTAATTATGTTCTTAAGAAAGGTATTGACTTCTTCATTCAAGAAAAAATTGTTTTTTTTAACCTCTATCATTTGTTTTTAGAAAAATTGTTTAGTAAAGTCTCTTTAATTTGATTAGAAATAGTTTTAATATTTTGTGAAGCAGATATTACTTTCCAGTCTTTTTGTTTGGCAATTAGTTTGAAGCCTTCATTTACTTTTTCTAAAAATCTAATACCTTCTGATTCTATTCTGTCTGGAATTTCATTTTTTCTTCGAAATATGCTTTCTTCTGGAGAAATTTCTAAGAAGAAAGTGAGATCTGGAGATACTCCTTGACACACAATAGATTCAATATTTTTAATTATTTCTAAATTTATATTTCTTCCATAACCTTGATAAGCAAGTGTCGAATCGGAAAATCTATCGCTTATTACCCAATCATTGTTATTTAAAGCAGGTGAAATAATTTTGGAAACGTGTTCAGCTCTATCCGCTGAATAAAGCAATAATTCTGCAAGAGATGAAGGCTTATTATTTTCATTATTTTCAAGAATCAGTCCTCTAAGTTTTTTTCCTAAAAAACTGCCCCCAGGCTCTCTAGTCGTGATTAATTTAGACCCTTTCTTTATTAGACCACTATTAGGAAGCCATTTAGATAGTTCATCTATTTGGGTAGTTTTACCACATCCATCAATACCCTCAATAACGATAAATTTTCCTTTCATTTAATCCAAAGATAAAGCATTAATTACAACTGTAATAGAGCTAATAGCCATCAATAATGCTGCTATTGAGGGAGTAAGAAGAATACCGTATTTAGGGAATAAAATTCCGGCGGCTAAAGGTATAGCTAGTAAGTTGTAACCAAAAGCCCATGTTAGATTTTGCTTTATTTTTCTTATAGTTTTTTTTGCAAGATTTAAGGCGTAGGGTAATCCATTTAGTTGATCTCCCATTAATACTACATCTGCATTTGCCTTGGCTATTTGAGTACCAGATCCTACCGCAATTCCTAAGTCTGAGGATGCTAAGGCTGGTACATCATTAATACCATCACCAATCATTGCCACTTTATTATTAATTTTTAAATTTTCTATATTCTTTAGCTTCATTTCAGGAAGAAGATCCCATTTTACTTCTGTTTCTTTACAACCAATTTTTTTTGCTAAAGCTAAAACCGTTTGTTTCCTATCGCCACTTAAAATGTTAATTTTAAATTTGTTTTCTCTCAAATTTTGAACTGTTTTTATTGAATCATCTCTGAGTAAATCTCCTAGCAAAATAAAGCCTAATAACTTATCTTTGATACTTACTCCAATGATAGTGTTCGTTTTTGTTTCTTCATTTTCAATGACTTTTTTTGCCTCACTATCAATAATGATTCCTTTGCTTAGTAGCCATTCAATATTTCCAATATTAATAAGTCCATCAATTGATTCAAGTTCTCCAGAAATACCTCGCCCTGAATGAGTAAAAATTTTCTTTATTGGAAAAAAACTTAAATTTTGCTTTTTTGCCTCTTGAATTAAGGCATCTGCGATTGGATGTCTGCTTTCCTTTTCTAAACTGGCAGCTATTTTTAATAAAAATGAATGATCATCATAATTTTTATAATCAACTATGAAAGGCTTACCTTTTGTTAAAGTACCTGTCTTATCAAAAATAATTTGATTAATTTTTGCAGCCATCTCTATTTTGTCCCCGCCTTTAAATAAAACGCCCTTTTTTGCTGCTTTACCTGATGCGACAGTTATTACAGTTGGGGTGGCTAAACCTAATGCACAAGGACAAGCTATTACTAAAACAGCAATTGACAATTGTATGGCTAAACTAAGGAAATTCTCAGCATTACTACCAAGCGAACTATGAAGTGTATGGCTTGAGTGAGTGATGAATTGATGA
>QCDJ01000026.1 GCA_003280935.1 Prochlorococcus sp. AG-355-B23
AAAAAAAATTGAAAGTAAAAAGTGAGTCCCTAGTAAATTCCCAAAAAAATGGAGATACAAGTCTTTTAAGACAAGAGGTAACTTTTGATGATATTGCAGAAGTTGTCTCAAAATGGACCTCTATTCCAATACAGAACTTAAACCAGTCAGAAAAAGATAAACTTTTGAGCCTCGAATCAATCCTTAAAGAAAAAATTATTGGTCAAGATAGTGCAATTAGGGCTGTTGCAGATTCCATAAAGAGATCAAGGACTGGGCTAAATGATCCAAGCAAGCCATTAGCCAGTTTTCTCTTTTTAGGTCCAACTGGTGTTGGGAAAACAGAGCTAAGTAAAGTAATAGCCAAAATTATATTCGATTCAAATTCTTCAATTACAAGACTGGATATGTCTGAATATATGGAAAAGCACTCAGTGAGCAAAATTATAGGTGCGCCTCCTGGATATTTAGGTTTTGAATCAGGCGGTCAACTAACTGAAGCTGTACGCAAGAATCCTTATTCATTGATACTTCTTGATGAAATAGAGAAAGCTCACAAAGATATTTTAGATATTCTCTTACAGGTTCTTGATGATGGAATCATTACTGATGGTCAAGGTCGTACAATCAATTTCAAAAATTCAATCATTGTTCTCACAAGTAATTTAGGAAGTCAATCAATAAATGATTTATCAGTTAGAAAAGAAGATAAAAATGAAATTAAAAAAGTTGTAGATAATGAAATTAAAAAATTTTTCAAGCCTGAGTTTTTAAATCGACTTGATGAAATAGTTATATTTAATAATTTAGGATTAAATGACCTAAAAGAAATTTCAAAAATCCAGCTTCAACATTTAGAAAAAAGACTTAACAAAAAAAACTTAAAATTCAAAATTACGGATGAGGCAATAAACCAACTTGTCGAAAATAGTTTCGATCATACCTATGGTGCAAGACCTTGAAAAAGAATTATTCAAAAACAAATTGAGACAAAAATTTCAAATAATATATTGAATAATAATTACCTTAATAAAGACGAGATTAATATTTATCTGGTTAATGGAGAGATAATTGTTGATTAAAGATCTAAATTATAGAATCCTATATTTCTTGAAATTTAACAACTTTAATCTAGGATTTGAACCAATCAGGAATTTCCTCATAACTTGCTTTATTAGATTTATTTTCTTTTGATTCTGTTTTCCAACAACATGTTCTACCCTTATCCTTATCCTGTAAGTATTCATTAGCCCATCTCCAAATCAATTCAGCAGTGAATTCCATTCCCACATTATCCATAATTCTCAGATCTAAAGCATCTAAGTCATGTAATTTTTCCCAGTAATTCAACAAAGGGTCATCTTTATTTATCAAAAAAGTATGATCAAATTGCTGCTTTAGTTTATTTTCTAGGGGCTTTAGATTTGAAAAATCGACAACAAAACCATTTTGGTCTAATTTTTTTGCAGTAAACCAAAATGTGAATGATCTTGAATATCCATGCACAAATCTGCAGTGGCCTTCATGGCGCCATTGCCTATGTGAACAGGGAAAATCCTCGTAACTTTTAGTGCATGAAAATTTTAGAGAATGAAGATACATCAATTAACTGTTAGGATAATTTTTAATAAGACACAATGAATAGGATTTAACATAACAAACATAATGACTTATTCAACTAATTTTTCGATAGAAGATCTACGCTTTGATAATTATGGTTTAATCCCTGCAATAGCACAAGATTGGCTTGACGGATCAATTCTTATGCTCGCTTGGATGAATAAAGAATCATTGACAATGACACTTGAAACCAAAAACGTTCATTACTGGAGTAGATCTAGATCCGAAATCTGGAGAAAAGGAGCTACGAGTGGAAGTACTCAAATACTTAAGGAGATAAGATTCGACTGCGATAATGATGCACTAATCCTTTTGATTGAACAAAATGGTTCAGGTGCATGTCACACTGGTGAAAAAAGTTGTTTTTTCAACGAAATCCAAATTAATCAAAGTGATAAAAAAGAGAAAAAAACAACTCCCTTCTCAAATATTTGCTCTGAATTGTTTGACACAATCAACGAAAGGTCAATAAATCCATCAGAAAAAAGTTACACAAATCATTTATTAACAAAAGGCAGTAATACTATTTTAAAAAAAATAGGAGAGGAATCTGCGGAATTTATAATGGCTTGCAAAGATAATGATAAAAATTCAATCCAAACGAAGCTAGGAATTTATGTAATAAGTTTAGAGAGTTTAATTCAAAAGGTATTTCAGCTAGTTCAGATAAAGCTATAGAGTATGTATCAAACAAAAAAAAGTTAACTCCCGTTAACGCAGAGATCTTTTCTATTTACGTCATTGGGCTCCACTGTCCAGACATTATCTAAAGCCTAAATGTCTGGTTCAAGATGCTTTGACAAGTCTCTAATACTTAGAGATGGAGTAAGACTTATATCCAGGATTTGGTTACCAAATAGTAATGGGCCATGGCCTGCATTATTAATGAGACAACCTTATGGAAGGGAAATTGCTTCAACTATTACCTATTCTCATCCTGAATGGTGGGCTTCCAAAGGGTATATGGTCATAATTCAAGACGTTAGAGGTATGGGTTCTTCTGAAGGAGTCTTTAATGGTTTTTCTCAAGAAGCTAGCGATACTTCAGAAACTCATGAATGGGTAAGGTCTCTAAAAGAATGTAATGGGAAACTTGGCTTATATGGTTTTTCATATCAAGGATTTACTCAACTAACTGGTGAATTAAATTCAAAACCGCCCGATTGTTTATCTCCAGCAATGACTGGGATGAATATTAAGGATCATTGGTGCTCAGATGGAGGAGCATATTGGTGGCATAACAATATTGCATGGGGACTTCAAATCGCGGCACTAAAAATGAAAAAAGAAAATAATTTGTTTGAGTGGGGAAAGATAAGATTAGCTTTAGAAAATAAAAGTTATTTAACGGAAGGAGTTGAAATTTTAAAAAAATATGATCCTAATAGCTTTGTTTTGGAATGGCTTAAAAATTTAAATAATGCTCGTCCATTTGAAGAATTTAAACCAATTTCAACATGGATTAAACAACCTATGTTAATTATTGGAGGACTTTGGGATCCACATTTAAAAGGTGCATTTGATCTTTATAAGAAATCTAAAGAAGCTGGTGGAAACCCAGAGATTATTATTGGGAATGCAACACATCTAAATTGGTGGGAGGGATCACAAGAATCTTTATTAAATTTTTTTGATAAACATTTAAAATTAGATGAAGATTTTAATTCTAAGAATTTTAAAGACGAGAAAAAAATATGGAATATTTCATTAAATAAATGGGAAGATTTAGATAACAAATTTAATCCCGAATTTATTTTTGGACTCAAAAGCGATGGCACAGCAAATGTAGAGGTTGAAGATGGAAATCTAACCATAAATTCAAAAGGATCAGGATGGTTCACAATTGTTCATGACCCATGGAGACCTACTCCATCTGACGGTGGACATTTAGGTCCAAATCCAGGAAAGTTTAACAGAAGCATTATTGATAAACGACTTGATGTAGGTGTTTTTCAAACCAATTCATTTGAAGAAGATCAATATTTAAGAGGAGTCCCCACATTAGAAATCCAAGTAAAAAGTGATCAGCCCAATTTCGATATCTGCCTTGCTTTATCTCTAGTTGAAGAAGGTAATGAAAAGGTGAATCAATTTTCAACCGGATTCTTAAGGGTTAAAAACTCCAAAATAAATGAAGAATGCATTTATCAAATCACAATGCAACCAACAAATATTTGTTTGATTAAAGATAGCAAGCTTCGCTTATCTATATCTGCAGCAGCTTATCCCGCTATTGGAGTTAATCCTGGATTTGGGGAGGGAAATATTGGATCTCCTTCAGCAAATCATAGAGTTATTACTCTAAGCTTTAGCCTTGATAAAACATTTATGAAAATGACCCCTTTTTTTTATAAATAATTAATTTTTTGGTTAATCATTTGATATTATTAATCGTTAATATCTACCAGTCATGATCGAGACAATTCAAGCAGACTGGATTAAATCAGAAGCTATCAACCTAGAAAATTGTTGCAATGATAATCCATTAAAAATATTAGGTCCTCATTTTTATGAAGAACAATGGGTAATAAGGGTATGGATGCCTGAAGCCGAAGAAGTTAAAATAAATTTTAAAAACAATATCTATAAGGCGGAAAGTATAAACCATAAATGGCTTTTTGAAGCCATCCTGCCTGAGAATCCATATCACAATTACGAAATAAATATTTCACGAGGAGGGATCACACATACACAACATGACCCTTGGTCATATAGAGAAGAGTGGATGGGAGAAGTTGATAGACATCTTTTTGCTGAGGGTAATCATCATCATATTTGGGAAAAAATGGGAGCACATCTCATTGAAGAAAAGAATCAAAAAGGGGTCATGTTTTGCATTTGGGCTCCAAATGCAAAATCAATCTCGATAATTGGAGATATAAATTCTTGGGATGGAAGACATCATCCAATGCAAAAAAGATTAGGGGGAATTTGGGAACTATTCATGCCATCAATGCAAGAGGGCGACACATATAAATACGAAATAAGAACTCAACAAGGTCATATATATGAGAAAGCTGATCCATATGGCTTCCTTCATGAAATCAGACCTCAAAATGGTTCAATAGTTTCAAAATTAAAAAACTTTAATTGGAATGATAGTTCTTGGATCGCAAATAGAGATTCTTCTAGTCAAATTAACAAGCCAATTTCAGTTTATGAAATGCATTTAGGGAGTTGGCTCCATGAATCAATAGACAATAACTATCTGGAGGACAATGGTGAACCAAGAGACCCAGTACCTGCAGCTGATTTAAAACCTGGAACACGATTATTAACTTATCCAGAATTAACCAAGAAACTAATCCCTTACGTAAAGGAAAGAGGATTCACTCATATTGAACTAATGCCAATATCCGAACATCCTTTCGATGGTTCATGGGGATACCAAGTTACAGGCTGGTATGCACCAACAAGTAGATTTGGCACCCCAAATGAATTTAGAGAGTTTGTAAATAAATGTCATGAAGAGGGCATAGGCGTAATTCTTGATTGGGTGCCCGGTCATTTTCCAAAAGATAAGCATGGTTTAGCATTTTTTGATGGCTGCCATCTTTATGAGCATGGAGATTCACGAATAGGTGAACACAAAGAATGGGGAACCCTAATATTTAATTACAGCAGAAACGAAGTAAGAAATTTCTTAGTAGCAAATCTCGTTTATTGGTTTGAAGAGTTTCATATTGATGGCATAAGAGTAGATGCTGTAGCTTCCATGCTTTACAGAGATTATCTACGTCCTGATGGAGAATGGATACCCAATGAAAATGGTGGAAATGAAAATATAGAAGCCGTTAAATTTCTTCAACAGGCTAATCATGTACTCTTCCAACACTTCCCAGGTGCACTTTCTATCGCTGAAGAATCAACAACTTGGCCAATGGTAACCAAACCAACTGACATGGGAGGGTTAGGGTTTAACTTGAAATGGAATATGGGATGGATGCACGATATGCTTGATTATTTTGAAATAGATCCTTGGTTTAGGCAATTCCATCAAAATAGTGTGACCTTCTCAATTACATATAACTATACGGAGAACTTTATGCTTGCACTTAGTCATGATGAGGTTGTCCATGGTAAAAGTCATCTTTTGCATAAAATGCCTGGCGACGACTGGAAGAAATATGCAAATACTCGAGCATTACTAACTTATATGTGGACCCACCCTGGTAAAAAAACAATATTTATGGGAATGGAATTTGGGCAAAGACAAGAATGGAATGTTTGGGATGATCTGCAATGGGAGTTACTAGAATTTGAGCCCCATAAAGGTATCAGAAACTTGATTGATGACCTAAACGTTCTTTATAAAAATGAACCTGCATTATGGAAAAATGACTTTGATCCTTATGGATTCCAGTGGATAGATTGTAATGACAAATCTAATTCGGTTATAAGTTTCATGAGAAGAGAAAACGATACCAATGAGTGGCTTGTTGTTGTTGCTAACTTTACACCTAATACTCATGGGTCATACAAAGTAGGTGTTCCTGTGGAAGGATTCTATAAAGAAATATTTAATTCAGATGGCTCCAGATACGGGGGTAGTAACAAAGGAAATATGGGAGGTAAAGAAACTATAAATTACAATATTCATGATTATCAAAATGCTCTAGAACTTGCTTTGCCACCATTAAGCGTGAGTATATTCAAACATCAATCAAAAAAATAAGAAGGCTCATTTAACTTAGTGCTTCATATAAATGTTCATATAACGCTTTTGCTCTGCTTTACATTGTAAGATTTTTAAGTTGGATTTTAATTTTTTTTTAAATATCGAATTGAAAAATGGGTCAAGATTTACCACTACTACTTTCTGCCGCATTAGGTAAAAAAGTAAATAGGCCTCCAGTATGGATGATGAGGCAAGCAGGAAGATATATGAAAATTTATAGAGATTTAAGGGAGCGTTACCCAAGCTTTAGAGAGAGGTCTGAAAATCCAGAACTATCATATGAGATTTCAATGCAGCCTTTTCACGCTTTCAAACCGGATGGTGTGATCCTTTTTTCAGATATTCTCACACCTCTTCCCGGAATGGGCATAAATTTTGAAATAATAGAAAGTAGAGGTCCAATTATTGAGGACCCAATAAGAACTCTTAATCAGGTAGAAAATTTAAGAGAATTAAATCCAAGCGAGAGTTTAAGCTTTGTTGGGCAAGTTCTTTCTTCACTAAAAAAAGATGTGAATAATGAGGCAACTGTTTTAGGTTTTGTTGGCGCACCTTGGACTCTTGCTGCATATGTAGTTGAAGGTAAAAGCAGTAAGAATTATTCCTTAATAAAATCAATGGCTTTTAATGAACCAGATTTACTTCATAAACTTCTTGATCATTTTGCAAAATCTATTGGTGAATATCTTAAATATCAAATAAAATCTGGAGCGCAAGTAGTACAAATTTTTGATTCATGGGCAGGCCAACTAAGCCCACAAGATTATGATTTCTTTGCTGGGCCGTATCAAAAACAAGTTGTTGAAATTGTAAAAGCTGAATACCCTGAAACACCAATAATTCTTTACATTTCAGGAAGTGCTGGGGTACTGGAAAGAATGGCAAAAACTGGAGTAGATATAATTTCATTAGACTGGACAGTAGATATTGAAGAGGCTTGTAAAAGAATACCCATGGGGATTGGAATTCAAGGTAATGTTGACCCTGGCATTTTATTCGGAAACAAAGAATCAATAAAAGAAAGGATAGATAATACTTTCAATAAAATTAAAGACAGGAAATATATTCTTAATTTGGGTCATGGGATTTTACCTGGGACTCCAGAAGAAAATGCTCAAACATTTTTTGAACATGGGAAAAAACTCACTTACTAGTCAAAGTCTTGGCATATAAAAACTTATTAATAACAGGCGCTAATGGGTGTGTTGGCCAATATTTAGTTGATTGGTTTTTAAAAAACACAAAATTCAGGCTTTATCTCATGGTAAGAGACAAAAGTAAGTTACCAATTTCTGTTCAAGAAAGTAAAAAAGTAAAGTTAATGGTGTGCGATATCAGGGAATCAAATAGGTATAAAAAGGAAATTAGTCAAATTAATTACCTAATACATACTGCTACAGCTTGGGGAGACCCAAAAAGAGCCTATGAAGTAAATATTAAAGCTTTTGAAGAATTACTAGAAATGCTTGATATTGAAAAGTTAGAAAAGATTATTTATTTTTCAACAGCTAGTATTCTCAATACCCAAACAGAATTAATGAGGGAATCATTGATTTATGGAACAGAGTACATTCAAACAAAATATGAATGTTTCCAGAGACTTAGAGAAAGCTCATTTGCAGAAAAAACATTCGCTGTTTTCCCTACCTTGGTTTTTGGAGGGAATCTTGGAAAAAAAAGTAAATATCCTGTGAGTTATTTAACTAGTGGATTGAAAGAAATTGGGAAATGGCTTTGGTTAGCAAGATTTTTAAAACTCGATTCTAAATTTCACTTTATACACGCAAATGATATCGCCCAGATTTGCGGGTTTCTAATTAAAAATCATAAAGAAGAGCAATACAAAGGCTTTAGAAAATTTGTGCTAGGTCAAAAATTCATTTCAATTGATGATGCCATAATTACGTTGTTAAAAAGACATAATATGAGGAGATTTTTTGCGATACCGCTTACAAAAAAAATCCTAAAAATATTATTAAGAATTCTCCCCATCCAAACTACTCCTTGGGATAGCTTCAGTATCAAAAAATATGACTTTAATCATGTCCCCATCACTAATCCTGAGACTTTCAAACTTAAAAGTTATGCAAAGTCACTGAATGATATTTTAAGGTTATCAAAGTTACCAAGCTGTAATAACAATTAAAATTCTCACAGTTATGATCCCAAAGCCTTGTAATATATATAAATAAGTAAATTTTAATTATGTTACGTTCAATCTTTGGAGGGTTATTCGCAATAGTTTTAACTCTTGGTCTAGGAATTTCATCAGTTTCAGCTAAGACTGTTGAAGTAAAACTTGGAACGGATGCTGGAATGCTTGCATTTGAACCAAGTACAGTAACCATTAGTGCTGGTGATACAGTTAAATTCATCAATAATAAATTAGCTCCTCACAATGCTGTTTTTGATGGACATGAGGAATTAAGTCATGCAGACCTAGCTTTTGCCCCAGGAGAGTCTTGGGAAGAAACATTTGATACTGCAGGAACTTATGATTACTATTGCGAGCCTCACAGAGGAGCTGGAATGGTGGGTAAAGTTATAGTTGAATAAATAATTAACACTTAAGTACTTTTTTACTTAATACTTACTACAGTCATAATTATATTTTGATTGATGAAAATAGTTCCAAGCGAATTTTCAAATTCTGCTTGGAACTGTTTTATTTTGGCTAAGGAAATTTCTTATAAAAATCATCAACAAAACGTAGACTCAGACAATTTATTATTAGCTCTTATAAAACAGGACAACCTTACAAAAAAAATCTTAAACAAAAATAATGTAAATATTACAAAGATTGAGAACGAAATAATGTCTTCATTAAAATCGAAGGCAAAAATGAAAGATAAACAAGATAATTTATTTATTGGTGATACTCTTCACAAAATATTTTTGAAAGCAAATGATTTTAAAAATACATTAAATGATGTAGTGATATCAACAGAACACTTAATTTACGGTTTTACTTATGATGGTAAATATGGATTCCAAATTTTAAATCAAAAAAGTATTCCAGAATTTCTTGAAACTATAAAGAAAATGAAGTCAAATCCAGCAATAAAAAACGAATTTGATACTTCTAATGAGTCTTTAGAAAAATATGGTATTGATCTAACTCAATCTGCACGAGATGGATTATTAGACCCAGTTATTGGTAGGGATGAAGAAATTAGAAGAACCATTCAAATATTGAGTAGAAGGACAAAAAATAATCCGGTTCTTATTGGTGAACCTGGGGTTGGCAAAACGGCCATCGTTGAAGGGTTGGCTCAAAGAATTATTAATGGAGATGTACCTTCTGCGCTACAAGATAGGCAGCTAATTTCATTAGATATGGGTTCACTTATAGCTGGGGCAAAATATCGTGGGGAATTTGAAGAAAGAATAAAAAATATCCTGAAGAAAGTTAAGGAATCGGACGGTAAGATCATTCTTTTTATTGATGAAATTCATACAGTTGTTGGAGCTGGTGCTAGCGGAGGTTCTTTAGATGCAAGCAACCTATTAAAACCAATGCTTGCTAGAGGAGAACTTAGATGTATTGGTGCTACAACTATTAGTGAACATAAACAAAATATAGAAAAAGATCCTGCTCTAGAACGAAGATTTCAGAAAATAAAAATTCATGCTCCTTCTATAGACGATACTGTATCAATATTAAGAGGATTGAGAGAAAGATACGAGGTTCATCATAGCGTGAGAATTTCTGATAATGCTTTAGTTGCAGCTGCAACCCTTAGCGAGAGATATATTAACGATAGATTTCTTCCTGACAAAGCAATAGATCTAATCGATGAAGCAGCCTCAAGATTAAATATGGTAATAACTTCCAAACCTGAAGAAATTGATGAAATTGATCGAAAAGTTCTACAGTTTGAGATGGAAAAATTATCTTTAAAAAGAGAAACAGATGATTTTTCTATAGAAAGATTAAAAAAAATCAATAATGAACTTATATCTCTTAAAGATAAACAGGCAGAATTAGGCGCTCAA
>QCDJ01000027.1 GCA_003280935.1 Prochlorococcus sp. AG-355-B23
TATTGTAGTCTGCGACCCATGCTAGACTACTTAAATTTTCTTTTTTATAAAGAATAGGAGTCAATAGAAAAAGAAGTTGCATTATTATCGGTACTAGTTGATAAATATCTTGAAATCTAGCCCCAGCCATACATATTAGTAGAGGAAACCAAAAAAGAAAAATTAATAAATTAATTAAACCGGGTAATGAGTAAATGATGAAATTTGAAATTAAACTAAACTTTAAGAATGAAAGAACTAATAAAACTAAACTAAAAGATTGAGCAAATGTTTGTAATTGAAAAGCCCATTCTTCTACAACATAAAAAATTGGATTTATATTTGAATTTTTAATATTCATAGAATTGATTTCAAAAATAGCGGCAGAACCCAGTACTGATGAACTTATATAGTTCCAAACAACTAAACCAAGTCCTAAGTAAATTGAATAATCTTTAAAATTGGGGACTTTAAAAACTGTTCCATAAACGCCTGCTAAAACTGCTATTGATAAAAGATTAGAGAGTCCCAACCAAAAGCTTCCTAAAAAAGTCCTTATGAATCTTGCCTTGGTTCTGCAAGTAGATGTATACCACCAACTTTTTCTGGTTTGATAGATGAAAAGTAATAATTTAATTATGTAATTCATGGTATTTCTTAATTGCTTCTTTTATGTTTGAATCAAAAACTATTTCTCCATTTTTGAAAACTAATCCACGTTTACAGAATTTTAATAATAATTCATCTGAGTGACTCGCAAGAAATAATGAACCTGATTGATCAATAAAATCTTCAAGTCTTTTTTTTGCTTTTTCAAAGAAACTAGCGTCACTTGCTCCAAAACCTTCATCTAGTGCCAAACATTCATATTTTGAAGACGTTAAAATTGAAAAAATTAGTCTATTTGCCATTCCCTCACTATAACCCTTCAGGGGCAGGCTTATATAATCACCTAAACCAGAAAAACTTATAACTTTTTCTAAAAATTCTTCGTATCCTCTCATATTACCTTTTTGAAATAGATAGTGGCATCTTATTGCATGTTCTCCACTTAGTTCAGGGCTGGTAATAAAGCTTTTAATAATCATAGGGTGGACTTTTACTTTTGAAATTAATTCTCCTTCTGTAGGAAAGTATATGCCACTAATTAATCTCAAGAAAGAACTTTTGCCTGCACCATTATGACCAAGAAGTCCAACTCTCTCACCATCATAAAATTTGACATTAATATTCCTTAAAGCATGAATGACAGCATTATTTTTGTTCTTAACTAATAATCCACCAGATGCAGTTTTCAGGATTTTCTTTTTAAGACTTTTAGATTCGGTGCTTATAACTGGAATATTTAGAGAAAGATTCTTTAATTCAATGATTGGTTGCTTCAATTTTGAATTCATTTAATCTTTGTAGGAATTAATTATTTTTATTATACGCTAACCTTATTCTGTCAATGATTAATACTTTCATAGTTTTCGGTATAAGTTATGTCTTTTAATTGATTTGGCCATCATTTTTGAGCCGGAAACGATTATGGCGGTCATTATCTTATATATTCTCCTTAAGTTAAAAAAATCTTTATGTATTTTTTTCTTTATTGAGTTTTTGATAGAGTGTAAATCTAAGAGCTTCTTCCCAATCGATCTGCTTTAAAGTTAAAAATTCCATAGTTGAACTGCAATTAAGGACTGAATATTTGGGTCTTTTAGCAAGGGAATTATATTCATATGAATTAATAGCTTTTAATGGGGCTGGATTTTTTATTAAACCCATTTCAGCTGAAATTTCGCCTATTGATTTAGCGAAATCATACCAACTGGTTACTCCTGAATTACACCAGTGAAAAATCTTTTCTGTGGAGTTTTTAATTTCTGCTTTTTTAATTAATTCCCAACAAATAGAGGCAAGATTATCAGTATTAGTTGGACAACCTATTTGATCATTTACAATTTTTATCTCCTTAGAATCACTATCGTGAAATTTATGGAGATTAAAAATCTTTAAAAAGAAATTATTACCAAAGTTTCCATATAACCAACTAGTTCGCAATACTATAGTGCCTTTGTATTTCAGAGAAAGTTTTTCTCCCATAAGTTTTGTTTGTCCATAAACATTTATTGGATTACATATATCTTTAGGAGAATAAGGTTTTGATTGCATGCCATCAAATACGAAATCAGTACTAATTTGGAGAAGTCTTCCCCCATAACTTGAGACGGTTTTTGCTAATAGTTCAACGGCTGTGGTATTGATTTTATATGCTGTTTTGATATCCTCCTCGGCATTGTCTACATGGGTATAAGCTGCAGCATTTATTATCCAATTTGGTTTTAAGTCAAGAATCTTATCTTTACAGAAATCTAATTCACTTAGATTAAATTCATTTTTACTAAAGCTAGAAATTTCAAAAGCTGAGGGGGATTTTTTTACTAATTCTTTTCCCAGTTGCCCATTAGCTCCAAGGATAAATATTTTCATATGAATAAATCTTTATTGCTTAATTGTGAAAACTTTAATCCATTTTGATCTTTAATACTCAGACTAATATTAAAATTAATTTCCTCTAATGGCCATTCAATATTAAAAATTTGTTCGTCCCATATTATAGTTTTTTCATTTTTACTGTCCCAATAATCTGTGGTTTTATAATTGACTTCTGCATAATCTGAAACTGTTAAAAAACCATGTGCAAAGCCTTTTGGAATCCATAGTTGTTCTTTAGTTTTATTATTAAGTCTTACTCCTACATATTTGCAAAATGTAGAAGAACTTTTTCTTAGATCAATAGCGACATCAAAAATTTCTCCTTTTATACATCTAACAAGCTTACCTTGAGCTGAAGGTATTCTTTGAAAGTGTAATCCTCTTAAAGTACCTTTTGAAGATTTGGAGTGGTTGTCTTGAACAAAATTTTCTGAACTTTGATTATCAATTTTGAGGATTTCTTCCCAATCTCTTCTATTCCAGCTTTCAAAAAAGAACCCTCTTTTATCTTCAAAAATTTTTGGTTCAATTATCAAAGGACCTTCTATCTCTAAATTATCCTTTGTGAAACATTTTTTACTTTTTAAAGGCATTTCTAATGTACTAATTAATTAAAGAAATAAGATAATTTCCATATCCACTTTTTTTTAAAGGTTCCGCTAATTTTAATAAATCTTCGTTATTAATCCATCCATTTCGCCAAGCCACTTCTTCAGGACAACAAACTTTTAAGCCTTGTCTATTTTCTATACTCTTTATAAACGAGGATGCATCATGTAAAGAATCAAAAGTTCCCGTATCTAGCCACGCCATTCCTCTTCCGAAAATCTCAACATTTAATCTGTCTTCTTTTAAGTAAAGTAAATTTAAGTCAGTAATCTCTAATTCACCTCTGTTAGATGGTTTAAGACTTTTAGCTTTATCAATAACTGAATTATCATAAAAATAAATGCCTGTTATTACATAATTACTTTTTGGGTTTATGGGCTTTTCTACAATACTTATTACTTTCTTATCTTCACTAAACTCAACTACACCATATCTTTCTGGATCATTTACTTGATAAGCAAAAATAGTAGGTTCTTTTTTTTGATTTGCAGATTTCATTAAACTAATGAAATTTTTACCATAAAAAAGATTATCTCCAAGAACCAAAGCTACGTCTGATTCTTTTATAAAATCTTCACCAAGAATGAAAGCTTGTGCAATTCCCTCAGGTTTTGATTGGATAATATATTTGAGATTAATTCCAAATTGACTGCCATCGCCCAATAATTTCTTGAATTTATTAATGTCCTCTAGAGTTGTTATTATTAGTATCTCTTTAATACCTGCAAGCATTAGCGACGATAATGGGTAATAAATCATCGGTTTATTGTAAATTGGCAATAATTGCTTACAAACTCCATTGGTTAATGGGAACAATCTACTTCCAGTACCTCCAGCAAGTATGATTCCTTTTCTATTGGCTTTATTTTGAATTTGCATTTTAAATTAAATCATAAAAAATTTATAGATAAAAGATTTCAAATCATATTTAGAATCAATCCAATAGCGAACACCATGCTTTCTTTATTTGACTGTCTAAAAACTCCAGATTTTAAATAAAAATTAATTTTTTTAAAGATATTTTTTGAATCTCTGGCTCTTAGATAATTTTCAAGAATTTCATTATTCTCGTTTGTTAGAAGATATCTGAAATTCGAGAGATTTTTCAAATTTATATCAGACCATGTTTTAACTTTCCCTAATAAAAATTCTAAAATTCTTGATTTAATATCTTCAAATCCATTATTTTTCCCTATCAAATTATATTT
Organism: Prochlorococcus sp. AG-355-B23; assembly: GCA_003280935.1. Taxonomy (GTDB): domain Bacteria; phylum Cyanobacteriota; class Cyanobacteriia; order PCC-6307; family Cyanobiaceae; genus Prochlorococcus_A. The sequence goes on from QCDJ01000027.1 coordinate 4,278, forward strand.
GTGTTGTCTGTACCTAACAGTCTTATTTTTATCAAAAATAACTTCACCTCCTGCTCCAGAAATTATTTGATAACACCACCAATCGTGCGATATAAACTTTTCTGCTTTGACTGTTTGTATTACTAATTGTCTTGCTAACTTATTCATCATAATAGTATTTCCCCCTGCAATATTTTGCAAAAGTGCATTAGCAAATGTAGGCTTCTTAGTATGTATGTTTGAAGCTCCAATTTCTTTTGTGCATTCAGAATTGTAATAAGAAGTCCTTGAGCAGTAAAGTTTTGGGAAATTCAAACTGTTTGGGTTTAGTGCTTCAATAGCTCTTGAAATTTTGTCTTTTTCCCAGATGTCATCTTGATCAGAAAAAGCGTAGAAATCATATTCATTACCAGCTTCTTTTAAACCTAAAAGAAAATTTTTCGCATATCCAAGATTTGTTTTTCTTTGAATTATTTTTATTTTACATTTTTTAATGTAGATTTTTAACTTTTTAGATTCAAGTTTTTTCTTTGAATTATCATCAAAGATAAAGATGTCGATATTTTTAAAGTTTTGGTTTAATATACTCTGGATTTGTGCCTCTATGTAATCGTTGCCATTATAAAAACCTAGTATTACAGCAACTTTCTTATTAGCAAACTTTGCTTTCATATATATTAATAACTTTTATAAAACCTTTTGATTTTATCATAAAAAATTTTTAGAAAAGTAAATAGGATTTATTTATATTTTTTATATTTTCTCTAATTAAATAATTCTAAGTTTATTAAATATTTAGATTAATCTGGCTTATATCCTTTTAAATTAAAAATTGTTTTTATGGTTTGAAATAAAATTAATAAATCTAAGAAAAAAGAAAAATTTGTTATGTAATATATGTCATAACTAAGTTTCTTGCTTGAGTCAAATACACTAGCTCCATAGGGATAATTAACTTGTGCCCATCCACTTAATCCTGGTTTAATAACATTTCTGTAATCATAATAAGGGATATCTTTTAAAAATTCTTTTTCAATTTCTGGTCTTTCTGGTCTTGGACCAATTAAACTCATATCTCCTTTTATTACGCAAAAAAGCTGAGGTAATTCATCTAATCTTGTGGCCCTAATTAATTTACCAACTTTAGTAATTCTATTATCATTTTTTGTTGACCACTGAATACCATCTTTTTCAGCATTAATTTTCATACTCCTGAATTTAATTATTTTTATGGTTCTTCCATTTAAACCAGTTCTTCTTTGTGTATAAAAAATTGACTTTCTATCTTCAAAAAAAATTAATATGCTTATGGTCAGAAATATTGGAGATAGGAAAAAAAGTAGTAGAAGGCTTACTATAATATCCCCAATTCTTTTAATTCTTAGTTGATAATTATATTCTGAAGATTTGATCTTTTCTATTAATTGGGATTTATCATAAATTAAATTTGTAGGAATTCGATTTAATTCTTTTTCAAACCAAGTTAATGATGTAATTACTTTAATTCCCCTCAATTTAAGCTTCGTAATAACTTCAAGAGTTGTTTCGCTAATATTTGAGAAACTTTCAATAACTATCCCTTCTATATTGCTTGATTTAATTTTAGTAAGATTGTTATCTTCTTTATTTAAAATCAATTTAAGATTACTTTTTCTTAGTGATGTTTCTTTGAGTATTTTTTCATAATTCAAAAGAGAACCTATATATAACCATTTTTTATCATATTTATAAATTTTATGGGTTATTATACTTAATATAGATTGAAAAAAATAACTAACTAAAGATATAGATATTAAAGATTCAAAAAATGAGTAATATAATAATCTGTCAAAATTTTGATATGGAATTTTTACTTGAAAAATGTCAAATAAAATAATCAATCCATAATTAAATATTAGATAAACGAAATTGCATAGAAGAAAAAGAAAAATAGTTTTTATTAGATTTTTTATTAATCCGTTACTATTTATATTCTTTATTTGCATATATCTACCGACTATGTAACTTATAATTATCCAAAAAGATGCAATGCAAAAAGTAACTAATTTATTAGGATAAGATTGAAAATTATTTATGTGTACAAGGTTATAAAAATAAATTATTAAAAAAAAATCTACAATTGCTGAGACTAGTATTCTACGCCTTTTTATTATCCAATAATAATTAAGAAGCATAAAATTTATTAAGTATGTTTGAATTATACATGAACTTATATAAGATGATTTTTTTACCTAAAAGAAATAGATTCCTTATATGACTATTAAAAAGTGATTTTATTTTTAAATTATTTCTTCAATCTTAAATCATTTCTAATTATATTTCTTGATCCTGAGAGTAAAATCCAAAAGAATAAACTTATTCTTCCATCAAAATACTGCACATCTACCATTTGTGATAAGAGTAAAATAATTAATGAAATAATCCATGATTTTTCAAAGATTGAATTTGATATTTTGTAGTCATTATCCAAGAATATTTTCTTAAAAGATAAAAATGAAATTATAGTTATTGGAGTAATAATTAGAATAGATCCTGGTATACCATAACTCACCATAAGTTCTAGAAAAAGATTGTGAGGATGGCCTTTAAATACTCCAGTCTCACTAATAAATATTTTAGGGAAAGAACCTGAACCCGAACCGAACAAAGGATTTGAGATGATATTGTTTAATGCACTTAACCATATATCAAATCTTGTTATGTTGTTTTGATCAACTGAAATCCAACTTGGATTAGGAATAATTATTTTAAAAAAAACTTCATAAAAGTTTTTCAATAATGGTATGAATGAAGTAATTAAAATAAAAAAGAATCCCAAAAATAAGTTAGGAATAATATTGATTATTTTTTTCCCAAATGTAAAAAGGATGCCTATACAAAGTCCAAACCATGCTGACCTGGAATTAGTTAAAACTGTTGTTAGAGCAATTCCAAAGGCAAAAAAAATACTTGAAATCCTTCCGATATTTATTTTTTTATTTATTAATATGCTTGCAAGGCAAAATGGCCATACTAGATTTAACCATAAGCCTGCGTAATTTGGATTGTTAAAAAGACCAGTTAATTCTGTAAGACTTTCAATAGGTCTTTGATACCAAATTATTAAACCTCCAAGAGTTTGCAAGGGACCGTGCCAATTAAAGAATGCTTGTCCTATCCCAGAAATAATTACAGGAAAGGTTCCATATAAAAAAATTAAACTAGCTTTTTTTCTCTCTTGTGGAGAACCTAAATAGATTTCAAAACTATGGAAACAGAAAAAGAAAGGGAGCCAATTCGCTAAACCAATCCAAGATAAATTGCTATCCCAGCTATATTGTTGATTTAGATTTATTCCTAAAGAATGAAAAAGGGCACTGATTATTAAAAATATGCCCCCCATAAGGAAAGAAAAATTATACTTATCAGTGAAGAAATTATCCTTATTTGTTAGCAAACTGTTTATTAAAGAAGATAAAAAAAATAATATTGACAAAGAAAAAGCAGATGGCAGGAGAAAAATCCCAGTTAAGAAAGATAATTTGCCAAAATCCTTAATTAAATTTTCTTTTCCTAAGAATGCTTTAAACAAAAATATAAATTAGGTTATTTCTATCTTAACTTTGAAGTTAATTAAATCTAAAGGGAAAGTTTTTTATTGTAAATTAAAATATTTTAACGCTTCCTGCAGGATTCGAACCTGCGGCCCACTGCTTAGAAGGCAGTTGCTCTATCCAGCTGAGCTAAGGAAGCTTGATATGTTTCTGGTTTTAGACCTCAAAGTAGTTTTAAAATAAAATTGATCTATTTCTAAATCTCTTTTTGATCTTCCAGATATCAATATTTATATTTTATATCACCCAAGCACCTCTCACGTCATTGTATTTAAATTTTAAAAAAAATTTTTAAATCCTTTTAAATTTGTGTGTGTTAATTTCATCTTCCAAAGATCTAATCTCTCAGGACTTCATATAATAGAACTAACTAGTAATTTGTTTTGGCTAAAAGACTTACTGAAAAAGAAAATGAAAAGTTAGTAAGAGGTTTTAAAAGTGGTAAAACCATTAAAGCTTTATCTGAAGAGTTTAGTTTTACCAATGCGACAATAATAAGGAAGCTCAAAAAAAATCTTGGAGTTTCAGCATATAAAGAATTAAATAAAAAAAATAAAAAATCTTATGAAGAAAATAATTTTAAGAGTGACAAAAATATTTATAGCGATAATAAAGATACTAATTCAAAAGATTCTCAAAACAATTTTCTAGACATTAATGAAATTGATGCCTATAAAGATGAAACAAACTTTCTTCATGCTTCAGAATTTATAGAAATTACCCCTTTAAATTATGAGATAGAAAATACCTCGCGAAAAGAATACTCTTCGATCCCAATCTCTGAAATTAAATTTCCCGAGATGGTTTATATGATTGTGGATAAAAATATAGAGTTAGAAATTAAACTTTTAAAAGATTATCCTGAGTGGGATTTCCTTCCTAATAGTGACTTAAATAGAAAAACTATAGAAATATTTAGTGATATTAAAGTTGCTAAGAGATTTTGTAAGAAAGAGCAAAAAGTTATCAAAGTACCAAACACAGATGTTTTTAAAATTGCGGCTCATATTTTGATATCTAAAGGCATTTCAAGAATTGTAAGTTCGGAACAACTAATTGCATTATAGTTTTTATTTTTTATTATCCAAATCAAGTTTAAATAAGTTTCCAATTACTGAACCAGTTATAAAACTAGTGCCTACAATAAAACCTATAGGTAATTTTACTGATTCTTCAATTAAGAGATTTAATCTGGTTTTATTTGAATTGTTCTGTAAACCAATAAGTAATAATAAAAATAAACAAGAATTGTAAGTTGTTATGAAGAAAAGTTTTTTTATTTGAGTTTGCATATCACTTTTTTTTAAACTTACTTTAAATTATAAATTATGCTTTTATTTAATCCATTTTTCTTTGCTAAGTATTTAGAAGCGGCGGATAAGCTTAATCCTGCATTTATTAATTCTTTGAGATCCTTTTTTAAGCCAACTTCGTCAACTATACTCATCTTTTGATTGATACCCTTAAGAACTAATGTTATTTCACCAATAACTTCCTTACCTTCAAAAAATTCAATTACTTCATCAATTTTATGTCCAATATGCTCTTCAAATTTTTTAGTTAATTCTCTCGCTACGATTATTTCTCTATCTCCTCCACAGAATTCATAAAGTTCCTTTAATAATTTCTTAAGTCGATAAGGGGACTCATAGATTATTGTTGTTTTTTTATTTTTACTAATTTCAAGAAGTATCTTGTCTCTATCAATTTTCTTTTTTGGAAGAAAACCTTCAAAAACAAAACTAGAGGAGGGCAGGCCACTTGAAACAAGTGCTGTTAATCCTGCACAAGCTCCTGGAACGCATATTAAATCAATCCCCTCAGATTTAGCAATCCTTGCGATATCTTCCCCTGGATCGCAAATGCCTGGCATGCCAGCATCACTTACTATTGCTATTGATTGCCCTTCTTTAAGGTCTTTTATTATTTTTGAAATTTTAGTTGAAGAATTATGTTTATTAAAACTTATAAGTTTATTTGAGATGTTGAACTTGCTCATTATTTTTTTTGTTTGTCTTGTATCTTCACAAGCAACTAAAGAAACATTTTTAAGAATA
>QCDJ01000028.1 GCA_003280935.1 Prochlorococcus sp. AG-355-B23
TTTTTGAACAAGAAATATTATTAGAGCCATTAGCATCTGGGGGGGGGTTTTCAAAATGACAAGAGCTCCTTCAAAACCAGGCATACAAATCTGGTCAGGAATCATAGCTCATCCAGAGGGGATGATTAGTTTCACTAAGAGTATTGAAATTGTTGATAAGTTATAGACTAAGCTTCGTTTAACGCAGCAACACCAGGTAGAGTTTTACCTTCTAAAAGTTCTAAACTCGCCCCTCCTCCAGTAGATATATGAGACATTTTCTCAGCTAATCCTGCTTTTTCTACTGCTGCGACTGAATCTCCACCACCAATTATTGTACAAACTTCAGAAAAAGCACTTAAGTCCGCAAGAGTCATAGCAATTGCATTTGTACCTTCTGCAAATTTATCAAATTCAAAAACACCCATCGGCCCATTCCAAATTATTGTCTTACATTCTGCAAGAGCATTCTGAAAAACTTTAATAGAATCTGGACCGATATCAAGACCCATCCAATTACCACTAATTGAATCAATTTGAGATATTTTACTTTCGGCATCAGGAGAAAATTCATTAGCCAAGACGACATCAGTGGGTAATAATAATTCGACTCCTTTTGCTTTTGCTTTTGCCTCTAAATCTTTAGCGAGCTCAAGTTTATCTTCTTCTACTAAGCTCTTTCCTACGTCTAGACCTCTAGCTTTATAAAAAGTAAAAATCATACCTCCACCAATCATAATTTTGTCGCATTTATCTAATAAAGAGTCGAGCACTCCGATTTTGCTACTAACCTTTGATCCTCCAACTATTGCTGCTAATGGCCGCTTAGGGGAATCTATCGCTCCTTGTAAGTATTTCAATTCTTTTTCTAAAAGGAATCCAGCTACTGATGGACTTAAATAATTAGTAACTCCCTGAGTAGAAGCATGAGCTCTATGAGCAGCACCAAAAGCATCATTTACATACATATCTGCATGTGATGCTAAATTTTTAGCAAAATCCAAGTCATTCTTTTCCTCTTCACCAAAAAAACGAACATTTTCAAGTAAAAGAACCTCTCCATTACTTAAGCTATTTGATTGAGAAACTGATTCACCACCTATACAACTTTTTGTAAGAACAACATTTTTTCCCAACAATTCACTTAATCTTGCTGCTACTGGAGTTAATCTCATTTTTTCATTTACTTGGCCCTTTGGTCTCCCAAAATGAGCAGCTAAGATAATTTTTGCAGAATTATTAATGAGATATTCAATAGTTGGGATCGCTGCTCTAATACGAGTATCGTCAGTTATTTGACCATCTTCATTTAATGGAACATTAAAATCTACTCTGACAAGAACTTTTTTTCCTTCTAAATGAGTCTTATCAAGACTGGAAAGAGATAATTTTGACATTAAACAAGCTTAATTTTTAATCTTAAGACCCTAACGTTAATTTGGGCTTATTGGGTTAAAAAGTAGTTACTGTTACCTATGCCTTAATAAATTTTAAGAATTAACGATTATAAAAATTTTTTAGTTATTAACTTTATACTAAAATTTAAAAGTAAATACTTTTGAAATTATAACAATTAAAAGGAATACAAAATTTATTTGATTTATTTAAGTGGACATACCCAAAATTCAATGGTACCCAGGCCATATAGCAAAAGCAGAAAAGAAATTATCTGAAGTTATCAATAAAGTAGATTTAGTTATAGAAGTTAGAGATGCACGAATCCCTTTATCTACAGGACATCCACACTTAAATAAATGGATAAATAATAAAAAACATATTCTCGTTATTAACAGATCAGACATGATCTCCCCTGATACAATCAATAGTTGGAATAAATGGTTTAATGCTAAAGATCAATATCCTCTTTGGTGTGATGCCAAAAGAGGAATAGGTATTAAAGAAATTTGTAAGTCAGCCAAAGATTCTAGGTCGTCAATCGACGATAGAAGACTCTCTAGAGGAATGCGAATTAGGCCAATAAGAGCCCTTACACTTGGTTTTCCAAACGTAGGAAAGTCAGCATTAATTAATAGAATTGCAAAAAAAAGAGTTGTAGATAGCGCTAGGAAAGCAGGTGTAACTCGTAATTTAAGATGGATAAAATTAGAAAGTGGTATAGATCTGCTAGATGCTCCTGGTGTTATACCACCAAATTTAGAAGATCAAAAATCAGCACTTAATCTTGCACTGTGTGACGATATTGGTGAAGCTGCTTATGAAATAGAGAGTGTCGCAATCGGATTTATCAAAATTATATCCACTCTCAACAAAGATAAGAATGCGAATATCTCAGTTAAACAAATATCCAATAGATATGGAGTTGATATTGCAAAAGGCTTTAAGAGTCCTTCTGCTTGGATAGAAGAAGCAGCTTCAAAACATACCTCAGGCGATAAAAGGAGAATGTCTCATAAGTTATTGGAAGATTATAGAAATCAAATGCTGGGTAAAATTGCTTTAGAAGTCCCACTATGGAATTAAATAATCAGAATTCTTTCGGCATTGGAAAAGGTGAGCTTATAGAAATTATTTATGAGCTACCTCTTCCTATGAGGCTAGACAGATGGTTGGTAAGTAAAAGGCCGGAACAAAGTAGAGCAAGAATTCAACATTTTATAAATTCAGGTTTAGTACTAGTAAACTATAAAACCGCGAAAGCAAAGACCCCATTAAAAAATGGCGACAATGTTCAAATATGGATGCCTCCTCCAGAACCTCTTATTTATTTGAAACCTGAAAAAATGGATTTAAATATCCTTTTTGAAGACGAGCACATAATAGTAATTAATAAACAATCAGGACTAATAGTTCATCCAGCTCCTGGACACAAATCTGGAACTTTAGTAAATGGATTACTTTTTCACTGTAAAGATTTACCTGGAATTAATGGAAAACTAAGACCCGGCATTGTTCACAGATTAGATAAAGATACCTCCGGATGTATTGTGGTTGCAAAAAGCCAAGAGGCATTAGTAAATCTCCAGAAACAAATTAAAGAAAAAATAGCATCACGCGAATATATTGCAGTAATTCATGGAGCACCTAATTCTGAAGAAGGTCAAATAGTGGGCCACATTGGTAGAGATAAATTCAATAGATTGAAATATAAAGTAGTTGAAGAAACTTCAGGAAGGTATGCCTGTACCTATTGGAAATTAGAAGAAAGATTTGGCAATTACTCATTAATGAGTTTCAGACTAGATACGGGGCGAACGCATCAAATAAGAGTTCATTGCGCTCACATTAATCATCCAATTGTGGGTGATCCGTTATATGGAAGATGTAAAAAACTACCATGTAAATTAGATGGCCAAGCTTTACACGCCATTAAGCTCGGACTTATACATCCAATAAATGGTAAAGAAATGATATTTGAATCAGAATTACCATTAGATTTTCAAAAATTACTAAGTGTTCTTAAGGTTAAATAAGATTTAAGGAGGCATTTAGAAGCGATTTTGTATAAGTGTTTTGAGTTTTAGTGAATATTGTAGAACTTTCTCCTTCATCAACTATCTTTCCGTTATTCATTACTAGCAACCTATCACAAAATCTTTGAGCAATTCCTAAATCATGAGTAATAAAGATAATCGTTAAATTCATTTTTTCTTGCAAGACTCTCAATAATTCAAGAATCTCTATTTTTACTGAAGCATCCAACATATTTACGCTCTCATCACAAATCAAAATTTTTGGGTTCAACAATAGCGCTCTAGCTAATGAAATTCTTTGTAATTGACCACCAGATAATTGGCTAGGATAAGAATTAAAAAAATCATTATTTAAGGGAAGATTTAAATTCCTTAACATTAATTTTATTTCTTTTTCGATTTTTCTTTTTTCTGAAATTTTTTGAATAAAAAATATATCTTCTAAGATATTTTTAATTGTCATTTTCGGATTCAAACTTGAAAAAGGATCTTGAAAAATAATTTGCACATTATTGTTCTTTTTAAAAGATTTAGTTTTTTTCGATGCATGATTTTTATCATAAATTTTGATTTCACCACCTCTTATTTTAAGAAGTCCAATTAAAGCCCTACATAATGTACTCTTCCCGCTCCCTGAAGAACCAACTATTCCAAGAGTCTCATTCTTATATAACTTGAAACTAACTTCATTTAAAGCCTTATTCCATTTATTAATGAAAATTGAAGAATTTAATTTATACCAATGTCTTAGGTTATTTACCTCTAGAACCACCTCATCTCTAGCATTATTTTTAGTATTTGGCTCTAATACTATTTTTGAAGAATTTACTAACTTTTTCCCGATATCTGATTTTGGTGATTCAAAAATATCTAATATATTCCCTTTTTCAACAATCGATCCCTTTTCAATTATTGCAACTTTTTTACACCACTTTGCTGCAAGATTTATATCATGACTAATTAAAATTAAAGTAGTATCAAATTCATTACATAGATGAATTATTTCTTGCATAATTTCATAACTAGTTTTGGTATCTAAGCTTGTTGTAGGTTCATCAGCTATTAATAATTTAGGTTTTAAAGCAAGTGCCATTGCTATAGAAACTCTCTGTCTCATTCCACCGCTAAATTGATGTGGGAAAGAACCAAGTCTACTTTCTTCAATTCCTACTTTCTGAAAAACTTCTTTTACTGATTTATTAATAAGTACAGATGATTTAGTTTGATCATGAGTTTTAAATAATTCATATAAATGATCCCCAACTCTCATTAGCGGATTAAGTTTTTTTATAGAGTCTTGATAAATAAATCCAAAATTCTTTCTTCTAAATAATTGTGCATCTTTGTTATTCATTTTCCTAGGATCTACACTAGAAATCGATAAATACCCTTTAGAAGAGGCCTTTTCAGGCAATATATTTACTAATGTTTTTGCAAAAGTGGTCTTTCCACATCCTGAAGGTCCTATTATGGCCAAATGATCTCCACTATCTATTTCCAAATTAAAATTTTTGATAATAGGTTGCTGTTTTAAACCATATTGAACAGTAAGGTTTTTAACTACAATAATTTTTTCTTTATTTATTCCCATGATTTATAGCAAATTTCTGTAGACCTAAATAAAATACATCTAAAGCAATATAAAATGTCCGAGGCAGCTGCAAATTCAAAAGAAAAAAAAGAAATTGAAGTTTCCAAAACTATTTTGCCTGAAAATAAAAAATATGAAAGTGAATCTTTGAATTATCAAATAAAAATTCCCGATTGGCTTCTAAAAGATATTCATAATTTTGAAAAATCAAATAAAGAAAATGATGAGAATCAAAACCTGATAGTGAAGGCTTTTAAACTTGCTTATAAAGCTCATGATGGACAATTCCGGGCGAGCGGCGAGCCATACATTATCCACCCGGTTGCTGTTGCAAATCTCCTAAAAGAAATTGGTGCTAGTTCATCTGTAATCGCTGCAGGGCTTCTACATGATGTTGTTGAGGATACTCGCATTGATTTATCCGAAATAGAAACAAACTTTGGATTAGAAGTAAAAATACTTGTAGAAGGTGTAACAAAATTAGGAGGAATTCACTTTAACAACAGGACTGAAGCACAAGCTGAAAATCTTAGGAAAATGTTTTTGGCTATGGCCAGCGATATCAGAGTTGTCTTAGTAAAACTTGCAGATCGACTTCATAACATGAGAACAATTGAATGGCTAAATGATGAGAAAAAACTAAGAATAGCGAGAGAAACAAGAGAGATTTATGCACCATTAGCTAATCGACTAGGAATAAACAGATTTAAATGGGAATTAGAAGATTTAGCTTTTAAATTCCTAGAGCCTAAAGAATATCTAGATCTTAAAGATCAAATCGCTGTTAAAAGAAGTGATAGAGAAAAAAGATTAAAAGTAACTTTGAATCTTATGAAGGAAAACTTGGTTTCAGCAGGTTTGAAAAATTTTGAAATAACAGGAAGGCCAAAACATCTTTATGGCATCTGGAGCAAAATGGAAAGACAACAAAAGCATTTTCACGAGATTTATGATGTTGCTGCCCTAAGAATTATCGTGGACAATTCAGATAGTTGTTATAGAGCTTTAGCAGTTGTTCATGATACTTTCAAACCAATTCCAGGTAGATTTAAAGACTATATAGGATTACCAAAACCCAATGGATATCAGTCCTTACACACTTCTGTGATTGGAAGACATCGACCTATTGAAGTTCAAATTAGAACTACTTCGATGCATCAAATTGCTGAATATGGTATTGCCGCTCATTGGCAATACAAAGAGGGTGGTTCTCCTGCTAAAAGTAATGCCGAGAGATTTAATTGGCTAAGACAATTAGTAGAATGGCAACAAGAAGGTAATGAAAGGGATCATAATGATTATTTAGCTTCAATTAAAGAAGATTTATTTGATGAAGAAGTATTTGTGATCACTCCAAAAGGAGATGTTGTTGGTTTAAGGAAAGGATCTACCGCGATAGATTTCGCCTACAGAATCCATTCTGAAGTTGGAAATCACTGTAATGGAATAAGAATTAATGAAAAGCTTTCTCCATTATCTACAGCACTTCAAAATGGTGACTTCATAGAAATTTTGACAAGTAATAATGCTACTCCAAGCTTGGATTGGCTGAACTTTGTAGTTACACCAACTGCTAAAAATAGAATTCGCCAATGGTATAAGAAAAGCCATCGTGATGAAACGATTAAAAGAGGTAGAGATTTACTTGAAAAAGAAGTAGGTAGAAACGGTTTTGAAGCATTACTTTCTAGTGAAGCAATGAAAAAAGTTGCAAATCGATGCAATTTAAAAACTACTGAAGACCTTCTTGCATCTCTTGGTTTTGGTGGTTTAACTTTGCATCAAGTATTAAACAGGCTAAGAGAAGAAATAAAATTACAGACAGAAGATGTAAAAAATAATTCTGACTCTGAAATAGCAAAATCTCTTAAAAATAATAATTTATCCACTAATCAATCTAATACAGCAGCTAAATCACCAATTTCCGGGATAGAAGGTCTTGATTACAGAATAGGTAAATGCTGTTCCCCACTCCCAGGCGAGGATATTATCGGAACTGTATCGCTCGGCAACCACGGGATAACTATACATAGGGAAGATTGTGAAAATGTAATACCAATTCCAATAGAGAGAAGATTACCTGTCGGTTGGAATCAAGATAATAAAACTGGAGATAATAAGTTTCCAATTCAGCTACGAATAGAAGTAATTGATCGAGTTGGAGTTCTTAAAGATATTCTTATGCGGTTATCTGATAAAGGTATAAACGTTAGCGATGCCAATGTTAAAACTGCTTATGGTAAACCAGCTATTATAAATCTTTGTGTAGGTCTTGAAAGTTATAATCAACTTCACAAAACAATTGAACAAATTAAATCAATGGCAGATGTTTTGGATATTGCCAGAGTTGGACAAAGTTAATTTTAAAATCAGATCAATCTATCTTTTACTTTTTAGCTTGTAGATAAAGAAAACAATGCTGCCGCAAATCAAAGCTAATAAAATACCTACACAAGATGAACCTAAGAGTAATTTCAGGGAAAAAATTCTACCTTGTTTCCATAAGTCATCAATAACTAAACTTTTTTCAAGAATTTTATTAGAAGGATTATTTAAAAAAATCGAACCAACTTTATAGTTAAAATAATAAAGTGGAATATAAGTAAAAGGGTTGCTGATCCAAGTACCAATTGCAGCTAGAACAATATTTCCCTTAGCTATTTTCGCAAAAAATACCCCGATTAAAGTCTGAAACCCAAAAAAAGGGAAGCAACCACTAAATACCCCTATAGCTAAACCTTTAGCATTAAAGAAAGGACTTCCATTCTGATTCCTAAATAATGATAGAATTTTCTTATAGGTAATATCTCTTTTAAATCTCATTCAGAAAGAAAATTTCAAAATTAAATTCTTGATAATCTTACTTAATTATCCATAACAAAGCGAGAGATGGATTCGATAGTTACTACAGAAGATACGATAGCCGCAATTGCTTCAGCTATAAGTATTGGGAAGGGAGGAGTTGCGATAATAAGAGTATCAGGGAAAGACGCAATAAATTCTTGCAAAAAGATTGTGCAAACTAAATCTAAATATGCATGGGAATCACATAGGGTTTTTCGTGGTTTTATTCAGGAAAATAAACAAAATCAATATATAGATGAGGTTTTAATTTTAGTGATGAAAGCACCAAATAGCTTCACAGGAGAGGATGTAGTTGAACTTCATTGCCATGGCGGAATTATCATAGTAAATAAAGTTTTAAAAATATTATTATCTAATAATTCTAGAGTTAGACTTGCAAACCCAGGAGAATTTAGTCAAAGAGCTTTTCTTAATGGAAAAATAGACCTTACTCAAGCCGAGTCGATTAATCAATTAATTAATGCAAGCAATACCAGATCAGCAGAGTTAGCCTTTAGCGGGGTTCAAGGAGAAATAAAGAAAAAAATTGATGATATTAAAAATGACCTTATAAATCAACTTTGCGAAATAGAAGCGAGAGTTGATTTTGAAGAAGACTTCACAGATTTTGATTACACCAAATATCTAAAAAACATTAAAAAAGTCAAAGACAAAATAGAATTACTAATAGAAAATGCAAAAAGAAATTCATATATTCACAATGGAATATCCATTGCGCTTATAGGTAAAACAAATGTTGGTAAAAGCTCTTTATTAAATTTGCTTGCAAAAAAAGAGAAAGCAATCGTAACTAATATTCCTGGAACAACTAGAGATGTTATTGAAGTTAATTTAACTATTAATGATATTCCAATGAAAATAATTGATACTGCTGGCATAAGAGAAACTC
>QCDJ01000029.1 GCA_003280935.1 Prochlorococcus sp. AG-355-B23
ATTTCAGCAATAATCCTGGACAAGAAAATTACAGAGGTCGTTCTAACAATGAAAGATCTAATTTCAGAGATAGATCGGGCGGCAGAAGAGATGGAGGAGGCTTCCGCATAAGATTGAGTGATAACGAAATGAAAGCTGTTAAATCAATACAAGAGACCTTTCAATTAAGATCTACCGTTGCAGTTCTGGGTTTTTCTGTTAGAACACTTAGTGAAATGATCAAAGACGAAAAATTGATTGAATCTATCAAAGAATATGCAAAAAATAATAAAAACCCCTCTCCGAGGAGACAATCACAAAATTCTTATGAAGAAAAGGCAGAAACAGCACCTAACCCTTTTGCAAGACCTGTAAAAAGTACATCAACTAAAGAGATCCAATCTAGCGAAGTAGAAGAGGATGGCAAATAAAAAAAGAATTCTTTCTGGGGTTCAACCAACTGGTGATTTACATATTGGGAATTGGCTTGGGGCTATAAATAATTGGGTTACGCTTCAAGAGCAATATGAAACATTTCTATGTGTAGTTGATTTGCACGCAATAACAGCCTCATATAATCCCAATGAATTATCTAAAAACACTATCTCTACAGCAGCTTTGTACGTCGCTTGTGGGATTGATCCCAATATATGCTCAATTTTTGTCCAAAGTCAGATTTCAGCACATTCAGAACTTTGTTGGATATTAAATTGCATGACCCCAATAAATTGGATGGAAAGAATGATTCAATTTAAAGAAAAATCCATACAACAAGGTAATAATGTATCTATTGGATTATTTGACTATCCAATACTTATGGCTGCAGACATCCTTCTTTATGATGCTGACTTCGTACCAGTAGGTGAGGATCAAAAACAACATCTTGAACTTGCGAGAGATATTGCACAACAGAGAATTAATGCCAGATTTAGTAAGGATAAAAATATTTTAAAGATCCCTCAACCAATCATCATGAAGAATGGTTCAAAAATAATGAGTTTAATTGATGGTTCAAAAAAGATGAGCAAAAGTGATCCTAATGAGGGCAGTCGCATTAACTTATTAGATCCTCCTGAAATAATCACAAAAAAAATTAAAAGAGCAAAAAGTGACAGTTCTATTGGAATTGAATTTAACAACCCTGAGAGACCAGAATCTAAAAATCTTTTGATGATTTATTCAATATTATCTGGCAAAGAAATTTCTCAATGTGAAGATGAATTTTTAGAGACTGGATGGGGGACATTTAAAAAATTAATTACCGAAAAACTTATTGAATCACTAGAACCTATTCAGAAAAAATATAAATTATTAATTAATGATCCCTATCAACTAAATAATATTCTTAATGAAGGGAAGGAAAAAGCTGAAGATCTAGCGAATCAGACTTTAAAAAGAGTTAAATCAAAATTGGGATTTTTTGAAATGGAGAAATAAATTATGCCAATAATTACCTTGCCTGATGGTTCAAAAAAGGTTTTCGAAAAATCTGTAACTATTCTAGAAATTGCCCAGAGTATAGGCGCTGGATTAGCTAAAGCAACAATTGCTGGGAAAGTAAATGATGTTCTTCTTGATGCAACAATTCCTATAAATAAAGATTCCAAAGTTGTAATAGTCACATCAAAAGATAAAGAAGGAATTGAAATAATAAGACATTCTTTC
Source organism: Prochlorococcus sp. AG-355-B23 (assembly GCA_003280935.1). GTDB lineage: Bacteria > Cyanobacteriota > Cyanobacteriia > PCC-6307 > Cyanobiaceae > Prochlorococcus_A. The sequence continues at coordinate 1,645 of QCDJ01000029.1, forward strand.
GCTCACCTTATTGGTCATGCAGTTAAACAAATTTACTCTGATATTAAAATGGCGATTGGACCTGTAATTGAAGATGGTTTTTATTACGATATTTTCTCTGAATACAGATTTACTCCTGAAGATTTAATAAAAATCGAAAATAGAATTAATAAATTAATAAAAACAAACTATGACGTTGAAATTTTACAAGTCTCTAAACAAGAGGCAATTAAAACTTTTAAAGAAAGAGATGAGACTTTTAAATTAAGAATAATTGAAGAAATTCCTGAAGAAGGTCTCATCAACTTATACAAGCACGAAGAATACATCGACATGTGTAGAGGGCCTCACGTTCCTAACACTAGACATTTGAGACACTTTAAATTACTTAAATTATCAGGTTCATATTGGAGAGGTAATAGTGAGAATGAATCATTACAGAGAATATATGGAACTGCATGGGCAAAAGAAAAAGAACTCAAAGATTATTTAACAAGAATTGAAGAAGCGGAAAAAAGAGATCATAGAAAACTTGGTAAAAAACATTCACTATTTCACATACAAGAAGAATCTCCAGGAATGATTTTTTGGCATCCAAATGGATGGATAATCTACCAAGTACTGGAAAAGTACATTAGAGAAATACTCAAAAAAAATGATTATTTAGAAATCAAAACCCCACAAGCCGTTGATAAATCTCTTTGGGAAAAATCCGGTCACTGGGAGAAATTTAGAGACGATATGTTCACTACTGCATCAGAAAATCGAACATATGCGATTAAACCAATGAATTGTCCATGCCATATTCAAGTATTTAATCAAGGTTTAAAAAGTTATAAAGATTTACCAATTCGTCTTGCTGAATTTGGTTCTTGTCACAGAAACGAGCCCTCAGGCGCACTACATGGCTTAATGAGAGTAAGAAACTTTACTCAAGATGATGCACACATATTCTGCACAGAAGAGCAAATTCAAGAAGAGGTATCTACTTTTATAGATCTTGTTTTCGAAGTTTATAAAACTTTTGGTTTTGATGAAATCATTATAAAATTATCTACACGTCCTGAAAAAAGGGTAGGTAGTGAAGATATTTGGGACAAATCAGAAGAAGCTCTTACCAAAGCGCTCGATCATAAGAATCTAAAATGGGAACTACAACCTGGAGAAGGTGCTTTTTATGGTCCAAAAATAGAATTCTCGTTAAAGGATTGTCTTAATAGAGTTTGGCAATGCGGAACCATTCAGGTTGATTTCTCAATGCCTATTAGATTGGATGCAACTTATGTAAATATAGACAATGAAAAAAGAAATCCAGTTATGCTGCATAGAGCAATTTTAGGATCTTTTGAAAGATTTATAGGAATCTTAATTGAACAATATGAGGCAAAATTCCCAATTTGGCTTGCGCCTTATCAAATAATTTTATTAAGCATTACTGATAGAAATATTGAAAAATGTTTAAAGTTTAATGAATTAATAAATAATAATGGTTATCGATCAAAAGTTGATATTAGGAATGAAAAAATAGGATATAAAATACGAGAGGCAACTCTGGGCAGGGTTCCTTTAATTGCAGTTATTGGTGATAAAGAAGAGGAAATTGATTCAGTCGCCTTAAGAGCTTTGAATGGAAAAAATTTAGGAATTTTCAACTTACCAAATCTTTTCAAATTAATGGATGAATTAATAGAAAAAAAAGGGAGAACGGAATAATTTCATATATATGAATTTTCTCGCTTGTGATTTAGGAGGTACAAAGGTTCTTTTAGGAATATTCAAAAAAGAAAGAAATAATAATTCGCCTAAATTGATATTCAAAAAGAAATATGTATCTTCTGATTGGAATTCTTTTGAACTGATTCTAGAAGATTTTCTCAAAAATGAATGCAAAAATATTACCCATCCTTCTTCTGCATGTTTTGCTGTAGCTGGTCCTTTATCTAACAACAACGCAAAAATCATGAACTTGTCATGGAATATTTCAGGAAATAAATTAAAAAATAAATTTAAATTTGAACAATGCGAGCTAATTAATGATTTTGCAGTTCAAATTTATGGAATACCTTTTTTAAAAAAAAATCAATATTCAACTATCCAAAATGGTTCCCATTCTAAAGGTACTAACAATGATTTGCATGCCATCGTTGGAGCCGGTACTGGTTTGGGCATTGCAAGAGGTCTAATATCAGGAAATGAAGTAAAAGTTCTAGCCAGCGAAGGAGGACACGTTGAATACTCTCCAAAGTCAAAATTAGAATGGGAATTAAAAATTTGGCTTAAGAATTACCTAAAAGTTGAAAGGATATCTTGTGAAAGAATTATAAGCGGAACTGGTTTATCAAGAATTGCCGAATGGAGACTAAGCAAACCTGATGCCCAAAACCATCCTCTGCAAAAATATTTAAAAAAAATTGAAATTTTTGATGCTGCGAGAAAAGAACTTCCTGAAAAAATTTGTAATCTATCTAAACAAGGGGATCAGCTAATGATAGAAGTTGAGAGGATTTGGTTAGGCGCTTACGCCTCTTTATTAGGAGATGTTGCTCTTCAAGAATTGTGCTTTGGCGGGTTATGGATTTCTGGAGGAACAGCATCGAAACATTCTAAAAACTTTAAATCAGATTTATTTATAAAACAATTTTTCGACAAGGGAAGATTAAAAGATATTCTTAAAGCAATACCAATGAATATAATTTTAGATGAAGAGTTTGGACTTTTTAGTGCAGCCTGCAGAGCAAAAATGCTTTTAAAAACTTAATTAAAAAATGTCTATGCCTGAATTAGGTAAAAAAATAAGGGTAACAGTACCTTCCACAACTGCCAATTTAGGGCCTGGATTCGATTGCCTTGGAGCAGCATTAGATTTGTATAACGAGTTTATTTTTACAAGAATTGAGGGTGGAGGAGATAGATTTGATTTAATAATGGAAAGTACAGATGGTAATCATTTAAGAGGAGGACCTGAAAACTTAGTTTTTAGAGCAGCTCAGAAAGTATGGGTAAGCGCAAATATGGATCCTTTTGCACTTGAAGCAAGAGTTAAGTTGGCAGTGCCTCCTGCTCGCGGACTTGGAAGCAGTGCTACAGCAATAGTTGCAGGACTAATCGGAGCAAATGCAATAATGGATTCCCCATTATCCAAAGAAAAACTCCTGGAACTTGCTATTGATATCGAGGGTCATCCTGATAATGTAGTCCCTTCTCTCCTCGGTGGGCTTTGTTTGACAGCCAGGTCTTCTTCTCAAAGGTGGAGAATCATTAGATGTGATTGGCACGATTCAATTAAAGCTGTTGTAGCAATACCTGCAATTCGTCTAAGTACAAGTGAAGCAAGAAAGGTTATGCCCAAGAATATTCCTATATCTGATGCAGTAACAAATATGGGAGCACTTACTCTGTTACTAAATGGCTTAAAAGCAGGGAATGAAGAACTAATAAAAGAGGGAATGTTTGATAAGTTACATGAACCCTACAGATGGAAACTTATTAAAGGTGGACTTGAAGTTAAAGATGCCGCACTAAATGCAGGTGCTCTAGGGTGCGCAATTAGTGGGGCTGGACCAAGTATCTTAGCCTTATGTAAAAAAGAAAATGGTAAAAACGTTAGTCAAGCCATGGTAAAAGCATGGGAAAAGTCAGGTATAGCTAGCAGAGCACCATTCTTAAACATTCAAACAACGGGCAGTCAATTTAGCACTATCTCTGGTAAGTAGTTTTACTTAGGCATTTTTAATGTTATAGTCTCAAGCTAGTACATCTTCAACTAGAATAAAAAAATTATTCATTCCATAAATGAATTTAGAATCTTTTCCTTGGCTATCATCTATTGTTTTGCTGCCTTTAATTGGGGCATTAATAATGCCTTTCTTGAGTTCTAAGGAAGGAGAAGATAATACACTCCCTAGAAATATCTCATTAAGTTTTTTATTTATTGATTTTTTACTAATAATCGGCGTCCTTTTTCAAAAATTCAATACTTCAGATAGCTCTTTGCAACTGGTAGAAAGAACTTCCTGGTTACCCTCAATAGGCTTAGAATGGTCTCTTGGTGTAGATGGATTATCTGCTCCTTTAGTAGCTTTGAGTGGATTAATTACATTTTTATCAGCTGCAGCAAGTTGGAAAATCAAAAAAAAATCTAATCTATATTTTGCTCTTTTGTTAGTCCAAGCATCAGCACAAGCATTAGTTTTCCTTTCTCAAGATTTCCTATTATTTTTCTTAGCATGGGAACTTGAATTGGTTCCGGTATATCTTCTTATTGCTATTTGGGGAGGAAAAAAGAAATTATATGCGGCCACAAAATTTATTCTTTATACAGCTTTAGCATCTTTATTAATACTTATAAGTGGGTTAGCACTTGCTTTGAGTGGCGATACTTTTACATTAAATATTACCGATTTAACCAATAAACATGTAACAGGCAGCCTGGCTTTGTTGTCTTATTTAGGATTTTTAATTGGTTTTGGAGTAAAACTTCCTATCTTTCCATTACATACCTGGTTACCAGATGCACATGGAGAGGCTAATGCACCAGTTTCAATGTTACTCGCAGGAATACTTCTAAAAATGGGAGGCTACGCTCTTTTAAGATTTAATGTTCAAATACTACCTGAAGTACATCTTCAAATTGCACCTGCATTAATTATTCTTGGAATCATTAATATAATTTACGGAGCACTAAATGCATTTGCACAAGATAATGTTAAAAGGAGAATTGCATGTAGCTCAGTCAGTCATATGGGTTTTGTTCTATTAGGGATTGGAGCGGTAGATGCTCTAGGGATAAGCGGAGCAATGCTACAAATGATCAGTCACGGACTTATAGCTGCAGCTATGTTTTTTGTTACGGGCTCATTCTATGAAAGAACAAATACTCTTTCAATACCAAATATGGGCGGCTTAGCAAAGGTCTTGCCAATAACTTTTGCTTTTTTCTTAGCAAGCTCTCTGGCCTCTTTAGCACTACCTGGGATGAGCGGTTTTATAAGTGAAATAACTGTATTTTTAGGGATCACTAGTCAAGAAGGCTTCAGCTCTATCTTTAGATCAATAACGATACTTATTGCAGCTATAGGTTTAGTCCTAACACCAATATATCTATTATCAATGTGTAGAAGAGTATTCTTTGGCCCTAGAATTCCTGCACTAGCTACAGTTAAAGAGATGAATGGGAGAGAATTGACGATTGGTTTCAGTTTATTGTTGCCTACTTTGGTGATAGGTTTTTGGCCAAAAATCGCCATAAATCTATACGAATCTTCAACCAATGCTCTCAGTCAACAGCTTACTTTAGCTAAGTTAGTAGGATTAATCCCAACTTTAGTTAATTAAATTATTTTCATAAATGGATACCTCAATTTTTAAATATGGAGAATTACCAGAATTTAAAAAATTTACTCCAGAAAACATAAGTAAACAATTTCCATTAGTACTTGAAAAAATAGCTGAAGACTTTAAAAACATTGAGAAAAATCTTTCTACTTATTTGATTCAAAATGAATTAAATTGGGATAGAGTTATAAATCCATTAAACGAAGTAAATGAAATTCTTAGATGGAGTTGGGGTGTAATAAGTCATTTAAATGCTGTAAATAATTCTGAAAGTCTTAGAGGTATTTATTCAAAATTTCTTCCTGAGATCATTTGCTTAAGTAATAAATTCGGACAAAGTAAGATAATTTACGACTCTTTAGTCGAGCTTAAAGAAACAAATAACTTTGATCAAATTAAAAGCAGAATTTTAGACAAAGAAATTCTTGAGATGCAACATAGAGGTATTTCACTGCAAAAAAAAGATCAAGAAGAATTCAACAATATTTCAGAAAAGCTTGGAAAGCTATCAACTGACTTCAGCAATAATGTTCTTGATGCCACTAATAAATGGTTTTTAATATTAAATGAAAAATCTGAAGTTGATGGTCTCCCTGAGCGAGTATTGGAATTAATGGCAATTTCTGCTAGCAATCACTTTAAAAAAGATGGCGATGTTGACATTTTAAATGGACCTTGGAAATTAAGTCTAGATATTCCAACATATACTTCTTTTATGACATACGCCACAGACCGTAACCTTAGAGAAAAACTTTATAAGGCATTCGTTGGTAGGGCGTCGCAAGGAGAAAAAAATAATTCTCAAATCATAGAAGAGATATTATCTCTTAGAACTAAACAGGCTAATCTTCTTGGTTATAAAAGTTGGGCAGAATTAAGTTTATCAACGAAAATGGCTAAAGAAATTAAGAATGTTGAAAAACTTTTAGAAGAATTGAGAAAACCAGCATTCAAGACCGCAAAAATTGAATTAGAAACGCTCAATAAATTTTCTAAAGCTAATGGGTTCCCGAACTCGCAGACT
>QCDJ01000030.1 GCA_003280935.1 Prochlorococcus sp. AG-355-B23
AAATGGAAAATAACTAGCTCTAAATCTTACAGGAATATCTCCAAAAAAGGTTTTTAAAAATGTAAGAACTGTTCCTCTTAAATGACTAAAGTTAATGTTTTGATCGATACATAAAACCTCAACTTGATTAAATACAGGGGAATGAGTAGCATCTACTGCATCTCTCCTATATACTCTACCGGGAGCAATAATTCTTACTGGCGGTGGGTTTTTCTCTAAGTATCTTATCTGAACAGGAGAAGTATGTGTCCTTAAAAGTCGATTTTCATCTAAGTAGAAAGTATCCTGCATATCTCTTGCGGGATGATTTTTGGGTATGTTGAGAGACTCAAAATTATAAAAATCAGTTTCAATTTCAGGGCCACTTTCAACGGAGTATCCTAAACCACAAAAAATATCTATTATTTCGTCTTGAGTTGAAATCAAAGGATGTTTATTCCCAGGGGGTGTTCCAATTGAAGGGATAGTTACATCAATTTTTTCTTTTTTAATCTTTTTATCTAAGTCTTCGCTGTTTAATTTATTTTTTCTTTCAGTTATTAGTTCTTGCAAATTTATCTTTATAATGTTTGCCTTCTGGCCAATAATTGGTCTATCAGTAGCAGATAATTGACCCATGGTTTTCAAGATAATTGATAAATCCCCTTTTTTTCCTAGCAATGACACTCTCAATTGATCCAGTTCTTCATGGGTATTAGAATTATCTATATTATTTTTTGCTGTTAGAGAAAGATTATTTAGTTTTTCCTCAATTTGACTTAATGATTCAATTTGACTCACTGATATAGTAAAAATAAGTATTGCTTTATCTTACTTAAATATCGTCCATAAATAAAATGTATTGATTAATGAAACCGTTAAATATATTAATTAGCAATGATGATGGTGTTTTCGCAGCAGGGATAAGAGCCTTAGCAAAATCAGCCCAAAAAAGAGGACATAAGGTAAAAGTAGTATGTCCTGACCAAGAAAGATCAGCTACTGGACATGGTCTTACTTTACAATCCCCATTAAGAGTAGAAAAAGCTGACGAATTATTTGGAGAAGGAATTGAAGCCTGGGGATGTTCTGGCACACCTGCTGATTGTGTCAAATTAGCACTATCTGAACTCTTGGATGATAAACCTGATCTTGTATTATCTGGAATAAATCACGGGCCCAATTTAGGAACAGATATTTTTTGTTCAGGCACTGTTGCAGCAGCCATGGAAGGCACTTTAGAAAATGTTCCTTCCATGGCAATAAGTGTTGCTAGTTTTAGATGGAAGAATTTTGAATATGCTGGAGAAATTGCAATGAATATTGCCGAACAAGCAATCAACGATAGTTGGCCAGCTTCACTTCTATTAAACTTGAATATACCCCCTTGCGAGAAAAGCAAAATAAAAGAATTATCCTGGACAAGATTATCAGTAAGAAAATATAAAAATCAATTTTCCAAAAGAGAAGACCCAAGGGGTGACGATTATTATTGGCTCGCAGGTGAGGTAGTTTTAGATCTTAAATCAAAAGGTTATGGTCCTAAGAAATGGCCAAGTGACGTATCACAAATACAAGAAAATAAAATATCTCTTACACCCGTTGAACCAGATTTATTTTGGAGGGGTAATTTAGACAAATTACCAAAAATAAATAATTCATTTATAAATCCTTCTTAAAAGCCATAAAGAAAAGCATAGTCCAAAAAAATGAGCAGCAATAACTTGCGTGTTACTGAGAACTGATAATATTTCAAGTCCAGTAATTGGAATATCAGATGTCGCTGTTATCAATTGTCCAGTTGTTTGAGAGGATGCTTGTATAAATAGGGCACCCATAAGGGCTTGATATCCAATTAATCCAAATAAAATTCCTAATAAATCGACTATGAGACCTCTTTTTATTAATTTACTAGTTTGTCCTCTTGAAGGTCTTGCGTTGCTTGCGATTGCTCTACCCGTTCTAACTATTAACCAACCTTGCCAAAGACTAAAAAGTAGTAAAATCAAGGAAATTGTTGTAAGTGATAGTCCAGGCGCTAAGCCAAGCTGCCCTTCGCTATTATTAACAACATTAGAAAAAAGCAAAACAGCCGCAACAACAACACCTAAAATGGATTGAACCCAAAAGCGTAGCCATCCAACACGCCGCATTCCAAATGAAAGGGACTGAAAATCAATTTTGTCAGACATTCATTTGATTGAATAAATTGTAATCTATTCAAATTTGCCATCAAAATCATAAAATTGCACGAAATCTGTTGATCTCTTTAATATCGCCATCTGAAGTTAAGAATCCCACTTCAATAGCTATTGGGAGTTTTGATGGGCTTCATGCCGGCCACAGAAAATTAATAAAAAGTGTTGTTGAAGACAATCTATATACCCCAACAATTGCAAGCTTCTGGCCTCATCCAAGAGAAGTTCTATACAAAGAGACACGCCTTAGACTTGATTTACCTGAAGAAAAACTACCTATTCTTGAAGATCTCGGTATTGAACAATTAGTTCTGATTCCTTTTAATAAGGAATTATCAAAATTAAGTGCAGAAAAGTTTGTAAGAGATATTTTAATAAATCAATTACAAGCAAAAAACATTTCCGTAGGTGCTAATTTTAAATTTGGTTTTAAAAGAAGTGGAAATATAAATACTATAAAAAATATGATTAAAGACACCGATATAAAACTAAAAATTACTCCAATTTTAGAAGACAAAGAAGGTAGAATAAGCAGCAGCAGAATAAGAGATTTATTAGAGAAAAGTGATCTGAAAAATGCTTTCAAAATTCTTAATAGGCCTTACAGTTTTAAAGGAAAGGTTGTTAAAGGTAAAGGTATTGGAAAAAGTATAGGGTGGCCCACCGCAAATCTTGAAATAGATGGCAGAAAATTTTTACCTGGGGAGGGAGTCTACGCAGCATGGACGACCATAGAAAATTCCAACCAAAAAATTGAATCTATTATGAATCTTGGCTCTCAACCAACAATAAATCCTTTATTGCCATCTGCAGTTGAAGTTCATTTAATAAATAAAGATATAGATCTATATGGTTTAAATCTATCTGTAGAACCAGTTGAAAAGCTTAGATCTCAAATTAAGTTTAATAATATCCAGCAACTTTCTAGTCAAATTAAAAATGATAGGGAGAATGCCCTAAGAATTTTTAAAACCTACAAAAAATAAATTACAAATGCTGAATTCCAATACTACAAACACCGAAGAATTAAGAGTTTATCAAATTATTGACGCCAATCTAGATAGAGCTAGAGAAGGACTAAGAGTACTAGAGGATTGGGCTAGATTTGGTCTAGGCAAAAAAAAATATGTTGAAAAGATTAAAAACTTTAGACAAATTTTAGGAAAAAATCATTTAGAAGTTTATAAACAATCTAGAAATCACATTGAGGACAAATGTAAAGGATTGACACATCAAGAGCAAATCAACAGAAAAACTTCTGAGCAAATTATAAGTTCTAATTCAGCCCGAGTTCAAGAAGCATTAAGAGTCATAGAAGAATTCTCAAGGCTACAGAATTATGAACTTTCAAAAATCGCTTCGGAAATTAGATATGAAATTTATACTATTGAAACTGACTTATTGAATTATAGCAAGTGGAAGAAGTCGGAGGAAATATTAAAAGAAAATGACTTATATGTAATCACAGATCAAAAAGACAATTTATTAGAAATAATAGAAGAGATTTTAATTGCGGGAGTAAGAATTATTCAACATAGATTTAAAACGGGAACTGATCAAGATCATCTTCAAGAAGCAATTCAGATTAAAAATCTATGTAAAAGATATAATTCTATCTTTATAGTTAACGATAGACTTGATATAGCTCTAGCATCAAACGCAGATGGAATTCATCTTGGGCAAGACGATTTAGACTTAAAAACCGCAAGAAAACTATTAGGATATTCAAAAATTATCGGTATAAGTGCAAATAATGCAATTGATATTTCAAATGCTATTAAGGAGGGTTGTAATTACATAGGAATAGGACCAGTATTTGAAACTACAACAAAAAAGAATAAAAAACCTTTAGGTATTGAAAATATCAAAACTTTAACAAAGGATTTAAATATTCCTTGGTTTGCTATTGGTGGAATCAAGTCAAATAATATTTCATATTTAAAAAGAAATGGGTTTAACAAAGTTGCCCTAGTTTCGCAATTAATGAATTCTGAAGATCCTAAAGAAGACGCTATTATGATTCTAAAAGAGTTATCTCATGAAAATTAAGGTAAATGGAGAAGAAAAAAAAATAGAACTAGATCAAGAAGATGCTTTACTATCTACAGCTCTTAACTATATGGGATATAAACCAAACACAATTGTAGTGGAGTTAAATAATTTAATCATAAATTCAATGAAATGGGAAAAAGTGAAGCTTAAAGATGGTGATAATATAGAAATCGTTTCAATAGTTGGCGGTGGTTAAAAGATAAATTTTTTATATATTAAAAATCTTCATAATTTTTTAAGTTTAGGCTTGAAACAATAACCAAATTTCTCCAGTTTTCGTTTTATATTTTTAATACTTAAATATTAAAATGCAAGAAAAAATTGATAGTAACTCAAGGTCCCTTAAATGGGAGCAAAATGGTGAGTTAGCACATAAAGATCTCTCTGAGCTAATTGAAAGATTAAAAAATGTAGAAAGTGAACATACCTCATCTGAGCTGTCCAGATTAGGTACAAAATCAAACACAAAAGATTAAATTTGTTACTTAGATCTTGTTTTTATAAAAATTTGTACCAAATTAAAATTACTGAATATTAAATAAATGCCAAAAAGATATCCAGAGTGGGTAAACACAGGAGTCGTGATAAAAGCAATCAAAATGAGAGAAGAAGGAATGCTATCAAAACAACTTAATTTATGGATAGAAAACCTATTAGAAATAGAAAAAAAGTAACTGTTTAGGAAATACTTTTAATAATTCTGAGAGCAGCCATTGCTGCTCCGTAACCATTATCTATATTCATAACTGCAATCCCTGGAGAACAACTTGACAACATACTATTTAAAGCAGTGAGCCCGTCCTTGCTAACACCGTATCCGACTGAGACAGGTACTGCAATAATGGGTTGTGCCAACAATCCACCCACAACCGTTGCCAAAGCTCCTTCCATTCCAGCACAAACTATTAATACATCATATTTATTAATTTCTTCTAACTGACTCATCAATCGATGAAGTCCAGCTACTCCAACATCTATAAAAGATTGACAATTCACTCCATAAATTTCAAGTGCTAATTGAGCTTCAAGTGTTACGGCCAAATCGCTTGAGCCGCCTGAAATTATAGCCACTTTTTTATTCGTATTTATTTTATTCAGATTTTTCCCAATTATTAGGCAATTTGCTTCTTCATAGAATCGGGCATCATGATACAAATCTAAAAGATAATTAGCCTTTTCACTATTAATCCTAGTAATGAAAACAACCTCATTTTTACTTAATACATGTTGAGATAATCTCTCTAATTGGTCGATACTCTTATCTTGCCCCCAAATAGCTTCAATAAGTCCAAGCCTATCTCTTCTTTGAAAATCAAACTTGATATCAAAATTCATCTTTGTTTATCTAATTCTCCCTCATAAATCAATTCAAAAGGATTTTCGCCTACATTTAGAGCAGCTTTAACATTATCTTCAAATTTTTGTTGAACTACATTTACTTCTGACATTGGTATGCTTTTCCATAATTTCTTACTCTTCCAATTTACTAATATTAAAGCTTCTTCTTTTTCTTTATCCCAAAATAATTGTCTTCCTAAAAAACCATCTTGAGAAGATAACCATGGCTCCCATATTTCTTTTTCAGCATTTAACCAAGCTGCTTTTACATCGGCAGGTACTTTAAGTCTTAATTCCTCTATGACCATTTCACTTTGAAAATTATCCATTGTAAGAGCTTTTAAATTGGGAATATCAGATTGAAAAATTAAAACTACTAAGCAAATAAATAATAAACAAAATCTTTGAATTTTTTTTTTCAAATTAAATCTCATTTTTCTCAAGTAGAACTACTGAATGGCAACTTATACCCTCTTCTCTCCCTTCTGGCCCCAATTTTTCATTAGTGGTTGCTTTAATCCCAATTAAATTTTCATCAATATTTAAGATTTCAGAAATGTTTTTTTTCATTAGTTTTACATGTGGCATGATTTTTGGTCTTTCAGCAACAAGAACACTATCAATATTATTTATTTCCCAACCATCTTGTCTTATCAAGTCAATTACTTTTGATAACAAAAACAAGCTATCAGCATTTTTCCATTTTTCATCAGATGGGGGGAAATACTTTCCTATGTCACCCAAAGAGAGTGCTCCCAATAAAGCATCCATTATTGAGTGACTTAAAACATCAGCATCACTGTGACCATCCAAACCCAAATTTTCAGGATGATGCAATTTTACACCTCCAATAATTAAATCTCTATCCTCTATTAGTCTGTGAATATCGTATCCATTACCTATTCTTAATTTCATGAATTGATTATTTTCTTTTATTATTCTCTTACTTTGTGGGGATTTTTTGTAGTTTTCATTTGAAATCAAGTCACTTCTTCTCTCCAATGTTCTTTCAAAACTTTTTCTTCTTCTCCACGATTTAATCTCTTCATGATTACCGCTCACTAGAATATCCGGCACTTTCATACCTTTAAAAGTTAACGGCCTCGTGTAATGAGGATATTCTAATAAAGAAGAATTATGACTCTCATCGACTAAGGAATCTGGATCACCAAGTGTTCCTGGTAATAATCTAGTCAAACCGTTAATTATTGATATAGCGGGTATTTCACCTCCAGAAAGTACATAATCGCCTATCGATATCTCTTCATCAGCTAAACATCTAATCCTTTCATCAAAACCTTCATATTGACCACAAATAATTATTATTTGATCCAAAGTGGACCATCTCGCAAGATCCTTTTGCTTCAGGACTTTACCCTGTGGGGTCATCAGCAAAGTTTTACTTTTAGGTAATTTTCTAATTGATTCATACGCCTTATAAATAGGTTCAGGTTTTAGCACCATACCTGCTCCTCCTCCATAAGGCTTATCGTCTACTTGTCTGTAAGAACCTTCCCCATATTCTCTCAAATCATGTAAATTTACATCGATCAAATTCTTATCTAGAGCTTTTGTGATGACCCCTAAATTTTTTATTAATTCAAAAGCTTTAGGGAATAATGTAATTACATCAAAATTAAAACCACCCATCTAAAAATCTTCCTCATAACCAAACTCAATTAACCTTGATTCTTTTTTTCTCCAATTTGGAACAACTTTCACAAACAACTCCAGGTGAACTGGACCATCAATCAATTTTGACATATTTGATCTTGCTGACTGACCAATCATTTTTAACATTGAACCTTTCTTTCCAATAAGAATGCCTTTTTGAGTTGATCTTTCAACAATAATAGTAGCCAAAATAGCTGTAAAAACTTTGCCGTTTTTTCTTTTCATTTCCTCTCTCTTTTCTATCTTTACTGCGACACTGTGAGGCACCTCTTCTCTTGTATTTTTTAATACCTGCTCTCTTACTAAATCAGATAATAAGTTATCTAATGGTTGGTCGCAAATCGTCTCTTCGTTATAAAGCTTTGGTCCCTCTGGAAGAAAATTAAGTGCCATATCGACTAGTTCAGAACATCCTTCTCCTTGAGAAGCACTTACAACATGAAAGTTTTTATTAATTCCAAAAAATCTTCTATATTGATCTAATCTTAAATTCCTAAATTCTTTATTCACCAAATCCCACTTATTTAATGCAACAATAAACTCAGTTTTATTTGCGATTAGAAAGTTCAAAATATATTCATCACCTCTACCAGGTTCTTCACTTGAATCAATTACAAAAATTACCATATCAACTCCATTAATTGCAGATTTTGCGTTTTTTACTAAAATCTCTCCAAGTCGATGATGAGGTTTATGCACGCCAGGCGTATCGACAAAAATTATTTGC
>QCDJ01000031.1 GCA_003280935.1 Prochlorococcus sp. AG-355-B23
GAAGGCTTTTGCAGCCGTCTCAGCTTCTTCAGGATCTAGTAAATTTGCAATTTTGCTATCCCATGGAAGCCCCATAAAACCGATAATTACAGACGGTACAGCTAAGAATACCAAGGGAAATGTCATTGACCAGGGTGACTCATGAATAGAGCCATGTTCTTCATGCTCTTCTTCATTTTCTTCATCTAGATTTGTTTTAGAGGCTATTAGAAGCTGTTTTTGCAATGCTTTATTCTCCCCTCTAAAATCTCCTTCAAATGTTAAGAAATAAAGCCTAAACATATAAAAAGCAGTCATACCAGCTGTTAGAAGTCCTACGAACCAAAAAGCTGGAAATGATATAAAAGCATTGCCGAGTATCTCGTCTTTACTCCAAAAACCTGCCAATGGGGGAATTCCACTAATTGCTACACAACCTATTAAAAATGTTGTTGATGTATATGGCATTTTTTTTCTTAAACCGCCCATCAATCTCATATCTTGAGCTAATACAGGCTGATGGCCAACTACTTCTTCCATAGCATGTATTACTGAACCAGATCCCAAAAATAGCATTGCTTTAAAGCAAGCATGAGTTACTAAATGAAATATCCCTGCAACTGGTGCTCCACAACCCATTGCGAGCATCATATACCCAAGCTGAGAAACTGTGCTATATGCTAAACCTTTTTTTAAATCCATTTGGGTCAAAGCTATAGAGGCTCCTAAAAAACAAGTAATGGTACCAACTAAAGCAATAATGAACTGAATAGAAGGGAATATTGAATACAAAGGTTGAAGTCTTGCTACAAGAAAGATTCCTGCTGCAACCATTGTTGCAGCATGGATAAGTGCAGAAATTGGTGTAGGACCTTCCATCGCATCAGGCAACCACACATGAAGAGGAAACTGAGCGGATTTAGCCATTGGTCCTAGAAAAACTAAAAAACAAAGTAATAAAGCAGCCCAAATGGGTATCGAATGATCAGATATCGATTGAGAAATTCCAGTAGCTATCTCATTAAAATCAAAACTATTTGTTGCCCAAAATAGGCCAAGAATTCCTAGTAATAAACCAAAATCTCCCACTCTATTAACAACAAATGCTTTTTGTGCAGCGTGTGCAGCGCCATCCCTGTCATACCAAAAACCAACTAATAAATAAGAACACATCCCAACTAATTCCCAAAAGACATAAATTTCTAATAAATTCGGACTAACTATTAATCCCATCATTGAACTACTAAATAATGCTAAATATGTAAAAAATCTGACATATCCTTTGTCATGCGCCATGTAACCATGAGAGTAAATCATTACCAGCAAAGTTATTGTAGTTACTAAGGCAAGCATTACACTCCCTAAAGGATCAAGGACAAATCCCATTGGAATTGTAAAATCCCCTGCATTGGCCCATACAAATAATTTTTCCACTGATTGATAACCATTAACTTGTTCAATTAAAGCTTTATAACTAATTACCGCAGAAATACCAACGAAAGAAATCAGACCTAAAGAAACAATTTCTCTTGAATTATTAATTTTCTTATTAATGCTTATTAGTCCTAAGCCAGAAAGCACTGCTCCAATAAGTGGGAAAACGGGAATTAACCAGGCAATTTCTGAAGCTTGTGGCATTTTTTAAAGAACTTATATTTTGATTTTAAACTGTCAATTGAAAAATTCAGACAAAAATGATGAATTAAATGTTTTAACAGCAATATTTATATATTGATGAGACCACCAAAGTACGCCTATTGCAATTAATATGCCAACTTGAGATAACCTAAAAAATTCTTTAATCTTAAATTCTTGCCTCCCCTCAAGTATTGCCAAGAAAGGGATTATGGAAGTATTTTTTTTAAAATTTTCAAATTCTTCTCCAAATCTATTTGCTAATCTCTTATCGCCATGCCAGATTGCAAAAAGGTGATGCAAAACTAAGCCAATAGAAGTTACTAATGTGAATGATGTACCAATCCATAAAGTGTGAGCAAAACACCAAATTATCTGACCAAATGCTTGTGGATGTCTCGTGATTCGCATTATCCCAGTTCCATAGATTCGTACTGTAGGTTTTAAAACGGAAGGAATTTCTAGTAAATTGTAAGTAGCGGGATATAAAAATAAAAAACTTATTGCAGTTAAGAACCAAACGACAATAAAAACAAAATTATTGCCCTGTAAATTCCATAATCTGATTCCATCATATCTATGAGCTAAAAAATAACTAATCAAGACAATTGCAGATGGCAAACTTAAAAAAACAAAACATAACCGCCATAATCTTGGACCCATAATAGATTCTGCTTTGATTCTTAAAGCAGCTCCCCCACTATGAATAACCGCAAAAATCAAAATCAAAATTAAGATAATTAGCGAAGTTTTATGAGTCTCCATATATTTGAATTGTTCAAAAAATTTTTGTTCTTAACAAGAATGCTCCTAAGCATTAGAATTATAAGAAATTGTAGGCATAATAGATGCCAGAATTACCATTTACACTCGACCAATTAAGAATATTAAAAGCTATAGCAGCTCAAGGAAGTTTTAAAAAAGCTGCAGATCTCTTATATGTAACCCAACCTGCAGTAAGTTTACAAATACAAAATTTAGAAAAACAACTTGAAATCACAATTTTCGACAGAGGTGGTAGGAAGGCTCTATTGACTGAAGCAGGGAGACTATTACTTGAATATTGTGAACGAATTTTGAATCAATGCGACGAAGCTTGCAAAGCTATTGAAGATTTAAATAGTTTAAAAGGTGGAACGCTTGTCATTGGAGCGAGCCAAACAACGGGTACCTATTTAATGCCGAGAATGATAGGACTATTCAGACAAAAATACCCTGATGTATCGGTTCAACTTCAAGTTCATAGTACGAGAAGAACTGGTTGGAGTGTGGCCAATGGACAAATTGACTTAGCCATTATTGGTGGACAATTACCTGGAGATTTGGAAAATTTGCTACAAGTAATTCCATATGCCACTGATGAATTGGCATTAGTTTTACCATCTAAACATCCACTTTCGACCAAAAAAGAGCTTCTAAAAGAAGACTTATACAAATTAAATTTTGTAACATTAGACTCACAATCTACAACAAGAAAAGTCGTTGACAAACTTCTCCAAGATTCTGGGCTTGATATTCAAAGATTAAAAATTGAAATGGAACTTAACTCTCTTGAAGCAATCAAGAATGCAGTTCAATCAGGTTTAGGAGCTTCCTTTTTGCCTGTTGTTTCTATTGAAAGAGAATTATCGGCTGGAACAATCCACAAAGCATTCGTTGCTGATTTAGAGGTAAAAAGAGAACTTAAATTAATTACTAATCCGTCAAGATATACATCAAGAGCATCAGAAGTGTTTAAGAAAAACATTCTCCCACAATTTGCTAGTTTAGAAAGCCCTTTGAGGCATATATAATTTCGATCAAAACTGAATTGCTTCTTTGTTAATACCTACCCCGCCGTCTTCAGCTTGTCCATCACCTTTTATTATAAATTTATTTTCATTTACATCAGTCTGATAAACGCACTTGACTATTGGCTTATCTCTTATAGAACCAATATAAGCAAAAGTATTCATCCTTTGCTTACATTCTCTTACATCTTCATTACTAATTGCGCCCTGTTTTTGTAACACTGTCCAATTCTCTCTTCTAATAACACACCCTGGCTGAAGAGCTGGTTGCGTTACAAAACTCGTAGATGGATTTAGAGTCGTATACATTTCAACATCAATTACAAAAGCACTAGCTCCCCATTGTCTGCAAAATTCAGGATCTGGAACAGCCATATCTAATTGTTGTTGACTTGCTATATTTCCCTGACCGCCATCAGTTGTACTCGTAATAGCGCTCCCGATACCAACTCCTAGAATTAATACTCCAGCAAGTACGGCAATTGTTCCTGTACTAAAGTTGATCTTTTGTTCAGAAGAAGCAGGCAATCTATTGCTTCTTTGACCATACGGATCCATGTCCTTTGAATTTGGTGGATAATAACTTCTATTTGAGCCTCTTCTTGGCCTTCTATTTGAGGATGACCTATTCACAGCACTTCATTTGTCTTTGGTAAACCCATTGAATAATTCATTACTCTACAATCTGGGTTATAGCTAAGCTGACCATTTTGAAGCAAAAATTTAATCAAACCTTCAATTTCTGATCCTATTTTTCGAAGTTCATAATCATCTAAATCTTTTCCTGCTCTCTCTTTTATTAATTCATTGAATTTTTCATTTATTTTGTTTAGAGAATCTTCATTCCAGATAAATTCGTTATCGGGATCTAAATCAAGAGTTAGTTTATTGGGATGAAACTTTAATTCCTCATCTACCACTTCAGCAGTAAAAATTCTCACATGCCTAGTAGTGGATTTTAAAAGCATTTTTTCCATAATTTTACGAAATAATCAACGAAAAAAACTATTATGTTCTAACTTTAATGTAGCTTATTAGTAAGTGTTAATTTATTTCTTGATTTAATAATGCGTGTTGTAATTGCTGGTGCTGGTTTAGCAGGTTTATCTTGCGCTAAATATTTAGTCGATAATGGACACATCCCGATTGTACTTGAGGCCAGAGACGTTTTAGGTGGGAAAGTTGCCGCATGGAAAGACGAAGATGGAGATTGGTATGAAACTGGTTTACATATATTTTTTGGAGCCTACCCAAACATGTTGCAACTTTTTAAGGAATTAGATATTGAAGACAGACTTCAATGGAAAAGTCATTCAATGATTTTTAATCAGCCATCAGAGCCTGGAACTTACAGTAGATTCGATTTTCCCGATATACCTGCTCCAGTCAATGGTGTATCAGCAATACTAAGTAACAATGATATGCTTTCATGGAACGAAAAAATTCTATTTGGATTAGGTTTAGTGCCTGCAATGTTGAGAGGCCAAAAATACTTAGATAAATGTGATACAAAATCATGGACAGATTGGCTAAAAGAGCACAATATACCGGAAAGAGTTAATGATGAAGTATTTATAGCGATGAGTAAAGCTCTTAATTTCATTGGACCGGATGAAATATCATCTACAGTTCTATTAACTGCATTAAACAGATTTCTACAAGAAAAAAATGGTTCTAAAATGGCATTCCTTGACGGAGCTCCTCCAGAAAGACTATGCCAGCCAATGGTTGATTATATTTCTGCTCGTGGTGGTGAAGTTCACATGAATAGTCCATTAAGGGAAATCAATCTTAATGAGGACAGTACTGTTAAAAGTTTTACTGTCGCCTCTTTAGATAAAAACGAAAAGAAAGAGATAACTGCTGATGCTTATGTAAGTGCAATGCCCGTAGATCTCTTTAAATTAATGATCCCAAAACAATGGAAAGGGTTAGATGCATTTTCTAAATTAGATGGTTTAAATGGTGTGCCAGTCATTAATATCCATTTATGGTTTGACAAAAAATTAACAGATATTGATCATTTATTATTCAGCAGATCACCTCTCCTCAGTGTTTATGCAGATATGAGTATCACCTGCAAAGAATATGAAGATCCAAATAGATCAATGCTTGAATTGGTTTTTGCACCAGCAAAAGATTGGATAAATAGAAGTGATCAAGATATTGTTGATGCAACTATGGAGGAACTCAAAAAATTATTCCCTACGCATTTCATGGGAGACGATAAAACAAACTTACGAAAATATAAAGTAGTCAAAACTCCAAGATCTGTTTATAAAGCAGTTCCTGGATGCCAAGAGTTCAGACCTAATCAAAAATCTCCTATAAAAAACTTCTTTTTAGCAGGTGATTATACTATGCAAAAATATTTAGCATCTATGGAAGGAGCTGTTTTAAGTGGTAAATTATGCGCGGAATCAATCAATAAGGAGTATTCCAAAACTCCTCAAAATGTTTCTTCATGAGATTTACATTCCTGTAATTTAAAAATTCATCTAAAACTTTTTGAAAAATTCAATTTCGCAACTAGATCAAGCATACGAGATATGCCGAAAAGAAACCCAAAAATGGGCTAAAACCTTTTACTTGGGAACCCTTCTGCTACCTTTAGAGAAAAGAAAAGCTATTTGGGCTATTTATGTTTGGTGTAGAAGAACAGATGAAATAATGGATAGCTTAGAAGCTTCAACTAAATCACAAGATGAACTTGCAGAAAATTTAAATGCATGGGAAGAAAATACAAAGAATGTTTTTAAAGGCAACATTAAATCGGAATTAGATGCCGTTCTACTAGACACCATCGAAAAATATCCACAAAGTATTCAACCTTATTTAGACATGATAGATGGCCAGAGAATGGATCTTAATAAATTTAGATACAAAGATTTTGATGAATTAAAACTCTATTGTTATAGAGTCGCAGGGACAGTTGGTTTGATGACTCAGAATGTCATGGGGATAGATAGTGCTTACACATCCGCTCCATGGAGTGCCAAGCCTGACCCCTCAGAAGCCGCTATAGCTTTAGGTATAGCTAATCAATTAACAAATATATTAAGAGATGTCGGCGAAGATAGGCAAAGAGGTAGAATTTATCTTCCTCAAGAAGATATTGAAAAATTTAATTATTCTGAAGAAAAACTTTTAAAAGGTGAAATAAACAAACAATGGAAAGCATTAATGAACTTTCAATTAACCAGAGCTCGCGATTGGTTCCAGAAATCTGAAGATGGAATCAAATGGCTATCTTCTGACGCAAGATGGCCTGTTTGGACATCCTTACGTCTTTACAGAGGAATATTAGATTCTATAGAAAGGCTAGACTATGATGTCTTTAATAATAGAGCTTTCGTAAAAAATTCAGTAAAAGCTTTTGAAATTCCTATATCTTTTTTAATTTCTCGAATTAAATGACTAAGCAGGAGTCTTTTGATTAGCCAACAAGTCTTTTAATTTAGATAGTTCGCCAGCCCATCTGGGATCAGGAGCTTCTAGGTTAGGAGCATCACTGTGAACAATTTTCTTAAAGTCCTTCCTCTTCTTGTTCTTGTTTAATTTTCCACTATTTCTTTTATTTGAAGCAGAATCTTTCTTTTCTGAAATCTCTACTCTTAATTTAGAACCATTAAATTCAAAACCGTTTAACTTTTGAATTAATAAATTAGCATTCTCCTCATTATTAGTTGTCGCGAAACCAAACCCCCTGGATTCCTTAGTTTCCTTGTCTAGAACCGCTTTAAATCTAATCGAATCAGAAACTGACTTTAAAAGTGTATCAAATTCTTTTGGATTAAATCCTTGTGGTAAGTTGCCAATGTAAATGCGAATGCTCATAAATTTTTAAAAATGATTTTGAAGTCTGAACTTCTAGACAAAACTAAGCTATGTGTATTTAATCACATTTTGGCGCATTTTGTTCAATCCATTGCTTTGCTTTATAAATAGCTTCATCAAAATTATTCAATCTCTTAAATGCAAGTTCGGTAGAAAGATACTGTAAAAGCTCTCCTAAGATAGGCCCATCCTTTATTTTTAAATTGTTTTTGATTACATCACCATTAATTAAATTTGAAGGATGAAATAATTTATCATCATTGTCGCGCCATCTATTAAGCCAATCTGATCGTAAGTTTTGAGGTAAATA
>QCDJ01000032.1 GCA_003280935.1 Prochlorococcus sp. AG-355-B23
AATGGGATTAAGTCTTTAATAAAACCTTTTGTCCATTCTTTGAAAATTTCTTTTACAAAAATTTTATTAGGTACATTTTGAATAGAACACTTAGGGAATTCTGGATAATCTGACTTTCTTCCAAAGCCTAAATAATATGATAATTGAGGAGTTATATTACTCAAAAAATTTGTATTTACATAAATTGGTTCAGAATTGTCATCTGCATCAACCTGGAAAAACAAGCTTTTTCTCAAGAAATCTTTGTTTAAAGCTGGTTTGGCCCTATGTACACCTGAGATATTATAAATAATGAGAAAGCCTTTTTTACTTTTGAAACTCAAAATATTATCTTTCCCAAAAACATCTACAAGCTCTTTTTCAGAAAAATCATTACTACTTAGTTCTTGAGATAGATTATGTGAGTTTTTAACATATTGAAACTCTCCATCACTTACATCTGATAAATAACAAATAAAAATTAGTCCTTTAAATGACTTAAAACCCTCTGGCGTCTTTGTATCTGAATGCCATTGCATTTTGTGAGTACCAAGTGTTTCATAATATCTTAAAGCTCTCAATCTGAACTTATCTGACATGAAAAATTGTTTAGCAATATCCAGAAATTTCCTATGAGTACAAAATTCATAAAATGTTTTTGAAAAAGTAAGCATAAAAGTGTTGTAGTATTGGCTTCTTAATATTGAACCTCCTGGCTTATTATTGTTAATTGATAATCTATTTTTCTCTATATCTGATTTAATTGCTTCTATAAATGAATTAGTCATCGCTTCATTGCAAAAATAGTAACCATTTTTATTTATTTCTGCGACGATCTCATTAGCTTTAATTGCTTTAAAATTCTCTGTAAACATTGCTTAAAAAACTATTTTTTAAAAAAAACTATTAATAAATAAATTTATTAAAACTCTAGCAATCAAATAATATAAATTGATCATTTCTTTTTTAGGATTATGAGCGGATAGTGGAAATTATTTAGAAAAAATTTGGGGAATTTTTCTTCCAATTTAAATAAGAGCCGGAACATCATTTCTCCTAATTTATTATTTGGAAATAATAATTTCTGATGTTTAGATTCAAAAGACCTCCAAATTGTCATTGTGATTTCTGCTTCATCTTTAAATCTTTGCCACCAATTTATATTATGTGCATAAAAATATAATGCTTGTTTATTATCAATTAATCTAAGTTTTCTTAAAATATTTCTTATTACTTTTAAAGGAAAAAGTATTTTTGAGATTAATGTATTTGGATTACTATAGATAATAATAATTGGTGCGCCTTTCTTTGTAATTTTTATAAGTTTCCTTACGGCTTCCTCTTGTTTATTCTTGTTCATATGATAAATCGTATGCAAACTTAAAGCACAATCAAAAAAATTTTTTTTAAATTCTAGGTCAAAAAAACTTCCAACAAAAAATTTTCCATGATCTCCAATTTTATATTTTGCATCAGCTAATGCTTTATGCGATAGATCAACGCAATATCTTTTATCGAAATTTTTAGAGTATTCTAAATATTCTTTATATTGTATGGGTCCAGAAGCCATATCTAAAATATTTTCCCCTACTTTAGGAATAAATTTTAGTAATCTTAGTCTGCATTTGCTTACATAAATTTTTGAATGCTTTCTTAAATCCTCCCATCTTCTAGCATCCTCTGTTATTCCTTCTTCATTTTCCCAGCCTATTGTATTGAAGAAATCATGTACTGTTTTTTCTGCAAAATCTTTTTTCAAAATCTATTAAATCTAATAATTTTCTATATTAACATTAATTATGTGATAAGATTTCAATTTATTTTTAGCAAAAAAAAGAAAAATTTTTTCTATTAGTTATAGATCTATTGAAAGGTTTTAATAATAACTTTGGAATAATTTAATTCTAATAATTTTTTGTTTGGGTTAATTAATTTACTATTTTTTATTTTTTTTGAATATAAATTATACAATGCATTTTTTATCTGTTTAGAACAGTTGGGATCAAAATAGTTGATATTGTTTATATAGCTTTTCAATTCTAGATTTATTTCAATATCACTACATGATATCGGCAAATTTAAATCAACTGCATTCCATATTGCGAAGCCTCCTGGACCACCTTCAAATAATGTTGGTTGAATAATTCCAATCGTTTTTTTGAAAAGTAAAGAATGTAGATCATCTGATACATGCCCAAGTATTAATATGTTTTTGTTAAGTTTATTTTTATTAATGTATTCAATAGCAGACTGATAATAATTGTAGGACTTATTTGTGCCTTCCTTAGATCCAGTTATTACCAAAAATAAATTGCTTATAAATTTGTCACCTTTTTCTTTTTTTATTTGATTAAAAGCTTCAATGACTTTCATATGATTTTTGTGCGTCCACCATCTATTTGATAAAAGTACAAAATCTTTTCCGATTAAATTTTTTAAACCGTATTTCTCAAGGGAATTGCTATTTTCGTTTATATTTTCAACAGGGATTGTCATAAAGGGTAAACTAACTATCTTTTTCGTGGGCAGATAAGAGAAAAACTTTTGTATGTCTTTCTTAACAGAAATAGAATTTACTAGCGCTTTTTTGGCAGTAAGTAGTGAAAGAATTACTCTTAGTTTCCTCTCAATTCTAGATTGAGGAGTAAAGAAGTATGGGTAATGCATATATTGACAATCAGCTAAGTAGCAGACATTTGGAAAAATTAAATGTTGAAATGTAGTAATTCCGAAAAATTTTGCTTTATTAAAAATTCTTTTATTAAGATAATAAAGCCAGCTTTTTTTTGAAATTGGAATTTCAAATTTAGATTCAATATTTTTAATATTTGTTTTTTTATATTTTTTACTAATTATTTTTAAAAATTTTATAAAAAATGGTTCTTCAATGTAAATCAACTCAGGATTATGAGATAAATTTAGAACTTTTTTGTTTTTTGACAAAACCAAATAACAATTTTTAATAAATAACTCAGTTCCTACTGAACCTAAGAAACCATTTATTATAAAGTAAATTTTCATATAATCTTGTACTTAATTTAGGATATCTATTGCTGTTCTATTTTTGCTCTTGGTAAAGGTGGATTTATCATGGCTCTTATGAAACGTTCTTTATAATCTAAGGGCCAAGATTTATTTAATTCACCTTTGTGGGGACATCCTCTTTTATAAAAAGAAGTTTCACCTTCCTGAGGTTTACCTTTATATCCTGAGAATACCAAATCTATTGCTTCGTAAAAATAATTTAAACCATTAAACATCACCCTGTAATAGAGAGATTGTTGAGTATCAAAATCATAAACTTTTTCTTTCTTTTGAATTATTATATTTCCTGTATCAACCTCTTGATCAATAAAATGGTAAGTGAAACCAACCTCTTTTTCTCCATTTATCAAAGCCCAAGTCAAACTTGAACAGCCCCTATAATTTGGCAACAAAGAAGGGTGTAAGTTAATAATATTTTTTGATACATGATCTATAATGTCTTTCGAAATTATATTTCTATAATAAATAGAACAAATCAAATCTGGTTTAAAGGGTAAATTACTAATAGAAATTTTTTCTAATGAATAAGGTATTTTTTTTCTAATACAGAAACTCTCTAAGTCATTTATGTACCACTCTGATTTATGAGTATAAACATAAATATTATATCTTCTCTCGAGCAATAACTCTAATGCTTTACAGGCTGACCAATTGTATCCACAAAGAATTATGTTTTTCATATAAGAAAGATTATACCCTATACAAACTCCTTTAATTTTTGAACTATGTAGGAAAGTTCTTCTTGGCTTAAATTAGGAAAGCTAGGAAGATTAATTCCTCTTGGCGATATATTTTCCGTATTAGGTAAATAATTACCTTCTTCAAGGTATACAGGCATTTTGTGAATAGGATAGAAAACAGGTCTTGTTTCTATTCCGGAATTCGATAATTTTTTCCTAAGTTCATCTCTTCTACTTTTATCTTTAATAAGAAAACAAATCATCCAATAGGAGGAAATGAAATTCTCATCTAAAACATCTTGAAATTCAATATCAAGCCCATTTAGTTCTTCCTTAAAAAATAAAAAAATTTCTTTTTTTCTTCGTAAAATATTTTTTATATTTTCTAACTGTGCGACTCCTACAGCAGCACTTAAATTGTTAAGTCTATAGTTATAACCAAC
The DNA here is from genome assembly GCA_003280935.1 of Prochlorococcus sp. AG-355-B23. Classification (GTDB taxonomy): domain Bacteria; phylum Cyanobacteriota; class Cyanobacteriia; order PCC-6307; family Cyanobiaceae; genus Prochlorococcus_A. Next base: position 4,148 of record QCDJ01000032.1, read on the forward strand.
AATGTCATGCCAATATTCTTTATTTTCTGTTAATCCTTGAGTTTTTAATTTATTTACTTTGTACTTAATGGATTCGTTATTTGTAGCTACCATTCCACCCTCACCAGTAGTAATAGTTTTATTCCCATAAAAACTGAATGTGGCTACATCTGAGTAATTCCCTACATGTTTGTTTTTAATAAAAGTTCCTATAGCTTCTGCGCAGTCCTCAATCAAAAAAATATTATTTCTGTCGGCAATTTCTTTAATCTTAGGGATATTTGATGGGAAACCATACAAATGGACAACAATAATCGCTTTAGTTCTTGGAGTTATTTTACTCTTAATGTCATCTACAGAAGCCTGCCAACTTTGGCTCTCGCAATCAACAAAAATTGGATTTGCACCAACATATTTAATACAATTTACAGATGCTATGTATGTAAGTGAAGGAACAATTACCTCATCATCTTTACCAATACCTAAAGAAAGTAGAGCTAGGTGTAATGCAACTGTACCATTAGTAACTGTAAGACAATGTTTTATGCCTGTAAAATTTGAGAAATCATTTTCTAATTTATCTATGTATTTACCTTTGGAGGATATCCAGGAAGAAGATAGGGCATCATTAACATATTCAGACTCATTTCCATTTAAAAATGGTTTATAAACAGGAATATGCATTTTTAAGTAAACTTTTAATTAAAATAATAGCTAATAATTTATGATGTTTTCCTAAAAATTTTATTTTATTATTACTCTTTATATTCAACCCATTCAGGAACTAATTTATGAAGAATTTCCTTAGCTTTTATGATGTTATATTTCTCAAGTTCAATTTTTAATAGATTAATATTCTTTTCATAGAAATCTTCATCGAAATCTTTTTCTATAGCTTTAAATATTCTTGGATGCTCAGTTTTATGAGAACTATCATCAACTAACAATTCTTCATAAAGTTTTTCGCCTTTTCTTAGCCCAGTGAAGACTATCTCTACTTCTCCTGCATTATTTTTTTCGTCTTTTAATTTAAGGCCACTCATTTCAATAAATTGTTTCGCTAAATCAAAAATTTTTATAGGTTCTCCCATATCCAACAAGAAAACATCTCCATTCTCTGATAATGCAGAGGATTGTATGACTAATTCAGCTGCTTCTCTTGTGGTCATAAAATATCTAATTACATCAGGATGAGTAACAGTTAAAGGCCCTCCTTTCTCTATTTGGGATTTAAATAAAGGGATAACTGAGCCTGATGAACCCAATACATTTCCAAAACGAACCATAGAAAAAGAAGTACCTTGCTTTTCTCTTTTACTTCTAATAGAGTAAATTCTAATAATGAACTCAGCTAACCTTTTAGATGCCCCCATTATATTATGAGGTCTAACTGCTTTATCAGAAGATATTAATATCACACTTTTTAGCTTTGCCTCGAAGGCTGCATCGCATACAGATAATGTTGAAATTATGTTATTTGATAACCCTTCAATTGGATTTGATTCAACTAATGGTACATGCTTGTATGCTGCAGCATGAAAAATAATATCAACTTTCTCCTTATTAAGGATCGCTTTTATATGATTAACATTTTTTGCACAACCTAATATTGGAATTATTTTTATATTTTTATTCAAACCATTTAAATATTGTTCTATTGAATAAAGATTAAATTCGTTTCTTTCAAGCAATATAAGTTTTTCGGGTTTTAGGTTAATAATCTGCTTACATAATTCACTGCCGATTGAACCACCAGCTCCTGTTACTAATACTGAATCATTGTTGATACTTTTATTTAATAGATATTTGTAAGGCTCAACAGATTCTCTTCCAAGCAGATCTTCAATTTCTATTTTTTTAAAATCTTTAAACTCTAATTCCCCTTTGGTGATTTCACTAATATCAGGAACATGCTTTACATTGAAACCTTTTGATTGAAGATTCAGTAAAAAAGATTTCTTTCTTTTTAACTTGGAAATTTCAATACTAAAAAAAATTGAATTTACTTCATCAATATATTTATCAATATTTTTTGGATTTTCGATAGGAATCCCATCAAGTTTTCTATTCCATAAATTAGGATTATCATCGAAAAAAACAAGAACTTTTCTTGAACTAGAAATCCTTAAATTACGTAAAGCATTATACCCTTGTGAACCAGCGCCGTATATTGCAATTTTTTCTTTTGGGCTTTTTTGAGAAATTATTTTTAATTTTATTATTATGTTTCTTATTGAAAAACGTAAGAAAATAATTAACGAATTCATTAGTATCCACAATAAAGAGTATTTATCGAGTTTATTTGGGAGAATTTTTAATAAATTATTAACTATCAAAAATATAAAAATTATTATTGTATTTCTTTTTAGGATCAGTAATATATCATTAAAACCTGTATACCTTGTTAAGCTTTTATAATGACCTGTAAATAAATATATTGTTAATGATAAAAATAATAGTAATAAATAAGCAGGAAATAAATTTAAAAAGTTTTCTGAAATTATATTTTCAAAAAAACAAATTGATAATGAAAAAATAATAATTAATGAGTCAGAAAAAAACAGTATCGAGCGTCTAAGTAGCTTGTTAAACAAAAGTATATCAATATCTAAATTTTGTAATTTCATTTATAAATGATCTTTTATAAGAATTATTCAAGAAATGGTCTCGAAACTTTTTTTTCCAAAAAATATCCTATTATAGATATTGAAAAAATCATAATAATTATAAGTAGCCAATTTCTTAACACGCAAAAAATTGTTAAAAAAGTTGTCAAGGTGATGTATAAAATCGATACTCTTGAATGTATCCAGCCTGTTTGATTTAGTCTTTGGTAAAGATGTTCTTTATGAGGTTTGAATATATTCTGACCAGAAAAATATCTTCTTAACATGCAGATAAATGCATCCAGTAGTAATGGATACGCAATTAATGTTATGAAGGCCGATTCTTCATAAGTTTTTGAACAAGTTATTGATGTTACTAAAAATCCGCCTAAAAATGTACTTCCCGTATCGCCCATAAATACTTTTGCTGGATACCAATTCCAGCTAAGGAAAGCGAGTAAAGCCGCAGATAAGAAATAGAAATTTTCTCTTAAAATAAGACATATGCCTAAACTTATAACAAACATAGTTCCTCCTATAAGTCCATCTATCCCATCCATAAAATTTATAAAATTTATAATTCCAATAAGTAAAAAATTCAGGAATATCCAAAAAATTAAATTAGCAACATAGTTGTGCGAATATATAAAGGATAGAAAGTTTTCAGAATTGTAAAGAAGTATATTCACGAACCCAAATTGAATAGAAAATCTAAAAGTCGCCTTTAAAT
>QCDJ01000033.1 GCA_003280935.1 Prochlorococcus sp. AG-355-B23
AGTAGGTTCAAAAAAAATTATTATTCAAATTGATTTTAAGAATAAAAATATCAATAAATACTAGTGATTTATTCGTGCGACAGAGAAAAGTTTAAAAAAAATATTTATAGAAATATTGAATAACACTTCCCGGAGGATCCACAATTGTTGTTTCTTTAGATTAATATCAACCCATGACAGATTTTTACTCAGCCTCTTCAGCAGTAAGTCCTTTTACAGCAATATTATGGTGTCTTTATCCAGTAGCTGTACTTGTAATCATAGAGTTACTTCTAGGAGGTGGATTTGATGATGATAATGATGACCAAGATGGCGGAATGCTTATACCTGCTTATTCTAGATCTGACGTTTGAAATTTTTTAGATTTTAAATTACAATCTCTAAAAAAATTTCAGTAAATTGACTAACAATTTTGATACAACTCATATTTCCTTAATTACACTTACCATTCTTATCATTTCTTCTCTTTCTTGTCTTGTCTTGAGAACCCTTAAAGAGGGTAGAAAAGCTTTAAAAGATATAAATAAGGATAAATCGTAAAAAACTTAAATAAATACTAGAATTTGAAGGATTACTGAGTTAAACAACTACAAATTCATAGTTTTTCCTTTTTTTGACGGGGCTCTCCTACTAATTACTTTAATAAATAAAAATGCATCTAAATTCTTTACTTTATATTTGTTCTATATTTTTATTCATTTATATAATGGCGCTATTTTGGAGAGACTTACCAAATCAAAAAAAGTAAATAATTAATATTAAATTTATTGCTTATTAAAAACAATTGAGTTATTAATTAAATATTAGATTTAATTTTTTTATATAAATGCTGAAAGAATCTTCAAATAACAATAACAAAAATATATTCGCAGAGACTACAATTATTTCAAAAGAAAAGATTATTTGTAAAGACGGATTCTGTTCATTACCAAATAAAGATGAGATCCCAAAACAGGATTCAAATGATTTGAATTTATTTGATCCTGTTTAGGAAATAAATAACACTCTAAAAAATTAAAGATTAAATAGGATTTGTTTTATTTTTGAATTTTTAATTTATGCTTAATAACTTTTTCAGTGCATATAAAGAGTTTTGGATTAAAGCTACAGTCTTCAAAGGATTCACATCTCGATCGGACTGGTGGTTAGTTCAACTAGCGAATCTTATAATTTCTTTCCTAACTATCCCAATATTTTTAAAAACGTTTGGTTTTAATGCTTATGGATTAGTTTGCATTATTCCTCAAATAGCTATTGATATAAGAAGAATCAGAGATTTTGGAAAAGATTGGAAATGGATTTTTATTAATTTAGTACCTATCTTCGGATGGATATTGTGGTTCGTTTGGTTAGGCTTTGGTAAGACAGGTAATGGGAAAAATAAACTTATATAGAAATTAACTCTTTATTTTTTTTCTTTTTTTAAAATCTACAAATCTTATCTTATTTCTTAATTCTATTTGTTTTTCAAGAATTCTAAACACATGCATCTCGCATTCGGTTAATTTAAGAAACTGATCGAGTGTATCTTTATCTTCTTCATCAAAATCTTCGAAAACTTCTGAAATAGCAATACTATTTGTAGAAATAAAATCCTCTGCAACATCTCGTGGATTCTTGCCTGATTCAAAATCCTGAAAAGCTTCATAAGAGTTAAGTTCTCTCGTTAACCATTTAAACCATGGTTCATTTTTATTATGTTTTTTATTTATGATTTTCTTCATGAAAAAATTTTTACTAGTTTAATCATTATTAGTTATTGATTTTTTGACAGCTGTACAATTACTTATTTTTAAAAATTTAATTATAAACCTTATTTTTCACTAAATAACTAGCATAATTAATTACCCATAAAGCTTCTTAAGGAATAAGTATTTATTACTCATTTTTTTGTTTATGAGATAGCTAGAATTTATTTTTTAATAAAGTACGTTGTCAATTCCATTTTATGACTTTCCTTCGTCTCCAATTTTAATAATTGGTGCTCTTGGCATTGCAGTCGCAATAGCAGTCTTTTTTGTCTCTTTCCAAAAATATTTCAATTCTCCTTTGAACAAAGAACGTGCAGAAAAGAAAAAATCCTTAATTAAGGAACAAAAAGAATTAAATGAAAGATTAGAAAAAATAGAACAAGATTTAAAAAATTTATAAAAATTACTCTTAATAGAGATGAGTTAATGATCTCGAATTCAAGACCTTAATTTTTTAAATAGGAATTTTAGTCTATAAGGGGTTATGGATAAAGATCATCTTATTGAGTTAATTTCTAATAGTCTTCTTTACGAGAGCAAAAATTCTGACTCTACTAAGAATCTTAGTGACTTTATAAATTACTTAGAAAGATTAAATCTAGATCAATTGAGAACTATGTCTAAAGAATTTATTCTTTAGTATGATTTTTAAAATATTTTATTGTTTATTAAATAATCAATACTTTTTAAAAATTGTTAGTATCGAAAAAATAAGAAAAATATGCCTAAAGTAAATAGAAGTGATTTTTTAATAAAGCCATTTTTAAAAAGAAATGATATTAGAGCTTCTTATCAAATTTTGGGTACCATCTTCCCAATAATTTCTATTTGGTTAATCGTCCACCAAATAATAAACAAACCTTTTTCATTATTGATTAAGGGACTTCTATTGGTACCTTTTATAGTACTCCTAACACTATTCTCTTCTCGAACATTCTCATTAATGCACGATTGCGGACATAATTCTCTTTTTACAAAACGGAAACTAAACCGTTTCTTTGGATTTTTACTTGGTTTGGTTAATGGTATTCCCCAGAAGTCATGGTCAATTGATCATGCATTTCATCATAGAAATAATGGAAATTGGGAAATTTACAAAGGGCCGATAGATGTTTTAAGTCTTGAAGATTATGAATCCCTTACCAAAAGAGAGCAAATATTTTATAAAGCAAGTCGAAACTGGATGATGCTTTTCCCTGGCGGTTTTTTTTACTTAGTTTTAAAACCTAGATTAGGACTTGTTATTATTATTTTTAATTTCATTAAAGATATATTGGAAGAGACTTTTATCAAAATAAAAAACAGAGAAATTTCTCAACTTCTAGCTATTAATTCAAGAGTCAAACCACCTTTTTCTGATTATGGAGATAATTTCAGTGAACTATGTGAATTAATAATCAACAACATAGTAGTAATAATAGGGTGGATTATTATGTGTAAATGGTATGGATTAGTTTTTTTCTTATCGTTTTATTCCATCATATTAACCTTATCAGCAGCAATTTTAATATGTATTTTTTTCGTACAACATAACTATGAGAATGCATATGCTAAAAATACAAACAATTGGGATCTCGTCGATGGTGCGATTTTAGGTAGTAGCAATTTAGATATCCCTAATTGGCTAAATTGGTTTTTAGCAGACATATCCTTCCACAGCATTCATCATCTCTCTGAGAGAATTCCAAATTACAACTTAAGAGCTTGTCATAAAGCAAACATTCATTTACTCCAACAATCAAAGTTCTTAAAATTAAGCGATTTTTCAAACTGCTTCAAATATATTATTTGGGATAATAAAAATGAAAAATTAATTCCATTAAGTTAAAACCTAATTCAACCTTCTTCTCAATTTTCTTTTTAGAGGAATACTGCTATATGCATGAGTACCAATAGATGGGGGCAAGTCATTCTTTAAAGGATGCATAAAAGCATTTGCCATACTCTCTAACATTTTCGAAAGCCAATTAATTAATGATTTCATTTGAAAATCTAAAAGTGTACTTTTTTATCTTCTAACTAAATTACTTAAAAGTAAATCAGTCTTTATGCTGATTTTTTTGAAAGATTTACTTAAAAAATTAATATTAAATAATCAAAAGTGTTTTTTTCTTTTGTCTTTTAAAAGCTTAATAATACTAGCTTTTCAAAGGCAAACAAGGAGAAATATAGCTTTAGTAAATAATACTTATCTTTTCTAATTCACTTAATAAATTAAATTATTGAACATAAATTCGTGCTATATCTCTATTCCAAATCAATTAGACAATATTATGAATGATTCATTTTTTTCTACCAACCAGAACACAGAAATAGATTCTATTAATTCATATTTTGAGTGTATTACTGAATGCAGTATTGTGGATGGTCATCAAGAATGTATTACTCGTTGTTTAGAACTTCATTTAAAGGGGGGTGAGCAAAATGAATAAAAAAAATTCAGCTCAAAGGAAAACAACTTTAAAATGGAACTCGAATGGAGAGCTTTCCGAAATTGATATGTTAAGAATTTTAGAAAAGATATCATCTCATGATCTTAATCAATGCGAATTAACATGCGATTCTGATCAAGGTTAAAATTTGTTATTTCTAGATCTTTTTAAATTCTAATTACGCAAAAAATTTGATACGAATATAAAAAAAATATTTCTATTAAGCTGGATTTGTAATGATCTGAATTCAAACTAGATTTAAAATTTATTTTTCAATACTTTTACAGTATCTTATAGGTTTTATTTTAAAAAATTAATTTTTAGAACTCCTACCTTTTTTAAAGAATGTTTTACTAATTTCCTTTTTTGTTAGTTCAATTGGTTTTACGAAACCTAATTCCCCATGCGTTGGACAATAATAAGTCATAAGCATCCACTTTTTTTCTTGGTCCATAAGTGCTCTTTTATATATTGGTTAAGTTAATAGGACGATTTATGGAAAAATTGATATATTTTAATCTTTTTTTCTGTTTTACTTAATAAATAATTTAAAAAAATTTTGAATCTATTCTCACTAAATAGATATAAATACGCATGACTTTTAAAAAAAATTCTGCTATTTATTAATAAATTCAAAATTATTAATGTCTCTAGAATCTATATTGATGGTAGTTGCACCAATCTGTCTTTTTACAGTAGGAGTCATTGTTTTACCTATTCTAGTAAAGCCACGTAAACAATCTGGTTTACCTAAAAGGTATATACGTGGTCTTTAAAATAATAAAAAGATTGCGATAAAAGAATAAAATTAAAAAAGTTTGGCACGAATAATTTTAATTGAAGTTGAAATTAAAATCTTTACAACTTTATCCATAAAAAATTATGGATTCTTTCATTATGAGGTCCTGTAATGGATAATAAGATATATATATTCACTTCTATTTGACAAAATTTTTAACCAAAAAAAATTTGAGTAATATAAAATTTTCAGGTCTTAAAGGCCAAGCGCTTGTAATAGAGGATAAAGATATTCCAAGCATAAAAGAATTTAAGGATGTTATCCCAGATCACTACTTTAAGTGCAATACCATAACTTCTTTGAGGTATCTTATACAATCAGCTTTAATCCAATCATTAGTAGTTGCGATAGGGTTATCTATTCCATTTACCCCAAAAATGATACCAGTTTGGATTATTTACGCATTGCTGTCAGGTACCACTGCTATGGGGTTCTGGGTAATTGCCCATGAATGTGGACATGGAGCATTCTCTAAAAACAAGACATTGGAATCTATAACTGGTTATTTACTACATTCATTACTTCTAGTGCCTTATTTTTCTTGGCAGCGTTCTCACGCAGTTCATCATCGATTCACAAATAACATAACCAATGGAGAAACTCACGTCCCTTTAGTCATTCAAGGAAATGGAGTTACAGAAAAAGTTGGCGGAGAAAAAGAATTACATTTTTCAAATTCCTTAGGTAAGAAAAAATATGGAATTCTTCAACTTGTTTTACATCTAATATTTGGCTGGCCTGCTTATTTACTTACTGGAAGTACAGGAGGTGTTAAATATGGAATTTCAAATCATTTTTGGCCAATTAAACCATTTTCTAAAGCATTATGGCCATCAATATGGACCAAGAAAGTTTGGATATCTGATATTGGTGTAGTTTTGACATTACTGGGCATTGTTTATTTAGTTTTCAAGTATGGATTATTTCCAGTAATTGTTATTTATTTTGGTCCTTTATTAGTGGTTAATTGTTGGCTAGTAGTTTATACATGGCTTCATCATACAGATTCAGATGTACCTCATCTTTCAAATACGGAATTTTCCTTTATGAGAGGCGCATTTCTATCTATTGACAGGCCCTACGGTAGAATCCTTAATTTTCTTCACCATAATATAGGTTCTAGCCATGTCGTTCATCATGTATGTCCAACGATCCCTCATTATCATGCTAAAAAGGCAACTGTCTTAATTAAAAAAGGCTTTAAAAAAGCATATCTTTTTAATCCTGATCCAATACACAAGGCTTTATGGAATATTGCTTGCAATTGCGTTGCTGTTGGGCCAGACATCAAGAGAGGAAGATATATATGGCAATCTTCATACAAAATGGTAGATTAAAAACACAATAGGCATCAATTCTTTATCACATTAATTTACGCAAATCTGAAAAGAATATAAAAGAATTAGCAATAGCAAATTTTTCATCTTAGAAAAATATCTAGATAAATTAATTCTTATGAGTGGTGACAATTTGCATGGTAAGCAGCCTATTAAATTTTATTCAGAAAAAATAACACTTACAAAAGTTGAATTATTAGAAAGACAGTTGAGTTTAGGCGAAAAAATTTCAGATTTAGATCAAAAGCATAAAGAATGGAGCAAAAAACTATCTGGATGATCATTGAATATTATGAATTTTATAACTGATTGATATTTGTATTTACTTATCAATAAACTTTTCTGAAAATTATTGAAAAATTATTTGCAGGCATACGAATAATATCTTCTTGATAAAAACCATTTTTCTTACTCTCGTAACAAACTTCCTCAAGATTTTTAATAACCCAGAGATCATTTTGCATTTTCAATGAATTATCGAAAAAATAATTACTCTCGCTTGTATGCTGATTACAAATCTTGAATGGTCCATAGAATATCAAAAATTGTCCATTTTTAAGTAATTTTCCTGACTCTCTAAAGAGTGCTACAGTACAAGACCATTGTGCTACATGAATCATATTTATAGAGACTATTCCTTGCAAAGAATGAGCTAGTCTCAATGGAATTTTCCAAGGAATTTTTTCTACATCAATCTCAAGAGGCTGAGGCATTTTCTTAGTTAAGTCTTCATATTCAATCCAAGAACTTATACTTTTTCTATGCAATAACTCCGGATCACTTGTTTGCCAAATTATCTCAGGAAAGCGTTTTTGAAAAAACACTGCATGTTCACCGCTCCCACTCCCGATTTCCAATACTGAACCTTTTTTTATAATTCTGGATAGTACATCACTAATGCATTCTTTATTTCTTTGAGTTGCCGGAAAAAAAAGTCTATTATCCAAAATTTAAAAAAGTGGGCATTTTATTATCAAGAATAATTCTAAAATCCTTAATTATTTAACCTTTCTCAATTTAGGAGTCTTGAAAAACATAATTTTAAGGCTAAAGAATAATATTGAAATTGT
>QCDJ01000034.1 GCA_003280935.1 Prochlorococcus sp. AG-355-B23
AAAATTAAGACAGTGTAAAAATATTATTATGTCCTTATTCCGGGGCAAGAATATTTTAAAAAGATTTTTTAAAAGACCAAAAATTAACTGGTCAAACTACGAATTCGAATCATCATTACAGTTAAATGAATTTGTCGATCAATTATTAGAACCTATTCAAAATTCTCAATCAAGCTATCTTATAAAACTTGGTTTACATGAAGCCCTAGTTAACGCAGTAAAACATGGAAATAAATTAGATCCTAAAAAAAATATTAGAGTTAGAAGAATAATTACTCCTAATTGGTGTGTTTGGCAAATTCAAGATCAAGGTAATGGTTTAGAAATAAAAAAAAGAGACTACAAACTACCAAAAAAAATAAGTAGTGTAAATGGGCGTGGCTTATACATTATTAATGAATGTTTTGATGATATTAGATGGAGTAGTAAAGGTAATAGGCTTCAGTTGGCTTTAAAAAGGTGATTCTTACTAGGGCAAGGTTGATCTACGTTTATTTCTTTTAACCATTTAACACTTTCTTCTATATACTCAATAGTTTCTTTGTCATTGCAAGAAATAATTAAATGACATAATCCAGCGGAAATTAGTTCTGCAGCTCGTTTATATTTATTTCCTTTATCTTTATGCCATTTAGAATGATCAATCTTTAATTTGTCATTAAGACTTTGAACAAGATGAATAGTATCTTTATCCCAATAGGTCATAGGAGTTTTTTTTTACTTTACAGCAGACCATACTTTGGTCATAAAAAAGGAATTCGATTTTACATCTTTAAATCCTACATCCTCAATTTTAGAATCTATATCCTCTTTTATGTAATCACTATAAAAAGGCTCATGAAACGATTTATAGAAGCTTTCCATTACTGATGTAAAGTCAGGTGAATCACTTATTTGAATTGAATCAGCTAAAACTAATATTCCGCCAGGTTCAAGAACTCTAAAAAATTCATTTAATACTTTAGCTCTAATTGTTCTAGGTAATTCATGAAATAAGTAAACACAAGAAATGCATTGAAAACTATCATTTTCAAAAGGTAATTCCTCAGCGTTCCCTTTTATCAATTGAATTAAATCTCCATCTAAATCTGAAATATATCTACTTGCCTCTTTTAAGTATGAATCAGATAAATCAATGCCTGTAATTTTTTCTTTAGGAAATGCTGCTCTTAATTGTTTTAATGTTCTTCCTGATCCTGTAGCCACATCAAGTATTTTTATAGAACTTTTTTTTCTATCTCTAAAAATTTCAAGTCCTTCTTTTATTGGCTTAATTATTCTTCTCCTCATTGAGTCAGCACTACCATTGAAAAGTATCTCAACTTGTAGGTCATAAATGCTAGCTGAAAAATCTGATAAATAACCATCTGTTTGATGATGAAAATTTCTCAAGTAATATTGAGGATAATTATCTTTATCAATTGATTTTGGAAGATCATCAAAGTTTTGTTTTCTGCGTCTATCCCATGTATTAGGCATATCAAGCCAAATTTTAGGATATTGAGTTAGATATCTAAGCCATGGTTCGTCAAACAATAATTTTTTTGGGTATATATTTTTTTCTGCATCGTTCCAATCTTCTTCTCTTAAGATATCCATTGAATTTTGGATTTGCATTAGAAGGTCTCTATCTATATCAAAATTTTCAAGCTTTGAATCGGGAAGAATAAAGTTCATTAATCTTGAACTAATCTGCTTGTGAGCGAAACCTGCAATGCTTTTACTTTGTTGTAGCGTTTTATATGCAATTTTTGAGATAGATTCCCTAGCCATTTTTAGATTTATATATATATATTCCAACAAAAAAAAAATCAATTTGAGAATAATTTGTGATATTTCTCAAATTGATTAATTTAAACTATTGTTTTCTTTTATTTATGCATCGTAATACATGAAGAATTCATGTGGATGAGGCCTTTGTCTCAGTTGTTGTACCTCTTCGTATTTTATATCGATAAAGTTATCAATAAAATCTTCAGTAAATACTCCACCAGCTAATAGATAATCCTTATCTGCTTTTAGAGCATTAAGTGAGTCATTTAGAGATGATGGTACTGTATCAATTTTTGCAAGTTCATCAGCTGGAAGTTCAAATAAATCTACATCTACTCCATCACCAGGATCAATTTGATTTTTAATTCCATCAATACCAGCAAGCATCATTACAGAGAATGCTAAGTAAGGATTTGCAAGTGCGTCACCTGATCTGAATTCTAATCTTTTAGCTTTAGGGCTTGGTCCTGTTAAAGGTATTCTTACAGCAGCTGATCTATTACCCTCAGAATAAACTAGATTTACAGGAGCTTCGAATCCAGGAACCAATCGTTTATAACTGTTAGTGGTTGGGTTAGTAAATGCTAAGAATGATGGTGCATGTTTAAGTATGCCTCCGATGTACCATCTCGCTGTTTGAGATAAATTTGCATATGACCCTTCACCAAAGAATAGTGGTTGTCCACTCTTCCATAAACTTTGGTGAACATGCATTCCTGTGCCGTTGTCGTTAAAAACAGGTTTGGGCATAAATGTTGCTGTTTTTCCATATTTTTTTGCAACATTTCTGACAACGTATTTATAAGTCATAACGTTATCAGCAGCATTTATTAACGAATCAAATTTCATTCCAAGCTCGTGTTGGCCGGCACCAGCAACTTCATGGTGATGTTTTTCAGTGGGGATACCTAATTCACCCATAAGAAGAAGCATCTCAGATCTGATATCTTGCGCAGTATCATTTGGAGCTACTGGAAAATATCCTTCTTTATATTGTATTTTGTATCCTAGGTTTCCTCCTTCTTCAATTCTCCCTGTATTCCATGGAGCTTCAATAGTATCTACACTATAAAAACAACCTCCTTCTTTAGAGTCATATCTAACATCATCAAATAAAAAGAATTCTGGTTCTGGTCCAAAAAATGCAGTATCTGCTATACCAGTCGAATCTAAATATTTTAATGCCTTTTGAGCTAAAGCTCTTGGACACCTATCATAAGGTTCCCCGCTTCTTGGCTCTTGGATAGAGCAAATCATACTTAGAGTTTTATGTTTATAAAAAGGATCTATCCATGCGGTACTTGCATCAGGGACCATGGACATATCGGAGGCATTAATTGCTTTCCAACCTCTAATTGATGAACCATCAAATGCTAGACCTTCTGTAAATGAATCCTCTTCTATCATGTCTGATGTAAGAGTTAAATGTTGCCATTTACCATGGATGTCTGTGAATTTTAAATCGATGAGTTCAATTCCTTCGTCTTTGATTTGACTTAAAACATCTTGTGGAGACTTAGACATAACTTTTGAGATACCTTCTATGAAATTAATAACTTGGTGATTCTTATTATGTATCAAACGTAACTTTTTTCAACACTAGATGACTTCTTTCAGTGTTTCAAGTCATAACTTTAATAAATATTTACTTAATTATTTAAATTGAATTAATTTCTATAAATAAATATCGCTTAAGTGACGATATTAGACTAATTTAAGAGTAATTGAATGTAATGCTTTGACAGAAGCAAAACTTATTTCAGCTTTAAATAAAGAGAATTTATCTCATTTTTCAAAGACTTATGTTCCCTCTAGACTTTTATTAGGACCTGGACCATCAAATGCACATCCTGAAGTCTTAAGTGCTCTTTCTTTGAATCCTATTGGTCATTTAGATGAAGCATATATTTCATTGATGTCTGATGTACAGCAACTTTTAAGGTATACCTGGCAGTGCAATAATCGTCTTACCCTCCCAATGAGTGGCACTGGTAGTGCAGCGATGGAAGCTTCAATAGCTAATTTTATTGAGGAAGGCGAAAAAATTCTTATTGCTAAAAAAGGATATTTTGGAGACAGATTGGTTGATATGGCAACCCGATATAAAGCTCAAGTTTCCGTTATTGAAAAACCATGGGGTGAGGCTTTTACTTATGAGGAAATTAAGTATGAAATAGAGACAAAAAAACCAACTATTTTTGCTATTGTCCATGCTGAAACATCAAGTGGTGTTTTACAACCTCTTGATGGTATTGGGGATATTTGCAGAAAAAATAACTGCTTGTTTTTAGTTGATGCAGTTACTTCACTTGGCGCTTTAGAATTATTGATAGACGAATGGAAAATTGATCTAGCATATAGTTGTAGTCAAAAGGGATTAAGTTGTCCGCCAGGATTAAGCCCTTTTACAATGAATAAAAGAGCCGAAGAAAAACTAAGTTCACGAAAAACAAAAGTACCTAACTGGTATTTAGATTTATCTCTATTAAATAAATATTGGGGTTCTGATCGTGTTTACCACCATACTGCGCCAGTAAATATGAATTTTGCTATTCGTGAAGGTTTACGATTAATTGCGGATGAGGGTTTAGAAAATGTTTGGAATAGACATAATACTAATGCAAGGAAATTGTGGAATGGTTTAGAAAGTCTTGGAATGGAATTACATGTATCAGAGGATTATAGATTGCCAACTTTAACCACAGTTAAAATACCTCCAGCAGTTGATGGGGATGGTTTTAGAAATCATCTCTTAAGAAACTTCGGAATTGAAATAGGAAATGGACTTGGAGAATTATCTGGTAAGGTTTGGCGTGTAGGGCTAATGGGTTTTAATTCATGTGAGGAGAATGTTGACAGATTATTAAACCTATTTGATACTGAGCTAAAGAAATTTTCTATTTTTGAGTCCTCAACTTTTTGAACCAGATTTGTAAAATTTGACTGCATTCATCTTCTAAGATTCCTCCAATTATTTCCATTTTGTGATGAGCACTTTCATGTTTTGACAGGTCAATTGAGCCACCTAATCCACCTCTTTTCTTGTCATAAGCCCCGAAAATAACCTTACCCATCCTCGCTTGTATAAGGGCAGAGGAACACATAGTACAAGGTTCTAAATTTGTAATAATAGTACATTCATTAAATCTCCAATCATTTTTTATTAAAGATGCCTGCCTAAGAGCCATTATCTCAGCATGACCTAATGGGTCTTTATTTATATTTCTCCTGTTTACCCCTCTCCCGATACATCTTCCTCTCTCGTCTAAAATTATTGAACAGATTGGTAACTCAACTTTTCCGATTTCTTTGGATCTTCTTAATATCGAATTCATCCACGAAGTATATTTTGAATTATTTGTTTTTTTTTGTTGTTCTTCAATACTATTTCCATTTTCAAAAATATATCTCATTTACCAAGATTGAGAATAGAATTATTAATAGATATCTTATCTGATGGCTGAAGATTTAATTAATAAAGATATATATTTCCCCTCAAATTTAGGGACTAATGACAAATTGATTACTCTTCTGAATAGAGCAAGTCGAACTCTTTGTGACTGGTTCTCTAAAGCTGATAAAAATGGTCCTTTACCTTTGGATGAAAGTTTCAATTGTATTATGCCTGCGGAAGATG
Organism: Prochlorococcus sp. AG-355-B23; assembly: GCA_003280935.1. GTDB lineage: Bacteria > Cyanobacteriota > Cyanobacteriia > PCC-6307 > Cyanobiaceae > Prochlorococcus_A. Next base: position 5,411 of record QCDJ01000034.1, read on the forward strand.
GTAACTCTGAGGAAGATTTGTTTTCTGATATCGAATCTCTTTTGAATAATTCATTTAATCCCGTTCATCCTGGCTCACTAGCTCACCTTGATCCCCCACCTTTAATTTATTCTATTTTGGGAGATTTAATTGCTGCTGGTTTAAATAATAATCTTCTTGCTTACGAGTTATCACCAAGTGTAACCTTGCTTGAGGAATCATTATGCAAATGGTTTGCCAAGAAAATAGGGTTTAATGATTTTTCAGGAGGTATAGCTGCTAGCGGAGGTACATTAAGTAATCTGAATGCACTTATTGCAGCTAGAAATAATGCTGGATTAGGTTCAGATCCAAATTCTGTATTACTTGTTAGTGAAGATGCTCATTCATCTTTCGTTAAATGTGTAAGAGTAATGGGTCTTGATACTAGGAATCTTGTCAGGATTAAAACTGATAATCAAGGTCGAATGGATATAAAAGATCTGAGAAACTCTTTAGATAATTGTTCAATAGAAAATAAAAAAATATTTGCTATTGTTGCCACCCTTGGGACAACTGTAAGAGGAGCTATTGATCCTATTAAAGAAATAAGTGAGATCTGTAAACAAAGAAACATATGGTTACATATTGATGGTTCAATTGGAGGGGTTTTTGCTATAACTTCTATTCCAATAGAAGGTCTAAATAATATTAATCAGGCTAATTCGATAACGATAAATCCACAAAAAATTATTGGCATTACAAAGACTTCATCTTTGTTATTGGTTTCAAATATGAGTACTTTAGAAAATACTTTTAATACTGGACTACCATACATATCATCTAAAGAAAATATTATAAATAGAGGAGAAATAGGTATACAAGGTTCTAGACCTGCAGAGGTTATCAAACTATGGCTTGGATTACGTTTTTTAGGTCTCAAAGGAATAGAAAATATATTAAAGTCATCAATTAAAAGAAAAGATTTTTTTGAAAAAAATATTAGTAAAAATAAATTTGATATATATTCAGGTCCTCTTCATATTGTCTCATTCTTACCAAATAAACTTGAGCCAAAAGACTCTGATGCATGGACTAAAACTAAAGTAGATGAACTCATTAACAATAATTTTATGCTATCTAGACCAAAATTTAAAGGTAAATATTTTTTACGGGTTGTTATGGGAAATTACAATACAAAGGATTCTGATATTGAAGAACTTTTGAGACTTCTAGATACTTAACTTATGAATATGGGAAGACCAAAAATTATTGCAATAGTAACAGGGTTTATCTCTATAGCTATTTGCATTGCTTATTTACTATTAATAACTATATTTGATTTCAGAACTTATCTAAATGATCAATTATCCAATATTAATTAGTAAATGGAGGCAAACTTTTATTTGATTTAAAATATTTTTTCATTTCAATTTTTGAAATAGCTTCTTTTACGAAATTATTTAAAATATCCTCTCTTTTACTTATTCTATAGATCTTATCTACTACTTCTTGAATTCCTCCATCTCCCCAATCTTGACCATTTTTAAAATATTCAATCAAACTTAGTCCTACTATTCTTATTAACCAGCCTGCTGTAACTGATTGTATAGATTTAGATAATATCATTTTAGTCAAGCTTGTAGCTAAAGCAGGAGAAAGAATGGCGAGACCCCCTTTTAGTATTCCTTGTTTAGCCAATGCGCTTAGCAATGAAGTCGCCAAATCTTTTGCATCTTTTTTTGTAAGCTTTATTTCATATATTTTTGATAACTCCATTATCATTTGAAGGTTTACGGAGGTAGTAGTAAGAAAATCAACAGCAGGTAGTGGATTAACTAGTATTACTCCTCCTGTTATCCACAT
>QCDJ01000035.1 GCA_003280935.1 Prochlorococcus sp. AG-355-B23
GTGCATAAAGAATTATTAGTGTCTTTATGACACTAGGTCTTAAGCGGGCGATCCCTGGGCGATCAAATGCTTAACTGTGCAATACTTTGCTCTATTTAAAGCATTTCTTGAGACTCATTATGGCTGCCTATATTTCAAACTAAAGTTATGGCATGACTTTGTTTTCTTGGGTGCTGTCGCAATTTGCTGATCAAGTGCTTTGGGAGCACTAGGTCGCAGGTTCGAATCCTGTCGCCCCGATATGTAATTGCAAAGGATCTCAGATATTTATAAAATATGACGGACGCAACTTCCGTCAAAATTCCGTCAAGTTATAATTCTTTTTATCTCAAAAATTATTTATTTAAAAAGCAAACATTGTGGTAGATCTACCAAAATTTAATGAGTTTTTTACTCCCATTCTCCAAGTTGTAAGCAAAACAGGTGAGATCAATGCTCATGAAGCAGTGGATTTAGTCGTTAAAAATGTAGGCTTAAATGAAGAACAATTATCGCTTAAACAAGAAAGCAATGGAAGGCCATTAGCTAAAAACAGGGTCCATTGGGCCTGTTCATACCTTTATAAAGCTGGAGGTTTAACAAGACCAAAAAGGGGATATATTGATGTAGGTGTTAATACTAATGAATTTTTAAGTCTCAAAAGACCAGTCGATTTAAAAGATATAAGATCTACTAAAGAATGGAAAAAATATGAAGAAGAAAAAGCAAATAGAATTTTATTTGATACTAATAACTCTTTAAATATCTATTCTAGTGATGATACACCTGAAGATTTAATTGAAAAGGGTAAGTCACTTTTGGAATTAAATTTGATTGAGGAGTTAATTGACAATATGAAGACAATATCTCCTGCAGATTTTGAAGAATTAATCTTAAAACTCTTAGCAAAAATGGGGTATGGAGGAGGAGACCCAAGAAGGATTAGAGGAGTCCCAAGGGGACCTGATGGAGGGATTGATGGGACAATAGATGAAGATAGATTAGGTCTAAGTCAAATTTATATTCAAGCCAAAAGATTTTCAGACAATTCAGTTGGGAGACCATATATTGATGCATTTGTTGGTGCAATGATAAGAGGAGGTTGCAAAAAAGGCATTTTTGTTACTAGTAGCACTTTTTCAGGAGATGCACGAAAAGGTGCGAATGAACTTAGAGAGCAAAAACTAAAATTAATTGATGGTGTTGATCTCGCAAAATTAATGATTGAATTTTCTATTGGAGTACAAGTAAAAGAAAGGATAGTAGTTTCAAAGATAGATCAAGATTTTTTTATTGCAGATGATTAGGTTTTAGGATGGCTTTCTCATTAGAGGTTTTCGAGCTTGAAAGAAAGAGGTCAGTTGCATAATGGAATTTTTAATTGATAGAAAATTTTGGAATAACGTCATAAAAAAAGCTGATCCAACAATGGCTCTGGATATAAAAAATGCTTTAAAGAAAAATACCAATGATGAAATTGAATTAAAAAAAGAATGTATTTTAAGATTGCCGAATAAGATTATTTACTATGGTTTTTGTGATGGATTAATAAATGATGTTTCTTCTATTTATGCTCAATTTTTTATTAAAGGTAGTTTACGTAATTCAGTAAGAAATAAAAAAGCATTTAAAAAGTTTCTTGCTTTAGAAAAAATAATATTAAAACTTTTAATTGAAAAAGAGGGATTACCACCGAATGTCAAATATGACGTGTTCGGAGAAATTGAATATATTGTCGAACAAGATCAAGACATTGAATTAGTTGAAAAAGGGTTTGTTTATCTAATTAGAAATGATGATATTTATAAAATAGGTATTACTGATAACTTGCTTAGAAGGTTTAACCAACTAAAACCTGATGAAGTTTTAAATGTTGTTAGATGTTCTAATTTTGAAAATTTAGAGAAGGAATTACATAAGAAATTTAAAGAATTTAGAATCCCTCAAACTGAATATTTCAGACTAAGTAAAAACCAGATTGAACAGGTAAATATTGAAATGACTAAGGGAGCAAATTTTTAAATGAGTTGGAAACTTAGGCCAAGAGCAAGAAATAATGATTATGGTTCCCCTGAAAGTGCAATAATTTTTTTAATATTGCCCATATTCCTTATTGGTTTATATAAGGCGACTGTACCTACTTTGATAATTAGTGGTCTTATTATGTTTTTTGGAATTTTAAAGAAAGAAAATCAACCTAAAAGTCTATTAAATAAAAAAGATCAGACAAGATATGGAATAAAAGGTGGGCGATATGAAATGAGAGTTTCTAAAAAAACTGGTAAACCTTATAGGCATTATTTTTAATAATTGACAGTCGATCTAAAATAAGGGGCAATTAGCTCCTTTTTTAATGCCAGATAAAGAATTTAATTACGAGCTTCAAAAGCATTTAGAAAAAGAAATACCTGAACTTCTATTGCCAGCTAAGCCAACATTAGATGAAATTATTTGTGCCTTTTTAGAGACCTTTGATGTATTTGTAAAACCATCAACATTAGCAAAAAGAGATCCATTAGGAGATGCAGTAACAGGTGGTGTTTTAGGTGCTATTAATCCATATGCCATAGCAGTAGATCAGGGATTAAAAAGCCAAAATAGAATGGAGAAAAATCAAAAAGTTACTGAGTGGATTCAATGGAAACAATGGGCATTATCTCATCCAGATTTTTTTGATTACAAACAAAATATCCTTCTTAAATTTGAAGATAAGGCTTATGAAATTAGAGAGCTTGCTAACGAGCCAGAGATGCAAGAAAGAATATCAGAGGTCAAAAGAAAATTTATTAGGAATCAAAAATTAAGGCGAAGATTATTTCTTGTAATTGTTTTAGTAGTTATGGTTTTAGTAATTGTGGTTACTGTAAAAGACTTAATGATTTAAATGAAACGCTTACTACTTGCACCGCTTGATTAGATGGGAGCTTATTTCTGGGATACAAGAACAGAAGATTTTAAACCAGAGTATCTTGATGCACTTAAAGAACATTGTTTAAGTAATTACTTACCTATGGATGGAGGTGCATGGCAAAATTATTCACCCAGAAATTACACTTCAAACGAAAGAAAAAAGATTAGTAGTAAAAGGACTAAATTTTATGTTGCTGAATACCATCCAAGAATAGAAATTTATGATTCGCCAAAGTTTCATAATGAAAAATCTTATTACGAGGAAAATGATATTAATGACTGGTGGAGCTGTTATAAATGGGGAACTGAAAGAGGAATGAAATTTGGTTATGGAGTGGGCTGGGTGGATGGTGAATGGATTCAACCGATTACTTCAATTGATGCAAAGGTATTTAAAATCGGTTTGACTAATGTGAAAGTCAAAATGAGGGGAGGCAAAAGATATAAGAATATTTTTATAGAAAAAGATATTACTGACTTAGAAATTGATGCAAAAGACTATGAAAGCTTTATATATGCGAAGTTGTTCAGTAAGTATTGGAAAGATAAAACATTTTTTAGAGCTTTAAAAGCTATTGATTATAAACATAGTCATACTGAACTTAATTTTGATGGTAAAACAGAAGCTTTTAGATTTGAAAATGTAGAAGATAAATTAAAAATTGTTAGAGAAGCTATTGATCAAATAGAAAATTCACCACCAGAAGAAATTAAAAAAGAAGTAGATTATTTTTGTTATATTTCAGGATTTTGGAACTCTATTGTTCGTTATAAAAAATCTTTTCCCATGTTTTACAGTCTTGATCAAAGCAAAATTGTTAACTGGCTTGAAGGTTTCAATGGAATGTATGAATCAATGATGAGTTTAAAATGTCCTTTTTTAATTGATATTGGATTCAAGGATAAATGGCTACCAAAAACTGAAGATGATATTAAACCACTTTTTGATAAACCTTTAGAAGATTTTATTCTTCCCAATTCGACTCACTATGATTTGCAATAAAAAAGAGAGCTAGGGCTGCACTCCCAACTCTCAAAAAAAAAATATTGCGACCATTTAAGATCTTTCATATAAATGCAATGAGAAAACTTATAACTAATGGGAATTCCGTCAAAATTCCGTCAAAACTTGCTTATTTTGTCCTGACAAATCACGCATGGATAAGCAAATATTTAGTTATAGCTTGAAAACCTAGTGCCTCACTAACCCCGTCGAGTGCTTTGGGAGCACTAGGTCGCAGGTTCGAATCCTGTCGCCCCGATCAGTTATAGCAGTAAGTCTAAGCCAATACCTAATTCACGCAAATAATTGCTTCACGCAAACTCACGCAAAAGTTATTTTCTTAAGAATAATTGGCATAACTTTAGAAGATAGTTAGATATTTGGTTCTGCCCGACTTATGGCATAACCATCAAGAGGTTTTCTGTCTCACCTTTTTTTGTCTATTATTAATTTATGGAGAAATTTACTCTTATAAATAAGGATAGGTCAAGAATAAAAGTCTTTGAACCATTTGAAGATGTTTCCAAGCCTTCGCCAAGCATTGATGCAATGATGATTAGTTATGGGTGCGTTTATAAGAGAAGTAGTAAACCAGTTATGAAAGGTAGCAGAGTAGAAACTATCGAAGCTGCAAGAAATGAATATGCAGAATTATTAAAAGAAGGTTGGAAGAAAACTAGTATTTTTAGAAGTTATTTTTAATTTAAAAACCATTTGCATAATTTCTAACAACTGTTAATTTTAGTGGACTTAGATAAGTTCAAATGCAAGATCAAAGAATTGAAAAGATAGCAACTGTTGCGGTAAATATAACTAAAGTGCTGGTAATAGTTTATCTAGGCTTCGAAGAAGTATTTAAAATTGGCAAATTACTTAGAGAGAAGTTAGATGTTGAATTTGATATTTATCGAAAATGGGCTTCACAAGCTTATTCAATTCTAAAAAAACGACAAGTGGAAAGAAAAGTAGCGAGATTTTAAAATTTTTTGCTATAAATTAATTGAGGCCAAACCTCGTCAGCACACTCTACGTTTGCTGCAAGACATAGATTGATTCAATATAGTTGCGAGTCGATTTAATAACCCTTTCAGTAGTTGGAATTTCTGGAGGGGTTTCTTGTTACTGATATTTATTGAGTAAGAGATTATAGATCACCAAGAATACTATTACTCCAACTATTCCATAAGTTGCATGGGCTGGGTCATGATGATTCTGCCAAATCTCATTTAAAAATTCTTTCAATACTTAATAGCTATTGCCCAATGACGATAACACCTATAAGATTTTTCTCAAATTAATTGTAATTTTCTGCTATTTATTTTCACTACGATTCCAGAGGAGATTAAACCTCCCAATCTATATCGTAATCATCATCAATATCTTTTTCATAAACCCTTGCAAGTTCTCTTAGTAAGGTTTTTACGTCCATATCTTTAGCACCAGATTCATCTTGGAAATTAGTGCAAATTGCCTTAAGTTCGTCATAAGCTTGTTCTAGAAATATTGTTTTTTGATCTGGATTTGCCATTTAATTTTTATCAACCACTTCTCCGCCATACTCTCTTGCTATTACATCTAAACACCTAAGAATATCTTTGTTTTTTAATAGATCTGTTTGCTCTAAATAATTAAGAAGAGTTCTTATTTGTTCGATAGTATTTTCTTCTAACTCTTTCATAAGTCTCTTTCTATTAACTCTATGTTATATCCAACAGGATCTTCTACGAACCCTAAGACTGCTGATCTTGTTATATTTGTTTTTTCTTCAGTCTTTCGTATTCAACATGCAGAACACCTAAACGCCAAGCATCTTTCAATCCTTTTACACCTCCCATTAGGAGTTTTGCATCTGAAGGTGAATGCGACTTCATGTTCAAGAAATCTTTTTGCCAAGATTTTTCATTCCATTTATTAGTCATTCAAATATCTCAAGTCTATAAACTATATCTTTGCAGTTATTAGCTTTGTCCCATTCCCTAGCCCATTCTGTATTTAACATCTTTGCGAACTCTTCTAAACTTGAAACTGTATAGAAGGAATGAGACTTGTGATCATTGATTTTTACTAAATCATAATCAAGTACAATTCCATCCCCTTGTTCTTTTACCCATTGATCAACTGTCTCTTCATAATATTGAAAAGAGCAATCAAAGGTGCAAACGATAAATAACTTTTCCATAAAAAGAGAGTTTCATCCTTCCAATTTTAAATCTAATATCAAATTAAATCTCACGCAAAACTCATGCAAATCAAGCTTAAGTAGTCCGAATTATGCTACACTTTTTTCTCTAAAAGTACTGATATCAACATAAGTCTCAGTTATAGCTTCATTTTTGCGGTTGCTTTGGGAGCACTAGGTCGCAGGTTCGAATCCTCTCGCCCCTAATCTTATAATCCAATAAAAAAGACAGGTTTCCAAGCCTGTCTTTTTTATTGGCTAAATAGTGACATCACTCTCTTGATGTCATTTGCGTGTCTTTTCTTAGTTGTTCGTAGATATTCTTAGATTCAAATAATAAATATGACTGGTAAAGAAGTTAATTTCCTATAATTTTTATATGGAATTTTTAACTAATCTTTGGAATAATCAACCAAATGTAGTTATTGGTTTAGGGGTAGCTACAGCATTATTGTTGGGGATTTATATATTTTTATAAGATATAACTAAGTAAAATGTTGCGACTACTTCCTTTACCGATTTTTATTTGCATTTATCTATTCTCTTGGTGGAGAT
>QCDJ01000036.1 GCA_003280935.1 Prochlorococcus sp. AG-355-B23
CGAAAATAAATCACTTGGTAAATTTAGACTATCAGGAATACCTCCAGCCCCAAGAGGAATACCTCAAGTCCAGGTAGCATTTGACATTGATGCCAATGGTCTTTTAGAAGTAAGCGCTACTGATAGAACAACTGGAAGAAAGCAAACAGTTACTATTTCTGGAGGCTCTAATTTAAATGAACAAGAAATAAATTCGATAATTGAAGAAGCAAAAGCAAAAGCTAATGAAGATAGGAAGAGAAGATCTGTAATTGATAGAAAAAATAGTGCTTTAACTCTTATTGCGCAAGCTGAGAGAAGACTTAGGGATGCTTCATTAGAATTTGGCCCTTATGGGGCCGAAAAGCAACAGCGAGCTGTTGAATTAGCCATTCAAGATGTTGAAGAGTATATAAATGATGATGATCCTCAAGAATTAGAAATTTCAGTAAGTTCTCTACAAGAAGCATTATTCGGTTTAAACAGAAAATTTGCAGCAGAAAAGAAAACTGATAATAATCCCTTACAGAGCATTAAAAATACATTTGGATCATTAAAGGATGAACTCTTTTCAGATGATTATTGGGATGATGATCCTTGGGATAATCAAATAAATAGAAATTATGGAAATTCGAGGTATGGTAATTCTAGGGACGATGATCCATGGGACAATGACTACTTCCTCTAAAAAAGACTATTTGTCAATTTTGGGTTTATCATCTGATTTCGATGATAAAGAACTTAAAAAGGCCTTTCGAAGAGAAGCAAGAAAATGGCATCCAGATTTAAATAAAAATGATCTTACTGCAGAAGAAAGATTTAAATTAATTAACGAAGCATACGAATATCTACGTGATCCTAAAGCAAGGAAAAATAGTTCGGATGAAAAAATCCAAGATGAAAACGAAAATAATAATTTCAAGACAGGTTTTCCTGATTTTCAAGATTATCTTGATTCATTATTTGGATATGAATACTCACCAATGAATTACGAGGAATATGATAATGAACCATTGGAGGATGAATCGATAAATACAAATAATGATGAATTTAATAATTATGAATATCCTACGACCTCTCCAGAAGAGCCGCCTCCAGTTAAACTCCACCAAGATATCGAGACAATTATTGAATTGACTCCTGATGAGGCCTTAAATGGAGCTTCAATTTTAATAGAGCTTGAAGATGAAACCGTAGTAGAAGTTGATACACCACCTTTTGCTGGAGATGGATGGCGATTAAGACTTGAAAATATTGCAAGAGGAGGTAAAGATCATTATCTGCAGTTAAAAGTTCAAACGGAAAGTGGTCTAAGAATTGATGGCTTAAGAGTTCTTTATAAATTAGAGTTATTTCCTCATGATGCTCTTCTTGGTTGTGCAGTAGATGTTCCCACCCTTGATGGAAATGTCACACTTCAAGTGCCACCAAAATCATCTACGGGAAGAATGTTACGTTTGAAAGGTAGGGGTTTAACTTTCGAAGATAATGTAGGTGATCAATATGTTGAAATTTTAGTAGTAATACCTGCTGATATTAATGATGAAGAAATTGCTTTATATACAAGATTACAAGAATTATCACTTTCTGATTCTTAATCAAATATTATATAAGTAGAAAAACCGCTACTCATGAACATATTTGTTCTTTTATATAATTCAGGAACAGATAAGGAAGGAATTCATTCAATCGAACTTAAAGGGAGAACAATTGTTCTTATGTTTGAAGATAAGGATGATGCCACGAGATATTGTGGTCTATTAGAAGCTCAAGATTTTCCTTTGCCAACAGTTGAAATGATAAACATAAAGGAAATAAAAGATTTCTGCATTAAATTAGATTATGAATGCAAATTAGTAGAAAAAAATTTTGTCCCTAAAACTGCAGAAGATAGGTTGTTAATTTCACCACCCCACAAAAACCTTGAAGTTGAAAATTGGGAGGAAGACAAAAATAGTAATAAAGATAATATTGATATAAATACCATTAAGGAAAACCTTGAAAAGTTGCTTTAGCTATTAAAATATCAATTAATTATTAAACAAATAAAACATGACAACTGCATTATTTGAGACAGAAGTTGGAAAAATAAATATTGAATTTTTCTCTGACGACGCACCTAATACTGTTAAAAACTTCACGAAGTTAATTAGTGATGGTTTTTATGATGGTCTAGCATTTCACAGAGTTATTCCTGGATTTATGGCTCAGGGTGGATGTCCAAATACACGTGATGGAGCATCTGGTATGCCTGGCACTGGAGGGCCTGGATATAACATTAAATGCGAAATTAATTCCAATAAACATCTAAAAGGTTCACTTTCAATGGCTCATGCCGGAAAGGATACAGGTGGTAGTCAGTTTTTTATAGTTTATGAACCACAGCCTCATCTCGATGGAGTTCATACTGTTTTTGGAAAGACAGATGATCTGGATGTAGTGCTAAAGCTTACTAATGGTTCAAAAATTTTAAAAGCAACTTTAAAATAGTAATTTAGCCTTCAAAAACAATACTAAATGTCTCTTTATCTAGATTAAATTTTCTTGAAGATGAATATAAGATTTCATTGTTAATAGTAAATTTTGTATTAATTAGTTTGATGCTACTTTTTGGGTGTAAAGCTTGTTCAATGTTTCTAGAAACAATAATTCCAGTCTTTGTACTATTTTTATATTTGGATAGAAACTGAATTAATAGTTCTATATTCTTTATTTCTTCATCAGTAATGTTGGAATTGGTTCTATTTTGATCATGTAAAATTCGCCAAACTAATTTTGGTCGATTCCAAAAAGCTAATAATCTTGGAGTACTTTCTAGTTTAATATTAATGTTCTGTTCACTACAGAATTTAATAACGTTATTTTTTATTGGAACTAGATCAATAGATTTATATTTTCCGTCTAGAAAAATTGATATAAATGGGTCGATATTCCTTGGATTAGGATTATCTTCATCAATCAGGTGGCCTAGCTTGGTTTTTTTTACGCTTAAATATTCTGCATTGTTATCGTTTGGACAAATTACTAATGGAACTCTCTCACTAACTTCTATTCCATAACCACCTAATCCAGCAATCTTTCTAGGATTGTTTGTGAGTAATTTTAGTTTTTTTATCCCTAGATCGGTTAATATCTGTGCTCCAACTCCATAATTTCTGAGATCAGCTGGAAAACCTAATTTTTCATTAGCTTCTACAGTGTCTAATCCACCATCCTGTAAGCTGTAAGCTTTTAATTTATTTATTAGACCAATACCTCTGCCTTCTTGCCTTAAGTAGACGACAACTCCCTCTTCCTCCTTTTCTATCCTTGATAAGGCTGCTTCTAACTGGGGTCTGCAATCACAACGTAATGATCCAAAAGCATCACCAGTTAAGCACTCTGAGTGCATTCTTACTAGTACAGGTTCACTTATTTTTGATGATTTCTGTTTAACTAAGGCAACGTGTTCTGAACCATCAAGTTCATTAACATATCCATAAGCTTTGAAATTACCAAAAATACTTGGAAGAACAGCATCTGATTTTCTAAATACAAATCTCTCAGTTTGAAACCGATAACTTATTAAATCAGCTATTGATATTAATTTCATTCCCCACTGTTTTGCATACTCTTTAAGTTGTGGAAGTCTTGACATGGAACCGTCAGGATTTTGTATTTCACAAATCACTCCAGCAGGATAAAGGCCTGACATTGCAGCAATATCAACTGCCGCCTCGGTATGACCTGCCCTTTTTAATACTCCACCTTTTTTAGCTCTTAATGGAAAAATATGTCCTGGCCGCCTTAAATCATCAGGTTTTGTATTTGGGTTTATAGCAACTTGAATTGTCTTAGCCCTGTCTTCCGCGGAAATTCCAGTAGTAACATTATTTTCAGGTCCAGCATCAATTGATATAGTAAAAGCTGTTTGATTTTCATCTGTATTTCTATCTACCATTAATGGTAAATCTAAAGAATCAAGTTTTTCACCTTGCATAGCTAGGCATATAAGACCACGGCCCTCAGTAGCCATAAAATTAATTTGCTGAGGAGTAGCAAACTGAGCCGCACAGATTAAATCTCCTTCATTTTCTCTTCTTTCATCATCTACAACAATTATGCATTCACCATTTCTTATAGCAGCCAACGCATCGCTGATAGGATCAAATTCAATTTTAAAAGATTCATTTATATCCAAAATTGTTCCATTATTTGATTTGGGACTTGTTTCTTTCATTATTCCTATCAATATAGAAAAATAGTGTTTTAGTTACCTTAAATTCAACACTTTATAATCCTATCTCAAAGTCTGCCAATTCAAAGAAATGAATGTTGCAATAGTAGGTGCTACTGGTTACGGCGGTATTCAAGCGGTAAATCTTTTAAAGAAAAATAAAAAATATAAAATTTCATTTTTAGGAGGTAATAAAACATCTGGATCAAAGTGGAATGAAAATTTCCCTTTTATTTATCTAGATAATGATCCTTTTATAGAAGAAATTTCAGTAGATAATATTTCAAAAAATGCTGATGTTGCTTTGCTTTGTTTACCAAATGGACTATCTTCAACCTTGACAAGAAAATTATTAGATAAAGGAGTTAAAGTTATTGATTTATCTGCTGATTACAGATATAAGTCTTTAGATGAATGGAAAAGAGTATATTCCAAAGAAGCTTCTATTTATAAAAGGAATGATGATGATTTATGTAAAGAGGCAGTCTACGGTCTTCCTGAATTAAACAAAGAAGCCATTTCAAAAGGAAGATTAATTGCCTGTCCAGGATGCTATCCAACATCTGCTCTTATTCCACTAGTTCCTTATCTTTCGCAAGGAATTATTGAAGATGAAGGAATAGTGATTGATTCTAAAAGCGGAACCTCTGGAGGAGGTCGAGAACCAAACCAAAAGCTACTCTTATCAGAATGTGGTGAAGGCTTATCAGCATATGGATTGATAAACCATAGACATACCTCAGAGATCGAGCAAGTAGCATCTTTAATTTCTGGAAATAAAATTGAACTGCTTTTTACACCTCATTTGGTTCCAATTTCAAGGGGTATGTATTCGACAATATATGGCAGATTAAGAGATCCAGGATTAACTTCTGATGATTGCAGAATTCTTTTGGATAATTATTATAGAAATTTCAAAAATATTAAAGTATTACCTGTAGATACATACCCTTCAACAAAATGGGTTAAAAATACAAACCAAACTTTCCTTTCTGTTAAAGTTGATATTCGAAATGGAAGGATTATTATTTTATCTGCAATTGATAATTTGTTAAAAGGGCAGACTGGACAAGCAATTCAAAATTTAAATATTATGAGTGGATATTCAATGGATGAAGGTCTTGATTTAACTAATAATTTTCCATAAAATTACTTCTTATCAAAAAACCAGCTTGAGAGATTGAGTGAGGTAAAATTTTATGCTCAAGCATTTGTATTCTTCTGGAAAGTGATTCAATATCATCATCATCTCTAATTGATAATGCAGCTTGCATTATCAATGATCCACTATCTACCTCCTCTTCTACAAAATGTACTGAACAACCAGTTATTTTTGCACCATTTAATATAGAGTCCTTTATCGCAGAACCACCTTTGTATGAAGGAAGTAATGATGGGTGAATATTTATTATCTTATTCTTAAATTTATTAATAAAAAATGGAGTAACAATTTTCATCCAGCCTGCCATAACGACTAGTTCAACATCGTAATGAATTAAAGTATTTACGATTTCTGATTCAAATGTCTCTTTTTTCAGAAAGTCTTTGCTTTTTATAATTTTGTGAGGTATTTTTTTACTTTCAGCTCTTTTTATACAGCCGGCTTCATCTTTGTTAGTTATTAGAATTTTTATATCTATATCTAAATCTCCTTTTTCTGAGAGATTAATTAATTCCTGAAAGTTTGTTCCTTTCCCAGAAGCAAGTACACCTATTTTTAACTTTGGTGAAAATCTTCTAAATTCAGATATCTCAGGCGAAATTATGTAATTAAATGGTCTATCCAAAGTTTTATATTTTATCCAATGATAATTTCATATGAAATAAAAAAAAACCTCAATTTTAATTGTTTATATTTAAAAACATATTTATTTGAAGATAAAAATTTAAACAAATTTAAATG
>QCDJ01000037.1 GCA_003280935.1 Prochlorococcus sp. AG-355-B23
TTTATCTACCCTATCATTTTGTTTGTCACCGCTATGGCCTTTAACATATTCCATTAAAAGACCATTAATTCTTAATTGATCAATTTTTTGCCATAAATCAAGATTTTGAACTGATTTTCCTGAGCTTGTTTTCCATCCATTTCTCTTCCAATTAATAATCCATTTTGTATACCCTTCTATGACATATTTACTATCAGTTCTTAATTTAAAGTTTTCTTTTAATTTATAGGTTTTTAATTTCTCCAGTGTTTTTATAGCCGCAGTGAGTTCCATTCTATTATTAGTGGTATTTTCCTCGTATCCACCTATTTCTAATTCACTATTGTCGTCAAAAATAATTAGACCACCCCAACCACCTGGACCTGGATTACCACTGCAGGCACCATCAGTTGCAGCTTCAATTGCAATACTATCAATATTCATAATTTTTGAAGCCGATAGACTTTATATCGGCTTGAAAAAATCTTCTCTTACTTAAGTGTAACTTTACCGCCAGCTTCTTCAATCTCTTTCTTTAAAGATTCAGCATCTGCTTTGGCAATACCTTCTTTTACTGTTTTTGGTGCAGATTCAACAAGTGCTTTTGCATCACCAAGACCTAGGCCAGTTGCATTTCTTACAACCTTAAGTACTTTGATTTTTGCAGCTGCATCAAAGCTTTCGAGAACTACATCAAATTCAGTTTTTTCTTCAGCAGCGCCACCATCTGAGTCACCGCCAGCTGCTCCTGGAGCTGCCATTACTACACCTGCAGAAGCTGCAGCAGATACACCAAAAGCCTCTTCAATTTGCTTTACAAGCTCAGATGCTTCTAAAAGTGATAAAGATTTTAATGATTCAAGAATTTCTTCAGTTTTTGCGGACATTTTCTTAAAAGTTAATTAGGTTTTGAATTTAGGATTCTGATTTTTCAGAATGTTGTTTAAGTGATCTAGCAAGTCCAGAAGGTACTTCATTAATAGAGATCGCAATTTTTGTTGAAACGCCATTAAGAGCGCCAGCAATTTTTGCCATCAATACTTCTTTAGATGGAAGACTTGCAATTTCTTTTATTTCAGAATCGCTTAGAAGTCTGCCTTCAAATAAAGCCCCTTTGGTTTCGGATTTTTTGGTGTCTTTTTGAAAAGATTGGATAGCTTTTACAGCACCACCAACATCTTCTTTGATTAAGACAAAAGCATTTGTTCCAGTCAGTAAAGATTCAAGATCGTTCCAATTACTATCTCCATCAATAGCTTTACGCATTAATGAATTTTTAGTAACTTTGCAGATGCCGTTAGATGTTTGCAATCTAGATCGCAAATCTGACATCTCTTTGATAGTTAAGCCTTTATAGTCAAGAACTACAGCCATTTCCGAGTCGTTTAAGAGAGATTTAATCTCAGTAACGATTTTTTGCTTATTCTCTAGTGTTCGGCCCATTGATGTTTTTTGGATCGTAATTTAGGGAGAGCAGGAAATGCGGCAAAGTCCTTTTAAAGAGGCCGCTTTTATTAGATCCAAAAAGAAATAATTTAAGACGAGTCCTCGGTAGGAATTAAAAATTTAGAATAACTAAATCAACCTACTTTCTTTGGCCGTATTATTGCATTTAAATTATACTACAAAGCGTTAACCTTCAGGTTGGTAATCTTGTACAGCATTTATGTCTAATTGAACTGAAGGCCCCATTGTTGAAGTTATATAAAAAGTTTTCCAATATTTTCCTTTAGCTCCACTTGGTTTATTTTTATCAATTGATTCTTGTAGGGTTTTTAAGTTGTCAAATAGATCCTCTTTTGTGAAACTTGCTTTTCCAAAGCGGACATGAACGATTCCAGCCTTATCTGCTCTAAATTCGAGCTTACCAGCTTTGAATTCTTTTATTGCATTAGCAATGTCATTAGTTACTGTACCAGCTTTGGGATTAGGCATTAAACCTCTAGGTCCTAAAACTCTTCCTAATTTTGCAACCTTTGGCATCATATCTGGAGTTGCAATAAGTAGATCAAACTCCATATTTCCTTTGTTGATGCTATCTACAAGATCTTCTTCGCCAAATAAATCTGCACCAGCAGCCTTAGCTTTCGATACGTTCTCACCGCTTGTAATTACTGCAATTTTGATGCTTTGGCCAGTACCATGTGGTAATGCAACAGTGGTTCTTAATTGTTGATCAGTATATTTTGGATCAATACCTAGACGTATATGTGCTTCAATAGTTTCATCAAATTTTGCATTAGCATTTTCCTTGATAATACTAAGAGCTTCAAGTGGTGCGTAAATGCGATCTTCTATCTTTGTTGATAGAGCCGCCATTCTTTTAGATAGTTTTTTCATAATAATATTGGGTGCAAACGGTTATTAACTAACCTCCCCTAAATAGTGAGAAATTTTGTATTGAACTCAATCAGTGATAGAGACGCCCATATTACGAGCAGTACCTTCAATTACTTTCATTGCTGATTCAACACTAGAACAGTTTAGATCAGGAAGCTTAGTTTTGGCTATTTCTTCTAATTGAGATTTACTTATATTCCCAACAGAGCCTTTTGCGGATTCACCTGAACCTTTATCTATACCAGCAGCTTTTGTTATTAAGACGGAAGCAGGAGGTGTTTTTGTGATAAAAGTAAAGCTTCTATCTTCAAAAACAGAAATCTCGACTGGAATTACAAAACCTGCTTTATCTTGTGTCCTTGCGTTGTATTCTTTGCAAAATGCCATGATATTGACACCATGTTGTCCTAAAGCTGGCCCTACAGGAGGAGCAGGATTTGCTTTGCCTGCTTGTAGAGCAAGCTTGATAACTGCAACAATTTTTTTTGCCATTAGATTAGAGAATTTAAGCTGGAGTAGAAAATCATAATTTTACTCGATAAACAAGAACAATTAGAAATTAATTTTGTTTATTGATTTGGGAGAATTCTAATTCTACAGGAGTCTCGCGCCCAAATATTGAAAGTAATGCTTTTAATTTATTTCTTTCTCCGGAAACTTCTATAACTTCTCCCTGGAAATCCTTGAATGGACCACTAGTTACAATGATTCTGTCTTTTTCTTCAATATCTAACTTGATTACAGCTTTTTTCTCTGATGCGCGCTTAAAGATTCTATTAACTTCTTGTCTTGATAATGGTCGAGGTTTGATATGACCTCGCGATCTTCCGCTGCCTCTGCCGTCTTCAGCACCTACAAAGTTAATTACATTTGGAGTACTTTTAACAGCCATCATTGTATCTTCATCCAAAATCATTCTTACTAGGACATAACCTGGGAAAACTTTTTCTTCAGTAGTTTGTCTGCTTCCATCTTTTTTTAATTTAATTCCTGGAGTTTGGGGAATTTCAATTTCAATGATTCTATTATTAACACCTAAAGTTACTGATCTCTGCTCAAGAGTAGCTTTTACTTTTTTTTCACAGCTTGATGCTACTTGAACTGCATACCATCTTGCGATGCTTGTATTTGCTTTTGAAGAAGCAAGGTTTGTAGTTAATTCATTACTCATTTTTCTGGAAGCTTAATTAAGATCTTTATTAATGGATATTCGGGAGATAATTCAACCAAAAATTTGCGAGGCTGCCCATCCATAGAATCTGCTAACAGAAGCAATGGCTGCAGCAGAAAAAGATACCATAATTATAACTGCTACTGATTCGCTAAAAAGTTGTTGTTTGTTAGGCCACACGACAAGTTTAAGCTCATCGTAGGTAGATCTAAAAAAATTATTCTTTTTTTTAGGCTCTTCAACTTTAGGAGAATCCTTTTTAAGAGGTTCTTTATTAGTAGTAGGACTTGTCACAAAATTTTTTTGAAATTAAGCTTTATGCTGTAGTTTTTATTTTAGCTTATTGATTTACTCCTCAGCTAGGGTTGAAAACGATCTCATCTTTTTTAGCAGGGTTAAGTTTAATTGTTATATTTTTTTTATTTTTGAAGTTATCCTCTAAAAGTTTTGCAGCCAAGGGATTTTCTATTTGTCTTCTAAGTTCCCTGCTAAGTGGCCTAGCACCATATTCAGGTTCGTAAGAATCGTTTGCAATTTTGTTGATAACTTTTTTGTCTATAGCGATATTTATTTTTTGCTCAAGTAGCAGGTTCTTTAAATCTTCTGTTTGTAGAATGATTATTTTTTGAAGTTCATCGATAGTTAATGGGTCAAACTTTACCACTTCGTCAATTCTATTTAAAAATTCAGGTCTAAAAATTGAAGACAATGCATTACTAATTGAATCATCTAGAGTTTGTTGATCTTTTTCTAACTTTCCCTCACTTTTAGAAATCTTTTGTGAATACTCTAGTATAGATTTACCAGCTAGGTTACTTGTCATAATGATTACCGTATTTTTGAAATCTACGGTTCTTCCTTGAGAGTCCGTTAATCTTCCTTCATCTAAGACTTGTAAAAGGATATTAAATACTTCTGAATGTGCTTTTTCTATCTCATCAAGAAGTATTACTGAATAGGGTTTACGTCTTACAGCTTCAGTTAATTGACCTCCCTCTTCATAACCAACATAACCTGGAGGAGCTCCTAAAAGTCTTGCTACGGCATTTTTCTCCATATATTCACTCATGTCTAATCTTAAAAGTGCGTCTTCTTCATCAAATAAAGCTGTTGCAAGAGATTTTGCTAATTCTGTTTTACCAACACCAGTAGGACCCATAAATAAAAAAGATCCAATAGGTCTTTTAGGACTTTTCATGCCAACGCGAGCTCTTCTAATTGCAGCAGAAACAGCTTCTATGGCTTTTTCTTGTCCAATAACTTTTTCACTTAGTTCTGTTTCTAGATTGACTAATTTCTTACGTTCATTTGAAACTACTTTAGAAATTGGAATACCTGTGATTTTTGATATGACATCTGCAATATCATCAGGTTCAACTTGATATTTAAAAGGGAAATTTCTATTTTTCTTTATTTTATTAAAGTTCTCTTCAACTTTATGTATATCATTCTCTATTTCACTTAACTCTTCTTCAAGCTTTTCTAAATAATCTAGATCATTTTCAATTTCGCGATTTGATTTATCTTTAATTTGTTTGGTCAGCTTATCTTCTTCTTTCATTAAAATAGATAATTCCTCCATTTCTTCACGTAAATTGTTCCAATTTTCCAAAAGAATGTTCAATTTTGCCTCTGATTGTTGTCTATTATTCATTAGTTTTTCTTGAGCTTCGATATTTTCTCCTTGCAAATTATTCAATTTTTCATCAATAGTATTAAGTTTGTTTTCTTGTTGGAGAATGATTTGAGGCATATTATTAGAATCGATTTTCAACTGTGCAGCTGCTTCATCAATTAAATCTATTGCACTATCAGGGAGACATTTATCGCTGATATATCTATCTGCTAATTTTGCAGAATAGCTTACAGCCTCTTCAGAAATTTTTATGCCATGATGTGATTCATATTTCTTTTTGATCCCTTGTAGTATTTTTGCGCTTAATTCTACTGAAGGTTCATTAACAGCTATCTTTTGAAAGCAATTATTTAATGCCTGATCTTTTTCAATAGTTTCACGAAATTTTTCAGGTGTTGTTGTACCGATACATCTAAGTTCACCTTCAGCTAGTAAAGGTTTTAAGATATTGCTGATGTCGGTAGAAGATCTGTCAGAACTTAATATTGAGTGAATTTCATCAATAAATAGAATCATTCCTTGGTTTGGATTACTTAGTTCCTGGATTATTAAGCTTAGTCTTTCCTCTAGTTGACCTCTAAATTTGGTCCCAGAAACTAATGCACCTAAGTCAAGTGAAATAATTTTTAAGTCCTTTAAAGTATCAGGAACTTTTTTGTCTACAATTAATTGAGCAAGTAATTTTGCAATTGAGGTTTTACCAACTCCAGGATTGCCAATAAGTATAGGGTTATTTTTGTTTCTTCTGCAGAGTACCCTCATTAAATTATTGATCTCATTTTCTCTTCCTAAAACTGGATCAAGTAAGCCTTTTTTAGCTG
>QCDJ01000038.1 GCA_003280935.1 Prochlorococcus sp. AG-355-B23
CTGTTTGTCGTAAGCAAGTGGGCCAAGAATATCACTCATTCCGAATGTACCTACCATTTGTTCAGCTATATCAGTAGCTCTTTGTAAATCGTTTGAAGCCCCGGTAGTAATTTTTCCAAAAACAACCTCTTCTGCAGATCTTCCTCCGAGAAGTGTAGCAATTTGACCTTTTAGTTCATCTTTAGAGTTCAAAAATCTCTCTTCAGTAGGCAATTGAAGTGTATAACCAAGTGCACTCATACCTCTTGGTACAATCGAAATCTTTGCAACTTTTGAGCCTCCAGGCATAAGATGACCGACAATTGCATGTCCTACTTCGTGATAAGCAACAACTTTCTTTTCATCATCTTGCAAAACACGACTCTTCTTCTCCAACCCAGCAACAACTCTTTCTATAGCTTCACTTAAATCTTGTTGTTCTACACTTTTTCTTTTAGCTCTTGCTGCAAGTAAAGCAGCTTCATTAACCATATTAGCTAAATCAGCTCCTGCGAATCCGCTTGTAGCTTGGGCAATTGAATCTAAGTCAATAGAATCTGAAAGTTTTATTTTTTTTGTATAAATTTCTAAAATAGTTTTTCTGCCTGATAAATCTGGTCGGTCAACTAACACCTGTCTGTCAAATCTTCCTGGTCTTAGAAGTGCCGCGTCAAGCACTTCTGGCTGGTTTGTAGCAGCGAGAACTATTACTGGCTTGTCAGCAGAAGCAAATCCGTCCATTTCGGTAAGAAGCTGATTTAAAGTTTGTTCTCTCTCATCATTACCACCAACAACTCCCATTGATCCTGAACGACTTTTACCGATAGCATCTAATTCATCAATAAAAATAATGCATGGGGCTTTTTTCTTAGCTTGTTCAAACAAATCCCTAACTCTTGCTGCTCCTGCACCCACAAAAAGTTCAACAAATTCAGAACCTGAAATAATGAAGAAAGGAACTTCTGCTTCTCCCGCAACAGCTTTTGAAAGGAGAGTTTTTCCTGTTCCAGGAGGGCCTACAAGAAGTACACCTTTAGGAATTCGAGCACCAATATCTGTATATCTCTCAGGTTTTTTTAGAAAATCAACTATTTCTGTCAATTCGTCCTTAGCTTCATCAACTCCAGCTACATCAGCAAATGTAACCTTTGATTCATCATCGGGCACATAAACTTTAGCTTTACTTTTAGTAAAACTTAGAGCTCCTTGAGCACCTCCACCTCCCATACTCCTTCTAGCAAAGAATTGTAAAACTAGTATAAAGATTAAAGGGGGAACAACCCAGCTTAAGATAGTTGAGAAAAAATTTGGTTTCTTTGGAGGAGCAGCTGCAAATTCCACCCCTTTACTTTCTAATCTTTGTGGAAGATCCATATCAAAAATTGGGGTTGTTGCCAAAACAGAAGGTGCTCCTTCTTCTGCGCCATTAAGCTCATATCTAATTTGTTCTTGTGTGATATATGCACGCTTAACTTCACCATCATTAACCTGATCTATAAATAGAGAATAAGGAACCCTAGGGATTTGCATATTTTGGCTAGGGAAAAGGCTACTAAATAAAAGTAATGCTCCAACACCTATCAAAATGATATTTACTATTCCAAAACGTTTATTAGGTTGATTATCGTCTTGTCTTATTGGCATGGTTATTATAAATTGTGAACTTATTATAAACTAAACGATGAGTTTCCGTATCTGTATTGTTTTTTTTGGGTAAGAACCGTAAGGTACTTTGACCCATATAAATTTAATATTAAAAATTAATTTTTAAATGAACTCTTAATGCAAATATCATTGCCCATCAGACTAACCCTAGATTCACCTAATTTAATAATTTCATGCATTTCTTCAAATTCAAAATCACCAAGGGGATTCATACTATTTTCTCCACCTAAAATTTTTGGAGCAATGAAAGCGATAATTTCCTGAATACAATTAGATTGGATTGCGGCGGTAGCCAATCTAGGTCCACATTCCCAAAGAACTTTATTACATCCTCTTTTAGCAAGTGTTTTTGAAATTAACTCTGGATTATCTGATGATATTTTTTCAACCTCCACAGATTTCGGAATCCTTTTGAGGTAATTTTCATTTGCAGTAGAAGAATCATAAATAACTAAAGTTTTTGCCTTGTTACAATCCCAAAGATTAGATCTTGAAGGCAGATCTAAACTTTTCGTGAAAACAACTCGCAAAGGCTCAGGAATTTTTGAACCTCTAGTAGTCAAAAGTGGATTATCTCTTCTTAATGTGTTTCCACCAATGATTATTGCATCAAATTCTGCTCTAAAAGAGTGAACTAGCGACCTTGATTTTTCATTAGTAATCCATTTACTTTTACCATTTTTCAAAGCTATTCTTCCATCAATACTCATTGCCCATTTAAGAGTACCAAATGCCTTTTTAGTAATATTCCTATGAATGAAAGCCTTATTTAATTCCAAAGATTCTCGTTCACATAATCCTAAATGAACTTGAATTCCGGCTTCTTTTAGCAGCTTAATACCTTTGCCAGAGACTCTTTTATCCGGATCTTGAATAGATATATAAATCTTTCTTATGCCAGAAGATATTACCTTATTAACACATGGAGGAGTTTTACCTTGGTGGCAGCAAGGTTCAAGATTTACATACATTGAACCTCCTTTAGCATCCTTTTTTAAATTATTAAAAGCCATTGCCTCAGCATGGGGCATCCCTGCTTTAAAATGAAATCCTTCTGAAATAAGGTTTCCATTTTTATCAAGTATCACTGCTCCCACCTTAGGGTTAGGACTCGTTGTATTTTCACCTAAAGAAGCCAAAAAAATAGCTCTTTTCATCCATTTTATATGGCTTCCCTTTTTTTCAGACATCTCCAAAAATCAAATTTAATTTATTGACCTCCATTCTTTTACAACAAAGGGAGGGACAGGCAACTCAGAGAAAACTCCTGACAAATATAATCTTAATGGTCTATTTTTGTCTAAATTTTTAATCAATTCATCAAGATCAAATTCCGCGGCTGCTTGTCTTCCATCATTTGCTAATTCCACATTAAGTAATGTTTTATCATCTAAAAGCCACTGTTTTCTACCTGATTCAACTCTCAAATCAGTAGGATGATCAATCCTAAGATTTCCTGGATATCCTATTACTCTCAAGATCAATTTATCTCCAAAAACAGGTGATTTATAAGCTACTAATTGCCATGTTTCAAAATCCAAGTCCCTTAAAAACTCACTACTAGCATTTATTAATTTCCCATTTATTTCTGTTTCTGCAACTTCTGCGGATACCATTAATGGATTAAAAATAAAGGATATCAGTAAAAGTAAAGGTAATATTCCTTCTAAAAAAATATTTTTATTTGATTTTGTAATTTTCTTCATTTTCAGAATCCATAAGAGCATCTAGAGTTACAGCTGTCCTTACGATAGCTTGATATCTTTGTATTATTTTACGATTTTTTTCTATAACTCGAGATAAATTCAAATTGTCTTTTTCAGAATAGCTAGATGCTAAATCGCTAGAATCTTCTTCAATAAATTTAAATTCACTATCTTTATTAATTAGAGTTAACAATAAATCATGTAATCTCTTTCTCCTTTCAGACAATTAATTTATTATGATAACTCGAATAATAATAGGATAATTTAATAAAACATTCAAACATTTTAGTTCCTTTTCATAAAATATTTATGACTAAAGTTCATAGAAAAATTCATGTGGTAGGTATTAATTCATATATTTTTGAAGATTTACCTTCCAAATTACAAGATTTATTTAAAAAGACCGGAAATATTGCAGTTCCCAATTCATACTTTGAAGAAATAAAATCATGGAGCAAAAATGATTTAGAAAAAAAGAAATCATTTTTTTCTAGCAAAAGTAATACCGAACTTGTTAACTGGCTTAGATATCAAAAAACTGATGTTATTTTAATTTCGAGAGGAGATCCACTTTGGTTTGGGATTGGGAGAATATTACTAGAAAATTTTTCAAAAGATGAATTAAGTTTCTACCCTTCAAATACTTGCATCCAATTAGCATTTAGTAAGTTAAAGATTCCATGGCAAGATGCTGTTTATATAAGTATTCACGGTAGAGATATAACTAAGTTAAATGAGGCTCTTAAAGCAAGGCCTGCAAGTTTAGCTATTATTACAGATTCAAATAACAAAAGTTTAGAAATAATCAAATATAACTTATCAGAATTAAATCTAATTGACTTCTATGATTTTTGGCTCTGTGAAGAGATAGGATTTTACAATGAAAAAATAAGAAAATTAAATCTTAAAGAGTCCTTGCCTTCTGATATATCGAGTTTAAACATTGCTGTTCTAATAAAAACAAAGAAAAATTACTCAAATAATAATCTCCCTCTTTTCGGGATCAATGACAATGTTTTTAGAACTTACGATGATAGACCAAATTTATTAACAAAAAGGGAAGTTCGCGTTCAAATCTTAGCTGATTTAGAGCTCCCAGAAACTGGTGTCATTTGGGATGTAGGAGCAGGATGTGGGTCAATTGGTTTAGAGGCATTAAAATTAAGGCCTAATTTGGATTTGTTTTGTATTGATAAAAGGATTGGATCAAAAGCATTAATACTTGAAAACTCAAAAAGGCTTGGCGTTAAATCAGAATTTATTTTTGAGGAAGACATAATAAATATCTTAAACTCGAGAAATTTTAATTCTTTTGAAAAACCAAATAGACTAGTAATTGGAGGATGTGATAAAAAAACTAAACTTCAGATTATAAATAAGCTGGGTAAGGATATGAGTATTGGAGGTATTGTCGTTATTCCAATAATTGACATTCAAACTATTAAAGAGTTGAAAGAGGAATTAGAAGATAAAAATTTTAAAACAAATTTAAATTTAGTTCAAACCTATAAAAGCTTAAGTATCGCTAAGGGAATGAGATTAGAACCAAATAATCCTGTTTTTATATTAAAAGGGAAAAAATAAATTTAAAATTTGTTACTTGTTAGGTTTAGCAACGTGGGGCAAACCCCAACCTAGTTTATTTCTTAAAACTTGGAAAAATTCATGATCCTCAAGTCTAATAAACTTTACTGAGTGTTTACTTTTTCTTATTAGAACTCTATCTTCAGGCCAAACATAACAACCAGCATTGCCATCAACAACCATTACTAATCTTT
>QCDJ01000039.1 GCA_003280935.1 Prochlorococcus sp. AG-355-B23
AGAACCTAAAGCACAAAAATATACTTTCTTTAGCTGCTCACCCAGGAATTGCAAAAACAAATCTCTTTACTGCTCAAAAACCTAATCCTGGCCCATTAGAAACATTCTCATTGGAATTATTTAGTCCTATTTTTCAAACTGCTGAGATGGGTGCTTTACCTCAGCTTTTTGCAGCTACTTCACCAGACGCAAGAGGCGGTGATCATTATGGTCCTAGATTTAATTTCAGAGGTCATCCAAAACTATCCCCTACTTCTCCTTTCGCCATGAATAAAAAAGAAAGAAAAAATTTATGGGAAAAAAGCCTCGAAATACTTAATAACTTCTTATAAATTTTTCATTTTTACTAACTTTAGAAAATACTTCAAGATATGTAATTCACTCTCTGAGAGTTTCATAAATTCTGTTAAGGCATCATAATTTTTTTCATCAATTTTTTTTGACAATTGAATAAAACTATCATGGTTTTCATTAACAAAGCGTTCAGCAATCTGAGACGGAGTTAAACCCTGTTCAATTAATTCACCTGGAGCATTTTTCTCCCACTTTTCATAAAACCAAGAGAACCAATATTTTGCAGTATTATCTTCCATTAATTAACTTTTCTTGGACAAATACTATAAATACTGAAGAAAAATCTCATGATTGAATTACCCTTTAAACACAATTAATATTAAAATAATTATAAATTTAATGATAGATAATCATTCAAGTAAAAGAAATATTAATCTTGTAATTGGATTAGGTAAATCTGGATTTTGGGCTGCCAAGTATTTGAGAAGCATCAATAAGAGAGTAATTGTTTGGGAAAGTAAAGATGGGATAGAATTCTTAGAAAGAAAAACAGCATTAGAAGAGCTTAATATCATAGTTACTCTAAATAAAGAATTTGTATTTGAAGAAATTCAACCTTTTTTGAAAGAGATCGAATCTGTTGTTGTAAGTCCATCAATACCTTATGACCATATAACTATTATTGAATTAAAAAAAAAGGGAATTAAAGTAATTGGAGAAATTAATGTTGCATGGAAAATTTTAAAAGACACAAATTGGATAGGTATTACTGGCACTAATGGCAAGACTACTGTTACTCATCTACTAAGCCATATACTCTGTAATACTGGATTATATGCTCCTTTTGCTGGAAATATTGGTACACCTTTATGTAAGTATGCTTACTCCAAAAAACATGAAAAAATTGATTGGGTTGTAGCTGAATTAAGTAGTTATCAAATAGAAATATCTCCAGAAGTAAAACCTAATATTGGAATATGGACAACCTTCACAGAAGATCATCTTGAAAGACATAAAACACTTGAAAACTATTTCAACATAAAAAAAAGCTTGTTAGAAAAATCTGATTTTAGAATTTATAATTATGACGATAAAAACCTAAGAAATCACTACAGTTCGCTATCAAGAGGGGTTTGGATAACAACTAGTTTCGATAAATCAAATTTTATTCATTGCGATTATTGGATAGATGAACAAGCGTACATTGTTGAGAGAGGGAAGAAACTATTCAAACTTGAACATTTTTCTTTAAAAGGAATGCATAATCTTCAAAATCTTTTATTGGTAATTGCAGCAGCAAGAAAAGTTGGATTATCTGGCAAGAAGATTAAAGATTCTTTATCTAATTACAAACAATTACCCCATAGGATGGAAACAATTTATAAAAATAATGATCTGGAAATCATTAATGATAGTAAAGCTACAAATTTTGACTCATCTATTGCGGGAATAAGTTCAATTGAAGGTCAAATAATAATCATTGCTGGGGGTAGATTAAAAGGCAATGAATATAGTGATTGGATAAAAGTTTTAAAGAAAAAAGTTAAATGTGTTTTCCTTTTTGGTGAAAGCTCAAAAGTCCTAAAAATGGCGCTTATTAATGAAGGATTTAAAAAAAATATTTTTGAATTTTCAGAACTAAAAGAGCTTTTAAATTTTGTTTTTCATTATTTACAAAGTAATAGGGTTGGAACATTATTATTCTCGCCTTCATGCTCTAGTTTTGATCAATTTAAAAATTATGAAGAGCGTGGAGATTATTTCAAGAAACTAATAAGTGAAAAATTAAAGGTTAATAAATCCATTTTTTGTTCAAGTATCATTTCGTAATTTTCAGGTCGGTCATCACAACCGTTTACCCTCTAGCAAATATTCACTTAATTAGTTAGATTTTGACTATAAATTAACAACTGGCAATGAGTGAATCTAACAATTTACCTCAAGCAATAAGTCATAAAAAATTAAGTTACTTGATGCTTAAGGCACAAAAGGATTCTCATTTTTCTGATGAATTAGCAGAAATAGAAAGCCCTGAAAAAAGAGAATTTGAAGAGTTAATCAATAATTGGGAAGCTTCAACTAAGAAGTTAGTTAATGAGTTATCAAAAAGAAAAGAGAATTTACTAAAAGATAAATCACCAAATTCTTTAATTGCACTTGGTGCTATGGAAGTTCACCTTAATATGGCTTTGCAAGCTTTAAATGCATTTAACAAAGGAGTTGATGGGTAAAGTAAAAGATAAATTATAAGGAAGGCATCGAAAATAAGAGAAAATCTAAGTTTTTTTCAGTATCTATAGAAACATCATCATAATAATTAACCTCAAAACCCAAGCCATCTCCAGATTCGAGTAATATATTTGAATTAGAGTCTTTACTTTTTAATAAAAGATTACCTTCTATAATTTGTATCCAATTATATTTATCGATTTTTAATGGCAATTTTTTTTCTTTAATTGGCTTATATTTACAACGCCATAAAGAGATACTTTGATTTAGAAAAAGCTTATTATTTTTACCGTCTTTGTAATTAAAAATAAGATTGTCCCACAACTTTTCATTTAATGAAATTTGATCATATCGAGGTTTGATATTTTCTTTTTGAGGGTATATCCAAATCTGGAACAACTTACAGTTATCATTTTCTTCATTCTTCTCGCTATGAGAGATGCCAGTACCTGCAGACATAACTTGTACTTCATCTTTGTGAATTTTTCCAAGATTGTTTAAAGAGTCTCTATGAGTTATTGCTCCTTTTGTTACGACAGTAATTATTTCCATATTTGCATGAGAATGTGTATTAAATCCTGCATTAGGAGAAATAATATCTTCGTTTATAACTCTAATTTTCCCAAAATTATCCCATTTGGGATCTCTATGCTCTGCGAAAGAAAATGAATGCATCGAATTTAGCCATTCTCTAGTCGATCTAAATCTTTCGTGCGATTTCCTTATTTTAATTATTTTCAAAGACATAAATACTAAGAAATAAATATGGTGTAATTGTGTAAATTAAATATTTTTGGAAATTATAATTTATGAATAAGTGAAATTACTTTTTATTTATTTGTTGATTTTACTTTGTGCTTTATTTGCTTTATTAATTATTTTTTTTGCTTCTTCTCTTGTAGAACATTTTTCTGCCTCAACATTCAAGTTTTTTAGTTTATTTAATTGCTTTGAAATTTTCATATTAGTTTAACTTAACAAATAGAAATTAACACATATTTAATGGAATAGCTAAAAATACTGGTTTGCATTTTAGCCTTACTACCTAAAAATAAGATTCGAGGATGGAATTATCAGAACAGTATAGAGGGTGTATTGGATTATCTTTGATTGTTTTCTTTATTAAAAGTGGCCCAAGAGGATTATCAAAATTATTTTTCCTAATTGAGTTATATTGCATTATTTTTTTTGATATTCTTTTATTTCTATTTAGAAATTTACCTTTGTTACCCCAACCTAACCATAAATCACAATTTTTACTTTCAGACCAATGTTTTAAGTTTTTATAAATATGATTATTGTTTAGATAACCCACAGGGTTTTTATGTTTAAAAAGCTTTTCTGGTTTGCTTGAAATAAGAGCAAATAGATTTATTAATTTTACTTTTCCGTAATTGTTGTTTTTCGAAATTTTGATTATCTTTTTTGTTGTGTTATCCAAGAAAACTTCATCCGATAATGAGGGATTTAAACCAATAAAGATAATCTCTTTTTTAGATTTAGAAATCTTATAACTTAAACTCCATCTATATAGTTTGTTTGCACTTATTAAACAATCTCTTTCTAGAAATAAATTATTCAACCTAAACCTACACCTCTAGCCATGAGAGTGGCAAACAAAGGTATTGTTGCAAAGCCCACTAATTCAGTAGTAATGATTAGTCTGAACCTCTTGACAAGATTTTCAGATACTTCAGGTAATTTATTCTTACTTAATGGAATGGCCCATAAGATATAGGTTGTTGTTGGGTATAAAGAAAGTAATCCCACAAAAATATAAAGAGAAACCTTTATCCAAAACACAGGATTACCTGTATAGAAATCACCTCCTTGACCAAAATACTTAACACGCAAAATCCCAGTAACTAATATCGCAACTCCTGCTAAACCATAAACCACATCTGCAATTATCATTGAGATCGTCTCATTTCTATTAAGACCTACTTTGAGAGTCAATCTTTCAAACAAAAGAGAACCGAAACACAATATTATTCCTAAATAATGAACATATGCTACTAATGCACTTTTAGCAATTTCACCTGTCAATAAAGTTCCTAATAACATTTTTTAGTCAAAATTTATTCAATACTAACCACCAAATAAAGAATTTGTTTAGAAAATAAATTAAACAATAAAAAGTCAGGTATTGAATCTAGGACTCTAAAAACCTTTTTTGACCATCTTCAAAGAAATCCTTTTTATTCCATACTTCGATTACATCTGGGAAATGTTTTTCCATACAATTATCACAAACCCCATGACTAAATCTAATATCACTAATTTTCGAAAGATATTTTTCTAAATGCATCCAATCGCCCTCCTTATTTTTCACTTCTCTGCAATATGAACAAACAGATAAAATACCTTCCTGTTTGTGCAAGTTAGACAAAGCATCTAGCAGGTTCAATGACTTTTTTCTAAGCT
>QCDJ01000040.1 GCA_003280935.1 Prochlorococcus sp. AG-355-B23
ATTAATTCTAAGAATAAAGTTAATTCAATATTTTTTAGAAATATATTTAGTTTAGTCCTTTCGATTATTGTTTTCTTTTGTATTTCAATAAAAAAATCAGAAGCTTTGCCTCATGAATGGGTTGGAGTCCCTAAAAGTGAATACGGAGAGCAGTTATGGGATAGGAAAAGTATAAAAAGGAATGAGGATGGTTCTGTAAGAGTATTGAGTAAATTTATTCCTAAAACAAAAAGTGAAATTACTAAGGATATTCTCTATACAATGGATATAAATTGTTTTGAAAAATCATTTAGAGATGTTGATGTCTCAATAGATGAAGCAAATAGTAATTTCAATGATTTAGCTAAATGGCAAGATCCAAATGGAGATACCCTGATTTTGGGTGTTATTGGTCAAGTCTGCAGAGTCGAAAACTAAAAATTTTAAGTTATAAAAAATACGAAAAAATAACGAGTTCTCAATGATTTAAAAGTATAAAACCCTGTCTAGGACAGGGTTTTAAAGGTGCCAGGACCCAGATTTGAACTGGGGACACGGCGATTTTCAGTCGCCTGCTCTACCAACTGAGCTATCCCGGCTCTAACCTATATACTTTAAATTACGATGTGTAGTTTGTGAAACCCTTTTCATTAAAAATTTTATATCTTCATCAAATTTTCCAAAAAACTATTATTTTGCATTAATCGCTAATAAGGCAGTGCCAAATGAAGTAGTTTTTTTACAGGAAACTATTGGTATATTGATAATTTTTTCTCTTATTTTTCTCCATTGTGGGTTTTTTGAACCTCCACCAATAGTAATAATTTTTTTTGGAAGGGAACCTGTTAGTTCGCCTAGTTTTTCCCATCCTTTCAATTCGATCTTGGCTAGCCCCTCGAATAATGCATGTAAATAAAGTGAGTCGCTTACTGGCCTTGGATAAAGTATTGGCTCTAAATTAGCATTATTAACAGGAAATCTCTCTCCTTTACTATTAAGAGGTAAAAGATTTAAAGAAGTATTTTTCGATGGATTAATTTGTCGACTGAGCTCCTTTATTTCTGAATCAGAGAATAACTGAGACAAGATACCGCATCCTGCGTTTGATGCTCCTCCACATATCCAATGGTCGTTTAGTCTATGGTTTGTAATTCCTTGTTTTTTCATGGGTTTATCAATAATTTTCTTAACTACAATAGTTGTTCCTAAAACTGTGAGACCATCTTCCTTACCTAAACCTGCAGCTATTACACTTGCATTAGAGTCAGTGGTGCCTGTGATTAACATTAATTTCTTATTCAAGTTAAATCTATCTGCTAAATCAAAATTCACTTGTCCAATAATTTTCCCACTTTTTACTATTTGAGGTAGGCATTTTTGCCATGAAGTATTGAGATAACTTTTTGGCCATGATTCTTTTTCTAGATCCCAACCAAGTTTTAGATTATTGCCCTCTTCTCCATGAGTCCAATCTTTTAAAAACCAACCAGTGATCCAATCAGATTGATGACGTAGAAGTATATTTGTCCCATATTTATCTATCATTTTTAATGCTTTAGCAAGACTACTGTATGGCGTTTGCAGATGATCTTCTCCAGAAGCTAAGGATTCAAGAAGGATATTATGTTCAGTACATGCTTGGTCATAAGGTATTGCTTCTCCTATAGGCTCTCCTTGTAAATTGGATGGTATTAAAGTTCCTGAGGTGCCGGAGATAGCCAATTTATTAAGGTTAATTTTTACCTCAATAGGTAAATTAATTAAGAGATTTTCACAAGAATTGATCCAAGAATTTGGATTTTTAAAGCTGGATGAATAAGGTACTGAATTTGAATATACTAATTTTTTTTGAAGATTAATTATTGATATTCTTGCACCACTTGTTCCAAAATCTAATCCTCCATAAAAATTATTAGGCATAGAAAAAATATCTTATAAAAATACTTTGGAAGCCTCCGCTAATTGGGCTGCTTTTTCTTCTACCTTTTCCCAAGGGAGATCAAGATCTCTTCTGCCAAAATGTCCATAGGATGCAGTCTTTCTGAAAAATTTACCACCCATTTTTTGGGGTAGATTTCTTAGGTCAAATTCTTTTATAATTGCTGCTGGTCTTAAATCAAAGTACTTTTTAATAAGCTCAGTCAAATTAGCTTGTGAAATAACGCTAGTATCAAAAGTTTCAACAAGAATGGAAATCGGTTTTGCAACTCCAATTGCATAACTTAATTGTACTTCTGCCTTTTTTGCTAATTTTGCCTTAACTATACTTTTGGCTACATAACGTGCTGCATAAGCAGCTGATCTATCCACTTTTGTAGGATCTTTACCCGAAAATGCCCCTCCTCCATGTCTTGCATAACCCCCATAAGTATCTACAATAATTTTTCTTCCAGTAAGTCCGGCATCTCCTTGAGGCCCCCCTACGACAAATTTGCCCGTGGGATTCACTAGAAATCTTGTTTTGATAATGTTTGGTTTGATTTCTAAATCTTCAGTAGCAGGAATTACAACATGCTTCCATAAATCTTCTTTTATTCTTTGGCGAATTTCTTCTTCATTTGTTAACCCATCTATCTCAGGGTTATGTTGAGTTGAAATTAAGATTGTATTAATAGAGACTGGTAAACCTTTTTCGTAATCAATGCTTACTTGAGTTTTACCATCAGGGAGTAGATAATTAAGTACGTTTTCATGCCTTACCCTAGCAAGTTGAATGGCTAATCTATGAGCCAAGCTAATCGGTAAGGGCATTAATTCAGGCGTCTCATCGCATGCATAGCCGAACATTATGCCTTGGTCGCCAGCTCCGGTATTATCTTCCAAATCATCGTTAACATCATCTGCTTCGTTTACACCTTGAGAAATATCTGGTGATTGCTCGTCAAGTGCTACTAAAACAGCACAACTATTTGCGTCAAAACCCCCTGCCCTATAGCCTTCGTATCCAATTTCTTTAATTACATTTCTAACAAGTTTTATATAATCGACTTTTGCTTTTGAAGTTATTTCTCCAGTAAGTAAACAAAGACCCGTATTAACAACAGTTTCGCATGCAACTCTGCTTTCTGGATCTTCTGTCAATAAAGCATCTAAAACAGCGTCACTAATTTGATCACATATTTTGTCAGGATGACCTTCAGTTACTGATTCTGAAGTAAAAATGAAATCGCTCATTAACAGATAATTTTAAAATTAGGCATTATCCTAAGTTAAATTATCGTTACAAATCAATTTTTGTAAATTAAAAAAATACTTGTGCGGGGATAATGAGGCTTAAGTTCCTATATTTCGTGAACAAAATAAATAAGTGAAGTTATACTGTTTCAGCTGAAGCTGTTGTGATCTCTTCGTTTTCGTCAGTTTGTTCAAATAACATTTGTTTATATTTCGCAGCCATTTCTTCAGCTTTACTAAAAACTTTTTGAGGGTCAGTAAGCATATCGCCTGGTTCAGGTTCAAGTGCTTTAGTAGATAATGAAATTCGTCCTCTTTCCGAATCAAGGTCAATTATCATAACTTTCATTTGGTCGTTCACATTTAAAACATTATGAGGAGTCTCGATATGTTCATGACTAATCTCAGAAATGTGCAATAGACCACTAACTCCACCAATATCAATAAAGGCTCCATAAGGTTTAATACCTTTTACTGAACCAACTACGACTTCACCCACCTCAAGTCTGTTCATTTTTTTCTCAACCAAAGCTCTTCTATGACTTAGGACTAATCTATTTCTCTCCTCATCAACTTCAAGAAATTTTAAAGGTAAATATTCACCTTCTAAGTCATCTTTAATTTTTCGAGCACTTATATGAGAGCCTGGGATAAAACCTCTCAAGCCCTCTACTCTCACAAGTGCTCCTCCTCTGTTTGTTGCAAAAACTTCAGAATATATAGTGGCATCTTCTTTTTGGAGTTGCCTAACCCTTTCCCATGCTCTTTGATATTCAATTCTTCTTATCGAGAGGGCTAATTGGCCATCTTCATTTTCTTCACTCATTATGAAGAATTCTCTACTTTCTGAAGGTTGTAAAACATCATTAAGTCCTTCCACTCTATTTATTGAAACTTCCTGAACAGGCATAAAAGCAGCTGTTTTTGCTCCTATATCTATCATGGCTCCTTTGGGCTCTAAAGCAAAAACGGTACCTTTAACTAGATCGCCGGGTTTAAAGTTATAGTCATATTTACCCAAAAGTGATGCAAATTCTTCTTGTGTGAATCCTACGTTTTCAAAATCAGCGATTGTTCTGCTAGAGGAAGAATCTGCTGAAGGGATATCGTCCTTCTTGAATGATAAATCTTCCTCATTTAGGGATGCTGAATCATTATCTAACTCAGACGAATTTTTAATTTCTTGATCTTCAGAGAGTTCTTTAACAGTTTGGGAAGAATTTTCGTTCATTTGTTGTATCGCAGACTACCTAAGGTAGTTAGAAAGGAAT
>QCDJ01000041.1 GCA_003280935.1 Prochlorococcus sp. AG-355-B23
GCGTTCACAAAGTATTGGATGGTTATTAGATAAATTTAAATTAAATATAGTTACACTTAATGGCGGATACAAAATATATAGAAGATCGGTATTAGATAGTTTTTCAAATAAGTTGAATTTAGTAGTTATTGGCGGGAAAACAGGAACAGGGAAGACAAGATTATTATCATTACTTGAGAAATATAAATATCAAACTATTGATCTTGAAGGATTTGCTTGTCATAGAGGAAGTACATTTGGAGGTTTAGGAATGAAAAAACAACCCTCAAATGAACAATTTGAAAATATAATTGCAGAAAAATTAAATTCTTTTAAATGTTCTAATAATATTTTTGTAGAAGCTGAAAGTGCAAATATAGGTAAATGTAAAATTCCTCATGAATTCTTCAATCAGATGAAAAACTCTAGAAGGATTGAAATTATAAGGAGCGAATCTAACAGGTTAGATGAGTTAATAGATACTTATAGTGTATTTAAAAAAGAGGAACTCCAAGAATCAGTACTAAGGATAAAAAAAAGACTAGGACCGCAAAGAACAAAAATAGCTCTTGAATCAATTCATAATGAGAAATGGGACTTAGTTTGCAGATCAGTTTTAGATTATTACGATAAGTGTTATGAATATGAAAAGGTTGGCAAAACTAATATAAAGATAATAGATTTAACTGATAAAAAATATGATGAAAGTATCCTAGAGTTAATAAATAATGTTTTATAAAATAACTACAAACGAATATGAAAAATATTTCCTAAGATAAAAAATTATCAACCGAATATTATGACAACAAATAAAACTGCAAAAATACAATTTTATGAAGGAACTGATGAACCAGTAGTGCCTGAAATAAGACTGACTAGGAGTAAGGATGGCACTACAGGTCAAGCATTATTTTTGTTCGAAAAACCTCAGGCATTATCTTCAATTACAGATGGTGAAATCACAGGTATGCGTATGATTGATTCCGAAGGTGAAATACTTACTAGAGAAGTTAAAGTAAAGTTTGTTGATGGAGAACCTATATTTTTAGAAGCAGTATATATTTGGAAAAACACTTCAGACTTTGATAGATTTATGAGATTTGCAAATAGTTATGCCAAATCAAATGGATTAGGATATTCTGAGAAGAAGTAAAATATCTTGTAAATTGAATAGTCCATCATATTTTAAGTTAGTAGTAATTTTAATCACTTTGTTAATCATATGGACATTAAGAGATTTTCTGCTTTTAATAATTTGTTCTTTAGTAATTTCAAATATTGTATGTAATTTATGTAATCAAATGCAAAAGGGGTTGAAAATTCCTCGACTACTTACTTTGTTTCTTGTATTAACTGTTATATCAGTAATAGTATTTACTATTTTTATTCTTGTATTGCCCCCATTTATAAAAGAATTCAATGAAATACTAGTTGATATTCCAAATGGTTTATCAAAAATAAATATTTTGATTAATACAAATCTGAACAAACTGAATAACCTGTTTTATGGCGAAGAATCAGAAAACGTTATAGACATATTCAATCTTATAAATAATGTAGTTACCATTCCAGATGTCTCAACTATTGCAAAAGCTATTCAAGAAAGTTTTAAAAACTTAATAAATATTGCGGGAAATCTTGGTTCAGGTCTTTTGAAATTAATATTCGTATTAGCTGTTAGTTTGATGATTTCTATTGAACCAAAACAATATAAAGAAAATATACTTCTATTAATACCTAAAAATTACCGTAATAAATTTAGAAATATTCTGGAGAAATGCAATATTGCATTAGCAAATTGGACCTTTTCTATGGTCATAAGCTCATTATCTGTAGGTTTATTATCACTAATAGTTTTATCAATATTAGATGTTAAATATGTTGTCTCAAATGCTTTAATAGCAATGGTTCTTAATGTAATTCCAAATATAGGTCCAGTTATTAGTGGTATATTTCCTATTTCAATTGCACTACTAGATAATTTTTGGAAGCCATTGGCCGTATTAGGCGCATATGTAATCATTCAAAATATTGAAAGTTATATAATAATGCCATCTATTATGAAGAAAAAAGCAAACTTACTTCCTGGCCTAACATTAATTTCACAATTTGGATTCACCTTCATTTTTGGTCCACTAGGCTTAATTCTTTCTCTTCCATTAGCTGTAGTAATACAGGTTATAATTAAAGAATCATTTAAAGATATTTAAAAACTACTTAATTAATTTTTTATATAAATATGGATATGAAAGAAGTATAAAGAAAGCTAAGGGATGTTTACCAATAGCAAAATATAATGAACTAAAAGTAAAATGATCAAATAATATTCTTAACTCAGTAGAAAGATCTATTAAAACTAAAGAAAATATAATTATCAAATAGTAATTTAATTTCATAAAATCAGTAGGTTTTGCTCATTCTTTCAGCAACAAAGATGGAGACAATAAAATACTTGAATAACTTCCAACTATAATTCCTAATGATAAGGCTAAAGAAAACCAAAATAGTGAGTAAGATCCAAACAAAATTAAGCTTAATAAAGGGAAAAGGGTTGTAATGCTGGTAAATGTTGTTCTCCTAAATGATTCGTTAACTGATAATTGAATAGTTTCGTTATAACCTTCTTTTTTTGATTTTAAATTCTCACGAATCCTGTCAAATATAACAACAGTATCATTTACAGAATAACCGGCAATAGTTAACAATGACACCGCAAACAAACTATTTACCTCAACAGATAATATAATTCCCAACCAGGAAAATATACCGAAAACAATTACTAAATCATGGAATAAAGCTAAAAGTGCTAATAATGCAAATTTTTTATCAAATCTAATTGTTATATATAAAGATATTGCAAATAAAGAAACTAATAATGAAGTAACGCAATTAGTAAGTAATCTTTTTCCGAGCTTTGGACCTATTAATCTTGAATCCTTACTCTCATAATTTAAAGGTCCAACAATATTATCAAGATTATTAATAAGATTATTTGATTCTTCGATACTCAAATAAGGGGTTCTTATTGAAATTAATTTATTATTATTTTGGAATTGTAATTTAATATTATTTGAAACGTTTTTATTTTTAGAGATCTCTCCTAACTTATCTAAAACTGAATCAGGAGAAAAATTAGAACATTCTTGTTCACAAACTCTCTCTATTCTTAGTTCATTTCCCCCAACAAAATCCATCCCTAAATTTATAGGTTTCTTATAAGAAGTATTAAAAGTAGAATATAAAATTCCTAAAAGACTCAACAATATAAGCACAGTTGAAAAACCAATTATCTTTCTTTTATTTTTTATTAGTTCAAGATTGTATTTCATGAGAAAATTAAAAATAAAAAATTTAATTTGAAAAATTATTCCTGGGAAGATAGAGATTTCTTTGTCTTAAAGATTGATATGTTGTAAAAAATCGCAAAATAGTTTTAGAACAATTTAATGAGGTAAACAAGCTTATTAAAACTCCAATACCTAATGTTGCCGCAAAACCTTTAACAAAATTTGTTCCTAATAAAAACAATACAAAACAACTAAGAAGAGTAGTAATATGGCCATCAATTATGGATGAATTAGCTCTTTGAAAACCGCTATCAATAGATCTTGTAAGAGTATTACCATCATATAATTCTTCTCTAATTCTCTCAAAAATTAGAATATTTGCATCTACAGCCATACCAATGCTAAGTATAAGCCCAGATATTCCTGGTAAAGTCAAAGTTACAGGAATTAAAGAATATAAGGCTAAGTTAAAGAAACCATAAAGTAGTAAAGAAAGAACTGAAACAAAACCTAAAATTCTATAATTAAAAATCATAAATATACCAACAAAAATTAATCCACTAATAGCTGCATAAAGACTTTTTAATATATTTTTGGATCCCAATAGAGCACCTATAGTGTTAGTTTCTACTATTTCAATTGGCAATGGCAATGAACCTCCTTTTAGTTGAACTTCTAATTCTCTAGCATTTTCAGCACTGAAATTTCCACTTATTGTTGCTGATCCACCTGTAATGCCAGTATTAGAGAACTGACTACCTACACTTGCTTCACTTATTGATTCGCCATCAAGAATGATAGCTAATAGTTGATTAGTGCCAGCAATTGACTTTGTAATTTCTGCAAACTTTTCACCTCCTGAATTACTAAAAGTTAATAAAACTTCCCAATTACTATTTGTTTGTTCTTGTCTCCTTCCTGCGTTAATAAGATCCTTACCAGATAAATCTGTTTTAATAAATAAATTTGTAATTTCTTTATCAACATATTTTTTGATTTCAATTAACTTCCCATATAAATCATTACTAGTAGATGAGTAATTCAATTCTTGCTCTATATCTTTGAGATCATCTTGAATAACTTTTAAGAAAT
>QCDJ01000042.1 GCA_003280935.1 Prochlorococcus sp. AG-355-B23
CGCATTTCAGCTTTTCCTTTTGGATATTTAAAGTTATCTCCATCAATGTTTTCTGAAGAGGTGAAGATTTCTTGTACATCAACAGGAGATTCTGCAGCTATAGAAATGCTTGGATTAATAAGCATTAATGCAAAAGCTAATGCGATGAATAAATTCTTGATCATGAATTTGAATTTCTATAAAATTATTTAGACTTATAGTATTTATTTTTTAAATATCTGTCAGTACTTGATTTAACTTTTTATGTTTTTGTATAAATCTTTTATACGGAGCTAGCGCCCCTGATCATAAATAGAATGTTAGTGTAAATTTTTTCTTATTTTTTTTTATAAATTAAATCTTAAATTATGTAGAGAAACTTATATTGAACTCGTTTTTATATAAGTTATATAAATCAAAAAAAGTAGTCTTTTTTACCAATTGAATATACCTGTTGTTGAATAAATATATTTGTCCTTGAAAAGCCAATAAAAAATACTTTTTCTTGAAATAAAGATTGACAAGACATTCATAAAAAAAACTTTTATAAAACATTAACTTCTTTTATGAATATGTTCCTAACCAACAAGACTCGTTTAAAAATCAAGGATATTGTAAAAAGGATTTCAATAGATGAACCTGTTGCACTGGAAGAAAGAATTTATGTAGAAAAGTTTGCAAAACATAATTCAACTATATGGACATGGCTTAAAAAAGCTAATAGCTTGAGGAGATATGGCAAGCAAAAATCAGATGGAATAAATGGACTTATCCAGAATCTTGGCCTTGATGGTTTAGAAACTGAAAATCATTTCGATCCCAAAAATGATGATCTTGCTGATTGGTTTAGTGGATCTCCTGATTGGGTGAGGAGGAGCTAATTGCTCTTCGTTTAAGATAAATTCAAATTAATAATGAAAAAAGGGAACTTCCTCAACTTGTCTTGGAGCATAATCACAAATTCCGAATTGCATACATTCCATTTGAGCATCAGTTAGTTTTCTCTCAATTGATAACGTATCAAACAAACCACCAAATGCTTGTTGAATTTTATTTTTAATTAGATTTCCGTAAGTCATAATTAACCCCCTTTCTTAGAAGTTATTTAGTATTAGTTATATACAAGAAGCAAGAGCTTTAATACCTAAAATACAAACTATAAATTAATTTTTTTTAAAATATTTCACTAAATTCATAATCAGTATTTTTGCTCTAGGAAATTTGAATCATCACCTTTAAATTAGATCCACTGATTGGAGGGTTCGCTTCATGAGTACTTACAAAACAAAATACTTTAAAAACACAAAAAAGATTAACAATACTCTTTGGTTGGATAAATTAATCAATCAACTTGAAAAAAAATCAAAGGGAGTTTGATCATGAATACATTTAGAAATAAACAATTCAAAAATGAATTAGATCCCAAGTATGCCTTCTATGATTGTCTTCGTAGTTGCGAAATTAAGAGTAATTCTGAAAAGTCTTTAGAAGAATGCGTCAAAAATTGTGAACCTAGTTCAGTACCAAAGAATCTCGATGGCTAAAAATAGGAATTTAAACTCTATTCAATACCTATTCTGCCGTTATAAGGTTTTTATATAAATTTAAGGAGGGTAATCTTATGACCAACCTTGCTATTGAGCTACTTCTTCTAGTTATAGTTTTAGTTAATTTTGGAACGATCCTTACCGCTAAAATTTATTCACAATCAGTAAAAGAAATTCAACGTAAGAGATTATTTTGTAGTGAATCTATAAGTAACCCATATTGTGTTTTTTAATAAATTAATTCCAAATTAATAACTCTCAAAATAGAGATCTAATTTTAAAAGTTAAGGTCCACCAAAACTAAAAATAAGGAGTATAAGGTACTTCAGTTTTTAATGAATCTCCGTAGTAACTTTCAGCTGACTTTAATAGGATCCAATAAATAAAATTCAGAAATGATTTTTCCATAGGAACATCAATACCTTCACTAATTCAAATCAGAATTTCAAATAAAAACATCGTAGAAAATACTTAACTGAAGAGATTTAGATTTTCTTAGTAAATTTGTAATGGTTAGGTTTGTATGAAATGTTACTAAAGCTTGTTTTATCAATCGATTTGGTAATGTTGCTTATTGATTCCTTTAATTCCTGAAGATATATTAAATAAACTATAAAAGTAAGAAATTTATGAGTACTCAAAAAAGCCAAAGCCATAAAAGACAAGAGCAAAATAATACAGAATGGTTAGATGAATTAATCAATAAGATTGAAAGCATGAAAAATAAAATATCTAATACTTTTAACTAATTATTT
This sequence comes from Prochlorococcus sp. AG-355-B23, assembly GCA_003280935.1. Lineage (GTDB taxonomy): Bacteria > Cyanobacteriota > Cyanobacteriia > PCC-6307 > Cyanobiaceae > Prochlorococcus_A. Next base: position 2,282 of record QCDJ01000042.1, read on the forward strand.
CTTCTATCAATTATTCCATTATTCAATATTTTAAATACTTTTGTAATTAAGCCGGCTGGTTTTTTTAATAAAGTAATTTATTTTATTTTTGCGAAAAGTTATTTAACAATGTTTAAATGAGAATCTTTTAAAGCAAGTTTATGGTTCATTTTTATTTTTATTGACAATATTGAAATAAGTGTAAAAAGAATTTTAAATTTGTGACTGCTGAATCATCTAAAAATCAAGACTTTATAAGGAAGCATCCCAGTGAAGGAATGGATGCTTTAGAAAAAGAATCAAAATTACCTTTGAAAGGATGGGAAACTGAGGTTGCCCGAGCAAAGGAATATGGTTTAGAAGGAGCAAAAAGTATTGTCGATAGAAATATATCTACATTTTCAAGAGGCGAATTACCCCATTTTGCAGGTATCAATACTTTCATGAAAGCTCCATATGTTGAAAATGTAAATGAAGTGGGAAATTATGATGTTGCGATCGTTGGTGTCCCTCATGATTCTGGAACTACTTATAGACCAGGGACAAGATTCGGACCCCAAGGAATAAGAAAAATTTCTGCTCTTTATACTCCTTACAATTACGAAATGGGAGTGGATCTGAGAGAGCAGATATCTATTTGTGATGTAGGAGATATTTTTACAATTCCAGCTAATAATGAAAAAAGTTTTGATCAAATTTCAAAGGGGGTTGCTCATATTTTTGCTAGCGGTGCATTTCCAATTATTTTAGGTGGAGATCATTCAATAGGTTTTCCTACAGTTAGAGGAGTTTGTCGCCACTTAGGAGATAAAAAAGTAGGGATTATTCATTTTGATAGACATGTAGATACTCAAGAAACAGATTTAGATGAAAGAATGCATACCTGTCCATGGTTTCATGCAACTAATATGAAAAATGCACCTGCAAAAAATCTTGTTCAATTAGGAATTGGAGGTTGGCAAGTACCAAGAGAAGGAGTGAAAATTTGCAGGGAAAGAAGTACAAATGTTTTAACAGTTACTGATATTTGTGAAATGGGATTAAAAGAGGCCGCTGATTTTGCGATTGAAAAAGCTACTGATGGAACTGACTGTGTATATATTTCTTTTGATATTGATTGTATTGATGCTGGATTTGTCCCTGGAACTGGTTGGCCTGAACCTGGGGGTTTATTACCTCGAGAGGCATTAAAACTTTTGGAGTACATTATCAGAAAAGTTAATGTATGTGGAATTGAGCTTGTTGAGGTTTCGCCTCCATATGATGTAAGCGATATGACAGCTTTATTAGCTACTAGAGTTATTTGTGATTCAATTGCACATCTCGTAGTAAGTGGTCAGCTTCCAAGAAAATCTAAACCAGAATGGATTTCAGATAAATGCAATATGTCAGTTGATCAAAAATGGAGATAGATTTTCGTGCATGAAGTAGATATGACAAAATGCCTTATTCTTTCCATGGAAGAGTGGGCAGAGAAAAAAAATAAAAAAAAAATAGTTGTTGAAAAGATTAATCTTAAGATTGGGGAATTTACTTGCGTAGAACCAATATCATTAATTAATACTTTTAATGCTGCAGTATTGGGTTCTTGGTTAGATTCCTCTGAGATTACAATTGAGACAATACCTTTTGAAGGGAAATGCTCTAAATGCAATAGATTATATTTTCCAAAGAAAGAGAATGGATATAAATCTCCATGTTGCAATTTTAATTTAGAGGAAATTATTAGTGGGAGGGAATTAAAAATCGCATCTATTGATTTTAAAGAAAAGTAGAAATTTAGTATCTAGAATAAAGACGTATTTTCAAATATAAATGCATTTACCAATTTCAGACAAAATTGAATTAAATATTCTTCATCAAAATAGTCATCAAGCTGAGAAAAATAAAATCAAGTTTAATAATTATAATTTGCTTTGCTTGAACATCATGAGTAGTCCTGGTGCAGGAAAAACGAGATTACTTGAAATAACTTTAGAAGATCTTTCAAAAAAATTTCACAGTGCTGTTTTAGAGGGTGATATGACCACTAATCTTGATGCGGCAAGATTAGAAAAATTAAATATTCCAGTAGTACCAATTACAACTGGAAGA
>QCDJ01000043.1 GCA_003280935.1 Prochlorococcus sp. AG-355-B23
TTGTATATTGAAATTCAATGTAATTAAAATTACATAAATTCATTTGGGGGTGTAGCAATCTGGTGAATGCACCAAACTCATAATTTGGCTAAGGCGAGTTCGATCCTCGCCACCCCCATTATTTATTTGTCATTGAATGAAAATAACTCTTCTTTTATTTCTTTTATTTTTACCAGCTTTTTTCGCAGCGAGTGAGCTCTCTTTTTTATTAATAAGGCCAAGTAAAGTTTTAAGGTTAATAGAAGAAAAAAAGAAAGGAGCATTGTCAATTTTAAAAATTCAAAAACGCTTTAGATCTTCATTAATTGCCTCTCAATTTGGAGTAACAATTTCATTAATTGCAATTGGATGGCTAAGCAATAATCTGGCTAATGATTATTGGAAAAAGAATATTTTGTCAAATAGATTTTATGATCTTCTATTTTTTTTATTTGTTGTTTTAGTTGTTACTCTCGTTTCTGGACTAATTCCTAAAGCAATTGTAATTAATAATCCAGAATCTGCTGCGTTAAGGCTTACAACATTATTCGATGCCGTTAGAAAAGCTATGAATCCTATAGTGAAAACAATAGAATTCTTTGCTAGCGCCTGTTTAGGCTTGTTTAATTTAAATAACAAATGGGATTCTTTAAACTCGGGTTTATCCGCAGGAGAATTAGAAACCCTTATAGAAACAGATAATGTAACAGGTTTAAAACCAGATGAGAAAAATATTCTTGAAGGAGTTTTTGCTTTAAAAGATACACAAGTTAAAGAAGTAATGATTCCAAGATCTGAGATGGTAACTTTACCAAAAAATATAACCTTTTCAGAATTGATGAAACAAGTTGATCAAACTCGCCATGCTCGCTTCTTTGTGATTGGTGAGTCTTTAGATGATGTATTAGGTGTATTAGATTTGCGTTATCTAGCTAAGCCAATTTCAAAAGGTGAAATGGAAGCCAATACATTATTAGAGCCATTCCTTTTGCCAGTGACAAAAATTATAGAAACATGTTCATTAGCAGAAATATTTCCAATAGTAAGAGACTATAATCCTTTCTTACTAGTAGTTGATGAACACGGTGGCACAGAGGGGCTCATAACTGCAGCGGATCTAAATGGCGAAATAGTTGGAGAGGAAATGCTCAACAATAGAATTTATTCAGACATGAGAATGTTAGATAATTCCTCCAAAAAATGGTCAATAGCTGGAAAATCAGAAATTATTGATATCAATAAGAAGTTAGGATGTTCCATTCCAGAAGGCACAGATTATCATACTCTTGCTGGATTTCTGCTAGAAAAATTTCAAATGGTTCCAAAAATTGGGGACATTTTAGATTTTAATAACATTAAATTTGAAGTTATTTCTATGTCAGGTCCAAAAATTGATCGTGTTAAAATAATTTTTCCCAAAAGCTAAATGTGGCTCCCCATGGAGGATAATGAAAATAAATACATGGATTTGAAATTATGCAACCAACCTCATCACCCGTAAAGGTTGGAGTCATAGGTATAGGAAATATGGGCTGGCATCATGCTCGAGTACTAAGTTTACTCAAAGATGCAAATCTCATTGGAGTAGCAGATCCAAATGAAGAGAGAGGTAAATTAGCTATTGCACAATTTCAATGTGAATGGTTCAAGAATTATAAGGACTTAATTCCAAAAGTTGATGCTATTTGTATCGCTGTCCCGACACTACTTCATCATAAGGTAGGACTAGATTGTCTAAATGCAGGTACTAACGTTCTCATTGAAAAAACCAATTGCAGCTAATGAGTTAGAGGCAAAATCCTTAATAGAGGCCGCTAATGCAAGTAAATGTCTTTTACAAGTTGGGCATATTGAAAGATTTAATCCTGCTTTTAGAGAATTAAATAAAATAGTAAATAATGAAGAAATTGTAGTTTTAGAAGCAAGGAGGCACAGTCCTCATGCAGACAGGGCAAATGATGTATCAGTAGTAATGGATTTAATGATTCATGACATTGATCTTATTTTAGAGCTTGTAAACTCAAAAATACAAAAATTAGCAGCTGTTGGAGGAAGAAATAGCGAAGGATTAATAGATTATGTTAATGCCACTTTAGTTTTTAAAAATAATGTTATTGCAAGCTTAACTGCCAGCAAAATGAGTCATAAAAAAATTAGAAATTTAAGTGCTCACTGTCAAAATGGCCTAGTAGAAACTGATTTCTTAAATCACTCTTTACAAATCCATCGAAAGTCTCATGAATCATATACAGCAGAGCATGGAGAATTAGTTTATAGAAATGATGGATATGTAGAAGAAGTTAGCACAACCTCCATTGAACCTCTTTATGCAGAACTGGAGCACTTTCTTAAATGCGTTCAGGGCAAAGAAATACCGGAGGTAGATGGTGAGCAAGCCTCAAGAGCATTAAAAATAGCTGATTTTATAGAAAATGCTGTAGATAATTCTGGAGATGCGATTTTACTTGAAAATCCTGTCTAAAAATAACTATCTAAACTAAAAGAATTTTATTTAAACCCAACTGCAGCTTGCCAAACAAATACCAATAAAAAGAAAAATAAAGGAATAAGTGGAAGAACATCAACAGTTGGAGCAAAGGCCCTGTAAGCCTCAGGCAATTCAGCGAATGTATTTAATAGAATGAGCACCTTTTTTTTAATAATTTAATTAATTATGTTAAGACGTTACCACGTATGGTGAGCAATAGAGGATGTTTTCCAAGGAGCGAAATCATTTGTAAAACAATTATCTCTAATTGCAGAAGAAATTGCATTGGTAAATCTTATTAAGTGAGCAATATTATGCAAACTTATGAGGGTTAGGCCTAATATTTCGTCATTTCTAATTAGATGATGCAAATATGCTCGAGAATAGGATTTACAGGTCTCGCATTCACAAGTTTTGTCAATAGGAGAAAAGTCATTTTTAAATCGAGCATTTCGCAAATTCAATCTTTCATCATTAAAAAATGCAGTTCCATGTCTCCCTAGTCTTGTAGGTAAAACACAGTCAAATATATCGAATCCATTAGCAACAGCTAAAGAAATTTCTCTTAAAGAGCCAATTCCCATTAAATATCTTGGTTTATTTATTGGTAAGAATTTCGGGACGTAATTAATTACACTATGTATTTGTTCGACTGCCTCGCCAACACTCACACCTCCCACTGCTATTCCAGGGAGATCAAAAGAACTTGTATATTTTGCGCTATATTCTCTCAATCTCGGATACTTACCACCTTGAACAATGCCGAACAATGCTTGATTAGATTTCTGATGAGTCTCAACACATTTTTGCAACCATGAATGAGTTCTTTGTAAGGAGTCCTCAATATCATTTTCGTTAGCTGTATGCGGAGGACAATGGTCAAAAGCCATCGCAACATCCGATCCAAGATCCATTTGAATCTGTATTACTTTTTCAGGTGATAAAAATACATGACTACCATCTCTTGGATTTTTAAATTCCACACCTTTATCAGAAATATTATTTAATTTGGCCAAACTAAAAACTTGATACCCTCCTGAATCAGTAAGAATTGGATTAGGCCAATTCATGAACTTATGTATTCCTCCAGATTCTTTAACTAGTTTTTTTCTCCAGGTTGTAAATGAAGATGAAAGGTATTTGAGAGAACCATTTCTGATCCTGTAGAGGATAACTGCTTAGATGTTATTCCTTTGACCGTTGCCAAAGTACCCACAGGCATAAATTTCGGTGTGTTTACCAAACCATTTGGTGTATGAAAAATACCAGTTCTTGCACCTGTATTACTGCAATTCGATGTAATTTCAAATTCAAACACGATAATTTATAAAATTTTTTGATCCTTTTTCATTAATCTACCCTATTATTTAATATTGAATCTATTTTTATCTCATCAAAAAATATTTAATAAAAAATTTGGCAGGATCTTGGATTTTCTATACGACATTTCCAAAGATTCCTTTAATTAATCCCGAATTTAAAAATATTGCACAGTTTGCTCCGCCTTTAGGATTTTTTATTGGAACAATACAGAGTTGTATTTTTCTTTTTTTAAAAACAAACTCTTGGTCAATTTATGCATCTACATTAATTTGTTTGGCTTCGGGATATTTAATTACTGGTGGTCTACACCTGGATGGTTTAATGGATACTTTCGATGGTATTTTTGCAGGTAAAAAG
>QCDJ01000044.1 GCA_003280935.1 Prochlorococcus sp. AG-355-B23
TAACATCAATGAGTGCTTGGTTAGCAGATAATGGATCACTAGAAAAAATTGGAGGAACCAGCAAACTGGTTGAACTAGTTGAAAATGTTTCCTCTACAGCTTCCATAGAACAAGTTGCTAATTTAATTAACGACAAATTCATGAGAAGGCAACTTATAAGATCTGGAAATGAAGTGGTTCAACTAGGTTTTGATCAAACTCAAGATACTAATGAAGTTCTAGATAAAGCAGAGCAAAAAATATTTGAAATCAGTCAAGAAAAACCTTCAAAAGGCCTGACTCAAGCAGCTGAAATCCTTACAAGTACTTTCAATGAAATAGAGTCAAGATCATTAGGTACTTCAGTAGCTGGTATTCCAGTAAATTTCTACGACCTTGATGCAATGACTCAAGGTTTTCAAAGAAGTGATTTAATAATTGTTGCTGGAAGACCTTCAATGGGAAAAACTTCAATAGTTCTTAATCTGGCTAAAAATGTTGCACAATCTCAAGATTTACCTGTGTGTGTATTTAGCCTTGAAATGAGTAAAGAACAGTTGACATATAGATTACTCTCTATGGAAGTTGGAATCGAGAGTGGCAGGCTAAGAACAGGAAGATTACAGCAAGATGAATGGCCATTACTCGGAGAAGGTATCAATTCACTAGGTCAATTACCAATATTTATAGATGACAAGCCTAACTTAAGTGTTTTAGAGATGAGATCTCTGTGCAGAAGATTGATAGCCGAACAAAAAAAAGAACTTGGATTAATTGTGATTGATTACCTCCAGTTGATGGAAGGATCAACACCTGATAATAGAGTGCAAGAACTTTCACGAATAACAAGAGGTCTTAAAAGCATGGCCAGAGAATTAAAAGTGCCAGTAGTAGCTTTATCTCAGCTTAGTAGAGGAGTAGAGTCTAGAACAAATAAAAGACCAATGTTAAGCGATTTAAGAGAATCAGGATCTATTGAACAAGACGCAGATTTAGTATTAATGATTTATAGAGATGAATACTATAATCCAGAGACTGAAGATAGAGGAATTACAGAAATCATTGTCACTAAACATAGAAATGGACCCGTCGGAACTGTTAAATTATTATTTGAACCTCAATTTACGAGATTTAGGAATTTAGCTAATTAAATCGATCCTAAAATGCAAGATCATCACTCAACAAATGAATCTTTTGACGTCATCGTTATTGGAGGAGGACATGCAGGATGCGAAGCAGCTATAACAACAGCAAAATTAGGATTTTCTACAGCCTTATTTACAATCAATTTAGATAGGATTGCCTGGCAACCTTGCAACCCTGCTGTTGGCGGCCCGGCAAAAAGTCAGTTGGTCCATGAAGTTGATGCGTTAGGTGGAATTATTGGTAAATTAGCTGATGAGACAGCTATACAAAAAAGAATATTAAATGCAAGTAGAGGTCCAGCTGTATGGGCATTAAGAGCTCAGACAGATAAAAGAGAATACTCAAAAAAGATGATTGAAATAATACAAAATACAGATAATTTATCTTTAAAAGAAGCAATGATTACTGAACTGGATATTGCAAAAACTGAAGAAATTGGATTGAACTCAAAAAAAATCTTAAAAAAAAGAATAAAGGGTGTACGGACTTTCTTTGGTAGTTATTACTCAGCAAGATCAGTTATCATCACAGCTGGCACGTTCTTAGAAGGAAGAATATGGATAGGAAATAAATCAATGTCAGCTGGTAGATCGGGTGAACAAGCAGCAAAAGGTCTTACTCAAAATTTGCACGAAATTGGTATCAAAACAGAACGTTTAAAAACAGGAACTCCAGCAAGAGTTGATAAAAGAAGTATCATTTTTGATGAATTAGATATTCAACCAAGTACTGCAGCAGATAAATATTTTTCGTTTGATCCAGATATAAAAAATAATATGCCCCAAGTTAGTTGTCACATCACAAGAACAACTACCAAAACACATCAACTAATTCGAGAAAATTTACATTTAACTCCCATTTACGGCGGTTTTATTGATAGTAAAGGGCCAAGATATTGTCCATCTATTGAAGATAAAATCGTTAAATTTGCTGATAAAGAATCACATCAAATTTTCTTAGAGCCAGAAGGAATTAATACCCCTGAAATATATGTGCAAGGATTTTCTACAGGTTTACCCGAAAATATTCAATTAAAACTTTTAAGAACCCTACCTGGATTAAGTGAATGTAAAATGTTGCGCCCAGCATATGCTGTGGAGTATGACTATATTCCTGCAACACAGCTCCAAACATCACTAGAAACTAAAGAAATTGAATATTTATTTAGCGCCGGACAAATTAATGGGACTACTGGTTATGAAGAAGCAGCAGCACAAGGATTAGTTGCAGGAGTCAATGCGACAAGAAAACTAAACAAAAAAGACCCAATAATCTTCACCAGAGAAAGCAGTTATATAGGGACAATGATCAATGATTTAATTACTAAAGATCTCAAAGAGCCATACAGAGTTCTCACTAGCAGGAGTGAATATAGGTTAACTCTGAGAGGAGATAATGCGGATAGGAGATTAACACCATTAGGTTATCAAATAGGTCTAATTAATGAAAAAAGATGGTCTGCCTATCAAGAAAAAATGAAACTCCTCGAGGAAGAGAAATTTAGATTAAATAACACTCGTTTAAAAAATACCAACAAAATATCAAAACAAATAGAATTAGAAACGGGATCAAAGATCAAGGGCTCAACAACTTTGAAAGAACTCTTAAAAAGACCAAACTTTCATTACTCAGATCTAATTAAATATAATTTGAATGAAAAAAATCTAGGTTCTTCAATACAGGAAGGGGTTGAAATAGATATTAAATACGAGGGTTACCTTAAAAGACAAAAAAACAACATTGAACAAATAAATCGTCAAAGCTGTAAATCTCTGCCTCAAGAAATAAATTATGAAAAGATAGATACATTATCTTTGGAAGCTAGAGAAAATTTGAATAAGATAAAGCCAAAAAATTTTGGTGATGCTTCAAAAATTCCTGGAGTAAGCAAAGCTGATTTAACTGCATTACTTGTTTGGCTCAAAATAAGAGAAATAAAAAAAGAAAAAGCAAATATTTTTGTCGAAAAAAAGTTATCATCTTAAAAGAATTCCGTCTGAGCACTGAATAATAAACTTTTTAACTCACCAAAAATTTTATGGGAAGAAAAAGCCTCTTCTTTTTTAGTGAAAAATTCATTACCAAAAATAACTGGCCCATGGAAATTAATGCTGCTTGGGGATGGAAGTCCAACTAGACATTTACAGCTGTTAACTAATCAAGAGACGACAATTAAATTAATTTCAATGCGATTAGATCCTCTATTCATTGAAGAAGGTCCTAAAGAATTAAATCAGTTAAATGGACCTTTAATTAGAAGACAAGTATGGATTAAGAACAATAATAAAAAACTAGCATGGGCTGAAAGTTGGTGGAATGCAGAACAAGTGAATGAAAATTTAAAAGCCAAAGAAGAACCAATTTGGAAGAATTTAACACAAGACAGATCAGAATTGTTTAGAGAAGTTGACCGAATTTCACTTGTTAATTCAAATTGGTTAGAGGATCAATTTTGTTTTAAAGGTCCATTCTGGTCAAGAAATTATAGATTTTTTCGAGACAAAAAGCCCCTAACAATTATTAGAGAAGTATTCAATCCACATTTAGAAAGTTTATTAGGCTATTCAGGAATTAAAGAATTTACGAAACTATATTCTTCTTCTTCTTGATCTGGGAAGATTTCTTGATTTTGATCGAACTTGTTGGTTTGATTGATCACTCGAAGTATAATTCTCTTTTTCTGAGGCTCTTTGCCATCTTTCAACTTTGAAATCCATTTCATCTGGCCAATCTTCGTCCTTACTCTCTTTCACGTAAGGTAATTTTTTTTGCTCATTTGTCTGTAAATTTTTTGGTTGCCTTAAAGATATTGCTTCTAAAGGTCTTTTTGAGTGCTGTTTAGCAGATTCATAAGAATTTGATTCTGTGGAAAATGTCTTAATATCGCTATTTTCATCGTAAAAATTCTCATCATTCCAATCATCATTATCTTCATCAAAAAATAAATCCACTT
>QCDJ01000045.1 GCA_003280935.1 Prochlorococcus sp. AG-355-B23
TTTATAGATGTTTTTTCATCAATAAAAGAATTAGAAAATGGTGCAATCTCAAATATTGATGAAAATAGACAAGTTGGACATTATTGGCTTAGAAATCCATCAATTTCTCCATCTTCAAAAATAGGAGAGGAAATTAGCGCAGATATTAATGCAATCTCTGAATTTGGAAAACAAATTTTAAATGGAGATATTAAGAATAAGAATAATCAACAGTACACTGATGTTCTTTGGATAGGAATTGGTGGAAGTGGTTTAGGACCATTACTTATTACAGAGTCACTGCAGAAGTGTTCTAGAGGCTTAAAGTTTTCTTATATCGATAATGTTGATCCTTTTTTAATTAGCGAAAAGTTAGAAGAGTTAGCTGAAAAATTATCAACAACATTATTTGTAGTAGTAAGCAAATCAGGAGGTACGCCTGAGCCTAGAATTGCTATGGATATTATTAAAAGTCACTGCGAAAACAATTCTCTTGAATGGAATTCTAATGCTATCGCCATAACTATGAAAGATAGCAAGTTATTTAAAAAAGCCACTTCTGAAAATTGGTTAAAAATATTTAATTTGCAAGATTGGGTTGGAGGAAGAACTAGTATTACAAGCTCTGTGGGATTACTTCCATTAGCTCTTATTAATGAAAATATCTATGAATTTATTAGAGGTGCATCATTAATGGATGAAGTCACACGTATAAGTGATTTTAAAAATAATCCAGCAGCACTATTATCGTCCGCATGGTATTTAACTGGGGATGGTATTGGAAAGAGAGATATGGTCGTATTACCTTATAGAGATAGGTTACAGGTTTTTAGTAAATATCTCCAGCAATTAGTAATGGAATCATTAGGAAAGAAATTTAATAGGAATGGTGAAGTAGTTAATCAAGGTATTTCCGTTTTTGGTAATAAAGGATCTACAGATCAACATGCTTATGTTCAGCAACTGAGAGATGGTATTGATAATTTCTTTTGTATTTTTATTGAATTATTAGATTCTCCATCTACTAATATTTTTGATGAAAAAGAGAATCCTAAAGAATATCTTTCTGGTTTTTTGCAAGGAACCAGATCAGCACTCTCTAGTGAAAACAGACAAAGTATCACTATTACATTAGAAAAGTTAAATTGTTTTTCACTAGGTGCCTTAATCGCTTTATTTGAGAGGGCTGTATCCTTCTATGCTGAATTGGTAAATATAAATGCATATGATCAACCTGGAGTTGAAGCTGGAAAGAAAGCAGCTGCAAATATTATTGAGTATCAACAAAAAGTAAGTAATTTATTAGATGAAGGCGGAGAATATTCTATAAATGACATAACGTCATTATTTGATAATTCAGTTAGTGAACCTATATTTTTCATACTCCGTGAAATGTGTTTCGGTAATGATAATTATTTAGTTAAGGGCGATTGGTCAAATCCAAATTCATTAGTTATTCAAAAAATAAATTCTTAAACAACAATATTCATTATTTTTCCTTTAACAATAATTATTTTTCTTATTTCCTTATCTTGAGTCCATTTTAATATGTTAGGTCTTTTAAGAGTCAATTCTTTAATTTGATCTTCACTCATATCATTATTAATATTTACTTTGTCTCTAACTTTTCCATTCACTTGTATTACTAGTTCATATGAATCTTCCTTTAGTGCCTCGGCATTAAAGGAAGGCCAGTGTTCTAAATGTACAGATTTTTTAAATCCTATGAGATGCCATATTTCTTCTGCAATATGAGGTGCAAATGGAGCCAACAAAATACAAAATGTTTTTAAAGCATCAATTTTTAAATTATTGTTTATGTCATTAATGGAATTTGATAATGAATTATAAAACTTCATTAGTTCTGAAATCGCAGTATTAAATTGGTTATTTAATATGTCATTTGAAATTTCTTTTATAGCAATATTCATTGACTTTATTAAACTTTTTTCTTTATCTGGATAGGAATTAGATTTACTATTTATATCTTTTGCAGAATTTATATAAAGCTTCCAAATCCTACTTAAAAATCTAAATTGTCCTTCAACATCTGTATCTCCCCATTCCAAATCTTTTTCTGGTGGTGCTTTAAATAATATAAACATTCTTGCTGTATCTGCTCCATATTTTTTAATTACTGATTCAGGGTCTATTCCATTATATTTAGACTTAGACATCTTCTCGAAAAGAACTTCGAGTTTAGAATTGTCAATTGGATCTGTAGGATTTGATAAGTCAGTAATGTCGGAAGGAGAAACATATTTACCAGTTTTATTGTTTTTATAGGCTGCTGCCTGAACCATTCCTTGCGTTAATAGTTTTTTAAAAGGTTCATCAATATCAAATAGTTCATTATCTCGCAAAGCTTTAGTGAAAAATCTTGCATATAATAAATGCAATATTGCATGCTCTACTCCACCAACATATTGATCTACAGGTAACCACTTATTAATTTCATTCTTTTCAAATGGCTTAGTTGAACATTTTGAAGATGGGTACCTTAAAAAATACCAAGATGAACACATGAAAGTGTCCATAGTATCAGTTTCTTTTCTTGCCGCTATTCCACATTTTGGACATGTTGTATTTATCCAATTATTATTATCACCTAAAGCATTAATTTTGTTAGCGGAGATTTCTATATCTTTTGGTAATGAAACAGGCAAATCCGATTGGTTTAAAGGAATAGCTCCACATTTTTTGCAATTAACGATGGGTATCGGACATCCCCAATATCTTTGTCTAGAAATTAACCAATCTCTTAAACGATATTGAATTTTATTTTCGGCCCATCCATTATTTACTCCCTCCTCTGCAATTTTTAATTTAGCAATAGTATTTGCTACACCATTGTATTGATTAGAATTAATTAGATATCCATTTTCTACATAAGCATTATCAAGCTCATTATTTTGTTCACTTTTATCCTTTACTATTACCTGTTTAATATCTATATTGTTTTTTTTAGCAAACTCAAAATCCCTTAAATCATGAGCAGGTACACCCATAACTGCGCCGGTACCGTATTCATCGAGGACATAACTTGCAACCCAAATAGGTATAGGTTCAGAATTAACTGGATTTATTGCTATTAAGCTAGTTTTTATTCCAATTTTTTCTAGTTCATTATTTTTATTATTTTTCAAATATTGTTTAAGATTTTCTATATCTTGTATGGTTTCTTGATCAGTAATTTTTTTAATTAATGAATGATTTACAGAAATTGCTAAATAAGTAACTCCAAATAAAGTATCTGGCCTTGTTGTAAATACAGTTATTTTCTTTTCTGGATTGGTATTGATATTGAAATTAATATTTGCACCAATTGACTTTCCAATCCAATTATCTTGCATTATTTTTACTCTTTCTGGCCAGTTATCTAATTTTTCTAAATCCTTCAATAACTCATCCGCATAATTAGTAATTCTTAAAAACCATTGCTTTAATAATTTTTTTTCAACTACTGCCCCAGATCTCCAAGATTTACCCTCTGAGTCAACTTGTTCATTCGCAAGGACTGTATTATCTATAGGATCCCAATTAACTTCCGATTCCTTTTGATATACAAGACCTGACTTGTATAACTCTAAAAATAGATATTGAGTCCAAATATAATAATTTTCATCACATGTTGCAAATTCCCTATCCCAATCAACTGATAGTCCCAAAAGCTTTAATTGTGACTTCATATGAGAAATATTTTTTTTAGTCCAGACACTTGGACTAATTCCTCTTTCAATCGCAGCATTTTCAGCAGGCAAACCAAAAGCGTCCCAACCCATTGGATGTAAGACAGTTTTACCCTTAAACCTTTGGAATCGAGCTATTAAGTCTGTAATAACATAATTCCTAACATGTCCCATATGAAGATTACCTGAAGGGTAGGGAAACATTGATAAGGCATA
>QCDJ01000046.1 GCA_003280935.1 Prochlorococcus sp. AG-355-B23
CCTGCTTGGACTTATAGTTTTTCAACATGGTCAGATCAATCTTTCAGAACAGCTGACAGTACTGGTAATACTATACAAGTGATAACTCCTCAAAACTTGTCTGCAGGAGATAGTGATAGCAATCCTATAGGGAGTATATACGCTTATATTGACTATGGTGATCAGATAAGTGAAACAGACGAGACTAATAATGACTTCTATTTAAGAACATACACAGATCTGATTAATTACCATGGAATTGATGATGGACCATCTGGTGGGGCGGTATCTACATCAATAACCCCATCTACAACATATCCAAATGCAAAAACAGCTGAAACGGAATTCCTTTCATATCTTTCCTCACAAAGTCTCACGCCTCAAGTAATCGATTTTGAAGAATCTCAAGGTTGGGGATATGGAAATTTTGCTGGAACTGACGGTGATTATGACAATAGTCATGTTGACGTATCAGTTAGTTCATTAGTATCTGCGCCATATAGTCAATCTGGGAATGGGAATCCCGATCAGAATGCTACTGGTAGCATTGCATATCTTGGAGACACCACCTTATCTGAATCACAAGTTCGTTTTGATTTAATCAATACCAATGGTACATTCTCGAGAGATGAAAGACCCGATGATCCTGGAATTGGGAAAATTGATACTAGCAATAACTTTGATCGAGGTATAAGTACAACTGAGACCATCCCTGCCAGTGAACAATTTGAGCAAGGTCAATGGTTAGAATTTGAATCAAGTGAAATTGCAGGTGCTACAGGTCAACTAAATATTACTTTTGAGAGACCTGTCTCAGCAGTAGGCTTCTATTTGATTGGTCGTGAAGATACTAAAAATGATGTAACTTTAACTCTGAATATGGCAGATGGGTCTTCACAAATACCTATAGAAGCATATCCAATAATTCCTACAGGTGACGATGTAACAGTAGCTGAAAATCTTAACGAAGGAAGTGTTCAATACTTTGGTTTTGTCTCTCCGGCTTCGTATTCTACACAGGCATCTTCTTTAATTGGTTCCATAACTATTGAAGAAATTGCTAAAGATCCTTTTTCTCGAGACATAATTAGTCTTGACGATATTAGTTTCGTTGTTGCAGAAGATTTTGATGCTTCAGATTACAATTTTGACTTGTATGGCTCACTAGAATCAACTGGTTCAAGTTCAGGTGCAAGTTCAGAAAATGTCATTGGTTATATAAATGGCATTGAATATATAGGTGAATATCATTTGATGCCAAATGGGATGATGATGACTGGTGCAAGTCATGGAGAAGGCACAGATCAAATAATATATTCAACTGTTGAAGAAAGTATTGCGGGATCAGGGTCTGGAAATGTAGGAGCTCATGATCCCAATTATTCCTCAGGCTCAGGATCAGGGTCTGGAAATAAATATAAAGATTTCCATCTACTGATGAATCAATATCTTCAGTACCTATATTTGCAATGCTTATTTGAATATCTTCGCTATCGCTATCAACCTCTATATTTGTAATCGTTAAATCATAACCTAAACCTGGTCCTGACGAGTAAATCGCATCGCCATCGTCAAATCTTAAGGTTTCTATATTGATGAGAGTGTCATTACCATCTTTTCCTGAAATGGTGATGGTCTCAATAAAATCGGAAACTGATGTAGAAATAGAATAATCAGCCTGATTTCCAGAAAAGATAGCGATATCATTTCCACTTCCACCGTCAATAAAATCATCGTCCATTCCACCTGTAATTAAATCGTCCCCATCTCCCCCGTAAATTAAATCGCTGCCAGACTCTCCATATATTTCATCATTATCTTTTCCTCCATCTAAGACGTCATTCCCATCTCCCCCGTAAATTAAATCACTACCTGACTCTCCATATATAGCATCACTCCCAACATTGCCTTTGAAATAATCATCCCCTAATCCTAAGTTAATAAAAGCTCTGTGACCACCATCTGCAATTTGAACATTATCATTACCTTCATAATAATAAATCGTATAATTATTCCAATTAGCATCTAATATATCGTTATTATCTTCGTTGGTTCCCCAACCAAAATCGATAAAAGTACTAATTTTATTTTCATTGCTTGGGTTAACAATATATTGATAGTAAAGAATCGAATAATCTTTCTCTCCTGATTCCAAGACGATATCCGATGTGACTAATTCTCTAAACTGAGAATCAATAGAGTCTATTTTTGATAATGCTTGTGAGTATAAAAGAAGAGCATCAAGATCTCCAAATAATGCTGCAGGACCATATGTATATGTATCTTCCCTTGCTTGATTTCTTTCATCGAAATTATTAGTAATAAAATCATCAATTTGTTGCTTTCTTTCATCACTAAAAGTAGGAAATGAGGTTATAGACCAACTAACCAAAGAATCATCCCCGTTATCAACTAACGGGATGTTTGTAGTAGATGTGCTTACAACTTCATTAAAACCTTGATTATCCTCGTAAGAGATTACAGCCCTTAAAGACTTCCCCTCTTCACTAGGACCTAACGTATAAGTTGCATTTGTTCCTATTTCATACCAATTAAAATTATCAGAAGATGTTTGCCAGCTATAACTTAAAGTCCCAGTACCATCAGGATCTTCAGAGTCTTTATTAATGCTTAATGTCTGCCCAACCTGAGCAGTACCTGAGATTGAAAAACTTGCATCACCAGTATCAGAAACAGTCGCAGGCATCCCGGGATCAACAATCCTTCCGTTTTTGGTACCATCACCATCCCACTGAGCATCACCGTCAGTAAGGGTTAAGGTTACTTTCTTATTATTTGGATCACTTACATCGAAGATAAATAAAGGATTGCCATCAGTATCTACATATGGCCTGAAGTCGTTATAAAGATAGTTATATCTGAGATATGAATTAGCACTGTTAAATGATGATGGCAGATAGATATCTGCAGTGATTGTGCTGCCGGGTTCTAATCCTGAGATATTAAAGGCAACAGGATCATAGGTTGTCTGATATTGGGAATCTACAGAAACCGTATAGGTTGTTCCATCTGAAAGTGGTATTGAATACTGTGAATTATCAGCGTCAAAAACTTCTATTCCTTTTAATGAATATGTTGACTGAACTTTGATAGCTGCGACGTTAGTCTGGTCAGCCTCAGATCCTAAATTAAATTGTTCTGCAGTTGTCCAAGGAAGAATCGCAATATCCGGTTGGTATACATCTGCTTCTCCGTCCTGGTCATAGTCAAGTAATTTACCATCATCATCCAGGAAACTCTGTGCTGTAATTGATAATCCTTTTGACTGAGTTCTATCAATAGATTGAGAACTTTGAGTTAGAGTAATATCTGAAGCAATATTTACTGACTGAGATTTCTCTAATATCTGCTCACCTTCTTTAGAGAATGTAGCTGTAAAGATATTGGTGCCATTTACTAAATTCTTCCAGTCGGCATCTGTAAGGGTATAACTCCA
>QCDJ01000047.1 GCA_003280935.1 Prochlorococcus sp. AG-355-B23
AAACCAATAACAATTTCATTTACACCCAAAAGAGTAGCGAGCGTTTGAGAACCATTTACTAAAATATTTGAACCAAAGCTTAAAAGAAATATTCCCAATATTAACTTTAGTAAAATATTCATTTTCCCTTTATAGTTATCTTTTAACTCTTCTATCTCTGGTTCAGCATCTTTTGTCTCCTCTCCTTTTTCATTGATGGTATTGATTTCCCATATTGTATTTAAGATTAAACAAAATATTAGAAATACCCCTGCTTGTAAAGTTAATAAGCCTGTTGATGACATAGCCCAAACTGCACAAGAAATTGCCATTAAAAGAGGTACATCTCTTCTGACTATTCTGCTTTTTACTTTAAGAGGTGTTATCAATGAGCTTATGCCCAAAACAACGAGAACATTAAAAATATTGCTTCCAACTACATTGCTTGCCGCAAGCGAATCACTGCCTTTTAAAATTGAACTCAAACTTACCAACAACTCAGGAGAGCTTGTTCCAAGAGAAACAACTGTTAAACCAATTACTATTTGAGGTATTCCTAAAATTAAAGATAAAAATATGGCTCCTTGAATAAAGAACTCTCCTCCAGCAAAAAGTAGAACTACTCCTAAAAATATTTCTATTATTGGAAATAAAAAATCACTCATATTTAGGATTTAATTTAGATAATAAAAATTTTCATAATTGGTTAATAACTATCCTCGAATATCTATAATTTATTGTCAATTTTAATTTGCTGTTAAAATTGATTAAATAGAAAAAATTTTGAAGACTTTAAACATAATAAAACCTGATGATTGGCATTTACATTTAAGAGAAGGTCTTGTATTAAAAAATATCATTCAGTTTACTTCGGAATATTTTGGAAGAGCCATTGTTATGCCAAATACTAAAAGTCCCATAACATCAATCAATAGCGCTATTTCTTATAGGAAATCTATTATTGAGGCGCTACCAGAAAGTTCTAAGTTTGAACCATTAATGACAATTTATCTTACAGATGACACTGATATAGGGGAACTAATTAATGGTTTTAAAAATAATGTTTTTTTTGCAGCAAAATTATATCCTGCCAATGCCACAACAAATTCCAGTCATGGAGTTAGGAAAATAGAAAATTTATATAAGATCTTTGAATTAATGCAAGATTATGGTATGCCTCTTTTAATTCATGGGGAAGTGACTGATTCTGAAGTAGATGTATTCGATAGAGAAGAAGTTTTTATAGATAAAGAACTTTCTCAAATAACCAAAAGATTTCCAAAATTAAAAATCGTTCTAGAACATATAACCACCTCTTACGCAGTGGATTTTGTGCAAGAAAATAATATTGGGGCTACTATTACTCCTCATCATTTGCATATAAATAGAAATGCAATGTTTTTTGGAGGCTTAAATAGTGATTTTTACTGCTTACCAGTTGCTAAGAGGGAAAATAATAGACTCGCTTTAAGGAGAGCGGCAACAAGTGGGAAAAAATGTTTTTTCTTGGGGACTGATTCTGCTCCACACCTTAGGAAGTGGAAGGCTTTTTGTGGATGTGCTGGCATTTTTAATTCGCCAGTAGCAATAGAAAGCTACTTAACAGTTTTCGAAGAGGAGGATGCTCTAGATAATTTTGAAAAGTTTGCAAGTTTGAATGGCCCTAATTTTTATAATGTCACACCAAATAAAGAAAAATTAAAATTAGTTTCTAGACCTAATAAAATTAAAGAATATATTGATGTTATTGAAGAAAAAAATATTGTCGGACAAATAAAACCATTTCATGCAGGTGAAACTTTACAATGGCAAGTAGAAGGAATAATAATTTAAAAAATTAGATTAAATCTGACAATTAAAAGTGTAAATTTTCCAATTTTTCTTGGTTAAATGGGTTGCTTTCAGCTACGATAAAAAAGCGCAATTTCCTTTTGGGAGTGTGGCGGAATTGGTAGACGCGCCGGACTTAAAATCCGTCGAGCGATTTAGCTCGTGGGGGTTCAAGTCCCCCCACTCCCATTATTAAATTATTTATTTTTAGTTCTGACGATAACTTCCAATAGTTGTTATGTTTTAACTAAGTAACCATAAATCAAAATGGAAAGTTTTTTCAATAATTCATTAGCTACTTTAATTGCTTATCTTGGAATTATCTTAACCTATCTATTGGTTATTCCATTATTACTATTTTACTGGATGAATAATAGGTGGAATATTATGGGCAAATTTGAAAGATTAGGAATTTATGGCCTTGTATTTCTCTTCTTCCCAGGTCTAATTTTATTTTCTCCATTTTTAAATCTCAGACTTAATGGAAGTGGTAAAGGTTAAATAATTGAGTAAAGGTAAAGTTATACAAATAGGTTTATTTATCTCATTCATAGGATTAATTAGTTATAAATTTGCACCGCAAATTGGTTTCGACAATTTTACAGCTACTACTCTCTCAAGTTGTATCCTGATTTTGATTGTCATTACTTGGGTATCATCTTATGTTTACAGAGTTGTAAATGGAAAAATGACGTTTATGGAACAAAGGAAGCGTTATAGAAAAGAGTATGAAAAAGTTGTTAATGATAAACTAGAAACCAAATTCAATGCATTGTCAAAGGAAGAACAGCAAAAACTAATGGAAGATTTAGAGAAAAATCCATAAATTTTTCATTAAAAAAATCCAAAAATCATGAAAGATAAAAAAATGCAAATTACTAAAAATAAATCTTTATCTAAGATAGATGAGAAGTTTTGTGAGTTGAAAAATAATAAAAAAATAGCTTTGATGCCTTTTATAATGGCTGGGGATCCCAATATTGAAAAAACTTCTGAGATCTTGTTGAGTTTACAAGAAAATGGAGCTGACCTTATTGAATTAGGTATCCCATATAGTGACCCACTTGCAGATGGACCAGTTATTCAAGTGGCGGCCTCTCGCGCCTTAAAGTCAGGTACTAACCCAAGAAAAGTAATTAAACTTTTAGAGTCTTTAAAAGGTAAATTAAATATTCCCATCATCCTATTTTCTTACTTAAATCCATTACTATCTTTTGGCTTTGAAAAGTTTTGTGAGATGGCATCTAATGCTGGAGTTTCTGGACTAATAGTTCCTGATCTCCCTTTAGAGGAAGCTTATAAATTTTCTAAAATTGTTAGTAACCATTCTATGGACTTGGTTTTATTGGTAGCTCCAACTACTCCTTTTGAAAGAATGAAGCAAATATCAGATCATACAAAAGGCTTTACTTATTTAGTAAGTGTTACAGGTGTCACTGGTGAGAGAAATAAAATGGAAAATAGAGTAGAAAATCTTATTGCTAAATTAAA
>QCDJ01000048.1 GCA_003280935.1 Prochlorococcus sp. AG-355-B23
ACTTAAATCTCTCTTGGCAGAAAGTAAAATGCCTGCATAGTACAATTTAGGTTTAATACAAAGTAAGATGTTAAATCCAATTAAGCTTGCCAATAAAAATTTTTTATCAAGCTTGGATTTATCCACAGATGAGGTTTTAAATATTTTTGAGATTGCAAATAATTTTAAAAATAAAAAAATAAATATTAACCTTCAAAATAAAGTTTTAGGATTAATTTTTGACAAGTCATCTACACGCACAAGAGTTAGTTTTCAAGTTGCGATGACTAGGCTTGGTGGAACTACTATTGACCTCAATCCCACGACATCACAAATAGGAAGAGGCGAGCCAATTAAAGATACTGCAAGAGTTCTAAGTAGATATTGCGATGTTATTGCAATAAGAACATTTGATCATTCAGATATAGAAGAATATGCAAAGTGGTCTACGAAGCCAGTTATAAATGCCCTTACAGATTTAGAACATCCATGTCAGGCATTAGCTGATTTTTTAACAATTCATGAGGAATTTCTTGATTTTAAAGATGTTGTTTTGACATTTATAGGTGATGGTAATAATGTCGCAAATTCTCTTATTTTATGTGGGGCATTATTAGGAGTAGAAATTAGAATCGCTTGTCCTAAAGGTTATGAACCCAACTCTTTAGTGCTTAAAAAAGCCTATGAAATATATGAAAATAAGGATTTATTGAAAATCACTAATGATCCTTTTACTGCAGTACGTGGAGCAAATGTTTTATACACAGATGTTTGGTCTTCTATGGGAGAAGAAAGTCAAAAAAAAGAGAAAGATAAAGACTTTCTTGGATTTACTATTGATCATAATTTAGTAAGAAATGCTGAAAAAGATGCAATTATTCTTCATTGCCTTCCTGCCTATAGATCTAAAGAGATAACTGATGAAGTTATTGAAAGTAAAAGAAGTAGAATCTTTGAACAAGCAGAAAATAGGATGCATGTACAGCAAGGGCTTTTATCTTGTCTTCTTTCTTGAAAACTTGCAATTTAAGCGAATAATAGGTACAAATGTATTAGAGTACATTTGTTTCATGGAAACTTGTTCAGGAGATAATCTTACACAGGCTCAAAATGAGCTATATGGATGGATAAAAGATTATATGAAAAACTTTAAACATAGCCCATCTATTAGGCAGATGATGCAAGCTATGGGATTAAAATCCCCTGCTCCAATTCAAAGTCGCTTAAAGCATTTGCAAGAAAAGGGATACATCTCCTGGCAAGAAGGTAAAGCAAGGACAATGCAAATAGTTGATGAAATTATTGAAGGAGTCCCAATTATGGGTTCAGTAGCAGCTGGAGGTTTAATTGAAACTTTTTCTGACGTTCAGGAGAATTTAGATATTTCTGATGTTCTAAAAAAGAAAAATGTATTTGCACTTACAGTTAATGGAGATTCTATGATAGATGCAAGTATTATGAATGGAGACATGGTTTTGATGGAGCCTATTGCAGATTCATATTCTCTTAGAAATGGAACTATTGTGAGTGCAATGGTTCCAGGATTAGGAACAACATTAAAGTATTTTATTAAAAAAGGAGGAAAAATATTTCTTGAAGCAGCAAATCCAGCATATGAACCAATTGAGTTAAACCTAGAAGAAGTTGTTTTTCAAGGGAAATTATTAGCTGTTTGGAGGAAGGTTTAAAATGACTTTTATTTTTTAATAATGTTATTCGTATTACTCATAATGTAACCTTTTTCTTCTCAAAAATAAGTATTATGATATTTTAGATTTTCTAATTTTTGATTAATTTTAAAAGTTTGAATTGTTCTGGCAAAGGATTAGTTCCTGTATTAACATCCATTAGATAGTCTAGTGCTTCAGTACAAGTTAAATCATGATGTTTAACTAACCAAGCCATGCAAACCAGAGGTGATCTTTCAACTCCTGCGACACAATGAACATAAATAGGTCCAAATTCTATTATTTCTGCGAGTGTATTTATAGCTAAATTCAATTGATCAATTGTAAGAGTTTCTTTATATTTATGGTCAGGCAGTATAATTCTTTTGCACGAAAAATTTTCCTTATAGTTCACTTCCACATTAACTTCATTTTCACTACATAAACTAAAAATCCACTTTATTCCATTTCGTTTTAATTCTTTTAAGTCCTCTATTTTTCTTGGAGCAGGACCTACCGCTAATTTGTTATTTAAAACCCAATTGATCTTAATAGTCATAATTTTAGAAATTATATAAAAATATTAAATATTAAATATTAGTTATTAAGCCAAGTTGTTAATGTTTTTTTAATCCGTTTTAGATTATTAGTTAATTGTTTTAACTTGCTTTTATTTTCTACCTCATCACTTTCGGATTTAATTGAGTTATTTTCTTTTGAAGAGTCAATTTCTTTATCTTGATTATAGTTTTGATAAGTAGACAATGGGTAATATGCATTAGAGTATCCATAATTTTTATATCCACCATATTTTTTCCCATATCCTCCGTATCCATATTTTCTGTCTAAGCTTATATTTTTTTGGGTTTGGTTTGTAACTATGCCGTAAAAATTTAAACCCAAAGATTTTATTTTATTTATTGATTCTCTTGGCAATGATCTATCTACCGATCCTAAACCAATTAAAAGAATTATTCCGTCAGCAACTTCTGATATCAATAAAGGATCTGCAATGCCTAATAATGGCGGCGTATCAATCAAAATTATATCGTATTCTCCAGATGACTTAAATAAATTAAGCAAATTTTTAAATCTTTGAGATCCAAGTAGCCTAGCAGGGTCTGGTGGTAATGTTCCTCCGGTAATTACACTCCAATTATCGTAATTTGGTATCTTGTTAATA
>QCDJ01000049.1 GCA_003280935.1 Prochlorococcus sp. AG-355-B23
AAATTGGTTTATCGAAATTAACTCTTTTAGGCGAATGTATGGGAATTAAACATAATAGCCCAAATGATTTAAGAAAAGGACACAAATCAAATAAAACAATAAATGAATTCTTAAAAAGAAATCCAAGTCTTAAAAAAAAGCTTGAAAATTGCAACCAAAATCATATCTATATCAAAAACAAAACTAATCAATTAGAGATTTATAATATAAAACGTCATCAATCTATATTAGGAAAGTTTTATAAGGCAGCAAAATTTTTAGAAAATAATTCAAAATTTTTTGAGATCAAAAGAGATAATATTTTCATATTTTCACCAGCAGCCTATTTAGAATCAGGAAGACTAACTAAATTAAATTACTCAAAATTGATTGAGTCATTTTTCAAAGATTTTTTTGATAACAAATATAATTACAAGTCATCTCAATTTATTTTAAAGTTTCATCCTGGTTCAACTCAAGTTTCTAGAAAATTATTTACTAAAATCTTGAATTCCTTTATTAAAAAAACTAATAAAGATATAATTATTGATACATTTGACCCTTTTATTCCTACTGAGCTTGCAATATTTTATCTGTTAAATCGAAAAATAAAACCGTATTTAATATCTTCCCAAACTTCTTTAGAGTTTTCAAGAGACATTTTGAAGATAAGATATTTTGAAATTAGGAATTAAAATTTTATCTCCAAAGAATTAATTAATAATCCTCTGGTATACTTTTAGGATAAATTTATTAAAGGTCTTTTTAATAAAGGATGAAAGACGAATTGAAAATATATTCCCCCAAAAGTGATTTAGCTGAACCACTTAAGTTATTTAATTCTATGATCAAAGAATTAATTGCATCAAGGGAACTTTCTTGGCGATTAGCGATAAGAGATATAAGCGCACAATATAGACAAAGTTTTCTGGGTGTTTTTTGGGCTCTGATTATTCCACTGACCAATACATTAATTTGGCTTTTCTTAAGCTCTTCAAATGTTTTAAAAGTTGCAAATACTTCTTTACCTTATCCTGTTTATGTTTTTACAGGGTCTTTATTATGGTCGATCCTAATCGAATCACTTATTGCACCTTTACAACAAGTTGAAAGAAATCGTGAAATGATCTCAAAAATGTTTTTTCCTAGAGAGTCAATTATTTTGAGTGGAATATATCAAACCTTATTTAATGCTCTTATTAAAATAGGTATCTTAATAGTAGTACTTCCATTTTTTAAAATATATCCAAATTTTTCCGGATTTTTAATACCTCTAGGCATAATTAGTCTTATATTAGCTGGAACAGTTATAGGTTTGATTTTTACGCCAATAGGTATACTTTATCAGGATGTTGGGAGAGGAATCCCACTGATTGCTCAGTTTCTTATGTATTTGAGTCCAGTTGTTTACCCATTAAGTACTGATGGAATATTGAGTAAAATTATGATTTTTAATCCTTTAACTCCACTAATAATAAATTCTAGGGCCTGGTTTACTGGTGAACCAACCCAATTCTTGATCTTTTGGTTTATTAGTAATATATTTTTTATAATTTTAGGTTTCTTCTTATGGACTATATTTCGATTAGCAATGCCTATTTTAATTGAAAGGATGAGTGCTTAAATGACTGAAGAAGTGCTACTAAAAGTTGAATCCGTAAGTAAGAAGTTTTGTAGAGATTTAAGAAAATCCCTTAAATATGGTGTTTTAGATCTAAATAAAGAAATATTTGGCAGAAATAATAATAAATTAGCTCTAATGGACAAAACCAGCTCAGATATCAAATTAAGAGATAGGGAGTTTTGGGCTTTAAAAGATATTAATTTTGAATTAAAAAGAGGAGAGTGTCTTGGGTTAGTAGGTAGAAATGGCGCAGGTAAAACTACGCTCTTAAAAATGATCAACGGACTTCTTAAACCGGATACAGGTCAAATTACTATAAAAGGAAGAATTGGAGCCTTAATTGCACTTGGAGCAGGTTTTAATCCTATTTTGACTGGTAGAGAAAATATATATGCTGGATTAGCTGCTATTGGAGTTAACGCAAGAGAAGCGAAGAAATATATTGATGAAATAATAGATTTTGCTGAAATTGAAAAATTTATCGATACTCCAGTAAGATCTTATAGCTCAGGCATGCAAGTCAGATTGGGTTTTGCAGTGGCTACTTCAATATCTCCAGATATTTTAATTCTAGATGAGGTTTTAGCTGTTGGAGATGCTTATTTTAGAGCAAAATGCTATAACAGATTGGCTAAGATAAATCAAAGTTCAGCTACTTTACTAGTCTCCCACTCCAGTGGACAATTGCTCAGGTTGTCGACTAAATGCCTTCTACTTAACTCTGGCAACATGATCCAAACAGGGGCGCCTCCTGAAATACTTGATCTCTACGAGAGTACTATGCAAGATACCTTGACTAAAGAGTCAAAAATAAAAATATTCAATAATAATTTAGTTAAAAATTTTGAAGTAATTCTTAATAATAAGACTATTGGTTCTGTAATTATATTAGATATTAATGAGAAACTAATAATTGATATTAAAGGTCTGATAATAATAGATTCAATTTTTCATTTATCAATCCACAACCATGAATCATATCCAGTTGCAGAAATAAATCCCCTTAAGCCTATTAAAATAAATAATGAAACATTTAAAAATGGTCAATTAAGAAAAGAAATTAATTTGGGATTTATTTCTCCGGGTTCTTATAAATTTTCCATTTACTTATTGGGACCTAAAAATGAGCACC
>QCDJ01000050.1 GCA_003280935.1 Prochlorococcus sp. AG-355-B23
GAGCAATTGCTAGTTCTCTTTATTCTGTAGTTGTACTAGATGAGTTGAACCCAGTTCTTGATTTAGGAATGCTTGACATCAATGAAGTAGTTGACTCTCTTCAAAATCGTCCAGATGGATTAGAAATAATTATTACTGGAAGGGCAGCCCCTTCCTCTTTGGTAAGCATATCTCAACTCCATTCAGAAATGAGACCACGTTTGACAAGAGACTTATCAACACTAACCAGACAAAGTACTAGTGGTGGAATTGAGATTTACACAGGTGAAGGAAAGGGTAAATCCACAAGTGCACTTGGTAAGGCTCTTCAAGCTATCGGTAAAGGAATATCTCAAGATAAAAGTCATAGAGTTTTAATATTACAGTGGTTAAAAGGTGGGAATGGTTATACCGAAGATGCTGCTATAGAAGCTTTGAGAGAGAGTTACCCCCATTTAGTAGATCATTTGCGATCAGGCAGAGATGCCATCGTATGGAGAGGTCAGCAACAACCAATTGATTATGTTGAGGCTGAAAGAGCATGGGAAATTGCTAAAGCTGCTATTTTGTCGGGTTTGTATAAAACGATTATTTTAGATGAATTGAATCCAACTGTGGATTTAGAGCTGCTACCTGTGGAATCAATACATCAAACGCTCTTAAAAAAACCAGCAGATACAGAAGTTGTCATTACTGGGAGGTGTAAAAATGAACCTTCATACTTTGAACTTGCTAATGTCTACTCTGAAATGGTTTGTCATAAGCATTATGCGAATGTTGGAGTTGATTTGAAAAGAGGTGTAGATTACTAAATATTCTTAAAATTATTAATTTCACAATATTTTTTTACCTTTTCAATGCCGCCTTCAATAGATCTTGATTCAATTTTGAATTGAGACAATATTCTTGACGCTTTTTTAGAACGTTTCCCAGATTTACAAATAATGAAAACCTCTTTATTTAAGCTTTCTTTCTGAATAAATTTTAAGTCAGATTCTTGGTTCAAATGACTTAAGGGAATTGATATAGATCCCTCTATAGCAGAAGTGGAAAATTCTTCATTTTCTCTGACATCAATCAAAAGTATTTTGTTAGGTTTTGCTCTGTATAAACTATTAAATTCATGAGCATTAATAGTATTGATTTCATTATTCTTCTTACAATATTCATCAATTTCATAAAAAACCTTAAACTGAGATAGATTTTTTATTTGTTTATTTAACTGATCACTTTTTAGATGTAATTTTTTCATATTCATATTCAATAGATCAAAAATTAAAATCTTCCCATCTAAAATTTCACCTTTTTTTAAAATGATTTTGATAATTTCATTAACCTGAAAAATTCCTATTAAACCTGTTGAAACACCCACAACACCGTATTCTGCACAACTAGGGGCAGCATTTTTTGAAGGTGATTCTGGAAGTAAGTCTCTTAAATTAGGACTATTCTCATATAAATTGAAAACACTCACTTGTCCTTCAAAGCCTTGTACACTTCCAAAGACTAGGGGTTTATTTAATATAAGGCATGAATCATTTATTAAATATCTTGTGCCAAAGTTATCCGAGCAATCACAAATAACTTTGAACCCTTTTATTATTCTTAGGGCATTTTTAGGATTAATTCTCTCTGAAAAAGTTAATATTTCACAATTTGGATTTAATCTTTGAATTCTTTCCTTGGCAGAATCAATTTTAAGATTACCAATTGTATTTGTTTCATGAATTATCTGTCTCTGGAGATTCGACTTTTCAACGTGATCGTTATCAACTATACCAATTCTTCCTATTCCTGCTGCAGCTAGATAAAGCAAAACAGAAGACCCAAGCCCACCTGCTCCAATGCATAATACTGAACTATTTTTAAGATTGAGTTGACCCTCATAACCTATATCTTTGAGGGCTAAATGTTTTTGATATCTTTCTTCTTCATCAGAGTTTAAGAAATTAAATTTGATATCTTGGGACATTTAGAACCTTTAATTTTTGCTAGCTAAACTATGAAATCATAATAATTAAAATAAAAATTTTAGCCTTTTAAATTTTTCTTTTTACTGTGATTTATTAATGTTTTTGTTAGAACTAGATGATAATGTGAAGTTTTTATAAATCAATTTTAAGTTTAAATATCTTCAGGAAACATACATACTAGGGCCTCTAAAAAATACAAAATGTTTCGGTTCGGAATTTTGCACAACAAAAAGGTAGTCAACAGACGTTTTTTCCGATACTGTCTGGTTCATATATTAAGTTTACTGAATTCATGAGTGATAACACTCCAGAGTCAAACCAAAACTCCGGCTCCGATACAAGCTCAGAAACCAAAAGTTTTTCAGAGAAATACTCTGATGTTATGGGAAAAGTCAACGAAACCCTTGGTAATGTTGATTGGACTCAAATGGGTAAGTACGGCAAGGCAGCAGGCATAATTGCTGTTGTCGTAATAGCTCAGATAATCATTAAAGTTGTCATTGACACGATAAACTTTTTCCCAATTCTTCCTGGATTACTAGAATTATTAGGTGTAATTGTTGTCGGTCAATGGAGCTGGCAAAATCTTCGTACCAGTGAAAATCGTGAAGCTGTTTTAGATAAGGTACAAAATCTCAAGAAGACATATTTAGGTTAGTTAAAGATTACATATTGAGTATTTCTTTTACGTAATCTTCAACTTGTTTTAAGTACCCTCCTCCAAA
>QCDJ01000051.1 GCA_003280935.1 Prochlorococcus sp. AG-355-B23
AGATTTGAACAAGGCGGTATTATCGTCGCAACAAGCAATAGGATTACCCATGAGAGTATTTGTCTTGAAATAAAAAAAATTATTGAGGAAAATCAAATTTATCCTCTTTAGATTTTAATTAAGCGGAGCAACTGGAGTTGGAGTTGGTTCAGGATAAGACATTCCATTATTTTGTCCTACACCTCTTAGAGTTAGATTAATCCTTCCTCTGCTATCAATTTCCCTTACTCTCACAGTTACTTCATCCCCTTGCCTTACCACATCTTCTACTCTCTCAACCCTTGCTTCAGATAACTGAGAAATGTGAACCATTCCTTCTTTACCAGGCAAGATCTCCACGAAAGCACCTATAGGGATTATTCGTGTTACGACTCCAGAGAAGATCTCACCTTCATGCACCTTTCGTGTTAGTCCTTCTATTATCTTTTGAGCTTCTTCTGCAGCAGCTCCATCATGAGAAGCAATAGTGACTATACCGCCATCTTCTATATCTATTTTTGTATTTGTTCTTTCAGTGATTCCTTTGATAGTTCTTCCTCCGGGTCCAATAACTGTTCCTATAAGCTCAGGGTCAATTCTAAAGCTTAATAACCGGGGAGCATGAGGAGAAAGAGATTCTTGAGGCTTATCAATTGCCGCTTGCATCTTTTCTAAAATATGTAATCTTGCAGGACGAGCTTTTTTAATTGCATCAGAAATAATAGAAACTGGTAAGCCTGTAATTTTCATATCCATTTGTAAAGCAGTTATACCCTTATCAGTACCTGCAACTTTAAAGTCCATGTCTCCAAGAAAGTCTTCAATTCCTTGAATATCTGTAAGAATTCGTACCTCTTTACCTTCCTTGATTAAGCCCATAGCAGTACCACTTACAAGAGCTTTTAATGGAACTCCTGCATCTAGTAACGAAAGTGTGCTGCCACATACAGAACCCATTGAGGTTGATCCATTCGAGCTTAAAACTTCGCTAACTACCCTTAGGACGTAAGGGAATGTCTCTTTCCCAGGTAATACAGGGATTAATGCTCTCTCGGCTAATGCTCCATGACCAATTTCCCTTCTGCCAGGAGTCCTCATTGGTCTTGTTTCTCCCACTGAATAAGGAGGAAAATTATAGTGATGTAGATAAGTTTTTTCAGTGCTTGGATTCAGGTCATCCATTTCTTGAGCATCACTAGGTGTACCTAATGTGGTTGTAGATAAAACCTGAGTTAAACCCCTTTGAAATAATGCAGAGCCATGAACTCTTTTTGGAAGAATTCCTGCAGAAGCTGATATTTTTCTAACTTCGTCGAGATCTCTTCCGTCTACCCTTTTCCCATCGTTAATGATTTGCGATCTCATTAAGTTCTTAGTAACTTTTTTAAAGTCTGAGCTTAATAACTTATCATTTTCTGAAAGAAGAACTTTTAATTGATTATCCTCTTTCAAGGATTCAATTTTTCCTTGTGTCTCAACTTTTATTTTTTCGAGTTCAAGATCTCTCTCTTCCTTTGAAAGATCAAATTTCTTTAAAACTAACTCAATCGGCTTTGTGCAATTTTTCTCTAAATAAGAGAGTAATGTTTTATCTTCATCAGGTGCAGATGGCTTAATCTGCTTTATTCCTAAATCTTTTAGTAAATCTTCTTGCGATTTAATAAGTTCAGTAACTGCTTCATAACCAAAATCTATAGCTTCGATAGTATCTTGCTCCGATAACTGGTTAGCACCTGCCTCAATCATTACAATTCCGTTAGGTGAGCCTGCAACAACAATGTCTAAATCTCCTCTCTCTATTTCTCTATAACTTGGATTTAGGATGAAATCATCTCCTAGAAGACCAACTCTAACTGCAGCCATTGGGCCATAAAATGGAATCTCTCCAAGTAAAGTTGCTATTGAAGCCCCAGTAACAGCTAAAACATCTGCTGGTACTCTTTCATCTAGAGAAAGACAAGAGGCAACAATTTGTATTTCGTCTCTCATCCATGATGGGAAAAGTGGCCTCATTGGCCTGTCAATCAATCTCGCAATTAAAGTGGCTCTTTCTGGAGGGCGACCTTCTCTTCTCATAAAACCACCAGGAATTCTTCCCGCCGCATATAGTTTCTCCTCATAGTCACATATTAGAGGTAGAAAGTCTGAA
>QCDJ01000052.1 GCA_003280935.1 Prochlorococcus sp. AG-355-B23
TCACAATTAAATTCAATAAATTCCACCTCATTTAGAGCAGGTAATGGTACTTCTAATACTATTCTCTCAAGCTCAACATTTGCCAAAAAATCGAAAAAAATTATCTATTCTGGCTTTATTCAATCTTTGGGAGGGAATGCATCATCTGACAATTTCTAACTTCCTTTTAAATAAATTTAAATATGTGGTAAATATTATGAGACATTCAAAATTAGTATTTAAAAAAGAAAATTTAGCTTTTGTTTTTAATAATAAAAATTTATTAGAGTTTTTCTGACCGCAATTCATCAGAAACTTTTAATAAAACTTCTTTCCAATTCCCTTCATTTTCTTGCCTAAATATCTTTATCGATGAATACCAAAATGTTTCTTTTCCATTAATACCCCATCTCCAATCTGGAACTTTTTTTAATAATAGCCAAGTTTTTATTCCTAACGCTCCTGCAAGATGTGCAACACAAGTATCAGAAGTAATAATAAGAGAGCAGTTCTTCATTATTGAGGATAACTCAAGAAAATCCCATATTTTTTCAATTTCATCTTGACAATCTACAAATTTATCTTTGAACGAACAATTTTGTAATTGTTCAGAACCAAATCCTTTCTGCAGAGAAATTAATTTAATATCAATGCCTTGAAGAATTGAGGAAAACAGTTCTAAAGGAAAAGAGCGACCTTTAAAAGCACCTATTTCAATTTTATTGTTACCTTGCCAATTAATCCCTATGATTGGTTTATCTACAGCAGATAAATTTCTCTTCCATTTCAGATCAAATTCATAATTCGTTTTTATATATGGACTATCAAAAGATTTCAATAGGGGATTAATTTCTAGAATTTTCCCTAAAGACATTAAGGGGAGCCATTTATTAAGACTCAATTTATTGAATTCGTTAGGGGAAATTGGATTACCATTTATATCCGAAGCTTTAATTATGGAATGTAATCTTTTATCAACTATAAAATCTATCTGGTAGCCAATTTTTGCAAAATATGGAAGAAATCTCATAAAATGAATAGTATCGCCTAATCCTTGCTCACTTACAACTGTCAATTTTTCATTTTTATTTAATTTTTCTCCAGCCCATTTTTTTGTTGTTGGAACAACATGAGGAACTATAAAATTATTTACGAATCGCCATTCAAATTCTTCCCAAGCATTTTTATATTTATTAGCTAAAAAAAGAACGAGAGAATAATTAAAGTGCGCTTCTTGATAATTTGGTTTAATTTTCAATGCAGAGGAATAAGATATGATAGATTCATTAATTTTCCCAGAAGCCTTTTGAGCATTCCCAAGATTAAAAAAAGCTTCAGCATAATTTTTGTTTATTTTTAAAGATCGGTTTAAAGCTTCAATTGCTAATTCATAATGACCTTTTCTTTCATATGAAATCCCAAGATTATTAAATGCCTCATGATTATCAGATTTCAAATTTATTGATTTTTGAAAATATAATATGGCTTTATCTATATTATCTTTTTTAAGAAAAATAATTCCTAAATTATTATAAGTTTCAGAACTATTAGGATTAATTCCGAGGGCTATATCAAAACTTTTAATTGCATTATCAAAGTCATCATTTTCCTTATATATCAAGCCAAGATTATAATGAGCATTAAAATAACCAGGATTAATTTTTATTGCCTCTTTATAATTTTTTTTTGCTTCATTAATATCACCTTTATTTTTATAGATGACACCTAAATTATAATAAGTTTCTGTAAGGTAAGGATTAATATTTAAAGCATTTTTATAAGAACTTATTGCGGACTTATAATCTTTTTTCTTGGTATAGTAAAAACCTAGGTTATTATGACCATCATGATAATTAGGATTTATTTTAATAGCCTCTTTTAAAAGACCATACATACTATTAAGATCTTCTTCCAAACCAAAAATTATAGCTAGGTTCCCAAAAACTAAATGATTTCTAGATCCCTCCTTAATTAGTTTTATATATATTTTTTTAGCCTCATTAAAATTTCCTTTTGATATGTATGTATGAGCCAATTC